>WTWZ01000022.1:72302-146362 GCA_009773765.1 Prolixibacteraceae bacterium | reverse complement strand
CCACTTTGCCTTCCATTCGTTTTGGTTCAATATTCCCATTCGCCAGAATGCAGGTTTACTCCATGCCGATGCCTTTCCATCCCTGTCCCAAACCCGCACCTGCCACCAGCATTCGGTGCGCGACTGCAAAGGTTGCCCGGCATATTCAACCCGGGCCGATTGGTTACTGATCACCCTTTGACTGTCCCACAAATCAGGGTTGCTCAATTTATCCTCCGAACTTGCCACCTTAATCTGGTAAGCAGCTTGAGCCTGACTGCGCTCGCCTTCATCAGCAATATTTATCCAGGCCAGCCTCGGTTGCAGAACATCGACCACTGTCGGATTTTCGAGGTATTCACAGGTTAGTTTTTCCGGGTTTATTTTCCCGCAGGAAACAAATCCTGTAATCAAAACTAGAAAAAATGCGTAAAATGAATTTTTCATGGTCAATAGATTTGTTTTTATTTCGAATATTATTGAGATAAATCTGTTGGACAAAGATTTTAATTATTACTGAAATCAGTTTTATGATTTATCCCTTCCACGGCCGCACACGATTCAGGTTGCCAGCCAGAATTTCGTTGGCAATATTAACGTCTTCCACCATCTGGAAATCGTACATTCCGGCACACACAAAGTCGGCGCCGTTTTCGAAAGCATATTTAAACCCGTCGCGCGGGTGGATTGACCCGGCAGCCATAACTTTAAAACCGATTACAGGTTGCGGCAGTCCGTTAATGTAACGGATCGTTTCTTCGGGCGAAAAGTCGAATTTATTGTCGTGCCATTCTTCGCTCCGGGCGCTCCAGTAATTGTGGTGGTGCATGGTTTTCATCCAGAAATCGGTTTGGAAACCCATTTCAACGCAGGCTTTAACGGTTTCAATCTTGTGGGCGCCTATTCCGGCCAGCAATCCGTTTTGACGAACAAAATCCATTACACCGGCAATCACTTCGGGTTTGTTGTTATCTATGTAATAATCGGCGGTTTCGCCCTGGATATAGCAGGCGACCGCCCCGGTGTCGATGGCCTTTTTCACTTTGTCCATGTAATCGTTCAAAGGCATTGGATGGGCGCCCTTATCATCGTAATTCAGCCCGGCACAATCGGAAATAAACTGGATTTTACCGATTCCGCGTTTCCAGTATTCATCAATTAATGCACATAAAATCGGGTTGGTGAGCAAAGTATTGATTCCGCATTTCTCAGCCAACAAAAGCGTGGCAAATATTTTTTCCTTTTGATGGTATGCTTTTACGAGTTGCGAAACATAAATCAGGTCGCGCGAATGTGCCCAGCCTGAAAGCAGGTTTCCACCTAAAATCAGTTTGCTGAACTCAATATCCTTTATTTTCCCCTTCGGAATCTGGCCTTTAAGTTCCTTCAAACTGGCTATGTTAAAGGTTTTTGCGCTGGCTCCGGTAACGGCATCCACCAGGTTGCGTTCCTCGTAGCTTTCCCATTTCGATTTTTCATAGAGTGCATAACCAAACGCGCCCATCACAGGTAGTGCCGAAAGCCCTTTGATTAATGTTCGCCGGTCGAGGGCAGCGTGTTCCAGAACTGTTTCGGATTGATTCTGAACTTCATGTTTTTCTGCTTCAACCCTATTTTCAACTGGTTTCGATTCACGAATTCGGTTCTTTCGGAATAAAACAGGAATACCCAGTTGGTGTCCGGTTGGAAAAAGCAGTAAAACAAGCAATGCAAACAATTCAACCAGATTTTTATTGACCACCAGGTAGTGCCCTTCATTAACGACGTTAAAATCGTTGCTAACAAACGGCGGGTTCGATAACCAGTACAGAAAAAGCAGTAACATGCCGGCCACTGCGCCCGTGCGTTCAAACAATCCAAAAATGAGGGTAACGCCAACCATAATCATCCCGACAATATTAAGCCAGTCAACCATAACCAGCACGTTTTGGTTTTCGGCAATCCAGTGAAAAACCGGTGAAAACCACCACGACGAGGACTGCAGGTAATCAGCCGAAGTCCAGCCAGGCATCATCATTAGTTTGGTAACACCTTCGTACAAAAAATGCCAGCCAATCGCCAAACGAAGGATAAAAAGGGCGTAAAGGCGGATTCCGGTGAGGTTGATGGGTTTAGTCGGATTGTTCATTTTATTTATCTATCTGCTTTAACTTAGCCACAAATCCACCGAAAGGTAAAACATCAACGAGCAATTTGTCTCCTGCTTTAATGGTTAATTCAGACCAGGAGAACTGTTTATCGGTTTCACCATCTGTAATCACTATTCCCGAAAAGTCAGCTCCTTCCAACCGGGAAAGGTCGATTTCCCACGATTTCTTTTCATTGGTTCCGTTAATTCCGCCAATGTACCACGTATCGTTTGCTTTTCTGGCAATTACACAATCTTCGCCCGGATAACCGGCAAGCAGTTTTGTCTCGTCCCAAACTACCGGCAAATTTCTCAGAAAAGTTTTTTGTTCAACGGGTAAAGCTTTGTAGTATTCAAAATTATCAGCCATGTGCTGAATACCCGATTCGTAAACGATGGATAAAGCCAGTTCGTGTCCCCATGAAGTGAGGTGTGGATATTTCTGGTTCGAAAAAGTTACCGGTGTGTAATCCATTGAGCCAATTACATTCCGCGTAAATGGCAGAATGGTGTTGTGCCATACTGCTTTTGCCGGATAGTTTTCATCGAAAGCATAACTTTCAGCGCCACGCATTGCTTCCATTGTAACCAGGTTTGGCCAGGTACGGTTCCAGCCGCGTGGCATGGTGCAACCATGAAAATTAACCATAATTTTGTTGTCGGCAGCATCTTTCAGAATATCAAAATATTGCTTGATAATTTGCGGTTTATCGCTTTGAAAGAAATCAACTTTCACCCCTTTCACTCCCCAGGCGGCAATTTTCTGAAACTCTTCTTTCCGGCGGGCCGGGCTGCTCATAATATCGCGGGGCCGTTCGGTAACATCGTTATGTGGCCCTCCCGAATTGTACCACAACAGGATTCCTACATTTTTTGAATTGGCATATTTTATCAGATCTTCAATGTTCCCGCCAGTCATTAAATCCCAGTTGGCATCAACCAAAGTATATTCCCAACCAAATTCTGCGGTAAAATCGACATATTTTTTCTGTGACTCGTAATTTTTCGGGCTTGGCCAGTCGCTCCACCAGCTCCACGAAGCGCGGCCTGGTTTAATCCACGATTCGTCGGCAATTTGCGAAGGTGGGTTCAGTGCAACAACCAAATCCGATTCAACAATATCCGACAGTTCGTTACCAATAATCAGTGTCCGCCACGGAGTTGCCCAGGGTAATGTGGAAGTTGGGATGTGGCTGCAAACATTGTTGGCTTCATTAATTTCAGGCATCCGGACGGTGTATTTTCCTCCTTCGGCATTGGGTTGAAGGTGCATCCCAAAATAAGTAGAGTCGAGTGCAGCTTCGGTTAATAAAATCCAGGCGTTTTCGGTTTGAAAAAGTGCGGGCAGGCACCATCCCTCCTCCCCCGGAGCTGGGGTACCGATTGGGATACCGTTTTCGAAATACCTTTCATAACCAGGCGAATACATGGTAACTTTATCGTAAGGCGCTATCCAGGTTTTCCCTTCGCCGGCAATGGCAAAACCAGTAATTTCTTCCTCTACCGATTGTAAATTTTCGTCGAAATTGGGGAAACGGTAACGAAAAGCCACGCCATCATTGGCCGCCCTGATAACTATTTGAAGCGGTGCGCCATTTTCGTTTTCAAAATTGATTGTGAGTTCATTGGCTTCGCTGTTTACTATTTTGCGCTTGCCAACCGGCAGCGAAAAAGTTTCATCGATAGTAATAACTGGATCCGTCGAAACAAATTTCATGTTCTGAATAAACGTTTCATCGCCACGGCGGATTCCCAGTGGTGAATTGGCAATTACCTGTTTTTCAACCCCCTGCTCAATTATTGCAACATTGTACATTAGCTGGTTGGTTTCGCTCAAAACAATTTTAAACTGAATATTCCCTGATGGCGATATGACAAGCCAATCGGTTTTTTCCTTCGCACATGAAATAAATAATGCAAAAAAGCTAAGCATGGCTACTGATTTAATTGAAAGACCTTTCATTTTCGTTAGTTTAATTTGAATGATTTCTGGTTCAAAAATATAAATATTGCGGATTTAAACCTGTATTATATATAACGCAAAATTAAATTTGGCATAATCTCACTATTTGCTCTGAGGATAAATTTGCAAAATGGTTTTTAATTGCATCCCAACATTTTTCTGCTGTTTCAAACAATACATTCTGTGTCGTTGCCTTTCTTAAATACCACCAGTGACTTTCAATCGGGTTAACTTCTGGTGCATATTTGGGTAAATATTCAATTTTTACAGATGGATTGGCACTCACCCAATCTTTAACAAGATTTGTTTTATGCCACGTTGCATTGTCAATGTACAAAGTTATCAATCTCTCCTCTTTGTTAGCATCCAATGCTCAAATTTTTTGGGTGCAGAAACTACGGGCATACGGCCAACCAGCTTTGCCTCGATAATCTGGTTGTAAAACCTGTACACCAGGGCTTCGGCCACAGGCGGTGTTGGGTAAAATGGCAGATTGCCGCCAGCAAGTTGCCCGATACGGTCGGTAAGGAGCTTAAAATCCTTATTGCCTGATAGTTCAACCAGGTTGCCAGGCGACAGGATGGCCCGGTGCCGCACTTTACCGCCCAATGCGGTAGCTTTCGCAACACCGGTAATGGTTGTAAGCCTTGCCGGTGTTGCGGTTAATTTTAGGTAAGGCTTTTATAAACATGCGGCAAACATCCAAAATCGAATACAATCAAACAAATCATTTTCGGAGATTACAAAGTACTTTTGAAAAACCTATTATTGATAATCAGTATATTACAAGTATGATTATACAAAAATATTTTAGCCAAATTTCGTATGTCATTAATAATAAACACCATAATAAATGAAGATTTTTTCAGAGAATTGATTCTTGCGCAAGTTGGGTTAACGCCGCCGGAGATCGTTCCTGAAAGAAGACCGGACGCAGCGAAACCCAATATACGATTTTGCGGTATCCTGATATTCAAAAGTACGGGTTGAAGTACGAATAAAATAGGCCATGTCTTTCCATGATCCTCCGCGGACAACTTTACGTTTCATAACCGGGGGATCATCTGTTTTTGCATCATACTGCAGCTCCGGGTTGATATCGTCAACGGTTTCATAACCTGCTTCAAAAAAAGCCGTACTTGTCCATTCGGCAACATTACCAGCCATATCGTATAATCCAAAAGGATTTGGGTCGAACTCCCCGGCTTTCATGGTTGTGGTAGTTGAAGGGCTGTCGGCAACATAATTTCCCCTGAGCGGTTTAAAATTGGCCACAAAACAGCCCATATCATTTCTGGCATAATAACTTCCCCAGGGATAAACGCTGTTTTGCAATCCACCTCTTGCAGCCATTTCCCATTCCGATTCGGTAGGTAATCTGAAATCATGTGCCGGGGTTTCTTTTAACCGGGAATTGGAAGTTACCTTGAGATTGGTGCGCCAGTTACAAAAAGCATTGGCTTGTTTCCAGGTAACGCCGATTACAGGATAATCGTCGAAAGCTGCATGTGAAAAATATTTCAGGGTTAAAGGTTCATTATAAGTATAAGCAAAATCACGTATCCAGCTTAGTGTATCAGGATAAACCGGAACAGATTCGCGCATTAAAAACGAAGCCCTGTTTTCAATTGGCACAATTTCACCCTCTCTGTTTTGAACCGATCCGTCGTATTTTTGCGTTTCAAAATTGTAACTGTTGTTACGTTTCGCGGCTTGTTTGTAATCGACCCAATAATAATCATAAATCAGTTTTCGCGTATCAATTTCTTTGATGAAAGCCAATTGTTCATGTTCCGGAATGAACAGCTCATCAATAGCCATCCTTGTTTCAGTATCTTTCCAGTCAATTTTTTCTCTCCAGTTAATTATGGGATTATCCAGGGGAACATCGTTATTATCAACAGTAATAAGATAATCCGGAAAGGCCTCGCCAAGCAATTTTCTGGCTATTGAATCGCGCACCCAGTAAACAAATTGCCGGTATTCATTATTGGTAATTTCGGTATCATCCATCCAGAAAGCTTCAACCGAAACTGTTTTATTCTGGGAATGAATATTGATTTCGTCTTCAGATGGCCCCATATTGAAAGAGCCACGCTGAATATAAACCATGCCATACGGTGAAGGTTCGAACCACTGTCCTTTATTATCGTTTCTGCCTGGCAAATAATTGTCAGGTTTTTGACAGGAATTGAAAAGCAAGCCAAGTACAAGAAATATGTATATGTCTGCTTTTTTCACCGGTTAATATTCCCAGAGATCCTGTTCGTAGTCGAATATTTCATCTTCAATTCGCTTCGATTCAAGCATGGCATCTTTGCCACTTAAATAAGAGCTAATTTCCCGGTTGTTAAAAACGTTTTCCCTGATTACCACGTAGCTGTTGAATGTTCTTTTGATAAAAAGGTCGTCAAAAGAAACCTGTTGAGCTGAGTTATAAGGATTTAAAACGAGATTGGTTGACAATAACGGCCTTGCCTCGGGATAATAAACCCAGAATAGTTTTTGGCGCTGAACCTGCCCGGTGGCGTCACCAGCCCTCACAAATTCACGAATGGGACATATTCCGATAATTCTTACATTCAATGTTGAAGTTTGTTTGTCGAAATACCACTCTTCCTTAATCATGTATTGTTTAATATCGTTCGGCCTTATTTCGCCCTGAATGGTTACCATAGTACGTTCGCCCGTATCGAAATCTATTTTTTCCTCGGTGGTTGCTTCTGCCCCAAATGATGCTTTTACCTGCTCAAATGACATTGGAACTTTAAAATCATCGTCTAAACTTGCATCATATGGTGTAATCTGTCCGTTTTCAATGCCGTTGAGCAGCAATGAAATCAGGTTCATCCGCCCTTCTATTTCTACTGTGGGATAAAAAAGTGGCAGGTTCATTTTCTCGCGCAAATCAATGATACGCCAAAGTTTTTGTGACCAAAATATGTCGGCCTCACGCACTGATGGCAATGGCATTGGCTTTTTCTGAAAAATGTCGGAACGTTTGTAAGCGCCATTAACAATTTGTGCTTCAGTATGTTTTCCGCTTAATATGAGCAAGAAAACGATTACTCCCAAATATGCAACTAATTTTTTCATAATTATCGTACTTTGAATGATACTGGATCGAGATCCCGGGTACTCCCATCATCTCCAACTGCTTTTATGTTACTGATATAAACGATACTTTCGGGCTGAACTCTTTTTAACTGTTCTTTTTGCTCAGGTGTAAAACGGTTCGATTTTGAAATTTTCCTGTCGATGTAGCCACCTGCAATTGTGGTTTGAATTTCGAATTCGGTAACTCTGTACTTAAAATCAAAATCAAAATCTTCAAGAACTGCCATAACTCCGTCTTCAATTTGTAACCTTTCTTTTCGGATATCACCACCCGCTAATCCGGCAACCTGAGCAACCGGATCGGGAACCCTCTTAACCCGCCAATCGGTAGTTCCCACCAATTTTCTTTCCCCGCCAATATTTGCAAAAACACTAACTTTTGTGCGCTTGCCCTGCTCATCAAGTTCGGTGGGGCGAATAAGAAATGCGTCGCCAGATTTGGTGACTCTGCCGTTGGTCATTTCAACCTCAAGGTTTTCTTTTGGAATTCCGCTGGCAATATCAAACGGGTTATCAAGCCCCCGGTAAAAAACATTCATACGCGTTGCCGACATTGTTATACCTGGTTTGGTAACCTGATAGGATTGTTCGAATTTGTAATCTTTAAAAATTCCATCAGGAGTTTTATATTTTATCAACCCGCCCCATTTAAACACACCTGGTTCCGAAGTATTTACCTTATAAACTGCTTTCCCGTCAGAAACTTCAACCGGTTTTCCATTAATAAATATTTCTGGTTGCTGGGTTGTATCTTCTGCGGCAAGAAAAACTTCTGCTTCATAGGGTTCGCCCTGAAAAACAATATTGGAATTTGCAATTACCCTGGCGCCCAGTTTGTTAAATTTAAACGAACCAGCGTCAATTTGAGAATACAGATAGCTTAGAACGTTTGCCTCTGTGTTTTTCACATCAATCTGAATTTTGGAAAGCACTGTCAGAATTGCTGCCAGGGGAGTATTTTCAAAATGCATGGATTGCCATGTTTTTTTATCGCTTACCTTTTCACCGCTGGGATCAGCAGTTTCCAAAGTGCTTAAAATAGTTTGTTTCATATAGTCATCATCATTCCCGAGCAATTCAACCATCTCGTTTTTATAGGAAGTAATTTTTTCTTTTAAAATTGTTGCATTGCCTTGTTTAATCATAAATTCAGAAGTCCCGTTCAAATCGTCTTCCTTTTTTATTTCCAGTGTATCTCCTTTTTCAATTATTAAATTAAATCTTGTCGGGTCGAACGGATTATCTTGATTTACTATTTCACTACCGGAATATTTTACCAGATCTTCCTTTAATTTTGCAATGTACTGGCTTATTTCTATTGACTTAATTTTAACTTCATCAGCTTTTTGTTTCCACTCCTGCACTTTTGCCGGATTTTCGGTGTAAGCCTGATCGAATGAAGAATAAATCTGTTGGTTCTTCAATTCCACCGTATTTAAAGTATGAATCAGACTTGAGTCAATTAACTTGAATGCTTCAAGAACTTCTGCTGATACATTAAGTGCCAGCATTGCTGTAAGCACTATGTACATCATATTTATCATTTTTTGCCTCGGGGTTTCCGGGCAATTTTTTGCACCCATAATCCTGTTCTACAATTTTTACTTTTTATAACTCATTGCACCCAACATGTTTCCATAGATGGTATTTAATGATTCAAGATGTTTATTAAGCTGTTCTGCATTTTCCTTGTATTTTTTTAATTCCTCAACCGAAGAGGCAAGAATACTGTTCATTGCCATTAAATCTTTGCTGAAGTTCTGCGTGGCTTTAAACTGTTCCTCTGATCCCTTCAACTGTGTTTCCAACGTTGAATTGAAATAGCTAAGATTTCCATTTAGTTTTTGCAGATGTGATGCATATTGTTTTGAACTGTCTTTTATAGTTTCAATATCCGTTGAAACCGAATTTCCCGCATTGTTATAAGTTTCAGCCAGCTTTTTGGTGGTATCGGCTAAAACTGCGGAGAATTTTTCGCCGCTTTTATGCATATTTTCAATTGCCCCTATGCCGGTTTCCGTAATTTTTTGTGCAGTTGTTGAGTAAGATTCAATTAATGAATCTACCGATTTATTAATTGTAACATTCGCTTTATTATTGATTTCAGCAAGGCTGCCCATTGATTCAGATGCTGAGCTCATATTTTTAACATACATATCGGTAGCCAATGTTGCCGTTGTAATATCGCTAATTCCCTTTGCTGTATTACTTAAATTATCCAGTCCTTTTCCAACTCTATCAATCAGTTCGGGAGTTAATTCACTGCTGCCAAATAAATCGGCAAAACCATTTTTCTTTTTCTTTCCTAACTGTTCTATACTTTCAAGGTCATACTCTTCGCTTAATTCAGGATATACTTTGCTCCAGTCGGGCATTTCCAAAGGGGGCTCGAATGCTGATAAAATGAAGATAAATGCTTCAGTGATTAGGCCAATCGCAAGCAAAAGCCCGGAGTATTTAAGGTGTTCAAGTTTGAACAATGCCCCAATCATTACAATTGCAGCGCCCCAACCATAAACATAGCCCATGAATACTTTCCACCTTTTTGTTTTAATAATATCTCCTATATTCATCTCATATATCAAATTAGGTTAATAAAATTATTTAAATTCCTGGCCGAATGTGGAACGGACACTCCTGAATCCGATATAAGATTTGGTTGTATCCTGATATTCGTAATTTCGGGTTGAAACCTGAATAAACGAAGCAATATCTTTCCATGATCCACCACGAACTACTTTGCGTTTCATAACCGGAGGTTCGTCGGCCCTTGCGTTGTATGTAAAAGTGGGATTTAAATCCCCAAAGTAATTATAACCTGCTTCATCGTATGCGGTTTCTGTCCATTCCGCTACGTTTCCTGCCATATCGTAGATTCCGTATTCATTTGGATCGTAACTTCCAACTTTCATTGTGGCAATTCCCCCATCCTCAACATAATTCCCACGCAATGGTTTAAAGTTGGCCATAAACACGCCTTTATCATTACGGGTATAATAACTTCCCCACGGGTACATTGAAAAACCTTTACCTCCGCGGGCGATGACAAATAATCGTTTTGTATTTTTGTCCTCCAGTTGCAAAATGCCAGCGCCTGTTTCCATGTTACCCCCACCACAGGGTAATCATCGAACCCGGGATGCCAGAAATAACGGGTTGCCAGTGGTTCGTTGTATGAATAAGTGAAATCGCGAATCCAGGTTAATGTATCAGGGTAAACATGAACCTGATCCCTCATTATAAATGACGATCGGTTTGTAATTGGGATCAATTCTCCTTCAACATTGTAAACATTTCCCTCGTATTGCTGTGTTTTAAAATTATAGCTGTTACTGCGTTGTGCTGCCTGATGCAAATCAATCCACCAGTATTCATAAACAAGTTTACGGGCATCAACTTCCTTCTTTCCAAAAAACCTTTCGTTTTCAGGGATAAATAAATCTTCCATAGCCATTTGGTAATCAGCATCTCTCCAGTCAATTTTTTCACGCCAGTTGATTACAGGGGGATCGATGGGGTTATTGTCCCTGTCTTCGGTAATTAAAAACTCAGGAAACTGTTCTCCCAACATTTTACGGGCGATTGAATCTTTTACCCAGTTTACAAACTGGCGGTACTCATTGTTGGTAATTTCTGTGTCGTCCATCCAAAATGCTTCCTGCGATACTGTTTTGGTAGGAATGCCGGCTGTGCTTGCATCCTGATCGCTGGGGCCAATGTTAAAACTTCCTTTCCGGACAAACACCATTCCATACGGTTGGGCTTCCCTCCATTTTGGCCTGTCTTGTACTCCAACCAACTCGCCATTACCCGATTTACTGCATCCGGTAAAGAAGAATACATTCCAAAGCACAAATGCAATTAAAATAAGTTTTTTCATTTGTATTTTATAAAAATCTAATACTTTTATATTTCTGGTTTCGGTTTCGTTCCAAATCTAAGGAATAACTCACAAATATTTCGTGTGACCCATATCCATTACGCGATAATGCGGAAGTCACAAGATCGAAAGAATAACCAAACCGCAATCCATTTTCCATTTCCATGCCCATTAAAAGTGCAACTGCGTCCTGCACACGATATGTAATCCCTCCCCAAAACCGTTCATTAAAAACAATATTTGTGTTTAAATCCAACTGCCAACCGGCTAAATCAGATTTAAACAAGAACGAAGGCCGCAACTCAAATAACGGATCAGCCAGTTTAATATTGTATCCACCCATTAAATAGTAGTGACGTACCAAAAATGTACCTGCCAAATCGCTGAACTTTATTGAAGCCTGGTTAATATGTGTAACCGAAGCTCCAACAAAGTACTGATTTGATGACAGATATAAACCCAATCCTGCATCTATCGCCATCTGGCTTACTTCGCCCTGTGGTATTGCCGGGTCGGAACTTGGTTGTGTGTATATTCCCAAATTATCCTCCGGCACTTCCCACTCTCCATTTATGCTTTTATTGTACAACCCTAACGACAAACCAATCCCAAGTTTTCCAATTCCCAGAGTTTTACTGTATGCATAATTGATGTTTATCTGTGTATTTTTCTCAAATCCCAACTCGTCGCTAACAATGTTTAAACCAATCCCTCCCGGTGAACCAAATGCGTTTATAGCCGCATCGGCGCTAAAAATCAACGTTTTAGGTGCACCTTCAAATCCATCCCATTGGTAACGGTTTAAAATAATACCGCTTATGGTACCCCCGGCGCCTGCATACCCCGGGTTTACCCCCAACTTGTAAAACATGTTGTTTGTAAACTGCGGATCCTGCTGGCTAAAGGCTGCTAATTTAACTATAATTAATAAATATAAAAAAGAAAATATTTTTTTCATACTCCTTTTGGGATGCAGCTTAAATGGTACATTCAATTTGTGATAAAGAAATAAAAAAATGTGATTTGAAACAAACTTCTGTAACCATTGTATGCAAAGAACGTTGTCTTTCAGCCTTTATTTTAAACGGCGATCAATTTTTTGCAGATATTTCAACCATAATTCCGGGATTTCATTGCCTGAGGCCTGTATATATTCCTTTTCGGAACAGGCTATATTTAACTTTGTTTTTTCAGTTGTTTCTATTTCCATCCACCACTGGCTGGTTATGGTATTCTTATAAAATACGATTGGATTATCAATGTTATCAACTTCAACCTGATACTTTATATTGTTTTGAGCTGCATCAGGCGGTTGGCTGCCACGGTTGATAAATCCTTCAACGAAATACCAGATTATTTGCGCGGCAATTGCAACGGTTAAATCATTCGGGCCATTTGCAGGTTCAACTTCAAACAATCCAAATATTTTAATACGGTTGCTCAATCCGGCATATTTTGCCAACTGGCATGCTTCCTCGCTGCGCAGGCCATTTGGGTTTATCTTTGAACCTCCGGGCGCTTCCGCGTACTTCAATGAAGTTATGTCAAAAGATAAAAAATCGGTATTCCTAAAAACCGGTTCTGCCAGGGAAATATTGTCCCGTAAAGTTCCTAACCGGATATGTTCGCTCACCGTTTTCAACCTATCCAGATAACCTGGTGGCAAATAATGAGTTTGAAAACCAATGATGTTAAATTGAAAAATCTGCGGTTGATAACTAAATAACCTTGAAAGATAATTTGAAGAGCTGAATGGCTCTTTAGCCTTTTTTATATCCAAATAGGCATCAACAGTTGTAAACGAAAAGAAGGGATTTCGCGCAAATGCTTCGCAAATTCCAACACTTAAGTCCTGGCTGCCGCCAATTACAACAGTTACAATATTCAATTCATTAAAATATTCAGCAATATCGCGCAAAGCCTGAAAGTTACCCTTTACACTGCCCGCAGGTTTTAAATTACCAAAATCGGCAATATTTATTTTACTGTTGAATGCCGATAATTTGTATAGTTGAGCACGAATTTTATCTGCGGCTTCTGTTGAATAGGTATCTTCTTTCCTGCTGTCGAAAGGGGCTCCAACAATTGCAATATTTAATCTATGAATATTTTCTTTTGTCAGCGCCTTTGAATTTTTTTCAATAACAGACCCCAATGAATATTTCCAGTTTATATAACCTGAATCATGGCAGGCTGAAAAATTAACTTCATCAAAATAATATCGAATATCCATTTTAAACGATTTTCAGTAAAAATAAAGGTAATCAATGGTTCAACTGCCCTTACTTTTATTTTTTTCCTGATTTTTTTGATTTTGGCCCCGGCGATTCGGAAATTATTTTCATACAATCCTCAAATATAAGTTTTTGTGGGTCAACTTTTTTTGGAATTTTGAAATTTCCTTTTTTATATGAAATATAAGCGCCCCACCTGCCATTTAATACTTTCACATCAGAGTCCTCATCAAAAACCCTGATAACTGCTTTATCGTCCTTGTCCCGTTTTGCTTCAATCAATTCAACAGCGCGGCTGAAAGTTACCACGTACGGATCGTCGCCCTTGCCGAGGGAAACAAATTTATTGTCGTGCCTGATGTAAGGTCCAAACCTGCCAATTGAAACAACTACTTTTTTGTTTTCGTGTTCGCCCAAATCGCGCGGCAGTTTAAATAATTCGAGTGCTTCTTCGAGGGTAATATTTTCGATATGCTGGCCAGCGCGTAAACTTGAAAACTGTGGTTTTTCGCCTTCACCATCGGCTGTTCCTTCGCCTAATTGCGCGATTGGCCCAAACCTGCCTATCTTTACTGAAACCTGTTTTCCCGAATTTGGATCGATTCCCAGGATACGTTCGCCTTTTGAACGTTCAGAGTTTTGCAGTGCATTTTCAACCCTAAGGTGGAATGGCTGATAAAATTTATCGAGCATTTCGTTCCAAACCTTCTTTCCCTCAGCAATATCATCGAATTCAGCCTCAACACTTGCCGTAAAATTGTAGTCCATAATTTCATCGAAATTATCGACCAGAAAATCCGTTACCACCATTCCGATGTCGGTTGGGAAAAGTTTTGATTTTTCGACCCCTGTAACTTCGGAATTGTTTTTTTCGGTAATTTTTCCGTTTTTCAGGGTTATTACATCAAAACTGCGTTCAGCGCCCGGACGATCTTCTTTAACTACATAACTCCGGTTTTGAATGGTGGTAATGGTTGGCGCATAAGTCGAAGGCCTTCCAATTCCAAGTTCTTCGAGGCGTTTAACGAGCGCTGCCTCGGTATATCGCGGGGGACGTTGTGTAAATCGCTGCGTGGCAACCACTGACGACATTTGCAGTTTGTCGTTTGCTTTTAGGGGTGGAATAATTACATCGCTGCTGCCATTGCCATTGCCATCGTCATCAGTCGATTCCATGTAAACTTTCAGGAATCCGTCGAAAATTAATACTTCCCCGGATGCAATAAATTTCTCTTTATCATTTGAAATTGAAATCGATACGGTGGTTTTTTCAAGAATAGCATCGGCCATTTGCGAGGCTATGGTGCGTTTCCAGATTAATTCGTACAAACGCTGTTCCTGGCTGGGGCCTTCGATGGTTTCGTTTGCCATGTAGGTTGGGCGGATGGCCTCGTGCGCTTCCTGTGCCCCTTTGGTGCTGGTTTTGTAATTTCTGATTTTTACATATTCAGCGCCGTGCAACTCCTCAATTTTTTGTTTTGCAGTGTTTATTGCCAAACCTGACAGGTTAACCGAGTCAGTACGCATATAGGTAATTTTACCATTTTCGTAAAGGCGTTGCGCAATACTCATGGTTTGTGATACTGAATATCCTAGTTTCCGGCTGGCTTCCTGCTGAAGTGTTGAGGTGGTAAATGGTTTGGCCGGGGTTCTTTTTGCAGGTTTTTTAGATACATCCCCGATAATAAATTCAGCACTCTTGCATTTTTCCAAAAACGTCAGGGCTTCCTTTTTAATGTTGTATCTTTTTGACAGTTCAGCTTTAAGTTCAGTGATGTTCCCATCTTTGTCAGGGACTTGAAAATAGCCCATTACACGATAAAAAATTTCACTTTTAAAACCAATAATTTCGCGTTCGCGCTCAACAATAAGGCGTACAGCTACCGACTGAACCCGCCCTGCCGAAAGTGACGGTTTTACTTTTTTCCAAAGTACCGGAGAAATTTCGAAACCTACAATGCGGTCGAGTACACGTCGCGCCTGCTGTGCATTTACAAGGTTTTCATCAATATCGCGGGGATTTTCAACAGCATTCAGAATTGCGTCTTTGGTAATTTCGTGAAAAACTATCCGTTTTGTATTAACCGGTTTCAGGTTTAAAACCTCCTTCAAATGCCACGCAATTGCTTCTCCCTCGCGGTCTTCGTCAGATGCCAGCCACACCATTTTTGCTTCCCTGGCCAGTTTCTTCAGTTCGGTTACAATTTTCTTTTTATCAGGAGATACAACATAGTTGGGTTTAAATTTATTCTCAATGTCAATACCAAAATCCTTTTTCTCCAAATCTCTGATATGCCCCATGCTCGAGGTAACCACGAACCCTTTCCCCAGAAATTTTTCAATGGTTTTTGCCTTGGCAGGCGACTCAACAATTACAAGGTTTTCTATCATAAATTTTTAAAAATTTTTGCAAATTAAAGCAAATCAATTGCTAAGTTCAAAATATTACGGTTATTTTTTTTATTTCTATTTAATTGAAAATGATGATTTTATTTTTACAATATAAAAAAAATCATGTTCGCGGTACCGTTTATTGAGTTGCTGCCATGAGAGTTTCATATATCTTTGCCAAAGTATTTAAATATTGAAATTCATGTCTGTCAAAGAAGCCGGTTTTAAAAAATACATTATTTGGTTTTGGGCAATTGTGCTGGCCTCATTGCTTGCAACATTCCTTTTTTTCTTCCTGTTATCAAATGGAATTCTTGGTTTTATGCCCAGTTTCGAGGAACTTGAGAATCCCAAAAGTGTGCTTGCTTCTGAAATGATTTCAGACGATGATAAAGTCCTGGACAAATATTTTATTCGGGAAAACCGTTCGTATGTTGATTATAAAGATCTTCCCCCACACTTAATAGAAGCATTGATTTCATCAGAAGATATCAGGTTTTACAGGCACTCGGGAATCGATTTGCGCGGGTTGTTGCGTGTAGTCAAAGGAATTATTACCCTTGATCCGGGCTCAGGTGGTGGCAGCACTATCAGCCAGCAACTGGCAAAAATGCTTTTCCCCCGCGACGAAAGGTTAAACAAATTCCAACTGGTGCTACGAAAATTTAAAGAATGGATTATCGCTGTTAAACTGGAGAGAAGTTATACCAAAGAGGAAATTCTTTTAATGTACCTGAATAAATACGACTATCTGAATAATGCAGTGGGAATAAAATCGGCAGCACAGGTTTATTTCAGCATTCCCCCCGATTCGCTTCAGTTGCATCATTCGGCAATGTTGGTGGGTATGGCAAAAAACTCATCATTGTACAATCCGTTAAGGCGCCCCGAAATGGTTCTCGAACGCCGCAATGTGGTTCTGAACCAAATGGAAAAATATGGTTTTATCGACAAAGCAGAACGCGATTCGGTAAAACGTTTACCCCTCGGTTTGAATTACAGCAAAGTGGATTTTAAAACCGGTCCAGCGCCGTATTTAAGAGAATACCTGCGTTTGGCGCTCACTGCCAATAAACCCGATCCTAAAAATTACGCATCGTGGCAACAACAAAATTATATTGAAGATTTGAATGAATGGGAAACTAACCCCTTATATGGCTGGTGCAACAAGAATGTAAAACCCAACGGCGAAAATTACGATCTTTATACCGACGGGTTAAAAATTTACACCACTATCGATTCGAGAATGCAAAAATATGCAGTTGAGGCAGTTGAGCAGCATTTGCGGCATGAACTTCAACCCATTTTCGATGGGAGCATGAACAATTTGAAAAACCCTCCTTTTTCGAATAACATGTCTAATGAGGAAGTTGATGATTTGCTCAACCGCTCAATCAGACTAAGCGAAAGATACAGGGTTTTGCATCAGCAGGGGTTAAATTTTGAAGAAATTAAGGAGAATTTCAATCAGCCGGTTGAAATGACTGTTTTTGCCTGGAAAGGTGAAATAGATACAATCATGTCGCCTTTAGATTCTATAAAATGGTACAAACGTTTTTTCCGCTCTTCGTTTATAGCCATGGAGCCCGAAAGCGGCAAAGTAAAGGCGTATGTTGGAGGGCCTAATTATCAGTATTTTATGTATGATATGGTTAAAACCGGCAAGCGGCAGGTTGGTTCTACCATTAAACCATTTTTATATACCCTGGCCATGCAAAACGGTTATACCCCATGTACCAAAGTTCCGTATGTCAGCCAGCAGTTCCAGCAACCCGATGGTACAATATACGAACCCCGCGACGCTGAGGTTGATGAAGAACTTGACGGGCAAATGGTAACCCTGAAATGGGGACTGGCCAACTCTAAAAACCGTATTTCGGCATGGGTATTAAAACAGTTTAGCCCCGAAGCAGTGGTGGAAATGATGAAGCGGCTCGGTGTTTACAGTCCTATAGATCCAGTTAATTCGATGTTTTTGGGCACCTCGGATGTTACATTGTATGAAATGGTTGGCGCCTTTAACGCCTATGCCAACCTGGGGGTTTTTGTAAAACCCTATTTCGTAACCCGTATCGAAGACCGGTACGGAAACGTAATTGCATCATTTTTGCCCGAAAGGCATGAAGCCATTGACGAGCAAACGGCATACCTGATGCTGAACCTTTTGCAGTCAGTAATTAACGAGGGGACTGGAATACGTTTGCGCGGGCCCCGGGTGTATGCCCAGTTTAAAATGCCGATTGCCGGCAAAACAGGTACAACTCAAAATCATTCCGATGGCTGGTTTATCGGAGTAACCCCTGCCCTTTCTGCCGGGGTTTGGACCGGCGCCGATTTAAGAAGCATACATTTCCGTACTATTGCATCGGGCCAGGGAGCCAACATGGCGTTGCCCATCTGGGGTTATTTTTACAGGAAAGTACTGGCCGACCCAACGCTTGGAATTACTGAGGATATGACTTTTAAACAACCGGTTTATTTCAACATCGATTTAAATTGCGATGATTCGGAAACCGGAAAGGCCAAAAAAGAAACCGACGAGTTTTTTTAGAATTTATTTATCCTGATTTTCTCAAACTGAAGGTCTTCGAAAGGTCTGCCTTTTGCAGGTTTTGCCGGATAACCGGCCGAAATAGCGCAAAGCACTCTGAAATATGCCGGAATACTGAGCAAATCCTGAATATATTTTTCCGAAGTTACTGTTTCGCTGTACATTCGGTAATGAACATGAATCCAGCAACTGCCCAACCCAAGCGAATGTGCGGTAAGCTGCAAAATGATAGCAGCGATTGAACAGTCCTCAACCCATGCATCGTTCACAGTTTCGTCGGCACAAAAAACCACTGCAAGCGGCGCAGTTTCAAGAGGTGCTGTCCCGGTAGGTTTAAATGATTTAAGTTTCTGAATCATTTCTCTGTCATCAATAAAAATAAATTTCCACGGATTGATCGCTTTTGATGAAGGTGAACGCAAAACCGCCTCTTTCAGGATTTCAAGTTTTTCCGGTTCTATTTTCTGTTCTGTGTATTTGCGGATGCTGCGGCGTGTACGTAATAGTTCTATCATTTTGTTTGTTTTAATTGTTTTGGCAAATTAAAAAGATTTAGCCTGAATTATTCATCCTTACTCACTTTAGTTTAAGAATTTTTTTATCTTCAAAATCTCATTTAAAATTGATTATCATGAAAGCCAAAAACCTGATTCTGTTATTTTTTGCTGCTTTAATTTTATCATGCACTTCCAATTATTATACAATGGAAGATTTCGCAAAAATTGAAAAAACCGATGCGCACTATCACATTTATTCAGCCGAAAACAGCTCGATGGAACAAGCGCAAAAAGACAATTTCAAGTTACTTTCCATCAATACTTTTTCTGACAATTGTGATAGGGTGGCTGACGTTCAGAAACAATTGGCAGAACTGCTGAAAAAATATCCGGATGATTTTGCTTATACGGCTACTTTTTGCCTTGATGGCTGGGACGAACCTGACTGGGTTAAAAACACAATAGCCTGGTTAGATGAAAGCATTGCTGAAGGAGCGGTTGGGGTAAAAGTGTGGAAGAATATCGGGATGGAATTCAGGGATAGGGACAGTGTATTGATTATGATTGACGACCCAAAATTTGACCCCGTTTTTAAACATCTTGCCGAAAAAAAAATTCCGCTGGTTGGCCACCTGGGGGAACCTAAAAATTGCTGGCTGCCTTTTAATGAAATGACCACCAAAAACGACAGCAGCTATTTTGCCGAAAATCCTCAATACCACATGTTTCTACACCCCGAATTCCCGACCTACGAAGAACAAATGGCTGCCCGCGACCGGATGCTCGATAAAAATCCCGGGCTTGTTTTTATCGGTTGTCATTTGGCCAGTTTGGAATGGAGTGTCGATGAACTGGCAAAATGGCTCGATAAATATCCCAAAACAGCGGTTGATATGGCTGCACGCATGGGGCAACTGTTCTACCAAACCCGCGAAAACCGCGAAAAAGTACGAGATTTTTTCATCAAATACCAGGACAGGATTTTATACGGAACTGACATCGTCGATCATGGCCAGGAAAAGGAAGCCTTTCAGAAACGGATGCACGAAACCTGGCTAAAGGACTGGGAATACTTGGTAACCGACATCGCAATGACCAGCAGTTTGATAGATGGTGAATTCAAAGGTTTGAAATTACCAAAGGAAGTTGTGGATAAAATTTACCACCTGAATACCCAAAAGTGGTATAGTCTTCCTTAAAAAAGAATTCCATCAGTGGATTGGCTGGTGGAATTCTTTCTTACTCCCCTCCTTAGGAGGGGTCGGGGGAGGCTTCTCTTTAATTCAGCCCGCTTCTTTTCAGCAGTGCATCAACCGATGGTTCCTGGCCGCGGAAACGTTTGTATAAAACCATCGGGTGTTCAGCTCCACCTTTTTCAAGAATATTTCCCCTGAATGATTTGGCAACTTCCTTATTAAATAACCCTTTTTCCTTAAAAACACTGAAAGCATCAGCATCCAAAACTTCAGCCCATTTGTAGCTGTAATAACCTGCTGCATAACCGCCCGCAAAAAGGTGGCTAAACTGGGCGCTCATGCATACTTTGTCAATCACGGGGAAAATCAGGGTTTTTGCCCAGGCATTTTCTTCAAATTGTTTAACACTGCCGCTGAACGGGGTATCCTTTGTATGCCACGCCATATCAAGATAACCAAAACTCAACTGGCGGATGGATAAATAACCAGCCAGATAATTCTGAGAATCCACTATTTTCTGCACCAGTCCGGCAGGAATTTTTTCTCCGGTTTGGTAATGAACTGCAAAACGATCGAGGAATTCTTTTTCAACCGCCCAGTTTTCCATGATTTGAGACGGAAGTTCAACAAAATCGCGGTAAACGTTGGTGCCCGACAAGCTTTGATATGTGGAATTTGCCAGCATTCCGTGCAGCGCATGTCCAAATTCGTGCATAAATGTTTCCACTTCATCAAAAGTTAAAAGCGCTGGCTTTGTTTCGGTTGGGCGGGTGAAATTCATTACAATGGTAACATGCGGGCGCGAATCGGCCCCATTTTCTTTCCACTGGCCTTTAAAATCGTTCATCCATGCGCCGCCCTGTTTCCCGGGGCGCGGATGAAAATCGGCATATAAAACTGAAAGAAATTTTCCGTCTGTATCAAACACTTCATACGGAATAACTTCTTTGTTGTAAACCGGAATGTCATAATTTGGGTTGAAAGTTATTCCAAAAAGTTCGGTAGCCAGGCCAAAAACCCCGTCAATTACTTTATTTAGCTCGAAATACGGTTTCAGCATTTCATCGTTTAAATCGAACTTTTCAACTTTCAGCTTTTCACTGTAACAGGCCCAGTCCCAGGGCATAATTTCTCCGGTAAAACCATTTTTATTGGCAAAATCCTGAACTTCTGCTTTTTCATTTTTTGCCTTGTTAAACGAAGCCTGGTATAAATCGTCCAGAAGTTTGTAAACTCCTGCTTGATTAGTTGCCATCCGGCGTTCCAGGGCGTAATCGGCATAATTTGTGTAACCCAGCAATTTTGCCATTTCGAGCCTCAAAGCAGTAATTTTTTTCACATTTTCCTGGTTGTCAAACTCATTGCCCTTAAACGCTTTTGAGTTGTATGCCATGTACATTTCTTCACGCAGTCCGCGGTTATAGGCATATTTCATAAATGGCAGGTAACTGGGCATATTCAAATCGAAAATCCAGCCTTCCTTATTCTCCTGTTTTGCCTTGGCCGCAGCAGCTTCAAGTGCGCCATCAGGCAGCCCTGCCAGCTTGCTTTTATCGGTAATATGCAACTGAAAATTGTTGGTTTCCTTCAGTACATTTTCACCAAATTTGAGCGAAAGTTTGCTTAGTTCGGTACTGATTTCCCTGAATTTTTCCTTTTGATCTTCCGAAAGGTTTGCACCCTGCCGTATAAAATTCATGTAAGAATTTTCGAGCAATGTTTGCTGTTCGGCATTTAACCCGAGTTTATCTTTTTGGGCATATACCGACTTTACTTTTTCAAAAAGAACCGGGTTTAAACTGATATCGTTTTGAAATTTTGTCAGCATCGGTGAAACTTCCTGTGCAATTTGCTGGAGCTCATCACTGGTTTCTGCGCTCATCAAATTAAAAAAAATCCCTGCTGTGCGTCCCAGCAGTTTACCAGTTCGGTCGAGCGCAACAATCGTATTTTCAAAAGTTGGCGCCGCCGGGTTATTCACAACTGTATAAATTTCGGCTTCGCCCTGTTTAACCGATACCTGAAAAGCCGGAATGAAATGTTCGTTTTTGATTTCATTAAAAGGTGCTGTTTGATGCGGGGTGTTAAATTCGCCTAAAAGCGGATTGTTTTGTGCGTTGACCATAACTGTGTTCATTACTAATATTACTGCTGCAATTAATTTGTTTTTCATTTTTGCAAGATTGAATTAAACATGACGGATCTGTAACCAGGTTCAACCGGCAATTACAAAACTGGGAGAGGATTGTTCATAAATGAAAACGGAAATTTGGCTTATTTTTTTTGTCTGGTATTTTTCTTTTCAACCGACCAGCCAAATTTACCGATACGTTTTCCTATTCCATAATAATGCCCATGGCTGTAAACCAACGGATTGGCCTTTGCAAAACTGAATGCCTGCTGTTCGTTTAAAAACTCTTCGTCAACCGAAACGCCAACTACTTCGGAAATAAACATGTGATGTGACCCCAGTTCCAGAATATCTTTAACCTTACATTCAATATTAACCGGCGATTCCATAATTATTGGGGCTTTAACAATTTTCGCCGCCGCCGGGGTGAGGTCCATCATTTTCCATTTATTGTATTTCCGGCCCGAATTACATCCGCACCAATCGGTTGCAAAGGCCAGTTTTTCGGTTGTCAGGTTGATTACAAATTCGCCGGTCCGTTTTATAATTTCGTATGAATGACGGCCCGGCCGAACCGAAATATAGCACATTGGCGGGTCGCTGTTAATGGTGCCTGTCCACGAAACAGTTAAAATATTATACCCGTCGGGATTTTCGCCGCAACTAACCATTACTGCGGGAAGCGGATAAATTAAGGTTCCGGGTTTCCAATATGTTTTTGCCATAAATATTGTTTTTTTTGGATGCTGGATACTTAATACCGGATACTGGAAAGGATGCAGATGCTTCCGCCCTTTATCTTTTTTCCCCCTAGGGGGAATAAGAAGTGGGTTTCTTAAACCGGATCTTTCCAGTCGCCGTTTTCGCGGATAAGCTGTTCAAGTTCTGCCACCGCATTTTCGTATGGAATATGGCGTTTTACCGGTTGCAGCCCTTTATATAAATTTACCTTATTTAAACTGGTCCCAACAAAACCATAATCAACGTCGCCCATTTCTCCCGGCCCGTTAACCACGCATCCCATGATACCTATTTTCAGGTGGTCGAGATGTTTAAAATGGGCTTTTACCTTTCGTGTGGTTTCCTGCAGGTTAAAGAGCGTGCGTCCACATCCGGGGCACGAAATAAAATCGGTTTTAGACATTCGCATACGGCTGGCCTGCAAAATTCCAAAACTAAGGTCTTTTAATTCGGTAAAAGTTATATTCTCGTTTTCGTTCGATAAACAAATTCCATCGCCATAACCATCAATAAACAGGCCGCCCAAATCGGCTGCCGCTTTTATCTGTAAATCTTCAATTTCGCTTTCGTTGTATTTTCGGTAAACAATCACCGGAACCTTCCAGATGTGAGTTTCCAGTGCCATAAAAAATGCCCTTAATTCAGCCAGCGGGTTCCTGTTAAAACTTTCGAGCATCAATACCGTTTTCCGGGTTTGTTTGAGTTTGGTAATAATTTCGGGATGCATGTCCATAAAACGGTCGAATTCCATTTTATTGGTGCGTATAAATTTCATCCTTCCCCAGCGCGTGCTTTCAAACAGGTATTCTTCAAGCGAAATCACCGGGAAACTTTCACCTTTGATGTCCATAATTTTATTGCCCGACAGAAAATAATCTGGTATTAATTTTCCGCGGATTGGAATCATTTCGCTTAAACTTCTGTCGCCTAAATCTGCAATTACAACCGGCAGTTGCTTGTCGCCCATATTTAAAACCGGACGGGTGGAACGTCTTTCGTACTCAAACGGGTTAGCCTGGGCAATCATAGGCGCTGTAATGGGCTGATGGTTTTCGTAGCTTTGAAAATGACTGACCAGTTTTTTGGCCACCGGAATCTCTTTAATCGGATTTTCGGTTAACGAAACCCTGATTGTGTCTCCAATCCCGTCGGCAAGTAAGGCCCCGATTCCCACCGCCGATTTTATCCTTCCATCTTCTCCTTCTCCGGCTTCGGTAACACCCAAATGAATTGGATATTTCATGTCTTCCAGGCGCATTTTGAAATTCAGAAGCCTCACGGAATAAGCCATTACACGGGTATTGCTTGATTTAATGGAAACCACCACATCGTTAAATCCTTCTTTCTTACAAATGCGGAGAAACTCCAAAACCGATTCGACAATACCGGAGGGTGTGTTTCCGTACCGGCTCATTACACGGTCGGAAAGCGAGCCATGATTGGCCCCTATTCTCAGGGCAGCATTGGTGCTTTTAAGCAATTCGAGGAAAGGAATAAACTGCTCTTCAATTTTACTGAGTTCTTGTTTGTACTCTTCGTCGGTATAAACTTTATTTTTAAATTGTGCACGCTTGTCATAAAAATTCCCGGGGTTTATTCTGACTTTGGAAATATTTTTTGCAGCAATTTCCGCCAGTTTCGGGTTAAAATGAATATCGGCAATGAGTGGGGTTTCAAATCCGCGTGCTAACAATTCAGATTTTATATTTTTAAGATTTTCTGCATCGGTGGTGCTTTTCACGGTTACCCTTACATAGTCGGCCCCGGCTTTTATTATCTTAACCAACTGGTCAACAGTTGCTTCCGTATCTGCCGAATCGGTATCGGTCATGGTTTGAATCCTGATTGGGTTATCGCCGCCTACAGGCAAGCCACCAATTTTTACCTCCCATGTTTTTTGACGTTCGTAACGGGTTAAATCTCTTATATAGTTGAAATGACGATCTTTCATTCTGGTTACTCTCTTTAGCTAAAAGTGCAAATTTAGTTTAATGCTGACAAAATAAAAAGAATCGTTTATTTTTGTTTACGATTGTAAAAGTATGAGTATAGAAATTAGGCAAATAACAAAATTATTTGGAAAGCAAAAAGCCCTTGACGAGGTTAGTTTTTCGATAAAAAAAGGCGAATTAGCCGGTTTTCTGGGCCCTAACGGCGCAGGAAAATCCACACTGATGAAAATTATCACTTGTTTTCTGGCCCCAGATGAGGGAGAAGTGGCTGTAAACGGACAAAAAGTTGAGTCGAAAAACCTCGAAATCAGGAAAAATATTGGTTACCTGCCCGAACACAATCCGCTTTATACCGACTTGTATGTGAAAGAGTTTCTTGAAATTACCGCAGGATTCTATAAACTGAAAAACACAAAACAGCGTGTTGCCGAAATGGTTGAACTGACCGGCCTGGGCGAAGAACAGCACAAAAAAATAGGTTCTCTTTCAAAAGGTTACCGGCAGCGGGTTGGGCTGGCCCAGGCACTCATACACGATCCCTCTGTTCTGATTTTAGATGAACCTACAACCGGGCTCGATCCCAATCAATTGGAG
The DNA here is from genome assembly GCA_009773765.1 of Prolixibacteraceae bacterium. Classification (GTDB taxonomy): domain Bacteria; phylum Bacteroidota; class Bacteroidia; order Bacteroidales; family Prolixibacteraceae; genus Draconibacterium. The sequence continues at coordinate 121,008 of WTWZ01000022.1, read as the reverse complement.
GAAATCAGGCATTTAATCCGCGAAATCAGCCGCGAAAAAACTGTAATGCTTTCATCGCACATTATGCAGGAAGTGGAAGCAGTTTGCAACCGGGTAATTATAATTAACCGCGGTAAAATCGTGGCCGATGGCGGAATTAATGAAATAAAAGCCGGAAAGCTGAACCGCAACCAGGTTGTTATTGCTGAATTTTCGGCACCGGTAAAATTGGATAGTTTGATGGCTGTTGAAGGTGTTAAAAGCGCCGTTCAGAACCGAAATATATGGGAAATTGAATCAAATGGAGGTCAGGATATCCGACCGGCTATTTTTAAGTTTGCTGTCGGGAACAGTTTAACGCTACTAACACTTCACGAAAAGCAGCAGAATCTGGAGAATGTTTTTCATGAGTTAACACAGAAAATATAAATAATTCAAAAAACTCTTTTTTTATTCAGGATAAGAATATTACATTTGCACCTACTACGTGGAAAGATTTGAGATTGATTGCAACCACATGAAAAAACGCTAAAACAATCGAGTTTTTCAATATCAATCGAACATCCCGCAGTTTTATTTTTAATGTTTAACGCGCTGAATTCGATCAGCAAAAAATTAAGGGATTATGAGTTATTTATTTACAAGTGAGTCGGTTTCGGAGGGACACCCCGATAAAGTTGCCGACCAGATTTCAGATGCAATTCTGGACAAAATTCTTGCTTTCGACCCCAACTCGAAAGTTGCCTGCGAAACTTTGGTTACCACCGGACAAGTAGTTTTGGCCGGCGAAATTAAAACCGAAACTTACATCGATGTGCAGGACGTTGCACGCGAAGTTATCAACCGCATTGGTTACACAAAAGCCGAATATCGTTTCGATGGCGATTCGTGCGGTGTGTTTTCGGCCATTCACGAACAAAGCCCTGACATTAACCGCGGTGTTGTGCGCGAAGACCCGATGAACCAGGGCGCCGGCGACCAGGGGATGATGTTTGGCTATGCCTGCCGCGAAACCGACAACTTCATGCCGCTTTCTTTGGAACTTTCGCACAAATTGCTGCTCGAACTGGCAGCTATCCGCCGCGAAGGTAAAGTTATGACTTACCTCCGCCCCGATTCAAAATCGCAGGTTACCATCGAATACAGCGAAGAAGGTGTTCCAACCCGGGTTGATACGATTGTAGTTTCTACTCAGCACGACGATTTTGCCAAACCAGAGAACAACTCGGTTGATGCTCAGTTGAAAGCCGATGAAGTAATGCTGGCAAAAATCAAGGAAGATGTCATCAACATCCTTGTTCCGAGAGTGCTGACAACACTACCTGATCGCGTAAAAGCGCTTTTCGGCACCAACATTATTTACCACGTAAACCCAACCGGAAAATTTGTTATTGGAGGACCACACGGAGACACAGGTTTAACCGGCCGGAAAATTATTGTGGATACCTACGGAGGAAAAGGCGCCCATGGTGGCGGCGCATTCTCGGGCAAAGACCCGTCGAAAGTTGACCGCTCGGCCGCTTATGCAGCACGCCACATTGCCAAAAACCTTGTTGCCGCAGGTGTTGCCGACGAAATTCTGGTACAGGTTTCTTACGCAATTGGAGTTGCAAAACCGATGAATATCTTTGTAAATACTTACGGAAAATCGAAAGTTAATATGCCCGACAGCAAAGTTGCGGAAATTGTTGGCCAGATTTTCGACATGCGGCCAAAAGCAATTGAAGAAAGGTTAAAACTGCGCAACCCAATTTACGAAGAAACTGCAGCTTATGGCCACATGGGCCGCAAACCCCAAAAAGTGGTAAAAACTTTTGTGTCCCCCTATTTTCCAACCGTTACAAAAGAAGTTGAATTGTTTACCTGGGAAAAACTCGATTACATTGAAGAAGTAAAAAAAGCATTCGGAATTTAACTTTTGAGAAGATGCTATTTCACTATCTTTGCAACTATGGAAACAATTCCAATAGCTGATTGCGGCAAAGTTGGCTTCTTTAAAAAAACACACGGGGTATTTGGAGAACTTGTTCTCGAATTTGAACCACAATTTGAATATTCAGTTGAAAATGCTGACCGTTTTTTTGTTGAACTCGAAGGATTACTAGTACCATTTTTTATTATGGAAGATGGTTTTTTGTTTAAAACTGAAAACTCGGCAATTTTAACATTCGTCGGAGTTGACTCTGAAAAATACGCCAAACGAATGGTTGGCAGTTCTGTATTTCTGTTTAAAAATGAGATTATTGAAATGCCCGTTGAAACCTTTGAAACGTACCTGGTAAATTATTTGCTTATTGATGAAACACGCGGAGAAATAGGGATTATAGAACAGGTGGACAACTATTCGGGGAATATAGTTTTAACAGTACACTACAAAAATAAAGAACTGCTTGTACCGTTTAATGAGGATTTTTTAATCGAAACCGACAGAAAAAAAAGAACCCTTAAACTGAAATTGCCCGAAGGTTTAATTGAAGAATCAGATGAAGGTTAATTTTTTTTTCGGTTTTTCTTTTCCCTGTGCAACTTAATCAGTTTTTATCCGTCCTTAAGAAGCACTCAACAAAATTGTCAGTGGGTTAAATAAATTTGAAACATTTAAAATCAAAAAATGAAAAACAGAATTTCTTTCTTCACCATTTTAATGTTGCTTTTCTTTCTTTCAAGCCAGGTTTGGGCAAAGGAAGAAGTAAGGGATGTATCTCCTTTCTCCAAAATTTCATTGCAAATTTCAGCCAATGTTTATGTTCTTCAGGATTCAAAACAAAGCGTAAGAATTGTAGCTGATCAGGAAACTTTGGAGAAAATAATTACTGAAGTTAAGGATCGGACACTCAGCATCAGGTTTCCTATTAATAAAGTTTTTAAACGATGGAATCCCGGTAAAATTGATATTTACATCGCAGTGCCTGAAATAGACGCTTTATCTGTAACGGGTTCGGGCGACATTCTTTCGGATAAAATAAATTCGCGAATTTTGGATTTATTGGTCAGCGGGAGCGGGAACATTAAAATTGAAAAGCTGGCCGCTGAAAAAGTGACGGCAAATGTTTCAGGTTCAGGTGACATTATTTTAAAAGACGGTGGTGTTGCCACTGAATTTTCGGCACGCATTTCCGGGTCAGGCAATGTTGACGCAAAAGGGTTCGAAGCTGAAAATATAAATGTACAAACATCGGGATCAGGTAGTTGCCATGTTTTTTCAAATGGCGGAATAAAAGCGCGTATTTCAGGTTCGGGCAATGTATATTACAGCGGCAATCCGGCAATCGATTCATCAGTTTCCGGCTCAGGAAGTGTGAAAGAAAGATAATAAAAGAGATTTATAAGAATAAAAAGGCCGTTGAATTTTTCTATTTAGCGGCTTTTTTTGTTTCTCCGCAGGTTTTATATAATAAAAATAAATTAACTTTCATGCATTAAAATTTAACTTAAAAAATCAAAATCATGAGTATTGTAAAAGAATTTAAGGCATTTGCCATGCGGGGAAACGTTGTCGACATGGCAGTGGGCATAATCATTGGGGGCGCTTTTGGAAAAATAATTAGTTCGGTTGTTTCCGATGTAATTATGCCGCCGATAGGCCTGCTTTTGGGCGGGGTGTCCTTTACAGACTTGAAAATTGTTCTTAAAGGACCTGTATTGGATGCCGCTGGTGCGGTTACAACGGCAGCGGTTTCTATTAATTATGGAAATTTCATTCAGGTTACAGTCGATTTTCTAATTATTGCCATGGCTATTTTTATGATGATTAAGGCAATGAACAGCCTGAAAAAGAAGGAAACTGAAGCTCCGGCACCACCCCTTGTACCGCCAGCTCCAACAAAAGAAGAACTATTGCTGACTGAAATCAGGGACATCTTAAAAACGAAATAAAACACTGTGAACCATGAGAAAAGCTGTCTGAAGGGCAGCTTTTTTGTTGGCTATGTGATCAAAAATAGCACTTTTTTGTAAGGGAAATAACGCTTAAATTAGGTCATCAGACTGAAAAGGAAATTGGCCCTGCTGACGAGCAACTACCTTTACAAAATATACAGGCCGCGGACAGGAACCCCCAACGGTAAGCGAACCGTTAAACCCGGGAAATGACAGCGGAACTTATCCATTGCCCCGTACCATAACCACCGGAATTCAAATAGATTTTTGAAAACTCTATGAAAATCATTTTGATTTTGAATTTTAAAATATATTTCAATCGGAAAACGTAAATTCACTGCCGTAAATCAACTAAATGAAACTTAATCAAATGAGAAAAACATATGCCTATGGCGCGCCCTTTTGTGGATTGCCGATACCTGGTGGAACTGGACAAAAAGAACCATTCAATTTGAAACTTTTCAAAAACTCGTTGACGACAGGGCGGCAAAAGGATTTAACATCGGTCAGCTTTTTGTTCCCGGAAACGGCTGGGGACGCGAAAGTTCGCTTCTCGACAGAACTTACAACGAACTCGATATCCGGCAAAACGAAACTGAAACAGAATTCATTTTTTACTGGTACAACCCAGCTACCGGAGAATCAACTTCAAAAAAAAAATCAATAAAAGGAAATCGCACGCTGCAATTAATAGCACCCGGAATGTGCCCGCGATCCCTAAAATACAGCGACTGGGTTTTACATGTTTTTAAAAAATAAAAAATAACTTTGAAAGATGGAACAGGAAATCAAATCGGAAGGCAGATGCCTTTATTGTGATACCCTCTTTTCACAATCTGAAATAGGAAAACATCTGGCAAAACACATTGCTGCGATGGAGAAGGAAAATCCCGGAAAAATTGTTTCTAACTATGTTCATGTTGAAGTTGAAGCCGGCGAAATGTTTCTTCAATTGCTGGTAAAGGGCGATACCACCATGAAAACCATCGATGGTTTTTTGCGGGATATCTGGCTCGAATGCTGCGGCCACCTGAGCGGGTTTGGCCATAAAAACTTTAAAATCAAAATGAAAGATAAGGTTGAAGATGTATTTCTACCCAAAATAAAAATATACCACGATTACGATTACGGCACAACAACCAGGGTATTTCTGAATGCCAAAAAGCAATACCAGCTTAATTTAAAAGATAAAATCATTTTATTATCGAGAAACGAACCGCTAAAGGTTATGTGCAGTTTGTGTAAAAAGAAACCCGCAATAAATATTTGCTCGGTTTGCTGGTATGAAGGGGCGGCATTGTACTGTGCACAATGCTCAGCTAAACATGCTGAAAAATGCGAAGATTTTGAAGATTATGCAAAAATGCCCGTTGTAAATTCGCCCCGGATGGGTGAGTGCGGATACTCAGGAGGTTCAATCGACCTGGAAAGGGATGGGACTTACAGAGAAAAAACGAACCGTTCAAAAAAAGAGTATTTCAAACCGTAATCTCACTTTTTTTGCTTTTTTTGCCGGCAACTTCTATCCAAAGCATGATTACGAGCAGTATTCCGACACAAATAATAGCCCTCACAGCATAAACCTTTGCCAGTATTCCCTGGCTTGACAGCAAAGATAAAAACGGGGCAATCAGCATACCAATCCAAATAATAAATGGTTCGGTATTTTGCCTGGTTTCAAATAAACGTTTCACCACGGGGAAATAGGCAATTACCAAAATGGTTTGCACCAAAAAGTTGGTAACGATGTGGTTTTGTGTGAAAATCCAGAAAATCACAATCAGCAATACAACAATTAGGCAACCCAAATCGAACCTTGTGATTTTTGAAGTTTTATCGCCAAAAACGGCAATTGCCGCCGAAATTGTGACCACGTAAATCAGGTCAACCGAGTTCAGAATATTATCAAAAAAACTGAAATTTCCTGACGAAAGATAGGTAACCAGGCTCATTCCAACCGCAGTGGAAAACATTACCCACATGGCCAGCGCAGGTTTTATCTCCTTTTTAACGAGCAGCCAGATGTACCTTACCGTTAAAAGTACCGTAATCAGGCACACCGAAATGATTGAAAATGTCTTCATTAAAACTCCTTTAGCATGGGAAAAGTGGCCGGAAGATAGCATTTCCAGAGGAATTATTAAATGGTGTCAACAATCAGGAACCAAATATTTTCTGATTGTTAATTTTGATTGATAATTAAATATTTATACTAATATTTACCGGAATATTGAACTGAACAAATAAATTAAAAACCACAATAAAATGAAAATTCAATTTTTGGGGGCAGCACGTGAGGTTACAGGAAGCAAACATTTGATAACCACACTGACAGGCAAAAAAATACTGCTCGATTGCGGTATGTTTCAGGGCAAAGGCGCTGAAACCGAAACCATGAACCGGGAACTCGGCTTCGATCCCGCTGAGATAGATCATATTATTCTCAGCCATGCCCATATCGACCATTCCGGTTTAATTCCTTATGTCTATAAACTTGGATTTCGTGGTTCGGTAGTTTGTACAAACGCCACCCGCGACCTGTGCGCAATTATGCTTGCCGACAGCGGCCACATTCACGAAAGCGATGCAAAATGGATAAATAAACAACGGGCAAAAAAAGAACTTCCGCTTTTGGAACCCCTTTTCACCCAAAAGGAAGCCCGTGCCTGCATGGAACTTTTTATCGGAATTGCCTACAACCGGAAATTTAATATCGATGCCAATATCCGCGTAAAATTCACAAATACAGGGCACATGCTGGGAAGCAGTGTTGTATCGCTGGAAATTACTGAAAATGGAAATACCACAAGGATTGGTTACACCGGCGATATTGGCAAGCCCTCAAGCCGTATTTTAAAATCACCCGATCCTTTTCCGCACTGCGACTACCTCATCACTGAGTCAACTTACGGCAACCGTCTTCATCCGCAACTAAAGGAAGCAGAAGATGATTTACTCAGGGTTTTGCGGGAAACCTGTGTCAAAAAGAAAGGGAAACTTATCATTCCATCATTTGCCATTGGCCGGACACAGGAGATTGTGTATTCGCTGAATAACTTTTTCAATGAAGGGAAACTGCCAAAAGTGAATATTTATGTTGACAGCCCGCTTGCAGTGAACGCAACAGTGATTTTCAGAATGCATACAGACAACCTTAATGAAGATGTCAGGGAAGTTATGGAAAGTGATCCCGATCCGTTTGGTTTCAGCTCCCTGTTTTATATCACCGATGTCAGAGATTCGAAAAGGCTTAATACCTTCCCGTACCCCTGTGTAATTATTTCAGCTTCAGGAATGATGGAAGCAGGAAGGATAAAACATCATCTTGCCAACAACATTTCCGACCCGAAAAATACTGTTCTCGCCGTTGGTTATTGTGCTCCAGGTACGCTTGGCGCCAGAATTTTAAGGGGCGATAAAATTGTCAAAATTTTTGGCGAAGAACATGAAGTGAATGCAACAGTGGAACGGATAGAAGCCTTTTCCGGTCATGGCGATTATAATGAAATGATTCATTATATCAGTTGTCAGGATAAAACCAAACTAAAAAAAGTATTTCTTGTGCATGGTGAAAGCGAGTCGCTGGAATTCTACAGTCAAAAACTGAGGGAAGAAGGATTTGAAAATATTGAGGTTCCAAACAAGGGCGATGAATTTGAACTGCATCCGTAATCTCCGGATTAAAAAGAAATATTTAGCATTCTGACTAAAGTAAAACCACAAAATGTTTAGTGCACTAAACAAAATATCATGGAAGGTTTATATCTCTTTCAGGAACAGATTATTAGAGCAACATCTTTTTTATTCAGACGCGATTTTTTGGACCAAACAGATTGGAATTAACGGTTAATTGGTCTGATTGGAGCACGTGGTGTTGGAAAAACAACACTTATGTTGAATCAATTGCTTCATCACTGACCCGAAGTTTTCAGCCTCTTCCCTGGCTCAACCAATATTTGAGATTTGGCCATTATCCTTATTTCCTGCAATCCGAAAATACCTATGCAATCAAGTTAAATTCCACTATCAGTTATATACTTGAAAATGAGATTTCGTCGATTCTGAAGGCAGATTTGAGAACAATTCAGAAGTTAAAAAGGTTGCTTAATATAATTTCCGCAAATGTTCCTTTTCAGCCAAATATTGCCAAACTGGCTGAATCTTTGGAGTTAAACCGTGCAACGCCTCTTACTTATTTGAGTTTACTTGATACAGCAGATATCACAAACTCGCTATACAGTGCCGGAAGTTTTTATGGCAAACTCTCAAAACCGGGAAAAATTCTGTTATTACATCCCAACCTGGCATATTGCCTGAACCCGGAAAATATTAATCCCGGAAGTCTCAGCGAATCCTTTGTAGTTAACCAGCTTAAAAATAAACACAAAGTTGAACTCAGCAATTCAGCAGATTTTTTTATTGATGAAAGAATCACTTTCGAAATTGGCGGAAAGGGGAAAACCAAACGACAAATCAAGAATATATCAGATAGCTACATAATAGCAGATGATTTAGAAGTTGGTTTTCAGAATAAAATACCCATGTGGTTGCTGGGTTTTTTGTATTGATTTTTTGGATAAAAACTGTATGAAAATTATAACATGTTGAAAATTAAACTTTTCGTTATTTTACTACAAATTGTTCCAATAATTTCCCATGCCCAGAAATGCGTCATCTCAGGCATGATTGAGGGAATGCAAAACAATAGACCGACAATAATGTTCCTCCGTTGAAACATGGAGAAACACCGATAATTGATAAGGTAGTTTGTGAGGACGGAATGTTGAATTTCGAAGTAATCCCAGTAGCGCCAATTCCACATCCTGTCAGAATCAGCAGTAAAAAATGGGATGCTAAATTCTCTGCAAATATGTTTCAATGTCGTTAAGAAAGAAATCAAAAGGTATCTGAATAATAATCACCCTTCGACTTCGCTCAGGGTGACTGTCAGACTGAGGGTTTACCTAATTTCATTAGGCTTAATGTGTAATGACAGATTGCTCGAACCATGCTGTCATTTCGACGAGGAACGAGGAGAAATCTCTGTGATTAGTAGATCTCCTTGGTAGGGATGACAAGAAAATTGAAATCTGTCATTGGTAGTGCCCGCCTAACCGGACGGGCAGGTAGTCGAAGTCTGTTTTCACTATCTCACATATTGAATTAACATTATTCAAATCTCATTTAAATAGTTCAAAACGAAAGTTTTCAGAGAGCAAACCCTGATGTTTTCCTTTATCAGAAAATCATCAGATGAAGGTGTCAACACAAAATTTACAGGAGCATTCAAATCTTCCATGGCCTGCAGATTTCCACGGGAAAGTTGCGGTGAGTTGGAATATTTGATTTCGGCAGTTGCAACAACATTCAGCCCTTTGGTAAACACAAGGTCCACTTCGGCTCCGTGATGTGTACGATAAAACATGATTTCAATCCGGTTACTCTTCAAAGCGTTTATCTGATTGATTACAAAAGCTTCCCATGAACTTCCAACGATTGGGTTACCTGACAGTTCAACGAGATTTGAAACACCCAGCAAATGGTGAAGAATACCAGTGTCGGTAAGGTATATTTTAGGCGTTTTCACAATCCTTTTGGAAATGTTCCATGAGAATGGCTGCAAACTTTTTAGCAGGAATGCTTCTTCCAGAAAATCAACATATTTTTTTAAAGTAGGCGATGTTACACCCAGCGAATTGCCAAGCGCCGATGCATTAAATAACTGCCCGTTTAAATGTGCCATCATTCTCCACAAATTACCGATAATCTTTGGCGAAGCATTTAACCCTAACTGAATCAGGTCGCGGTTAAGATAAGTACTGATGAAGTTTTCCATCCACCGTTGCGACAAATCATTGCTTTGTGCAAATAGTGCCAATGGGAAACCACCTTTCATCCAAAGATCATTTTGCGAAACCGAATCAGGGATTTCAGTCAATCCGATTGGATGAAGCTGGTGATAAGAAATACGGCCGGCCAGCGATTCAGAAGAATGCCTGATTAATTCAGGCGAAGCCGAACCCAAAAGTAAAAACCTGCCCGGGACCCGGTTTTGGTCAACCAAAGCACGCAAAAGTGGGTACAATTCCTTTTTATGCTGAACTTCATCGATTACTACCAAATAATCTGAATGTTGCGATAAAAACAGTTCTGCATCATTCAGCTTAAATAAATCTGATGGTGATTCAAGATCAAGATAAATGGATGGCTTTTTAATTTCAGCTATAATTTGTTTGGCCAATGTGGTTTTTCCTACCTGCCGGGAACCGATAATGGAAACAACAGGAAAGAAATCTATCGATTGCTGTATTTCATTTATCAATCTTCTCTTAATCATTTATTTACATTTACATTGTACCTGATTCATTTAAATATTCACGGTAAATATAAATAATTATCCGTGAATATTTAAAATTACATTTTAATATTTCACGAATAATCAACAAAATTAACAAGACATTCCTGAACCAGAAACCTATTTTGCTATTTTTTCAATTGCAGCATTTATTCTCGAAATTGTCTCTTCCTTACCCAATATTTCGCAAATTTTAAACAAATCAGGGCCAACATTTCCGCCAACCAGGCAAAGCCGGAACGGATTCATCACTGCACCAAAATTCCATCCTTTGCTGTTCATGAAATTGGAAAAAGCCTCTTTAATTGTCGATTGTTCCCAGTTCTCAACGGTTTCAAACACACCGCAGATTTCTGTCAATTGTCCCGGTGTTTCGGCAAGCCAGCGTTTTTCAATGGTTTTGGCATCGTAACTTTCAGGAATCACAAAAAAGTAGCTGCTTTGATCCCAAAGTTCCGAAACAAACTGGCAACGTTCTTTTACTTCAGTAACAACTTTTAAAAGTTTTGTTTCAGAAACCGAAACTCCTTTTTCCTGTAAAATCGGCTTGAATAATTCGGCCAACTCCTGTTCAGTTTTTTGCTGAAAATAGTGGCGGTTGAACCATTTTGCCTTTTCAGGGTCGAACCGAGAACCCGATTTCACTACCCTTTCCAGACTGAAAACCGGCACAAGTTCTTTGAGCGAAAAGAATTCCTGTTCAGTTCCCGGGTTCCAGCCCAGCAGCGCCATCAGGTTGATAAATGCCTCAGGAAAGTAACCATCTTCACGGTATCCATGAAAAGTTTCCCCGGTCTCAGGGTCAATCCATTTCAGCGGAAACACCGGGAAACCCATTTTATCGCCATCGCGTTTGCTGAGTTTGCCTTTGCCCACAGGTTTCAAAATCAGTGGCAGGTGGGCAAACCGCGGACGGGTATTTTCCCAGCCCAAAGCGCGGTATAACAAAACATGAAGCGGCATTGATGATAACCACTCTTCGCCACGTATAACGTGCGTGATTTCCATCAAATGGTCGTCAACCACGTTGGCAAGGTGGTAAGTGGGCATTCCGTCCCATTTGTAAATTACCTTATCGTCGAGTACCGAAGTATTAAAAGTTACTTCACCTCGGATAATATCATTTTCTATAACATTGGTGTTTTCCGGCATTCTGAAACGAACCACAAAATGTTCTCCCGATTTCAGGCGAGTTAAAACTTCCTCTTTTGATAAAGTCAGCGAGTTACAAAGTGTACCACGGGTTTGAATTCCATACGAAAAAACCTCGCCTTTTTGTTCTGCTTCGAGGCGTAGTTTTTCCAGTTCTTCGGGAGTGTCGAAAGCATAATATGCCCAGCCTGACTCCAACAACTGGTCGGCGTATTGCTTGTAAAGCGGTTTTCGTTCGCTTTGCCGGTAAGGTCCGTATTTTCCACCAACTCCGGGCCCTTCATCGAAATGCAGTCCGCACCAGTTCAGGCTTTCAATAATATATTCCTCCGCGCCGGGGACAAATCGGTTCTGGTCGGTATCTTCGATTCGCAATAAAAAATCGCCGCCATGTTTTTTGGCAAAAAGGTAATTAAACAGTGCTGTACGAACGCCTCCCATGTGCAGCGGGCCTGTCGGACTTGGGGCAAAACGCACCCTCACTTTTCTGTCAGTCATTTTTTTGTTGTTAATTCATGGCAAAGATAAAAAATAAAGATAGTCGTGGAAGTCGGGATTAATTGTGAATAGGCAATAGGCAAATCTGCAATAGGCAAAAGAATCGCATAAGCATAGCTTTCTCTCAACTTTACCCGCTGCGTTCATGCTGCTGCTAATTTATTCTATGTATTATGTTTTTTATCAATGTTTGATTTTGCTTGAATTTGTTATTTTGTAAATACAATGAAGTTTGGAAAAGAATGAAATATGGAAAAAGGATTCCGGGGCTTAACAGTTTATAAAAAGGCTTTTGAACTTGCAATGGATATTTACGAAATGACAAAAGAATTTCCTGCACTTGAGAAATTTGAGTTGACTGATCAAATCAGGAGATCGTCACGAGCCGTTTGTCGTGCAATTGGCGAAGGCTACAGAAAAAGACAATACCCAAAACATTTTTCCAGTAAAATGAGCGATTCAGATATGGAAAACACCGAGACACAAGTTTCTTTGGATTTTGCATTTGAATGTAAATATATTTCACAAGAACAATATTATGACTTGATTGAGAAGTCTGAAGAAGTAGGACGATTGTTAACAATAAAAGAAAAATCATGTACGGAAAGATAAAACAAGACCTGCAAAATACCCTCGAAGAACTGAAACAACAGGGTTTATACAAAACCGAACGAATTATTACCTCGTCGCAAAGTGCCAAAATAGAGGTTAACGGGAAAAAGGTACTGAATTTCTGTGCCAATAATTATCTCGGACTGGCCAATCACCCTGAAGTGGTGAAAGCAGCGCAGGATGTGATGAACGACTGGGGTTTCGGGCTTTCATCCGTTCGTTTTATTTGCGGCACACAGCAAATTCATAAAGAACTGGAAAACAAGGTTTCCGAATTTTTAGGTACTGAAGATACCATTTTATATTGCGCCTGTTTCGATGCCAACGGCGGGGTTTTTGAACCGCTGCTGGGCGAAGATTCCGCGATTATTTCCGATGAACTGAACCACGCTTCCATCATCGACGGGGTGCGGCTTTGCAAAGCTCAGCGTTTTCGTTACAAACATTCTGATATGACCGAACTGGAGCAGTGCCTCAAAGATTCGCAGCACCTGAAATACAGAATGATTGTAACCGACGGCGTTTTTTCGATGGACGGCGATATTGCCAGACTTCCTGAAATTGTTGAACTGGCTGACAAATATGATGCGCTTGTTATGGTTGACGATTCGCACGCAACAGGTTACATCGGTAAAACCGGACGGGGAACGGCTGAATATTACGGATTGCTTGGAAAAATAGATATCATCACTACTACTTTCGGAAAAGCGCTGGGCGGTGGAAACGGTGGCTGTACCTCAGGACGGAAAGAAATTATTGAAATGCTTCGTCAGCGTTCGCGGCCGTATTTATTTTCGAATACACTCGCTCCTGCAACTGTCGGGGCAACTTTAAAAGTGATTGAAATGCTTTCATCGGGCAGCGAACTTCCGGCAAAAACAATGGCAAATGCTTTACATTTCCGCACCAAAATGGAATCTGCCGGGTTTGATTTGGTAAAAGGCAACACTGCAATCGTACCGGTTATGATTTACGATGCACCACTGGCCGTAAAATTTGCCAACGAATTACTCAGTGAAGGTGTTTATGTAATCGGTTTTGTTTTCCCGGTTGTGCCGCGCGGAAAAGCAAGAATCAGGGTTCAGCTTTCGGCAGCGCACACTTCCGAACAGGTTGACAAAGCTGTTGAAGCATTTATTAAAGTGGGGAAACAACTCAGTATAATTTAATCAATCAACCAAAACTGTTCAATCAAAATCCGGGTTATTCCGGATTTTTTATTTTATCCCCTGAATCGAAATGGTTGAAATGTCGTTTTCACCTTTGAGGGTAGCCTTTTTGAATTTTTTGGAGGTAATGGCTTTTACGGTAAGTTCTATTTGAGCACCATTCTTTACGGGCCTGAAATTCAGCAATCACGATCTGGTTTACCCAATCGCCCCACAATTCGCGGAAAACCGGACTGAATTGTTCTTTATCAATTTTCCATTCCTTTGAAATGTACTGAAAAATACCCCTTGCTTCCCTGGTAATAATAGGTTTTGTACCTCTCGTCGAAAGTGGCTTTGGCAAGTGTTCTTGTGTTTCTGGTTTACTTTATCCATTTTCCATCTTGTTGAGGAAACTCAATCAGCAAACGGTAACTACCTTCATTCAGGTATTGAAATCCGGCTTTCCATTTTTCGCCAGTTTCCTGATAACCAACCTGTTTGCGCAACTTTGTATCTTCAAAAATTATCATGGCATTTGTTGCAGTTTTCTTCTGAAATAGATGTTTTTTAGCTGAATAATCACCATTTCGCCCGGAAGTAAAACGAATAACTTACATTCTTATGGTCCGGAGGAGCGATATATTTGCAGGGAGAAAAAATATAAATATTTGGCCATATTTATTTTTAAATCGTAAATTTGGCCAAATAAATGTACTATGATAGAAAGGGCTATAAAAGACAAATTGATTTACCTTACCGGTAAATACCCGGTTGTAACCCTTACCGGCCCGCGGCAGTCGGGGAAATCGACTTTGTTAAAGTCGTTGTTTGCACAATATAAATATGTTTCGCTTGAAGATCCCGATATTCAGCGGCTGGCACAAAACGACCCACGGGGATTTCTCAACTCCTACCCCGACACGACTGTGATTGATGAAGCACAGCGGGTACCGGAATTATTTTCGTACCTGCAAACCCATGTTGACAAAATTGGAAAAACCGGAATGTATATTTTAGCTGGTTCACACAATTTCCTCCTCATGCAATCTATTGGGCAATCGCTTGCCGGAAGGAGCGCTGTTCTGAAATTGTTACCCTTTTCGCACAATGAAATGGTTAAAGCTTCAATACTGCCTGTTCCAACCAACGAAGAAATATTTAAGGGAGCATACCCGCGCATTTACGATAAAAATATTGAGCCTGCCTATTTTTATCCCTATTATATACAAACTTATGTGGAAAGGGATGTGAGGTTATTAAAGAACATTGCCGATTTAAGCAGGTTCAATTTGTTTATAAAACTTTGCGCCGGACGAATTGGCCAGTTACTGAACCTCTCTTCGCTGGCGAATGACTGTGATATTGCAGTTTCCACAGCAAGTGCATGGATTTCGCTTCTTGAGGCCAGTTATATTGTTTATCTTTTAAAGCCCGACTTCCGCAATTTTTCGAAACGTCTTGTAAAATCACCAAAACTTTACTTTCACGATACAGGACTGGCTTGTTCGCTACTTGAAATAAAAAGCGCCACACAGTTGACAACACATTATTTAAAGGGACATCTTTTTGAGAACCTTGTTGTCAATGAATTTGTCAAAGAATTTTATAACCGTGGTGAAGAACCTGCCATTAGTTTCTGGCGCGATAAAACCGGAAACGAGGTTGATTTGCTCTTACAGGAAGCCGATTATCAGAACGCCTTTGAAATTAAATCGGGCGAAACTTTTTCACCTGACTATTTTAAAGGGGTTAAATATTGGGCTCAGCTTTCAGGAACAAGCACTGAAAACTGCTTTTTGATTTATAATGGTAATCAGGCATTGAAAACATCGCTGGGGCAAGTTCAACCTTGGAATACTTTTCAATTCGCCAAAACAAAACAACTTTAATACCTGTTCCAAACTGTTTGCTTACCCACCCATTTTTTCCAAAAACTGCTGTCTGTAATTATCCCCGAGCGGGCAACTTTAATTTTCTTCAAGCATGATTCCATCCTGTTTGGTGTAGCCGGTTATTTTGGAAATGTTGACCATCTCAAATAGAAACTTTCACTATAAATTAGCTATTTCAAATAGAAACTTTGTATATTTGTGTGAAAAAATACAATTTACAAAAAAATGAAGGAGTTATTAAAGTCAATTCTTTTTGACCAACAGAAATTGGGCTGGAATACCCGAAATGTAAGGCGGGATTTTTCACCCGCTTACCTGTATAATCAGGAAATTGTAGTAATTACCGGTATCAGGCGTTGTGGAAAATCCACCCTGTTGCAACAAATCAGGTCGGAACAGTCGGAGAAGGATTATTTTATCAATTTTGATGATGAACGTTTGATCCAATTTCGCGTCGAAGATTTTCAGATTTTATATGAAACATTTATCGAACTTTTTGGAGTGCAGAAAACCTTCTATTTTGATGAAATTCAGAATATTGCCGGATGGGAACGTTTTGTAAGGCGACTGCACGATTACGGGAACAAGGTATTCATTACCGGCTCGAATGCCAATATGCTAAGCCGCGAACTGGGAACGCACCTGACCGGACGGTATGTGAGCCACGAATTATACCCATTCTCATTTCGGGAGTTTCTGGAATATAAAGGAAAGGTTCCTTTACCATCCGAAATATACAGTACAGAAGGAAAATCGGAAATAAAGGCCCTGTTTTCGCAGTATTTTTCTGTGGGCGGATTCCCTGTATTTCTCGAAAATCAAAACGACAATTACATCAAGTCGCTTTATGAGAATATTTTGTACCGCGATGTGATGGTTCGAAATAACCTGACGAACGAAAAAGAAATCATGGAGTTAGTCTATTATCTGGCCAGCAATGTTTCCAGACTATCGTCGTTCAACAGCCTTGCAAAAACCATCGGGGTAAAAAATGCCTCAACTGTAAGCAATTATCTTCAATTTATTCAGAATACTTACCTGATTTTTCAGATCAACAAATTTGATTTTTCGTTAAAGAAACAAATTCAAAACACAAAAAAAACTTATTTCATTGATCAGGCATTGATTACAAGGCTTGGATTTTTGTTTTCAGAAGAAAAAGGCCGTTTGCTCGAAAATATTGTTTTCGTCGAGTTAAAAAGGCGCGGACATGAAGTCTATTATTTTAGCGCAAAAAACGAATGCGACTTCCTGATCAGGAGGGGAAACCAAATTACTACTGCCATTCAGGTCTGCTTTTCGTTTGATACCCAGGAAACCAAAACACGCGAAATCAATGGAATCAGGGAAGCAATGAAAACTTATTCGCTATCTGAAGGGTTGATTTTAACGAATGATACTGAAGAAGAAATAACCAGTGACAGCCAAACCATACGAGTGGTGCCGGTTTGGAAATGGGCTTTGCAGAATAATGAGAAGTGATTTTTATTTCGGAAGGAAAAAAGGTGAATCGGGACCCGATAATTATTCGGTCGCTGCACCCATAAAACTTACACTTTTTTCCCTAGTACTTCACCAAACTGCTGCCTGTAATTGTTCCCGAGCGGGCAACAAAGATTTTCTTCGAGCCTGATTTCGCCCTGTTTTGTGTATCCATTTACTTTTTAAAGGTTTACCAGATATGAGCGGTGCACCCTGATGATTTGCTGGTTGACGATCATCTCTTCAAAATGCTTCAAACTTTTGGAGCTGATGATTTTTCTATTTCCGGAAAGGTAGAAATGTGTGCAATAGCCATCGGCTTCGCACATAATTATATCATTCACTTTTATTACATTAAAACCTTTGGTATCGGGAATAACCAATTGATGAACCTCGCCGTTGTGTGAAGCAAGGCTTTCCATCAAAACCTGAATATTCAGGTTCGACTGTTCTTTTTCAAGTTCCAACCGAACTTTATTAACGGCATCAACCAATTCGTCAACTTTCACCGGTTTTAAAAGGTAATCGGCAGCAGCAAAGCGAAAAGCACGGATGGCATAATCGGAATAAGCGTTTCGAAAATAACTTTGAAAGTTGGAAGTTTAAACATTTGCAACAAGTCGAACCCGTTGCCGTTTGGCATTTCGATATCGAGAAACACCAGTTGGGGCTGGAGTTGCAGAATGGCCTGGTAAGCCGGTTTTACAGAATCGCATTCTGCCACAATTTCAACTCCGGGCAAAAATCGCGGATGTAAGTGGCAAGCGCTTCGCGTGATGGTTTTTCGTCGTCAACGATAATGGCAGTTAAATGTTTGGTTTTCATACTTAAAGATTAGTGGTTTAAAAATAGTGAATTTTTGTCAGGTTGTGTATGTTTCACATTCAACGTATAAATGTAATTAATTAGCCCCTCCCAGGGAGGGGTTGGGGAGGCTTTTCACCGGAATATCAACCCTCGCCCGCGTGCCTGTTTCTTCCCTGTCGGAATATAAATCTTCGATGGCTACTTTCAAATCAGTACCTCGAAGATGGTTGATGATTTTCAGCCTTTCCAAAACAATCCCGATTCCGCGCGAGGTTTTGCCGGGCAACTTGCTTTTGTGCGCTCCCGACATTTTTCGTCCAATACCATCGTCATCTACAACACAATTTAAAGAACCTGGTTTTTCAGTAAAAATTCTGATTTTTACAAACCCTTTGCGACTTTCCAGTCCCCGCACCCCGTGCCAGATTGCATTTTCAATGAAAGGCTGCACCATTTCGGGGAAAACCATGAATTCTTCGGTTGAAACTGTTTCATCAACTTCAATTTCGTAATTAAACTTATCGCCAAAACGGAGGTGTTCCAGTTGCAGGTAATCATTCAATGATTCCAGTTCTTTTACCAGCGGAATGTATTCCTGCGAAAGGTTTCCCAGAATGGAACGTATCAGCCGTGCAAAATCGGCAATGTAGCGGTTTGCCGAAAGCCGATCGTTTTGTGATATAAAATAGTTGATGGAGTTGAGCGAATTAAAGATAAAATGCGGGTTCATTTGTCCGCGAAGGCTTTCAAGTTTCAGTTCGTCCTGTTGCTGGCGCGCCTGTAGCCTGATCCGCCGGTTATAACTGTAAATAAAATAAGAAATAACTCCGAGCAGCAGGATAAAAACAAGCATCCTGAACCACAATGTATTCTGATTATCGCTAAAAGCAGTTTCAATAAAAATCGGTTTTACATTTGATATTGTTAGTTGCACTATTTTGGGGCAGGCTATAATTTAATTGAACCTGAACGTTTTATTATAACTGAAAATCCAGTACTCATTTTCGGGAGTGATAACAAATTTAAATTTCCAGCCACATTAATATGGTTTGGTAAATACTTTTGGCTATTTAAATATCCTTTGAATTCCTGATCCCAAATACCATTCTCGTTTTTTCTGAATCTCGAAAATATTTGGTACGGATCATTATTTGCCACAATCCAAAGATGGTTTTCGTTATCAAATTCAATGTATGGCGGATAAATTTTGACTAATTCTTCAATTCAGCATCCATTTCAATTTTAACAGTATCGAATTGGTTATTTGTGTAATTTCAACGAAGAATTCCATTGTTGGTTGAACACCAGGCAATACCATCCCTGTCAACTGTAAGACCGCCAGTAATTAAAAACCTGAACTGCGTGAAGTTATCGGTTTCGCGGTTATATTTCGAAATTCCGGCGGGGCCTTTTGTCCATACGCTGTTTCATGAATCGGGCTGAAGCTGCCCGCTGATAAAATAAGCTATCGAAGTGGAATCGGACGGATTATGGTAGTAGTTTTTAAACTCATAACCATCGTAACGGCTCAACCCGGCTCAGGTGACAATCCACAAAAAACCGTTACTGTCCTGAAATATTTGGTAAATATGGTTATGCGGGAGTCCGCTTTCGGTGGTAAATGTTTTGGTGAAATAGTTTTCCTGTGCCTGTAAATTAATTAAATGACAGAAACTTAGCAGGAAAGTGAGTTTTAAGAAAACGGCTTTGAATTTCATCTTATAATAAAATCAATACATAAAGATAAAATTTTCAGGCATTTTCCAAATCCCTTATTTAAACTCAATCGTGGTTGTACCAATATTATTCCCATCGGCAAATAAGTCGATGGTGTAGCTTCCAACCATCAGCGCAGTTTCACCGGTATTATCCCAGAAAATATTCACCGGTAAATCCTGTCCTTCGTAGTTTACCTCACGCATAGCCGAAAACGGAATACTCAAATCTTCAAACTGAAACAAATCATTGGGCGATTTGGTCATCAAAAGTTGGTCGGGGCGCATGATTCTGACATAAATATTTTTCGGGCCGCGTTTAGATGTTACGTTTTTGCCAAGTACGAAAGAGATTCTTATAATAGCAGTCCGGTTGGCAAATTTTGTTTCCTTATTACGCGAGTTCAGCCCCTCTGCTATTAATTCCCGTGCTTCAAGCTGAGCGGCGCGTTGAAGGTTTTTCTGAAGGTTTTCTTTTTCCTGGCTCAGTTGCTCCTTTTCAATTTCGGCCTGTTTAAACTGCTCTTTCACCTGCGTATTTTCGGCCATTAACTGCTCGTTTCGCTTGTTCAGGGAGTCGATTTGCACTACAAAATCGCGCATGATTCCCCGCAGAGTGGTTACCTGTTTCTGGTAATCCGAAATTTTTTCGTAACTCACCCTTTTGGTTTGTTCCACTTCTATTAACAAATCGCGCACTTTGGCCTGAGCAATAACCAACTGCTCGTTAATGGTATCATTTTCGGTTTTAAGCATATCGTAACCGGCAACAATTTGGGTTAATTCATTCTGAATAGAATCTTTTTCGGCAGTTATGTCTTTCATTATTGATCTGTGTTCACGTCGCTGAATAAAAAACAAAACCAACATTACCACCAGAATTGCCGATAATGCAATTACAATAATATTATTCCGCAGATTTTTTGATTTATGTTTTGGTATGTTTTCAAATTCGCTCATTTCTATTTCCGTTTTTTATTAACCAGTAACCAGCAGCCGGTAACCAGCAACTGAAGTTCACAGAATGTATCTATTTCTGATGTAAAATTAAAAATCTTTTTCACGAAACCCGAAAAACAGGGCTACCGGGCAACTTTTTTCACCTCGGCTGAAAGACTTTCAAGTGCTGAATCGGCTTCTTTCAGTGCGTCTGAAATCAAAGCGCTGTAGAAAGTTCTTACCAGTTTTGGGTTATTTTTTCCATCGGGGCGATTGGCCCTGATCCGCAATTGCCGGTGTTTACGAACCACATCGCCCGCAATTTTCAAAATGGTTTCACTGTCCACTTTTGAATTGTGTTCGAGCACCGAAAAACAGTCGTTCAGAACCAGGGACATCAATACATCAATGTCCTTTTTTAAGTCTTTTACACTTGCCATATCAATTTCTATTTATTTTTAAAGTTAACTTATTTTAGTGGTAAAAGTTGCTTATTATCTCATTATGCCTGAACCGCCGGAACCTTGTAAAAAGTTTTGCATTTGCTCCGGGCTTCTTTCCTGTTCCAATTCCTTCCGTGCCTTTTCTTCGGCCTCTTTTCGTTGTTTTTCCTCCTCCTCGATATCGCGGATTTTTTTGACAAACGATTTATTTGGGGCCAAATCATACGGCATTTCTATTTCCCAGTTCGATCTTACTTTCAGCACATTGTTAATGTATGTAACCATTTCAGGTTGAACCTTATCCTGAAAACTTCCGGTGTCCCATTTCCCATTCCCGTTGCGGTCGTAAATCATTTTAACTTTGTATTTATCGGGCTTTAAGTAATCGAACAAGACCTTTCCGTTTTCGCTAACTGATTTTTGAACAACCACCTTTTCATCGGCAGAATTGGTTACAAGCTGAACCATGATCGGCATTTCAATACCAGTTAAGTTTAATAAAACCGTTCCATAAAAATCTTCCTCGCGGGCTGAAAACCTTAAAGTTAACTTTCGGCTGGTAATTCCAAAAATATTGGAGAATGCGGTTGAATCAACCTGAAGTGTATATTTTTCTTCAGGTTCCCACCGATATTTAATGTTATACTTTCGATATTGGAGTGTATCTTTTTCAAATTTAAAATTCAACGGCCTTTTCAGTGTATCATCCGTTAAAAAAAGAACAATTTTGGTACTGTCGTACTCAAAAATTGGCTCTGGAAAATTAAGCCCAACACTTTTATTCAGTTCAACAACCGAGCTGCTGATATCGGGTTGCAGGGTAAACTGCACCGCAGGTTCCGGCGTTTCTCCCTGGCCATCCGTTTTTTTCTTTCTCTTCGATATGTCGTCCACTTTATCTGTAAAATTCATAGAAAGGGTATCTCTTTGTAAATAAAGCTGATTTAAAGAATCCAACTGCAGATAACAGATTTCCATCAGCAATGTGTCCTGCCGGGCAATTGTTGTATCGGCAATCCAAATAATCAGCGAATCAACATTTTCATTATATTCAACCTGGTACCAGTTTTTAGCACCGCTGTTAATCAAATTCAGTTCGAATGAATCCCTGACGGATTCATTAAATACAAAAGTGCATTTGTAACGGGTATCCCTGGTATGCGAATCGAGGAACTGGTCAAAAATATCTTCGGTAAACTGTTGCAAATAAATGGGTTCCGGATAAAAATGCGTGTGCCCAAGTACAACAATCGTATCAGTGGCAGTAAAAATGGTATCAACTTCCTCAATATATTCTGATGACGGGATTATTAGCGAATCTTCAAACGCAATTTCTTCTGCCCCTTCATCGTAAAATAAATTATTATTAACGTCATTCAGCGAAAACAGGTGGTATTTTCCGGGTGAAATATTGTCAATCATAAAAATACCTTCCTTATCAGTTCTGGCAATATAATTTGGCCGCACCCTGTAAATTGCCGAATCGTGCAAATTGTTATGCAATAAAACCAGCCCCTTGTCAACAGGTTCAAGGTTAAAAGCATCCATCAGCCTGCCCGAAACACGCAACGAATCGAAAACATCGCCGGTGCTAAACGAAAACCGGAAATTCCCGAGTTCGTTTTTTTCATTATTATCAGCAACAGAATTTTTAAAATCGAGCGAATAGGTTGAGCTGTCAATTAGCTCTTCATTAAATTCGATAATCAGAGTTTTTGATTTTGTGCGGATAATGGGTTTTTTAATCATCGGGGGCGAAATTACAAGGGCTTCCGAAATGGCTTCGGTTGTTATGTATTCGTTAAAAGTAAGTTTTACATCTTTACCTTTAAACTTAACCGATTTATACGCCGGCTCGGTTTTAACCAACACAGGAGGGATTGTATCCTGTGGGCCGCCAACCGGCATTCCTGGGTTTGCGCACGACGAAATAATTACAATCCAGGCCAGCGCCGCAACTATTAAAACCGGTATTTTGCCTTTAAACTTCATGCTTTTTTAACGGACTACAAACATACAAATTCCTGTAAACATTGAAAGTTAGGAGTTGTTAAATAAAAAGCTAACTTGTTCTCTCTTTTAAATCGCTAAAAATGTCGAAAAAGAACAAAAAAAAAGGAGGTTTTAAAAACATCAAACCAGAAACTTTTAACAAAAAGAAACTGAAGAACTCCATTGTTGCCATCCTTTACGGAGACCCGGGCAAAACAGTGAACTACAAACAATTATCGACCTGGCTTGGGATAAAGAACATGGAAACACGCAAGCTGGTAAACGTGGTTTTGCAGGAACTGCATGATGATGGTTACCTCGACCAGATTGCCCGTGGAAAATATAAATTAAAAGCTAAATCGGGCACTGTTATCGGAATTGTTGATTTACAACCGCAGGGTTTTGCCTACGTTAACAGCGACGAAGTTGAAAGACCAATACTCATTTCATCGCGCAACCTGAACCATGCAATGGCCGGGGATAAAGTGCGTTTGAGGTTGTTTGCTTCGCGTAAAAAACACGATTTGGAAGGAGAAATTCTGGAAATCCTGGAACGTGCCAAATCGGTTTTTGTGGGAACCATTCAGATTTCGAGGAATTTTGCATTTCTGATACCGGCAGGAAAAGTAGGGTTCGATATTTTTATCCCTATCGATAAATTAAAAGGCGCTAAAAACGGACAAAAAGCCGTGGCCGAAATTACTGAATGGCCGGTTAATGCCCGCAGCCCGATTGGCGAAATTAAAGATGTACTGGGCGATGCCGGGAATAACGACACCGAAATGCACGCTATTCTTGCCGAGTTTGAATTGCCCTACAAATTCCCGGAAAATTTGGACAGGGTGGCAGAGAAAATCCCGCTCGAAATCGCTGAGGAAGAAATCAAAAAAAGAAGAGATGTACGCGACATTACCACATTCACAATTGACCCGGCCGATGCCAAGGATTTCGACGATGCACTTTCGTTACAAAAACTGAAAAACGGGAATTGGGAAGTTGGCGTTCATATTGCCGATGTAACCCATTATGTTACCTCTAATTCGATAATTGAAGACGAAGCCCAAAGCAGGGCAACCTCAGTTTATTTGGTTGACCGCGTTGTGCCCATGTTGCCTGAACGGCTTTCAAACGGGGTTTGCTCGCTCAGGCCAAACGAAGATAAACTTTGCTTTTCTGCCATTTTTGAATTAACCGAAGATGCAGAATTGGTAAAAGAATGGTTTGGAAAAACGGTGATTCACTCTGACCGCCGTTTTACTTACGAGGAAGCTCAACAAATTATCGAAACCGGGGAAGGCGGTTTTTCATCTGAAATGTTGATTTTAAATGAACTCGCCGGTAAATTGAGGGATATCCGTTTCAAAAATGGTTCAATCACTTTCGAGCGTGTTGAAATTAAGTTTGAAATTGATGACAGGGGAAAACCACTTTCGGTTTATTTTAAAGAAGCCAGAGATTCAAATAAACTGATTGAGGAATTTATGTTGCTGGCCAATAAACGAGTTGCCGAATTTGTTGGAAAAACGGGCGAAAACAAAACTCCAAAAACCTTTGTTTACCGCATCCACGACAAACCCGACCCTGACAAACTGGTTAACCTCAATACTTTTATTCACCGCTTTGGTTACGGCATCCAATTAACAACCCCAAAGGCAATTTCAACATCGCTCAACAATTTACTGGATAAGGTAAAGGGCAAAAAAGAGCAAAACCTTGTAGAAACGCTGGCAATTAGAACCATGGCAAAAGCAGCCTATTCAACCCGGAATATCGGGCATTATGGTTTATCGTTTGAATATTATTCGCATTTCACCTCCCCAATACGCCGGTACCCGGATATGATGGTACACCGGATGCTCGAAAAATATTTGACCGGAGGCAGATCGGCAAATGAACAGAAATCCGAAGATTTATGCAAACATTCCTCCGACATGGAAACCCGCGCTGCAAATGCCGAACGTGCTTCTGTAAAATACAAACAGGTTGAATTTATGCAGGACCATATTGGGAAAATATATCCGGGCGTTATTTCAGGAGTAACCGATTTTGGAGTTTTTGTTGAACTTGAAAATAAAATTGAAGGAATGATCCCTATTCGGGAGCTCGATGACGATTTTTACATTTTTGATGAAAAAAATTATATGCTGTCAGGCCGTCATTCGCACAAAACTTACCAGTTGGGCGACGAAATAACCGTAAAAATATGGCGTACCAATTTAGAAAAAAAACAACTTGATTTTCAACTTGCTAACAAGGAAAATTAATCATTTTTCGAATATCTGGAACGTATTTTTCAAGCATTGAAAGGTGTTTTGGAGATTTGGCCTTTGTTGTCGTCTGCACAGGTAAAAAGTTCAAATATAATTTTTTAGGCAAAATAAATGGTTATATTTACGCCCTGTTTTTACGAAGTAATAATTTAAAACATGCAAACCAAAAACGATACCGGTTACAAAAAAGACCTCAACCGGGAAAACATCTTAAAAACTGCCCGCGATGTTTTTAGTAAATACGGATATAAAAAAACCACGCTCGACGATATTGCCAATGCCGTTCGTAAAGGGAAAAGTTCGCTTTACTATTATTTCGAAAGCAAGGAGGATTTGTTCCAGGCAGTGATTATGAAGGAGGTTGATATTTTAGCCCACGAACTGGAGATTGTTATTAACCGAAATACCGATCCGATAGACAAACTGCGCGATTACATCCTCACTAAACTGGCCACTTTCAGGAGTTTGGCCAATTTTTACCATGCTATTGAAAACGATGTTACAGCCGTAGGTTTTATAAACGACATTAAACGCCGTTACGAACAGGACGAAATCCGCATGATTAAGCGTATTTTGATAGAAGGTGTTCGAAAAAGTGAATTTGAAATTTACGATTTTAACCTTGCCGCCATTGGAATTACCATGGCCATAAAAGGGCTGGAAATGCCGCTTTCGGCAGGAACTTATGGTAATGTTAACCTTGAAAACAGTGTGGATATTATTCTCAAAATTATTTGCTACGGAATAATGAAGCGGTAGAAAACAAAAGGCCGGTTCAACAACCAGCCTTTTCTCAATCAACCTAAACCTAAACTAAACCAAAAACCAAACCATCTTTCAATGGTGAGTAAAACTGATGTTTACCCTTTGTAGTATCAGTAAAACACGCAATCGTAAAAAAGGTTTACGAAAAGTTGATTTTATATTTTATAATACTATTTTTATTTCGGTTTTATAGCTTAAAATTTATGAAATGGCAGCAAAAATTAACAACCTTATATTTGTTGTTGAGGATAATAAAGTTTACAACAAATTAATTACAGAACACCTGAAAAAACAAAATTTCACCCAGGTTAAATACTTTTTTTCGGGAGAGGAGTGCCTAAAGGCCGTTGAAGGAGGAGAATTGCCAGATATAGTGATCCAGGATTACTTTTTAGAAAAAATGAACGGCATTGATGTTTTGATTAAGATGAAAAAGCTAAGCCCAAAATCACAGTTTATTTTTCTCACCAGTCATGATAATATTGAAGTTGCGATAAATACAATTAAATTTGGCGCTTACGACTATATTATAAAAGACAACGTAACCCTTGATAAGTTAATTGATCGCGTTCATAAAATCAGAAAAGTAATTTTGTTGGAAAAGCAAAATAAACAAATAAAGAAGTTTATGATTCTTTTTGGGATAGTAACTTTAATTATTGTCGTATTTTATATTTTATATTTTCAGTCAAAACTTTCAGAATAAAAAAGTTTCAATAAAGAATCGTTAAATACACTTTCGATTTAGCAACCGCTCTGCTTAAATAATATCCACCCAATCCTACTTCAACTCAATTATCATAGCTGATTTGGCTGGAACCTGAACCTCTGATATATCAGTTAGTTCATAAGAATTTATTATTTCCCTGCCTGATGCAAAGCCACCCATTATTTCGCTAAACCTTTCGTTTACAAGAGTTTTCGCTTGTTTGTTTTTATTTATCACAATCATTACCGTTTCATTGTCATTAAAGCGAAAATAAGTGTAAATTCCGTCTTCGGGCACAAAGTGCATTAATTTCCCGTTATGAATTACAGGTTTGCTTTTCCGCCAGTTCTGAATTTTTGAAATGTAATCCTGCAAATCCTTTTGTTCTTTTGAAAGTCCCTCTCCGGTTATGGCATTCACTTTATCGCCCTGCCAGCCACCAGGAAAACCGGCACGGATATTTCCATGTTCATCGCCATCGTGCCGCATTAAAACTTCCGTACCGTAATAAATCTGAGGTATTCCGCGCGTGGTTAAAAAGAACGCCAAACCCATTTTAAGTAAATCGACATCTTCACCAACCTGTACATAAAACCTCGACATATCATGGTTATCAGGGAAAATAACCAGGTTATCCGGATCGGAATATAGAAAATCGTTGGCAAGCGATTCGTAAATCTGTAATAATCCACCTGCCCAGCTTTCTTCTTTTCTTAATCCTTCGCTTGCCGCATTTTGCAGCGGGAAATCCATTAACCCTGGCAAAAAGCATTCGTATCCATCGCTGTTTATTTTTCCCTTTTGCCAGTACGAAACGATTGCTGGATTCAAAGCCCATTCCTCACCAACTATATTGAAATTGGGATATTCCGCCAAAACCTCTTTTGTCCAGGTTGCCATCATATCTTTATCGGGGTAAGGCCAGGTATCCTGCCTGATTCCTTCGAGCCCCACGTATTCTATCCACCATATACTGTTCTGGATCAGGTATTTTTCCATGAACGGATTACGCTGGTTCAAATCGGGCATAGTAGGTACAAACCAACCGTCAACCATGGCTTTCCGGTCGGCTTCCGAGGCATGTGGATCCTGGTTTACGGTGCGGCGGTGAGTTGTTATTTTATAATCGGGATGATTGTTAATCCAGTCGGCCATTGGTACATCATCCATCCACCAATGTTCCGAACCACAGTGATTGAAAATCATATCCATTATTAGTTTCATCCCTCTTTTATCGAGTTCATCGTTCAACTCACGGTATTCCTCATTGCTTCCGTAACGGGGATCAACCTTGTAAAAATCTGTGGCTGAGTACCCGTGATATGAAAATTCCGTCATGTTGTTTTCCAGCACCGGGTTGAGCCACACCGCAGTAAATCCCATTTTTTGGAGGTAGTCGAGAGAATTGATGATCCCCCTGATATCGCCGCCATGCCTGCCATCTTTATTATTGCGGTCGGGTTTTTCGCGCATCCCTTCAACCCAGTCGTTGTTGGGGTTACCATTCACAAAACGATCGGGGGTAATCAGGTATATCACATCTGAATTGTTAAAACCTGCCCGGTTTGCCGAACCATTTTCACGTGCTTTTAATTCGTAAGGGTAAGTTGCAACCACTTTATTTCCGGATGTAAACTGAATATCGAACTTTCCGGGCTTAACATTTTCATCCAGTTTTAAATCGATAAACAGATAATTTGGGCTTTGAACTTTGGTTACAGATACAAGTTCAACGCCCTGATATTTTAGTGATACATCTGCAGCCGAAATTTTTTCGCCATAAATCATTAACTGTAAACCGGGCGATTTCATACCGGCCCACCAGAACATGGGTTCAACACGTTCAGGTTTTTGGGAAAATGAATTGAGGGAGAACATAAATGCAATTACTGCAATCCAAAATTTCTTCATTTTTTTATTTTTTTATTTCAATTGTGGAATTTTCTTTCAGAAGAACAGGTTTTCCCCATAGTTCGAGCATTGCCGGCACTTTCGAATAATTTACGATTGTCAGAATTTCCTTTTCTTTTTTAAAACTTAAATGTGCCCCCCTGAAATCGATCCTGAACTGGTATGATTTCCATTGACTTGGCAAAAACGGGTTCAGGATTAATTTGTTATCGCAGGCGCGCATTCCGCCAAACCCCATCACAAATGCCATCCAGGTACCCCCCATACTGGTGATGTGCAACCCGTCTTCGGTGTCGTTGTTGTAATCGTCGAGGTCCAAACGCGAAGTACGCAAATACATTTCGTACGACTTTTGTTCGTAACCAATTTTTGTCGCCAAAATAGAATGAATGCATGGCGAAAGCGATGATTCATGCACGGTGAGCGGTTCGTAAAAATCGAAATGCCGCTTGATTTCTTCATCCGAAAAATCGTTTTCGAACCAAAACATGCTCTGCAAAGTGTCGGCTTGTTTAATATAACACGAACGCAAAATCCTGTCCCACGACCATTTCTGGTTAATCGGCCTTTCGCTTTCAGGAAGTTCAGATACAGGGGTTAATTCCTTATCGTCGAATCCATCCTGCTGAAGGTAAATATTCCGTTCGTCATCGAATGGGAAATACATATTTTTAATGATGTCTTTCCAGCGTTCAGTTTCCTTGATGGCATTGAACTTCCATTTAGAAATCATTTCCTCGTACAAATACGGAAATTCTTTTTGCAGATATCCAGCAACTTCGAGTGTGTATTTTAAAGTCCACACTGCCAGGTAGCTGGTGTGGAAATTATTGTTTACATTGTTTTCGTATTCGTTTGGCCCGGTGACACCGAGCATAACATATTTCAGTTTTTTCTGCGACCAGTTTACCCGCTGGCTCCAGAAACGGCTGATTGCGAGCAGAACTTCAAACCCTTGCGGGGCGAGGTATTCCCTGTCGCCGGTATAATTTACATAGTTGGAAATGGCATAAGCAATTGCGCCGTTACGGTGGATTTCCTCGAATGTTATTTCCCACTCGTTGTGGCACTCTTCACCGTTAATGGTTACCATCGGGTAAAGTGCAGCTCCGCCGTTGAAGCCCAGTTTTTGAGCGTTTTCTATGGCTTTTTGCAAATGCCGGTGCCGGTAAATGAGCAGCTTTTTCGAAACTTCGACAGGAGCGGTGCTTAAATAAAAAGGTAAACAATAAGCTTCTGTATCCCAGTAAGTTACCCCACCATATTTCTCTCCGGTAAATCCTTTGGGGCCAATATTCAATCGTTCGTCCTCGCCTGAATAGGTTTGGTTCAACTGAAAAATGTTAAACCTGATTCCCTGCTGGGCGGCAACATCGCCTTCAATTTTAATATCGCTGGTTTCCCACTTTTTAAGCCAAAGGTTTTTGTGGTTTTCGAACAGAACCTCAAACCCGCTGTTCTTTGCCTGTTTGGCAATTTCCACCGCCTTTGCAGCCAACAGTCCCTCTTTAAAATCGAGCGACGAAATAACCGCAACGTACTTCTCAACACAAACTTCATCGCCTGATTTTACCAAAACATTTTGTTCAGCCTGAACAAATTTTTCGGCAGCAGAAGTGATTATTTCGGCACTTTCAGGATTGCCATTTTTCAGGACCCTGAAATTCATTGCTGCGCCAACGCGGAATTTTGTTTTCAAAGTTTCTGTAATCAAAACACCCTCGCTACCATTGATATCCTTTGAAATTTCAACCCAGAATTTTTCATCGTAGTTGGAATCTTCGTTAAAAACATCGCCGTTGAGATATGGTTTAACAACGATTTCGCCTGAAAAATTAAGCGGTTTTACTGTATAACAAATGGCGCCAACAGCAGTATTGTCAATACTTACAAACCTGCGGGCATTTACTTCTATCTGGTTCCCGTTTTTCAATTCAGCAATAAAGGACCGTGTAAGCAAACCATGTTGCATATCGAGAACCCGCTGAAAAGAGTGAATTTTCGCATTTGCCAAATCCAGTTCTTCGCCGTTAATTGTAATATTGATGCCAATCCAGTTGGTGGAATTGATGATTTTGGCAAAGTATTCGGGGTAACCGTTTTTCCACCAGCCTACCCGGGTTTTGTCGGGGTAATAAATACCTGCCACATACGAACCACGCAGCGTATCGCCCGAATATTTTTCTTCGAAATTGGCCCGCTGCCCCATCTTTCCATTCCCGATACTGAAAATACTTTCCGAAATCCGGTTATTTTCGGGATTAAAACCTTCCTCAATTATCAGCCATTCGTGATATTTAATGTAATCTTTCATTTTAACTTTTCTTTCATTTTTTCAGGGATGATCAACATCGTCAACAATAATTACAGTTGCCGCGGCAATTATCATGGAGATACCACCTGCCACCAGCGCCCATATTGCATCGCCATCAAAAAACCTGCGCATCATAAACCCTAAAATGCTTGCCGCCAGAATTTGAGGAATCACAATAAAAAAATTGAAGATCCCCATGTAAACTCCCATTTTGTTTGCAGGCAATGATCCTGTGAGAATGGCATAAGGCATCGATAAAATGCTTGCCCACGCAATTCCGACGGCCACCATGGAAACCAATAACAGATTTGGGTTGGTTATAAAATAGAATGATATTAATCCCAGTCCGCCAATAATCAGCGAAATAGAATGTGTAATTTTCCGGCTGGTGTATTTTGCCAAAACGGGCAAACCGAATGCAACCGCTGCTGCAAATCCGTTATAAATTCCGAACAAAACCCCAACCCAGTCGGCGCCTTCGTTATACAATTCAGAAGTTGTGTCGCTTGTTCCGTAAACATGACCCGTTACTGCCGCAGTGGTATAAATCCACATGGCAAACAGCGCAAACCAAGAAAAAAACTGAACCAAAGCCATTTGTCCCATCGTTTTTGGCATGTTAATCATGTCGGTCATAATTTCGACCAACCCGTTTTCAGTTTTTTTGATTTTCGTTAAAAGGTAGGTTACAAACTGTATAACCCCGTAAACTGCCAGTCCGCCGCCCATAATGTACATCTCTTTTTCAAGCTCTTTGAAATAAACAAACCAGACAAGCGCCAAACCAACAATTAAAAAAATGATTCCATTCCGCAGAAATACATTTAGAAGTTGGGATGCAGGCCGGTAATTCAGAACAACCGAGGAATTGGTTTTCATCTTTTCAGTTTCAAAAGCTTTCATTTCTTCGGGTGAATATTCTTTCGATCTGAAAACAGTCCATAAAACAGCCCCTAAAAACACTATTCCACCAATGTAAAACGACCATTTTACAGAGGGAGGAATGATTCCATCGGGAGCGGTGTTTTCAATACCAAACCAGTTTGTCATTGAATAAGGAAGAAATGAAGCTATAATTGCACCTGTTCCGATAAAGAAACTCTGCATGGCAAATCCGCTGGTTCGTTGTTCCGAAGGCAAGTTATCGCCTACAAAAGCACGAAATGGTTCCATTGAAATGTTGATTGAAGCATCCATAATCCATAGTGTTCCGACAGCAATCCACAACGTCGGGGAATTCGGCATAAATAAAAGCGCCAATGAGGCAAGTACAGCGCCTACCAGTAAATATGGGCGGCGGCGCCCAAGCCTTCCCCAGGTTTTATCGCTGTAATGACCAACTATGGGCTGAATGATTAATCCCGTGAGCGGAGCAGCCAGCCAATAAACTGCCAGCCGGTCCACATCGCCTCCAAGTGTCTGAAAAATTCGCGATACATTGGCATTTTGCAATGCAAAACCAAATTGAATACCCAGAAATCCGAAACTCATGTTCCAGATTTGCCAGAAACTTAGCATAGGTTTTTTGACCATAACACCTGTATTTTAAAATGATAATTAGCCGGGAACGAATCCCTGCTTCAAAGATTTTGCGGATTAAACAGAAGTATAATGTTGATTTGCCAGGACAAATATAAAACAGAATTTTTTATAAACCCAAATATTTGATCTTCAGCAAATTGTTAAAAACCAGCATTTTCTTAATGAAAAGGTTATTTCAAACGTTTGCAGAGGGGGTTTATTTTTTTTGAATTTTTTTTCCTGCTCGAATTTAAAATTATCAATGGTTCCACATTTTTCAACAATTTCCAAAAAACGTTTAATTTTACTTACTACATTTATCAAAATCAGATTTTATCAATGACAAAAGATCAACTCATAGCGCGATTAGGAGATATTGAATGGGAAGATTTTGAAGTTAAGGAGGCAAGCACCAAAATTCCTAAAAATATCTGGGAAACAGTGAGTGCATTTTCAAATACAGCCGGAGGTTGGTTAATTTTTTGAATTAGACTAAAAGGGAAATCATTTGAAATTGTTGGTGTAGAGAATCCGGAGAAAACAGAGCAGGACTTTACAACAACTCTTCGGGGTGAAAAATTCAAAGATAAAATAAGACCTGTTTGTAAAAAGTATGATTTTGATGAAGGGACGGTACTGGCCTTTTATATTCCGCTTTCTAATAAAAAGCCAATCTACTTTGGTGCACCTTTAAATACTTTTTTAAGAACAGCCAGTGGCGACCAGCGGGCAACACGTGAGGAAGTTGATGCCATGTACCGCGATCAGGCATTTGGAACCAGAACTTCGGTAACAATACCAGAATTTGACGATACTTCAATAAATAATCACTCCGTTGAAAGGTATCGCGATTATATGTCAAGATTCAATCCATCACATTCATATAACAAACTGACAAGGAATGAACTCCTGTCGAAATTGCAAATTGTTGAGGATGGAAAAATGACTTTTGCCGGATTATTGTTTTTTGGGAGAAATGAAATGATTCAACGAATCTTCCCCGATTTCAGAATCGATTTACTTGAAATTCCAGGAACTTCATATTCTGATTCAACTAAAAGATATACTTACAGAATGGAAGAACAGGAAAATTTGTGGGAATACTATTTTACTGCTTTCGACAGGATAAGACAAAGAGTTGATTTACCTTTTAAAATGGGAGAAGAAGGATTTGCTATTGAGGACTTTCCGTATTTGGAAGCTCTTCGTGAAGCATTGGTAAATATGCTGATGCATGCAGATTATTTTAGTCCTGCAAAACCAAGAATTCGAATTTTCGACGATAGAATTGAATTCAATAATCCAGGCGGGCTGCCGGTTTCGCTTAAAAAATTACTTGAAATTGATGCTTCAATGCCAAGAAATCCAATTCTTGCAAAGTCGTTTAGAGCTGTTAAATTAGCTGAAAATGCCGGTTTTGGTTTCGATAAAATGATTAATGGTTGGAAATCGTACATTGAAATCGAACCAGTTTTTGATATTCATATTGATACTACCATTGTTACATTTCCTTTGAGAATTAATAATGATGTACCTGAAGCAGATGATGAAGAAGGTGGTGCAAAAGGTGGTGCAAAAGGTGGTGCAGTTCATTTAACTAAACGCCAAAAAGAAGTGCTTGAATTCATAAAAAATAATGATAGAATTGCATATAGGGATGTAGCTGAAAAGATGAAAATAAACTACAGTGCAGCGCAAAAACATTTTAATGCTTTGAAAGAGAAGGGTGTAATTGAACGAATTGGTGGAACAAGCGGATATTGGAAAATCTTAATCGAATAAAATAGTTAAAATATTATTAAAGAATAGCTTAAATTGAATAGTCTAAACTACCGACGAACCCCTGACGATGAGATTTGCATTCAGGATTTTGGTTTCGAAAGGAGCAACATATTTATTGGCTAAAATTCGTTTTAAAAGTAACTCCGTGGCAACGGTTCCCATTTCGTAACCATGCTGATCGACAGATGTAAGCGCCGGGTCGGTAATTCCTGATAAACGGCCATCGGAAAAACCTACAATTGCAATTTCACCTGGTATTTTAAATCCCCGTTTCTGAAGGGTTTGCATTGCGCCAACTGCCGTGAGATCGTTTACTGCAAATAAACCGTCAATTTCGGTTTTTTCTTCCAAAAGATTGATGATTGCAATTCGTGCTTTTTCAAAATTATCGGCTTCAACAATCCATTCATTTTTTACCTGGATACGTGCTTCGTTCATGGCTTTCAAATAACCATCTTTTCGATTTTGACTGATGAGCAGGTTTTTAGGGCCCGAAAAATGTGCGATTTTTTTGCGCCCCCCCTCAATTAAATGACGTGTAGCGCGATAGGCCGCATCAAAATCATCAACAATAACCTGGTCGGCCTCAAACCCGGGAACCACCCTGTCGTAAAAAACCAGAGGAACTTCGTTCTCGCGAACCTTATAAAAGTGATCAAAGTTCTGAGTTTCCTTTGAAATTGAAACCAAAATTCCATCGACACGGTTTGCCAGAAGTGTCCGGGTGTTTACCACTTCGCGGGCGTACATCTCGTTTGATTGGCAAATAATTACGTTGAACCCTGAATCGTAAGCCACATCCTCAATTCCGCTGATTACGGATGAAAAAAAATAATGGACAATTTCGGGGATAATTACCCCAATGGTGTTGCTTCTTCGTTGTTTCAGGCTTAAAGCCACAGCGTTGGGCTGATAGTTGCTCTTTTGAGCAAGTTCGTTAACCGCCTTTTTTGTCTCCTTGCTAATGTCAGGATGGTTTTTTAGCGCCCTTGAAACGGTTGACGGAGAAATTTTTAGCTCACGTGCAATATCTTTTATGGTAATTAGCCCGCTTTTCATTGTTTACATCAGACCCAAAAAACAACGGTTAGTTTAAAATAGTTTAGCATTTTTGGTTTTCTAAAAGTAATATTAATCTGCACAAAAACCCGTTTGGGGCATATATTTTGCAACACCTTTTCCCCATTATAATTAATAGTTGGTAACTACTATTTCGTTAATGGCAACCCTTTTGGCGGCATTGGAATTAATCATCCGCCGTGCGGGAATACGCGCTATTTTAAATTCTTTATAAATTTCATCAAAAAAATGGTCATCAGGATCGATGTTTTTGGGATCGGAATTGCTCAGCATCAGCTTAATTCCCCTATTGTGAAGGCGATGAAATAAATCTGCCAACTGTCTTTGTTCCGTATCTTCGAACTTGAACTTACTGTATGATGTAAAACCTGAAGTTTTGCTGATTGGACGATAAGGAGGATCAAAATACACAAATGAATCCGCTTTTATGCCGTGTTCAACTATTTTAAAACCTGCATGTTTTATTTCTGCTTTTTCGAGCAGTTTTGAAACGTTAACCAGATTTTGTTCATCAAGTATCATTGGATTTTTATACCGGCCAGCCGGTACATTAAATTCTCCTTTTTGATTCAACCTGAAAAGGCCATTAAAACAGGTTTTGTTCAGAAAAATAATCTGTGCAGCCCTTAAAACCCAGCTATCATTATATTCTGAATATTCCACTTTGTGCATACTCCGGTTGAAATCGTCCCTGGTTTTATAGTAGTATCCGGATTGCGCATTCTCACTCAGTTTCTCATAAGTTTTTCGAATTGAATCCAGAATTTCGATCAGTTGATAAACATTTTGCTGAATTACGCGCCAGGTTAAAATCAACTCCTGGTTAATATCATATAAAACTGCCGATTGTATATTGTAATGTTGTGCCACATCAAAAAACACCGCGCCACCGCCGATAAATGGTTCGTAATAACTTTTTATCTGTCCGTTTTTGAGCCCAGCAGGATAAAAATCACGAAATATATTAATCAACTGACCTTTCCCTCCTGCCCATTTCAAAAAAGGTTTTGCCATCTTATTTGCAGATTCATCATTTGTTATATCAACTGATTGTTCGATTTGATTTGTTCGTTTCATCCAGGTACTAAATATTTTTATAAATCTCAAAACTATATGTTTTTACCCACAAGGAAACTAATTATCGAAATTGTTTAATCAGCACCCAAAATCACCCAAAACTTACCCAACAGTTCCAACCTGTTGTATAACATACTTGGCGCAATCGTAACCGCAAACGTTTGCGGAATTTAGTGGCCATAAAATCATAATAATTCTTTAACATTTTTTTTACATTCGCCACGGATTTATGCGACAAGTTAAATAAAAACAGATTATAAAATGTTGATTATTTGCCAATTAAGAGACAGTTAATTTATTTAACAAACGTAATAAACGATTATAAACTAATAACATTTTAAAATGAGGATTATTCGTAAAAACCTTAAAGTTTTTTTGTTTTTGGTTGCGGTGTTAATCACATCGGGTGGTTATGCCCAGATAAAAACAATTACAGGTAAAGTTACCGATGCCGAAAATGGTGAAGCGTTGCCTGGCGTAAGTGTTGTAGTTAAAGGGACTACAATCGGGGCTGCGACTAATTTCAACGGTGAGTATTCAATTAACGTTGAAGCAGGTCAGACACTTGTTTTTTCATTCATTGGTTACACCCCCCAGGAAATTGTGGTGGCCGTAACAAATGTAATTAATGTAAAGCTGTTACAATCCATCGAAAAACTGCAGGAAGTTGTGGTAATTGGTTATGGTTCGGTTAAAAAATCGGATGCAACCGGTTCAGTTTCAGCAGTAAACTCTGACGATTTTAACCCGGGGGCAATTGTAACTCCCGAGCAACTTGTTTCCGGAAAAATTGCCGGCGTTCAAATTACCTCTGGTGGCGGTTCTCCGGGTGAAGGCGCTACAATCCGTATCAGGGGCGGTTCGTCGCTTTCGGCCAGCAACGACCCGTTATTTGTAATTGATGGAGTGCCGGTGGATAACGATGGTATTTCGGGGATGAAAAACCCGTTGAGTACAATTTATCCGGGCGACATTGAAACATTCACTGTTTTAAAGGATGCTTCGGCAACTGCAATTTACGGTTCGCGCGCTTCAAACGGAGTAATTATTATTACTACCAAAAAAGGGAGAAAGGGAACACCGCTGAAAGTAAATTATAACCAGTATTTTTCGTTGTCAACTCTGGCAAATACAATCGAACCTCTCTCTACAAGCGAATTTCGAAATTTGGTTGAGCAGCGCTATGCCGACAATCCCAATGCAACCAGGTTACTTGGTCCGGCAGATACCGACTGGCAGGATCAAATTTACAACAACGCTTATGGAATCGACCACAATTTAAGCCTAACCGGCAATATTAAAGAAATGCCTTTCCGTGCTTCGGTGGCATACACCAACCAGGAAGGTATTTTAAAAACCGATGGCATGAACAGGGTTACAGGCTCTTTTGGATTTAACCCGTCATTTTTCAACGACCATCTGCGCGTGAATGCCAATTTGAAAGGAATGCTGATTAACAACCAGTTTGCCAACCGTGGCGCTATTGGCTCGGCATTTAGTTTCGCACCAACTCAACCTGTTTTCGATACCGGCAGCCCTTACGGCGGTTATTTTACCTGGAGACAGCAAAATGGCGACCCGATTACCATTGCTCCCAGCAATCCGGTTGCACAACTGATGCTGGTTGATGACCAGTCAAAAGTTCAGCGCAGCTTGGGAAATATTCAGTTTGATTACCGTTTTCATTTCTTGCCCGATTTAAGGGCAAACCTGAACCTGGGCTATGATGTATCGAAAAGTGACGGCACCAGTTTTACTCCCGAATATGCCTCATGGTCGTACGACAAGCTGAAAGGCGGTGGTAACAACATGGTTTACACACAGGATAAAAAGAATACACTTCTGGATTTTTATCTGAACTATGTTAAAGATATTGAATCAATTGCCAGCCGGATTGATGTTATGGGTGGTTACTCCTGGCAGCATTTTTGGAGGGCAGGCACATCGAAAAGCACCAATGTAAGAGGTACCGAAGTTTTTTCTGATACCGATTATGAAACTGAAAATTACCTTGTTTCGTTTTTTGGCCGTTTAAATTACACCTTGAAAGAAAGGTATTTACTTACCGCAACTGTACGCCAGGATGGTTCGTCGCGCTTTTCTCCCGATACCCGCTGGGGTTTGTTTCCCGCAGTTGCATTGGCATGGAAAATAAATGAAGAATCATTTCTGAAAGGATCAAAAACCATCTCCGACCTAAAACTTCGCGCAGGATGGGGTGTTACCGGGCAACAGAATATTTCAGATAACGATTATCCGTACATGCCACGATACACTTTTGGAGAACCAACTGCCCAATACCAGTTTGGAAACCAGTTTTACAGAACTATTCGTCCGGAAGGTTACGACGCCAATATTAAATGGGAAGAAACAACCACCTGGAATATTGGTTTTGATTACGGATTCCTCGACAACAGGTTAACCGGGGCAATTGACGCATATTATCGCCAAACCGATGATTTGATCAACTTTATTCCGGTTCCGGCCGGAACAAACCTCACCAACTATATTCTTACCAACGTTGGCGATTTGGAAAACCGCGGTGTTGAATTCAGTATTAATGCGGTTGCTATTGCAAAAGAAAATTTAAACTGGGAAATTGGTTTTAATGCAACTTACAACGAAAATAAAATTACCCGCCTGACCGCAAACGACGACCCAACATACAAAGGTGTTGAAACCGGCGGAATTTCAGGAGGTGTTGGAAACAACATTCAAATCCACTCGGTAGGTTACCCGGCCAATTCGTTTTATGTTTGGGAACAGGTATATAATGAAGCCGGCCAACCCATTGAAGGACTTTATGTTGACAGGAACGGAGATAAAGTAATAAACGACGATGACCTTTATCAGTACAAAAATCCCACACCTCCGGTATTTATGGGTTTTTCAACAAAATTAGACTATAAAAACTGGGATTTTGGATTGAACGGCAGGGTTAGCCTTGGCAACTACATCTACAATAATGTTTGGTCAACCCAGGCAACTTATAATAATTTATACAACTCGGTAGGTTACCTGAATAACCTCAACGGGAGTGTGTTCGAATCGAATTTCGAAAATCCAAAATACGAATCTGACTATTATGTGCAACATGCATCATTCGTTAAGTTAGACAATGTAAGTATGGGATATACATTTAGCAATTTTTATGACGACAGGATGAAAATAAGGCTGTACGGAACAGTACAAAACGTTTTTACGTTAACAGAATACGAAGGACTTGATCCGGAAGTTGGAGGTGGAATTGATAACAACATGTATCCGCGTCCGCGTACATTCATGTTCGGTGTAAATATTGATTTTTAATGGGAAAAAGTAAGTAAAGATGAATACAAGAATATTTAAAAAGTTAAGTGTCTTTGCAATAGCAGCAGTTTTGGGATTCACATCGTGCATAAACGATTTGGATACTTTACCTCTCGACAAAGACGTGGTTACATCGGAAGATGTATATGCCAAAGCCGAAAACTACAAGGGGGTCCTGGCTAAACTATATGCCGGACTCGCGGTAAGCGGACAGGAAGGGCCTCATGGAATGGGCGATATCAGCG
This sequence comes from Prolixibacteraceae bacterium, assembly GCA_009773765.1. Taxonomy (GTDB): domain Bacteria; phylum Bacteroidota; class Bacteroidia; order Bacteroidales; family Prolixibacteraceae; genus Draconibacterium. The sequence continues at coordinate 81,129 of WTWZ01000022.1, read as the reverse complement.
GGCTCGATGAAGGATTCGGCCAGTATTTGCGCGGTTACTGGTACGCACAGCAACTGCCAACCGACGAAGCAGTGCTTGGATGGAATGACGGTAACCTGCGCGATTATCACGATATGGACTGGACTTCGAACAACGAGTTTATCAGCGCCATGTATTCCCGTATTTTTTATCAGATTTCGCTTTGTAATGAATTTATCCGCGAATCGTCGCCAGCAAAACTGGATGAACGTGGAATTTCAGGGACTTCACAAACAGAAATTGCTCTATTCCGCGAAGAAGCCCGTTTTCTGCGTGCACTGAGTTATTATCACGCACTCGATTTGTTTGGTAATGTACCGTTTGTTACCGAAGAAGACAAGGTTGGGGCTTTCTTCCCGGAGCAAATTTCAAGGGCCGATTTATTTAGCTATGTTGAATCAGAATTGCTGGCAATTGAAAATAAGCTTTCAAATCCGGGCCAGGTTGAATATGGCCGTGCCGACAAAGGAGCTGCCTGGGCGTTACTGGCCAAATTATACCTGAATGCCGAAGTTTACACAGGTCAGAAAAAATACACCGAAAGCTTGAATTACAGCAAAAAAGTAATTGCCGCAGGTTATTCACTCGAAAAGAATTATCAGCATTTGTTCCTCGCTGACAATCACAGATCGAAAGAAAATATTTTCACAATCACTCAGGACGGGCTTCGCACTAAAACCTGGGGTGGAACTTCTTTCATCATCCATGCTGCTGTTGGCGGAAGCATGAAACCTGCTGATTTCGGAATTGACGGGGGCTGGGGCGGTTTACGCACCACAAAGCAATTTGTAAGCAAATTCATGAATATTGAAGGCTTAAAAAGCGCAAACGTTAAAACGAAAAGCACAAAAGCATATCCGGTTATTTATGTACCTGGCGGCTACCAGAAAGCCGCTGGTTACAGCGAAGGCGACTGGTCCCCGGCAAGTGCGCCAACGCTCGCATCGGTTAACAGCGACAATAACTATGAAGGATACATTTACTTCTCAAAAGCGGGCGACCAGTATAAATTTACTGCCGGGCCGAATTGGGATGTAAACTGGGGCGACAATGGCGCGGATGGTACACTTGAACCGAATGGGGCCAATATTGTAGCCCCTTCTCCTGGCCTGTACAAAATCAACGTAAACCTGAACGATTTTCTGGTTAGCGCCGTTAAAACCGAATGGGGTGTTATTGGCGACGCCACTCCTACCGGATGGGACAGCGACACAAACATGGATTTCGATCCGGTTTCGAAAGAGTGGAAAGTTATTATTGAATTAAAAGCAGGTAAAATTAAGTTTCGCGCCAATGATGGTTGGGATATAAATCTTGGGGATAACGGTGCAAATGGAATTCTTGAATATGGAGGAACTGACATTAGTATTGCCGAAGCCGGCAAATATGAAATCAAACTTAAACTCGGTACGCCCGATTATACTTTCACTATGGACAAATTCAGCTCCGATGGCCGGCAGATGTTTTATACCGATGGGCAATCGCTTGAAATTGAGCAGTTATTCGAATTCACTTATGGTTATGCCATTACCAAGTGGAAAAACATAACTTCAACCGGGCAAAACGGTTCAGATTTAACCCATACCGATACCGATTTCCCGGTATTCCGCCTGGCCGATGTTTACCTGATGTATGCTGAAGCTGTTTTAAGAGGTGGTACCGGGGGCGATGCAGCAACTGCACTGAACTATGTAAACCAGATCCGCACCAGGGCTTACGGCGATAAGGGGGGAAATATTACTTCAGGCCAGTTAACGCTTGACTTTATCCTCGATGAACGCGCCCGTGAACTTTACTGGGAAGCACACCGCCGCACCGACCTTATCCGCTACGGGAAATTCTCAGGGGGCAGTTATATCTGGGCATGGAAAGGCGCCGTTAAAGAAGGCAGGGCAACGGATGCAAAATTCAATATTTATCCTATTCCCGCAGCCGACGTTACTGCAAATCCTAAATTAAAACAGAATACAGGTTATTAATTTCAACCTTAAAACAAGTTAAAATGAAAAATATACTCATCATATTAATTACGCTCGGAGTGGCTTTCTCATCCTGTATTTACAAGAATGAGGAGGGCGATCCGGTGATTGGGGTGTTCAAAGCCCCTGTTTTGGACGATGTTTCGGGAAATTACGTTTTTACCGAAGAACTGGCTGCCAATGTTTTTAAAACATTCAAATGGACTGAAGCTGATTACGGGTTTCAATCAGCTATTGCTTACACCGTACAAATAGATTTTACAGGCAAGAATTTTGCAACTGCTACCGATTTGGTAACCACTACCGAATTAACCGCAAGTATCAGTGTTGGCGCGTTGAACCAGAAATTGCTCGCAATGGGGGCTAAAACAAATGTTCCGTCTGCACTTGAAGTTCGCGTGGTGGCCAAAGTGAGCGATTATGCCGAAGTTTTGCCTTCGAATGTTCCAAAATTGAGCATTTTACCGTACAAAGTGGTTATCATTTACCCATCGCTTTATTTGCCGGGCAACTACCAGGCTGCCAGTGGTTACGGCAACGACTGGAGCCCAAATTTTGCCCAGCAGATTTACTCTGTAAAACAAAACAACATTTACGAAGGCTATGTAAACATGGTGGGCAGCGATATTAAATTCAAATTTACCGACCTGCCCGAATGGTCAATTAACTGGGGCGATGACGGTTTTAACGGAACACTTGAACCAAACGGTACTGATATTCCTGTTCCGGTGGCGGGTTACTACAGGATGAAAGCCGATATCGGTAAGTTAACCTACTCTTATCTGAAAACCGATTGGGGAGTAATTGGAGATGCTACTCCCGGTGGTTGGGATAATGATACCAACATGACTTACGACATGACAACCAAAACCTGGAAAGTTACACTTGCCCTGAAAGCAGGTAAAATTAAATTCCGCGCAAATGATGCCTGGGACCTGAATTACGGTGACAATGACTTCGATGGAACTATGGAAGAAGGTGGAAAAGACATTCCTGTTGATGTAGCCGGAAATTACACTGTTACTTTAAATCTTGAAGTGGCAGGTTACGCTTACGAGCTTAAAAAGAATTAAGTTTAGTTAGATAGACTAGGGGTTGTCCGGAACTTTTCGGGCAGCCCCTTCGTTTTTATAAAGTAAAAAGCCATGTTTTCAAGAATAAGTTTTCTTTTCGTATTAATCATCCTGCAATTTCTTGTTGCAGCCCAGATAACAACCGACCCGGCACTGCCTTTGGCAACCCAAAAAGTAACAATCACTTTCGACTCCTCAAAAGAAAGCCGTTTGGGGTATTACACAGGCGATTTATACGCCCACACCGGAGTATTTATCGAAGGAAAAGCTGGTTGGCAAAATGTAATTGGAAGCTGGGGAAACAACAATACTCAATTAAAACTAACCAATAAAGGAAACGGAATTTACGAACTTCAGATTACGCCCGACATAAATACTTTCTTTTCAGTCCCGGTAAATGAAAAAGTGCAGAAGATGGCTTTTGTTTTTCGTTCTGCCGATGGACTTAAACAGACCAACGACCTCTTTGTAAATGTTAATTTCTTAACCGTTCAAATTTCTGAACCTCTTAACAAGTCTTTTCTCGACCAAAATCAATCTATTCTGATTTCGGCTGCTGCAACTCAGGAAGCATCGCTTAAATTATACCTCAATGAAAATATTTTAACACAAACCAGCGGAACAGAAATAACAGCCAACTATACTTTTACACAAGGCGGTAAATTTTGGATTATTGCCGAAGCCATTAAAAACAATACTACAGAACGTGATTCAGTGCTGGTTTATATTTGCGATAATACCAATAATATGCCCAAGCCCGATGCATATAAAGATGGTATTAATTACCCAACCAGCAATTCGGCAGCCCTGGTTTTATGGGCGCCTCAAAAAGATTCGGTTTTTGTAATCGGCGATTTTAATGACTGGAAACCCTCCAAAGAATATAAAATGAATAAAGACTGCAACTGGTTCTGGCTCGAAATCTCAAACCTTGAGCCTGGAAAAGAGTACGCTTTTCAATATTTAATCGACGGAAAAATCAGAGTTGCAGATCCCTACACCGAAAAAACCCTCGACCCCTGGAACGACAAATACATCAGTTCATCAGTTTATCCCAACCTCAAACCTTACCCGGTAAATAAAACCGGCGGAATTGTATCAGTTCTCCAGCCCGGGCAAGAAAAATACAATTGGGAAGTAACTAATTTTCAGGTTCCTGACAAGGAAAAAATGGTGATTTACGAATTACTTGTTCGCGATTTTACAGCAGAACACACTTTCAAAGCTGTATTCGAAAAACTTGATTATCTGGAAGATTTACGCATTAACGTACTCCAACTGATGCCAGTGAACGAATTCGAAGGAAACGACAGTTGGGGCTACAATCCGTCGTTTTACTTTGCCCCCGACAAATATTACGGACCCAAAAACGAACTCAAAAAACTGATTGACGAATGCCACAAACGAGGCATTGCAGTGGTAATAGACATGGTGCTGAACCACAGTTACGGGCAAAGTCCGTTTGTACAGATGTATATGAACAACTGGACAGTTACGCCCGATAATCCGTGGTACAACGTGAAAAGTAATTTTCAAAATCCAAGCGCACAATGGGGTTACGATTTTAACCATGAAAGCCTTGCAACACAGGAATTGGTTGACAGTGTGGCCTCTTTTTGGATGAGTGAATACAAAGTGGATGGTTTCAGGTTCGATTTTACAAAGGGTTTTTCAAATATCATTTATCCCCCCGGTAGCTGGGGCAGCCCTTATGATGCCGCACGAATTGCCAACCTGAAGCGGATGAGCGATGAAATCAGGAAAAGAAATGAAGATGCTATTATCATTTTTGAACATCTTTCCGATAATTCGGAAGAAACCGAACTGGCAAATTATGGAATCCTTTTATGGGGAAACATGCATGGAAATTACCAGGAAGCTGCCCGCGGAAATGTAGGCGGCTCGGATTTGAGCTGGGCAATTTATCAGAGAAGGGGATGGAACAATCCAAACCTGATTTCATATCCCGAAAGCCACGACGAGGAAAGAATTATGTATGTAATTAAACAAAGTGGCTTATCAAGTGGGAATTACAATATTAAAAACCAGACGACCGCACTGAAACGCATTGAACTTAACTCGGTTTTTAATATCCCGTTACCGGGGCCAAAAATGATTTGGCAGTTTGGCGAGCGCGGTTACGACCAGTCGATAAACCGTTGCGAAAATGGCACAGTAAGCAACAATTGCCGGTTATCGCCCAAGCCTGCTTACTGGCAGTATTTGAATAACCCCGACCGCGTTGCGCTTTTCGAAGTGATGGCAAAACTGAACGAACTAAAACAAACTTACGAAGAGTTTACTCCCGAAATTTATAGTTACCAACTGAACGGCGCTGTTAAATGGTACCAGTTGGCCAACGGCAACAACCACGTTTTTGCCGTTGGCAACTTCGATATTGTGCAAAAAACAGCAAATGTTACTTTCCCAAAAACCGGAAAATGGCACGAATTTTTTACCCGCGATTCGCTTGATGTAAACTTTACCAGTCTGAATATTACGCTTGCCCCCGGCGAATACCGGCTTTATTCAACCCGAAAATTCGACGATCCGCATGTGGTTACCGAAAACAAAGAAATTTCAATTCAGAACGAAGAAATCAGAATTTACCCAAATCCGGCAAGAAATGAAATCAATATTTCTTCTGTTGAAAATATTACTGATATACAGGTTTATGCTATTACCGGAAAACAAATTTTAAATCAAAAATTCAGTTCTGTTAATCAGTTAAAATTAAATATTGAAGGTTTTTCACCTGGAATTTATCTGCTGAAAGTCTTGCACAACAACCAGGTTTCGACGTTGAAATTTGTAAAAGAATAACAGTCATTGCGGTGCGCCGCACCTTATTTTTATCATTCAACTCCCATTCTACAAATATTTGAGTGCGCTGCACCTATTCACCTCAAGTTATCTGATTTGAGGTTTGGTTCAAAAATAAGAAATCAGTAATCAGAAAGTTCCGTAATCTAAGAATATTACTTGCTCCTAATCCCCCTGAATCCCCCTTTGAAATGGATGTTTGTACACCGAAGAAAAATGATGTTCAAAGGGTGACAAGTTCTGAACTGGTTTTTGTTATTATTTGGAAATTTCTAAACTGGATTACAAAGTGAACTATTCACACTATTTGAAAATATTTAAATCGTAGCTAAACATGATTTCGTGGGTGCCATTGCTAAAGGCATTTAATTCGGAGGTTGTCAGGTCGTATGAATAACCAATCAGCATTTTTTCGGTGGCCTGAAACTGCAAAATAATACCAAACGAATCGCCAAAACGGGCCATTCCACCAACCCAGAATTTTTCTTTCATACCAAACATTGCTGTAATTTGTGCCGAAATAGGAGTATCTTTTACATACCTCAGCATCGCATTTGTTTTTAGCTGAAAATCAGGGTTCAGGTTAAAATTTCTTCCGGCAATCAAATAAACGTGAACTTCTTCCTTTTTTACATAATCGGTTTCGTAATCGTCGCGGGTAATTGTATTCTGGATGAGTTTTGGGGTTGATAATCCGAAATAGGTATTATCTGAAAAAAGATATAACCCCACCCCAATATTGGGTAGAAAATTTTTGTAAATATCCTGTGTATAAATTGGATCCGGGTCGATGGTTATTAAATCGGTTAGCGATACCCTGTAAAAACTTAACCCGCCTTTCAAACCCATTCCTAGTTTGTAATTTTCGCTCATCTTTAAAAAGTACGAATAATCGAAATAAATACCGGTATGTTTTTGAGGGCCAATTTTATCGTACATCACCGAAAAACCCAAACCAACATTTTTACCTTTTATCGGTGTATTGTACGAAAACGATCGGGTGACCGGGGCATCGGGAAACGATACCCATTGGTTACGGGCCACCAGCAGAACATTTCCGTTTTCTTTTGAACCGGCAAAACCGGCATTTATTACAAGCAAATTATCCATGTACTGCGTGTACATCGGATCCTGCTGAGCCGCAACTTCTTTTGGTTTAACGATGATTGCCAGTACAAAAATCGCAAAAAGCAATATTTTCCCGAATCCCCTCATTCAATTATCTGTCTAAATAAATTGACCCTCCAATTGGTTTCTCTCCATTTCCGAGGTCAAGTATATAATAATAGGTACCAGTTGTCAACTCTTCATTCCCGACTTTAAAACCAGTATTTGCCTTGCCATCCCAGAATCTGGGACTGGTGCTGATACCGTAATTTTTTGCTTCGTAAACTTTGTTTCCCCAGCGGTTAACTATGGTTATCGAATTCCCTTCGTAAAATTCAATTCCAAGTATTTCGAAATAGTCGTTAATGCCATCGCCATTGGGCGAGAACGCATTTGGAACCAGAAATTTATAGTCGGTAACAAGCACAAAAACTTTTGCCTCATCGCAATTTTTTGATGTATTACAAATGCGGTATTCAAAATTATCTTCTCCTGAAAATCCGGTATTTGGGCGGTAATGAATTTTGAAATTATCGAAATCTACATAAGCAGTTCCGTTCATTGGCGACTGTGTAATGGTCAGTGATGAAGGAACAATGCTGTTTTCTGCATCGGTATCGTTGTCGAGAACCGGGATTATTACTTCGGTTTGGTATTTCGTTGTATCGTAATCGTTGTTGGCAACCGGTGCAAATGCCAAACGCGACACATTAACCGAATCGGTTGAAACGCAACCAAAGGCATCGGTAACTTCGAGGTAATAATTACCAAATCCGCTGATAACGGGATTTGCAGTATTGACGCCACTGTCAATATTCCCGTCAATGGTTGTCCAGGTAAATTGAAGCCCTTCGCCTGAACTTTTTGTACCATCTAAAATGACTGCTGAATTTTGTTCCATATAAATGTCTTCGCCTGCATTGGCAATAACATCAGAAACAGTTATTAAAACGTCATCAGACATTGAAAAACCATATACATCGGTAACCTTTAATTTGAATGTGGTTGTGGTACCGGGTGTAAATAGGGGAGTGGGAATGTTTGGATTATCAAGCAACGCTGAAGGTTCCCATAAATATTTAAAACCCTCAGTTCCATTGAGTGATCCATTCAACTTAAATGGGTTACAATTACCAATTATTGTATCGTTTCCGGCCAAAACTTCAACTCCCGACGAATAATCGGGATCATTAACCGATGGTTGTCTTTCGTCTTCAATATAAGTATTTACAAAAATATACACCCAGGCAGAATCGCAAAGTGAAGGAGTTCCATTGTCGCAAATCCGGTATTGAAATTTATCCCTTCCAAAAAAACCGGCATTGGGCGTATAAATAAAAGTGCCGTCAGGTTCGATTTGTACCGTTCCGTTTACCGGGTTGACCACAGGAGAAGTTGCAATCATAATTATGTTTTCGGCATCATAGTCGTTATCCAGCAAGTTACCTATGGCAATATCGTCGGGGAAAATGAAATTGTTATCAGTTACTGCAACAGGCGCTGCATTGCCGGTAGGATTTAAAAGAACCACCTTGATTTCAACCTCGGCAGTTTCGCAAACGCTTGTATTTTCTTCGTAACAAACCCTGGCGGTGAACGAAATTTTACCTGCAAAACCTGAGGGAGCATTAAAAATAAATGTTCCGTCGGAATTGATCGTCAATCGTTCAACAGGTTCTCCTGCAAGTGAATAAACGAATTTGTATTCATCATCAGAAGCTGCAAAATCGTTGGCGCCTAAATCACCTGCAATAGTTGTACCCTCGAAACCGGCAAAGAAATCGGGTACTGCAAACAATTGCGGCAGGTTACTTTCCAATTGTTTCA
>WTWZ01000022.1:0-72283 GCA_009773765.1 Prolixibacteraceae bacterium | reverse complement strand
AACAATCATTACCATCGTTAACTGAGACCCTGGTTGAATAAGTTCCCGGAGGCCCGTCCCACAGGATAGCGGCTGAATTTGTATCAATTAAATTCAGGTCGGTTGAAGTTCCGTTTGCAGGAATTACTTCCCAAGTATATTTTGCAGTAACAGGTTGACCTGAAATTAATTTTACCTGATAATCCACGGTTGTTCCCTGATAGATTTCCGAGGGAACGTTAACAAATTCAATTTCGGGCCGGGCAAAAATTGTTCTCTGATGAACATTGTATTTATCAGTTGGTTGAATCAAATTACCAAAAGCATCAACTGTTTTGGTTATTTCAATTTTTACATCGTTATCCGATTGAAAATCATTACCAAGCCAACCGTTTTCAATTCTGATTGTCTGATTTTCGAATGTCAGCAACTGGGAATAACCCGTATTATTTAAGAAAAATTCAACTACAAGAGGATAGTAATCAGAAGTTAACGGACTGCCGTTGTTATCGGTTACTACCATCGGAATTTCAAATCCGTTTCCATTTTTATTATTACATGAATTACTTGCAGTAGTCATAAAACCAATGTTCCGGTCGTTCGAAATCACCCTGAAAGGCAATGCCTTCAGGTTTTCGCATCCTTTCAGATCGGTTTCAGTAACTTTCAGGTAGTAAATACCGGCACTGAGCCATCTGATTTGGATTTTATATGCATCCGCAGATCCAATGATTTCGTAATCATCGGGAGGGGCTTTAATATCGGGGCTAAAATCAATGTAAACACTCCAGTTATAAGTGCTGCCAGGGTGATTGGCAACATTGTGATTTGTTGTGGCACCTTCATAAACGACAATAGCCTCCCGGGCTGCCCCAGAAAGGGCAGCCCGGAGGATTATTATCATTATGAAAAATGCCTTAAACTTCAACTAAATTATATTAGTTGGTTGTAATACCCGATGTATTTGGACGCGAAACAGCAGTTGCACCGGTATAAGTCCCGCCGTTATTATCGGAAACGCCATTGATAGCTTTACCGCCTGAAATTGATGCAGTTGCAGTATAGTTTTGAGCGTTTGCAGCGCTGGCATTGGTATAAACATTTGTGTTGTCAACCGTGTAGGTAATTGTAACTGCGGCGTTGTTGGTTACAGTTACTGTACTGCCCGTTAACGATGCATTGAATGAGAATGCCGGAGTTGAAGTATAACCAGCGGGAACAACCAGGCTCAAATCAAATTGATAACCACTGTATGAAGAACTTAACCCTGCCGGGGTAACCGAGAACACAACAGTAGTGTTTCCATGATCGTAATTTGGGGTAGATGGATTTGCCAAAGAAACAACAACTGCATTGTCATAACACTGTGTTGCATTGGCGGCGGCTAATGTCAGGTTGAACTGGCTTGCGGTGATTTGTACAGGCAGCACTTTTTCGTTTGAACAACCCGCTGCAGTTTCTACAATATGTACATAATACCAGTCGCCCGGGGTTAAACTGGCTGCCCAGGTAATTTCGGCAGTGGCCGTTGCTGCACCCGAAATTACTGCATCAGTTCCTGCCGGAGTAGTTAAATCGCCCTTTGTAACAGACCATAAAAGGGTATTGCCGACATTGCCCGGGGTTACCGAATAACTGTGGGTAGCTCCCGGGGCGGGGGCAGTACCTGTGCTTTGTGCAAAAAACGTTAACACTAATTGCAGTTAACAAAACTGCCGCGAATAAAAAAACTAACTTTTTCATAATGATAAAATTTAAAATGTTAATAATTAATTATTTATATAAATTGTTTTTAATTAGGTATAATTTCTCCGGTGGCAGGCAGTGGGTTAACTGTTACAGTTGCAATATCCGAGTAATCAATTGCTGAAACTGAAATAGTTCCCGGATTTGTTCTTGAAACTGTAAGTTTTCTTCTGAAATAATGGGATCCTGCCGTTAAACCAGGGGGAGTAAAATCCTGAAATGTAGCGCCCGGAATATCTGACCATGGTCCGGCGATATTAGTTGCCTGTTGCCATTGATATGTAACTGTAAAAGCTGCGTTACCGGAAATTGGCGAATTGGTAAATGCATTATTGGCGGATATTTGTGATCCGGGAGTTGCTGCACAAATTGTTTGGTTTGTTCCTGATGTAAGGTTATTAGGTACTTTCACCAAATTTTGAAACGAAACCTGATTTCCCCCCGTGCTCTCATAATATTCCAATAAAAGATTACTTGTACCCGTTAGTGTAAAAAGTACCATTGCATCTGTCACGTATCCCCTTTCAACCCACTGGTTATAAATTAAAGCGCCATCCACCGTAAGCCGCGCTCCGTCATCACTCCCGATGTCAGCTAAATAAACTCCGGTTTTTGAAGAATTCATCCTGAACCTTGTTGCGAAATATTCGGTGTAAATTGACCTGGCAGACTCGGTTGCAGTTAGCGGTAAACAAGAATTTGTTCCCACAAATGATTCATTAAATGTTTCGGGTTCCGTTATCGTTCCATAATAATTGGTAAAAGCATTTGCATCCGAAGGTGCACCTGGTGAACTATCCAAACGTTTAAAAACATGGCCAATCCATGTACCTGTTCCGGCCCTGTTCCTGTCGTCAGCCGACACCGCCGGGAAAGTTGCTGTAACCAGAATACGGGAACTTTCGCATCTCCCACGACTTGAAATGGAAACCCAATAATTGGTTGTTGCTCCTAAAACTGACGTAGTATAAGTATTATCGTTATAATCCGCGCTGAGTTTTAAAAGATTTCCGCCACTTGAAGCATCGTACCATCTGAAAAACAAACCAGAACTAGCTCCTGAAGCTGATAAAGTAGCTGTTAAACCAACACAAATTTGTCCATTGGTAGTGGTTGGTGATGATGGTGTAATACATGAAGAAGCTGATACATTAATTCTTCCGGTTGTAGCAGCAAAATAGGTGTCATCCTGATAAATTACTGTAGTAGCGGTTGTTGGCCCCCAAAAGCCATTAATAGCCCCGGTATCTCCAATTGTCATAGTTCCGGCATTTATAGTTAACCCATTACCTACACTGGCTTTTGCATTACCTGTTGGTGCAATACTTAAATTTCCTGTTATGGAAGTTCCGGAGGCAATTGTTTTATCTCCACTCCCGGAAAGAATAAGATTGTAATATGTGGTGGCTTTAACAGGTTGGGCGGCGCCAGAATAGTTAACTGTGTTTGCATTTGTATTTGCATTAAAAGTACCGGTACCGCTAAACGGGGTTGCACCGGTAAGCGCTAATGTTGGGGTATTGGAACCTTGTGTAAAGTTGCCAGTTAGTGCAATACTACTAACAGTAACAATTCCTGAATTACTGTTTATAAGAGTAGTTCCTGTTGCCGGGGTAACACTCCCGCCAAATGTCATATTGCTTGCCCCTGAAAACGATTGGTTTGCTGAGAATGCAGCCGCACCGGTACCGTTGTTAAAAGTGGTTCCGTTATGAGTAATACCTCCTGCAAAACTGGTAGCTGAATTTCCGGTGTTGTTCCAGATGCCATTTGCATTAATGGTTACTGCTCCGGTAAATGTTTTCGTACCAGTATTTGCAAGTGTTAATGTGCCGGAAACAGTGGTTGTTCCTCCAATACTGAGAGTCCATGTACTTGTTGCACCTGTTATTAATTGAGATCCGGTATTTATTGTAAGTGGAACACCAGCACTCAGGGTTTTCGCCGAATTAGTGGTAATTGCTCCTGTATTTCTGATTATTACTCCGCCAGTCCCTGCGAAAGTAGTTATCCATTCTTCTGAAGTAGCAGTATATGCCGCTGGTTTGTTGTATTGTAGTGTAGCATTTGTTCCGTAAGTTACTACGCCAGTTGTAACTATTACAGCCGCAGTCCCTTCCAAAGAAAGTAATCCATTTACCGTTGGTGTAGTGCTAAATGTTTTATTACCAGAGCCTGAAAGTGTAAGGTTACTGTAAGTTGTTACTTTTGCTGTTTGTGCAGCGCCAGTATAGTTTACGGTATTTCCGGCTGCTGTGGCAGTCAGGGTAGTTATAGCTGAAGTACCTCCAATATTTAAAACTCCTGTAGCCGAATTTGTTAATCCTCCTGTTCCGGCAAGGGCTGTACCAACAGTTAAATTCCCGTTATTTGTAAGTGTAATTACAGTTACAGTAACATTTGGTATTGAAATAGTTTCAGTAACTGCCTGCGCATTTGTATCAAAGGTATGAATGCCTGTACCTGCTGTAAAAGTTCCGTTGTTGGTAATACCCCCTCTAAAAGTTACAGCCTCATTCACCGAATTATTCCATGTTGCTCCTGTATTAATAGTTACAAGCCCATAAAAGCTTTTTGTCCCTGTGGCGGAAGTTATATTAAGAGCCCCACTGGTTCCACCCCCAACTGTCGTGGTTCCTGATATTGTTAATGTATATGCTCCCGAAGTAAGGGTACCCCCATTATTTATAACTACATTTCCGGTAACTGCCCAATTTGCAGACATAGCCATTGAATGTCCGTTCTGTACAATAAATATATCGCCTGCTGTGGTGAAATTGCCTGGTTGGCTACCTGAACCATCAGTATTTACAGCCCAACTTGTTGTTAAATTTGGGGCCAGGTTACCTCTTGAATAATAAGTCGCACCATTCACATTCCCAATCAGCATTGTGAACAGAACAATTAGAAACAAAACACTCAAAACAGGATGCTGGATATGAACCGACAGCCGGAAGATAAAGGGAATACAACTTTCCTCAAAGACTACTCTACGGGCAAAGTATTCCGTGAAAATGGGTTTTAAAGCTCTGTATTTCAGTATGCTACCCAAACTTTATTTTAATATTTGACATCGTTTTAAAGACGCCTTCCAAATAATAATAAAATAAGGAGGAAGGCAAAAAGTTAATTCCCGGTTCAAAAAATTGATTTTCTGGCGCGAATATAACAAAATCATTCAAATACAATCCTTTAACCAAACTTTAAAAGGGGTAAATTATCAACATTTGTATGTGTATTTTCATTTTGGGACTGTTGATAATGTCGATAATGTTTCGTGCTGATAATCAGCAGGAAACAAATCCTTTGGGGCGGGACATTCCAATACTTCGCTGGATTGAAATTACAAAATGAAAAACCGTTCCCTCTGTTTTCAACCCAAAAGTCACGGTTCTCTTCGGTGGGTGCAGCAAGTTGAACTGGTGACTTTCCGCCACCTGCTCAATAAAAGCAGCAATTTAGCTGGCTTTTAAAAACCTTTGACTTTGGAAAGTCAAAGTCCCGGGTTATTCTTCAGAAAAATCCTTACCTGTTTTTCGAAGTTTTTCCAAATCGGTTACAGTAAAATCGCCAAAAAACGACACAACAAACTGCATCTGGTTATCCTGTTCGTTTCTTACAAAAACATGGCACTCCTGAAATTTCTTTTTACTTCCCATCAGCCATATTTCGGTGTTGCTGTCATCGCTGTCACCTTCGAATTTGGTGTATGCTGATTTTGGCAGGTAACCGATTGCTTTTTCAAGAAACTGCGGCCCTGTTAAATCACCTTTTTCGGGATTGAATGACATAAAACGGATTTGGTGCAAATCGCCGGTAACCTTTTTTTCGTCGCCATTTTCACCCAGATTGAGGTTAATCGCATCGATCATATTTTTCGAAAAAGTGAAACTGGAAATCCCGTCTTTGCTGGCAAATGCATCGTACATTTTATCGGATTTGCTCTGGGAGTTTGCCAGTTGCGAAACCAGTAAAATGACTGTGGATAAAATAGTTGTGATTGTTTTCATTTTATTTCTCTTTCAACGTAAGCCCTTCCGGTTTCATTACCCAGGTTTTGCCTACCATGTCACCATCCCAGGTGTTCGAAACATTTTCAATGTCGTGGATGATTTTCACCAGGTCGTCGCTCAGGTAAACTGCTTTTCCTTCAGGGACTTTTATGGTAATATCAACCTGCTGTCCGCGGTATTTATCGTCTTTTCCAAGTATGAAATACGGGTCGAACACAACGGTTGAATCCTGTAAATCGTAACGGTAAATTATATTTTCGGAGTTTTCTTTTGCCAATTCGCGTGATTTTCCGCGCGATGCTTTTTTAACCAGAATTACAAATTCGTCATTGCCGGATTTTTCAATATCAAGTTTTGCATGACCCAGCATCACTTCTTCGCCATCGACCACTGCAATTTTCACATTGTCAATTTCGAAATCCATTTTTGCATAATCTGCATATTTGTCTTCGCCAAGTTTCAAAGTGAGCGTTTGACATAAGCCGCATGAAATGGTTTTGGTTTCGGTAAAGGATGATTGACTTTTAAAATTCCCTAACTGACTAAATGAAACCACTATTAACGAAACCAGGGCAATTAACCAAACACCAACCATTGTTAACCCGATTGCTGTGTTGTTGGTTTTGTAACGAAATACAAGTTTTGTACCGATAAAAAGCATGGCCAGCAAAGGAATTCCGGCAAGAATTCCAACAGCAATCATTCCAAATGTAACTGTTCCCGGACTCACAAAATGGTTAAAAAAACCGGGGACTTCAACTTCGGGACTCCAAATCATTGGCCAGCCCTGTACAAACGAATGACCAATAACCATCGACGAAATAAATCCGAGCAATCCTAAAAACCCCGAAATAATTAGCAGAACGCCTATTACAATTACTGCGACTCTCAATATTACTTTTATCCCGCTGTAGGCAACATCCCCGGCAGCATCAACCGAGCGTTTTCCCTTTGCATACGTATCTGAATCTTTCATTTTTTTGAAACTCTCTTTCATTTCGGTCACCTCTTCTTTTATCGATTTTTCGATATTTTTCACTGTGGCTTCCTGTCCGCGCATTTCGAGCCGTTGCGCTGTATTTTTAGCTTTTGGAACGGCTATCCACAGAATAATGTAGGCGAGTAATGCTGTTCCACCAGTTAAAAACAAAAGTGCAATAAAAATAATTCGCAGAATTACCGGATCCATATTGAAATAAGCGCCTAATCCGCCGCACACACCGCCAATTACACGGTGATCGGGATCGCGGTAAAGCCTCCGTCTGCGTTTTGTTTCATCACTTTCGGCTGCCTGTACTTCTGTTTCGCCTTCGTCTTCGACAAAATCTTCGGGTGTACCCATAATTTCGATAGCTCCGTTTACCATTTCAATGGTAACCACGTTTTGTACATTGGTCGATTTCTCGATAAATATTTCAGCTATCCTGGCTTCAATATCGGTGAGGATTTCTTTCCCTTCTTCGCTTGAACCGAAATGGTTTTTCAGGTTTACCAGATATTTTTGCAGCACTTCGTAAGCATCTTCCTCGATGTGAAAAACTGTGCCGCTGATATTTATGGTGAATGTCTTTTTCATTTCATTTATTTTTTTTGAATTAAATTCTGTTGACTATAAGTTTAAATTATGATTTGTTAGTTCTCACTTTAGCGACTGCTTCAACCAATTCTCTCCACGATTCTTCGAGTTCGCCCAGAAATTTACGTCCACTGTCGGTTAATTCGTAATATTTACGGGGCGGCCCCTGTGTTGATTCTTCCCAGCGATAGGTTAAAAAACCTGTGTTTTTGAGCCGGGTAAGTAATGGATAAAGCGTTCCTTCGACCACTATCATTTTTGCTTCTTTCAGTCCGGCTATAATATCACTTGCATAGAGTGGCTTTCCGTCGAGAACAAGCAAAATGCAGTATTCCAGAACCCCTTTCCTCATCTGTGCCTTTGCATTTTCAATTTTCATTTTATATATATTTTCTGATTTATAATTCGAACTTAACTTTTGCGGGCAAACGATGAAATTTTAGTTCCAAACCTTGCTGTTTATCATCCAGTTTTCCACCTTTAATTTAGTTTCTGTTTCTGATTCAATTGAAAATAAATTTTCATTGAACATCCAATCCTCTACCCGTAAACCTTTTTCTTTTTCCGCCGGAATAAATGCTGCCGGTTTAAAATAATCGTTTCCGGTCATCCAGTTTTCAACAACCAGAACTGCATCACTTTCGTTTTCATAAAAATAATTTACGGCATTCGTTCCGGATGTTTTTTCAGAAACATGTTTCTTTTTCGATGTTTCAACCATGGCCAGCGCAATTTGATTAAAACTGCTGTTGGTTAAAACTGTTTTCCAAAAATCCTGTGCTGTTACTGTAAAACTAATAAGTACAAAACTTACTACTACCGCTAATGAGCGTGAAACTGTTTTCTGAACATTGTTTTTTGTTTTCATCTCGTTTAATTTTTTTGTTTTTTAATGGAACTCGATGGAACTCGCAATCGGATTGTATTCTCTGTTTCTGCTTTTGTGATTGCTCGTTTCATGGCTTTGTTTGTTTTAATGACTTTGTTTTCTGTTTCTGTTTTCTGAATATTTCAACTTTAAGACGCTGCTTGTTTTTAAATGTTACAACTTGTAAAGAACTTTTTTTAAACTGCTACTATCATTTACCTTGTTATTGGTATTGCAAATATATATAATAACTTCAGTACTATGCAACACAAAGTACTAAAATTATTAAATTATTTTTAAAATAATTTTTATGTTGCTCATTTTCTGTGCTTTAGAATGCTATATTTTTGGGGGTGGAATACAAAAAAGGGGCTCCTGTGAAAGAACCCCTTATTAAATTGAGTTAAAAACTTACTAATTGAAAATATAGCGGATGCCAATCTGTGCCGACCAAACATCGCCAATGTTTGCGCTGCGGCTGTACGAATCAACCAGTTTCACTATTTCGCCGCTGGCTACACCCATAGTGTTTAAGCGGTAAACCGGTTTGCCATTTGCATCGAGTCTTCGATAGTTCAAAGGCTGTGTTGAATTAACCATATATCCCACACCCCATTTGTCATTAATAAAGTTGCCAATGTTTAACACATTAACCATTAACTGAATTGTGTTTCTTTTACCCTGAATATTAATAAAGAAATCCTGGGTAAAGTTAAAGTCAGCCCTCCAAACCCACGGAAGAATAGCCCCATTTCTTTCTGAATAATTGCCCCTGATGGAACTCAAATATGCATCCTGTAAAATAAATGCTTCCCAATCGGCCGACTGCTCTGTGGCAGTATAAGGTTTTGATGCGCCTGTGGGTGTGTAATCTTCAAAAATCATATCGGCTGATGTATTAGAAACAAAAATCAAATCATTGCGGTTGCCATCGCCGTTCAGGTCTGAAGAGGCAATATAATTAAAACGGCCCTGTGTACGGCCTTCGAGGAAAAGGCCCATCTGTGTTGCCCCCAATTTAGCATACTCAATCCGGTACGACAATGCAGTAATAAACCTGTGGCGCTGATCGTTGCCCGAGAAAGCCAAAGGAGCGTTATTCGGGTCAACAGAGATTGGGTTGTTGTTATAAGAGCCTGCAGCAATTGAACCTGGATCGACTGTATTTTTGGCAATACCATATGCATAAGCCACTTTTCCAAAAAATCCTTTGTCCATCGGTTTTTCGAGGCTCACTGCAAATGAGTGGCTGTAACCGTTATTTGAATTGTCGAGTGTAATGGCGTTTACAACGTTTGAATTAATACGGGTGCTTGTGTACACCGGACGCGTATCGGCGCCTGCAAGGTTCCTGGCTGGCGCCGGAAGGTTGGCATTAAAATATCCCATGCCATTTACTTCCTTGCTGTAAATATATTCCATTGTACCAACCAGATCGAAAGGAATTTTTACGTCGGCAGCCACATTCGATCTCCAGGTTTGCGGGAACCTGAATTCAGGATCGGTAACTGCAAGTTCGTAAGACGAAGGTAAACTGGCGTTTGCAGGAATGTATTTCTTTGGATCAGGGTTGAAAGGCCTGTTTTTGGTATTGTCTGTCTGATCGAAACCGGTGAGTACCCCGTTATTCCCGATTTGGTTTGAAATCCACACGAAAGCAGGGCGGCCGGTGAAGATACCAGTACCACCCCTGATTTGCAACGCCCTGTCGCCGGTAACATCCCAGTTAAACCCAAAACGCGGGGAAACAAGCAAATGTGGGTCGGGCAATTTGGCCGTATTGATTTTGTAGTCTTTGCCATCACGATCCCTGAAAGTTTGCCCGGTTACTGTAGTGTTTTCATAACCTGTTTCGTCAAAGAACGGAACATCAAAACGGATACCGGCAGTTAATTTAACCCTTTCGTTCAGTGTAAATTGGTCCTGAAGGTAAAAACCGGCATAAGTTACTTTGGTTGGCTGTATTGGTTCGGCGCCGCCCGGCAATGCCGAATAACGCAACTGGAACCTTCTTAGCGTAACATTTGAAGCGCTTTGATTTGGGTTTGAAATATATGCGTTGGCATCGGTATAAAAATCGGCCAGACTATTATATACATACACACTTTGCGAACCCGGGAAGAAAACATTTTCAAAAGAAAACCTTTCAATATTAAAACCTGCTGTTAACAGGTGTTTGCCTGTTAAATATGAAATATTGTCCTGTAACTGGAAGGTTGAATATTTCAGCCTGTTGTTTGGCGTAAATGGTTCGAACCCGAAAGAAATATATGTTGTTGTCTGGTTCTGTATCTCAACCAATGGGAAGAAATCGCCCCTTGAACCCCGGTCTTCGTTCTGGTAAGTATAACCGGCAATCAAATTGTTTGAGAATTTGCCAAATGTTGAGTTCAGCTCAGCAATTACCGAATGTATCTGTTCAAACTGAATATAATTGGTGTTCTGATAATTTAATGCAGTTGAATTGGTCCTGCGGTTTCCGAAACCCAATGAAGAACTGTTTGAAGCAAGAATATCGGCTTTTGAATCAAGCCAATTGTAGCGGATACTCAGTTTATGGTTTTCGCTGATATTGTAATCGATTTTAAACAAAGCTTTATTACTTTGGGTTTCATTGTTGTACCCTTCGTACGGGCCGGTTGCATAATTAAATTTATCCTTTAGAAATGTGCTGAGCTGATCAAGGTCGGTGCGTAAAACCCTTGTAACATTGCCTTCAACTTTTTGTGTCCCATCGTTGGCAACAAACGATGTTCCCGGGCGTGCATCGCGTTCGAATTCAACGTTGGCAAAAAAGAAAAGTTTGTTTTTAATAATGGGGCCTCCAAGGCTTGCCCCATATTGATTTACATTGAAGTTTGTTGAAAGCACATCTTTTCCGTAAGCTTTATTGCCAATCAGGTTTTCGTTCCGGTTTGTGTAAAATGCAGATCCTTTAATTTCGTTGGTACCGCTTCGGGTAACGGCATTAACGCCTGCGCCGACAAAACCTGCCTGACGCACATCGTATGGGGCAATGTTTACCTGTATTTCTTCTATAGCATCGAGGGAAACAGGGGCAGATCCTGTTCTTCCGCCAGGTTGATCGGCCAAACCGAAGCTGTTATTAAAAATTGAACCATCGATGGTAATATTGTTAAAACGGGCATCGGCCCCAACAAACGAACGGCCTGAAGCTTGAGGCGTCAGACGGGTAAAATCGTTGATTGAACGGTTAATGGTAGGTAAAGCGTCAATTGCATCGCGGGTTACCGAAGTTGCAGCCCCTGTTCTGGATGAACTGAACACCGCGCTTTTACGTCCCGTAACAAGAACCTCGTCAACTTCTATAACAGAGGTGGATAACGTAACATTTAAACTGGCTGCCGAACCCAGGCTCAAGGCAATGTTGTTGTAAGTCGCCTTTTCGTAGCCCACAAAATTAACTGTCACTGTGTAGGGACCACCAACTCTCATTGATTGAATTGTGAATTGCCCTTCGGTGTTTGTGATTGTTCCATACTGAGTACCAGAAGGTTCGTGTATCGCAACAATTGTTGCCCCCGCTAGTTTTTCTCCCCCGGCAGTGGAAACTATTCCACTTAAACCTGAAGTTGTAACCTGTGAATAAACGGTAATCCCTGTAAGGAAAACCATTAAAATCGACAATAATAGTTTTTTCATTTTATTCATATTGGTATTTTAAAAATTAGTTTGCAAAAATAGTTTTTAGTTTATTTTAACATTGTAAAAAATTATTAAACGATTATTAAATATCACTGTTTTTAATACATTGCTTTATTTCAGGCTATCTTCCAGTTATTAATAAATGCTGACAGACAATAAGTTGAGTTTTTCAAACAAAAGTGAATAAATATATCATTTCACAAATTATTAAATCAAAACATTTGTTTGGTTGGCCCATAAAAATATTAACATTTTTTAATTGTTTATATCATTGATATTTAGGCAAATAAAAACCTATTTGAGTGTTATTAACATTATATGTGAAAAAATATGCGTATGGCTGCCATTGCGGAACTTAAACGGCCTGGCTACATTATAATTTCGGGCAAACCAGTTTCTGTTTGAAATCAAATCGCAGTTTTATGGGATAAAACCCATTTCCGCTGTGCCCCCGGAAAATGAAATTTTTCCCCCGGACATTGAATTTACATGAACAAGGCAGGTAAAAAAACCATCTGTAATAAAGGGATCGGAGGAGTAATTCCCGGATTATTCAACCAGAAATTTAGAGGTAAAAACCTGCGCCCTGTTTGTTGCAGAAAGTAAGTACAAGCCTGTTTTTATTCCCGAAATATCAAGTGTAATGGTTTCTGATCCTGATGGTTCTAATTTGAATGATTTTTGCAGCCTGCCTGTAATATCCCTGATTTCAATTTTAAGCCAGCCGTTGAAACCGTTTACTTTAAAAAACAATTTATTTCTGGCCGGCGAGGGGTAAACCAGTTCTGAAAAGCGGTTGTTCAACGATGAAGAAAATGTAGTTCCAGATTTGGTCAGTGCATCAAGCATGGCGCGGTCGAGTTTGTAGCCCTGGTATGTTTCGTAAGCGCAATCGGTCCGCGAACTGTTCAAAATGCCAAAACTTCCGGTTAAGTTCCAAAGCGCCCAGCCAACATTTTGTTCCCTGAAAAATGCGCTCAAATCGGCAAGAAAAGCAACTGCCACTGAATGCGGTGTTTGGTTATGTACCCCAAATTCCTGCACCATCACCGGAATATTATTCTCATTTGCCGTATCGAAAAACAGTTTGTAATCTTTAAACGGGAGTAAATTTTCGCCTTTCGAATCTTTCAGGTTACCGTTATCATCAATCGTGTAAGTTTCCTGTTTTTTCCCCCAGGTATTGTCGGAGAGTGTGTAAGTTTTTATCGAATCGCCCAATTTAATTGATATGGAATTAATGGTCATCCAATCACCCGAAGTGTTGTCGAACGAAATTCCCGATGCCTGTTCGGTTAATGTTGCCGAAAAGTCCTTATTTGAAATGTTCTGGTAACCCCACTGGGTTTGCACAATTTTGGTGAAATCGGCCCCTAATTCAGGCCCGCAAACAAACTTTTTCGATAATAAAGCCTTATTTCCGGCCAATATCCGGAGTGTGGATTCTGTAGAAACCTGCCCGACATTCACAATAACTTCAGTTCCTTTCGGGAAATTACCTTGAAGAACAAGCGTACTTTTATAATCGCTTTTCCAGGAGCCATACAAATAATTCGAAACATTCAGCATTGGCCATTTCGGAACGGGCCAGTCAAACGAACCGTTTACCCATTCGGCCCTGTAATGTGTAAGCTGAAAGGGGTCGTAACTGTGCATTGCCTGTGCGATGTTTGGCTCGTCCTTCAACGAAATCAGAATTTTTCGCCCGTAGTCCAGGCCGTCAACAAAAATCACCCGGTGGGGGGTGATTTTGTGTATTGCACCAATTGCCTTTTTCATTACTGTAACGTAAACCAATTCTGTAACATTGCTGGGTTCGTTTACAAGGTTGAAGCTTAGACGGCCGGCTGGAACGTTTTTGTAACGATTGGCAAAAAATTCCCAGTGTTTTACAAATGCCTTTTGCGCCACGCTATCGGTCCAGAGATTTAACTGCTGACTGGCAGGGAGTGTTGCGGGGTTTACACAATATCCGGGCGCCCGGTGCAGGTTGATGCAAACATGCACATTATATTGTTCGCCCCAAACAATGGCCTGATCAATTTTAGCTATCTGGGTTTCAATGAAATTGTCCCAGTTGCCGGCCTGTGTGTATGTTCTGTAATCGAGCGGAAGGCGGACAAAATTAAAACCCAATTCTTTAATTGTGCTGAATTCCTTCTGGGTAAAACCTGTGTTGCTCCACGAAACATCAAACTTCCCCAAAAGATTAAAACCTTTTTGCTGCGAACAGAATTGCTTTAAATCGGGAATTGGCCCACCGGGTTGGGCAATGGAATTAAAAACCGGTAAAATCAAGATAAAAGATGCGATGATTAAACGCTTTTGCAAGTTCATTTTTCCAAAATTTTCAGGTTATCGGTTTCTTTCACTTCATTTTAATTTGAAGTCGTGGTAAATCGAAAATCAGGGCAAAAATAAGGAATTGAAACAGAAAAGCAACCTGGAGGTTAATAAAGCTTTTTCCGCTTTACCAAAAACGAAAGCAGTACCTGTGCAAAATCTTTGTTGATATCGGCTTCGGCAAGGTCAATCTGGTACTGGCCGCATTTCACTTTTAAATCTTCGAAATAGGAATTTACGGTTGAAATATAGTGGGCTTTAACTTCAGCCGGGTTGAATTTTACAATTTGTCCGCTTTCCAAATCAACAAATTTGTGTGGCCGGTAGCTGAATTGAAATTCGCGCTCCAAAGCATGATCGGTTACGTGAAATAAAATAACCTCGTGTTTATTGTACCGCAAATGCTGAAGCGCCGAAAAAAGTTCGTCGGTTTTCCGGTTGTCGAGCATATCGCTGAAAATTATTACCAGCGAACGTTTGTGGATATTTTCGGCAATCTGGTGCAAAACTCCGGTGGTGTTTGTGTTTTTCCGCAGGTGGGCATTTTCGGGCATTATCAGTTCCGATAATTTTCCGTACATCAGCTCGGCATTTACCGACGAAATTCTTGGGCTGGCGTTGAACTCAATTTCGTTTGAAAAAAGTGTCAGGCCGACGGCATCGCGCTGCTGGCGTAAAAGATAAATGAGCGCGGCCGCAGTGTAAACCGAAAAAGCCAGTTTGTTGCGTAAATGTTTTTCGCCTTTTGAATATGGGAAAAGCATTGACGAAGAGGTATCAATAACCAACTGGCAGCGCAGGTTGGTTTCCTCCTCGTACTGTTTTACAAATAATTTATCGGTACGGGCGAACAGTTTCCAGTCGATGTTTTTTGTCGATTCTCCCTGGTTGTAAAGGCGGTGTTCGGCAAATTCAACCGAAAACCCATGAAACGGGCTTCGGTGCAAACCGGTAATAAACCCTTCAACCACCTCGCGGGCAATCAAACCCAGGTTATCGAACTGGTGAAACTGTTCTATATCGAAAATGTTTTTCAAAATGATTAAAATGGTTATAAATCAGAAATGGAAATTGTTGTGGGAAATAATACAAAAACCACAGATTCACAGATTTAAGCACTTGTGAATCTGTGGCTTGAAATAACCGAATAATTCATTCCTTTATAATATAGCATCTAATTTTGCGGTAAATGCAGCTTTAGGTGCGGCGCCAATCTGTTTGTCAACCACTTGTCCGCCTTTTACGAAAAGAACTGTCGGAATATTCCTGATTCCGTATTTCATTGCCACATTGGGATTTGAGTCAACGTCCACTTTGCCAATCACTGCTTTCCCCTCGTATTCGTGCGCCATTTCCTCAACAATAGGTGCAATCATACGGCATGGCCCGCACCAAACTGCCCAAAAATCAATCATTACCGGTTTGTCCGATTTTACCACCAATTCTTCAAAATTGGCGTCTGTAATTTCTAAAGCCATAATATTGTTTTTTTAACTGTTAATATTTCATTCAATGTCCGCGCAAAAATAGTTAATTAATCCTATACGTAATGTTCAGCTCCTCATCAAAGAACTTTAAGAACGAATCGGTAAGGTTTATTTTTGCAGTTCGCGAGAACATCTGGACATTCATGTTATTCTCCAGGTTGTAAAAATTGAATTTCAACAATGTATTTCCTTTATTGTTTACCGCCATTGTTTCAATACGTTCTACGACATCGTTGCTCAAAATCTGAACCGGAAGGTTGAGTGTAATACTTTTTACATAGTTTTTCCTGACTTCGGAAAGTAACTCGATTTGAGCTATTTTGAATTCGTAACTGTCGCCATTGTACCGTTGTTTTACGCTGCCCTTTACCAGCAGGAACAGACCTGTTTTGCAGTATTTTTGAAAGTTTACATAGTCCTGCCCGAACAGAAAAAATTCATACGTATCGGTATAATCTGACAAAGTAAATGAACTGAACGGGTTTCCGTTTTTCGAGGTTGCCTCGCGCGATGCTGTAACCATTCCGCCAAAAGTAAGGTCTTTGTTCTTATAGTTTTCAATATCGTTGTTCAGGTCTTTCAGAAATACATCGCGCGAGCAGAAACTTTCAATTTCGAGCCGGTAATCATCGAGAGGATGTGAGGTAAGGTAAATCCCGATAAGGCTTTTTTCCTTTTCAAGCAGGATGAGTTTTGCCCACTCTTCAACCTGTGGGATTGGAGGCTTTTTTATCGACTGGCTCCTGCCCATAGCGCCAAACAAACTTTGTTGTGCACTGTTTTTTTCCTGCTGGACCAGGTTTCCGTACCTGATGAGTTTTTCGATGAAAGTGGTGGAATCGTTTTCATCGTCGCCGGCAAACAAACTGCTGCGCTTAATACCGCCGAGGTTATCGAAAGCGCCGGCAATTGCAAGAGCTTCGAGGTTTTTCTTGTTTACGGTTTGCAGGTTAACATTTTCAACAAATTCGAAAATGTTTTTAAACTCGCCATGTTTCTGGCGCGCGGTAATTATATCCTGGGCAGCCCCGGCGCCAACGCCTTTAATGGCGCCCATACCAAACCTTATGCCTCCGGCTTTGCTGGCTGTAAATTTGATGAAACTTTCGTTTACATCGGGGCCTAAAACATTTAATTTCATTCGTTTACATTCGGTCATCAGTTTGGTGATATCGGTAATGTTACTGAGGTTACGGCTCAGGTTGGCCGCCATAAATTCGGCAGGGAAATGCGCTTTTAAATAACCGGTTTGGTAAGCGATGTATGCATAACAAACCGAGTGCGATTTGTTGAATGCGTATTCGGCAAACGCCTGCCAGTCTTTCCATATTTTCTCGATAATATCTTCAACTTTTTTCCCTTTTAAATTACACTCGTCAATAAACTGAAAATTGGCTTTGCAACCTTCCACAAATTTCACTTTCAGTTTGTTCATTACCTGAATATCTTTTTTGCCCATTGATTTTCGGAGGGTATCAGAATCGCCGCGGGTAAAATTGGCCAGTAAACGCGAGAGTAACATTACCTGTTCCTGAAATACTGTAATCCCGTAGGTTTCGCTGAGGTATTTTTCCATCAGCGGAAGGTCGTAATCTACCTTTTCCCTGCCATGTTTACGGGCAACATAATTGGCTATGTATTTCATTGGGCCCGGCCTGTAAAGGGCATTCATTGCCACCAGATCCTCGAAACGGTTGGGTTTAAGGTCGCGCAGGTGCTTTTTCATTCCATCTGATTCGAACTGAAAAACCGCTGTAGTTTCGCCACGGCTAAATAACTCGTAAGTTTTTTCGTCATTGAGCGGAATGTGGTCGATATCAATTTTCAAACCTTTCGATAGTTTAATGTTATCAAGGGCTTCACGGATTATCGATAAAGTTTTCAGCCCGAGAAAATCCATTTTCAGCAAACCGATACTTTCGACAAAGCGCCCGTCATACTGGGTGGTCAACAATTTTGCTTCGTCTTTTGTCGGCATCAGAGGAATGTGGTCGGTTATGGGGTCGCGGCTGATGATAACGCCACAGGCATGAACACCCGATTGCCGAACTGAACCTTCGAGTGTCTCAGCAAATTTAAGTGTTTTAACCACCAATTGGTTATTCGAGAATTTCTCTTTTTTTAAATCCGGACTTTCTTTAAAGGCTTTTTCGAAAGTCATCTTCGGGGTGTCGGGAACCAGTTTTGCCAACCGGTCGGCTTCCGGCAGCGGGAGTTTTAACACGCGGGCCACATCGCGTATTGCCATTTTTGTTGCCATTGTACCAAATGTGCAAATGTGTGCAACTCTGTCGGCGCCGTATTTTTCGGTAACATAATCGAGTACAAGCTGGCGTCCGTCGTCGTCAAAATCAATATCAACATCAGGGAGCGAAATACGGTCGGGGTTTAGAAAACGTTCGAAAAGTAAATCGTATTTAATGGGATCGATATTGGTAATACCCGTGCAGTACGCCACAGCAGAGCCCGCAGCCGAACCGCGGCCCGGCCCTACAATAACGCCCATTTCGCGGGCTTTGTTAATAAAATCCTGCGTAATGAGAAAATAGCCGGGGAACCCCATTCTTTTAATGGTATCGAGCTCGAATTCCAGGCGTGCAACAATATCTTCGGGTGCCGGGTCACCATATCTTTCTTTTGCACCAATGTAAGTCAGGTGTTTCAGATAAGCAGCTTCCAGCTTAACCCTGACCACTTTTTCGAAACCTCCCAAACGTTCAAACGATTCATCGGTAAATT
Organism: Prolixibacteraceae bacterium; assembly: GCA_009773765.1. Taxonomy (GTDB): domain Bacteria; phylum Bacteroidota; class Bacteroidia; order Bacteroidales; family Prolixibacteraceae; genus Draconibacterium. The sequence goes on along the minus strand of WTWZ01000022.1, from coordinate 53,866 downwards.
CCTGTCGCAAGACATATTCGGGGTATTTGACCTGGAAATCAGCTTCAGTCCCAAATGCAGCGGGAATTGGAAAAACCGGCATAATGGGCGCCGCGTTCAGTTCGTAATCAGATATTTTTTCAACAACTTCTGCTGTATTGAATATTGCCTCAGGTACATCCGCAAAAAGCCCGTTCATTTCTTTTTGCGTTTTAAACCACTCTTGTTTGGTGTAGCGCATACGCGACTGATCGTCAACATCTTTACCTGTGTTCAGGCAAATCAGTAAATCGTGTGCATCGGCATCCTCGGCATTTGTAAAGTGTACATCGTTGGTGGCAATCATTTTTACCCCAAATTTTTTGGCAAGCGAAATAATCAGTTTATTCACCTGTACCTGTTTGTCGTAAACTTCTTCGCGCTGCCTGGGCAATTCGGATGGGTGGCGCTGAAGTTCGAGATAATAATCGCTGCCAAAAATACTTTTGTACCACAAAATTGCATCTTCAGCATCTTTAATCTGGTTGTTCATAAGTAACGACGGGATTTCGCCACCCAGGCACGATGAAGAAACTATTAATCCTTCACTGTATTTTTCGAGCAACGTTTTATCTGTTCTGGGTTTGTAATAAAAACCTTCGTTGTTTGCAATTGAAATCAGTTTTATCAGATTTTTATATCCCTTTTCGTTTTTGGCAAGCAAAATAAGGTGATAACCACTGCGGTCCACTTTGTCTTTTTTATCGTGAATGGTTCGTTCTGCAACATAAGTTTCGCATCCGAGTATGGGTTTGATACCCGATTTTTTGCATGTCTCATGAAATTCCTTAATACCAAACATGGTTCCGTGGTCGGTGAGGGCAAGCGCCTTCATGCCATCCTTTTTTGCCTTGTCCACAAGGGCGTTAACGCTGGCTGCCCCGTCTAATATCGAATATTGTGAATGTACATGCAGGTGTGTAAACGGAATCATTTCTTTATAGCTTAATTAATACAGACATCAGAAAAAATAGTGCCATAAAGTTACTGATTTTGGGGCGAGGATTTGCCAGTGTTAATAAAAAAAGGAAGATTTTTGGGAAATCAAAAAGCCCGGTAAAAACCAGGCTTTTATCCAATATTTAAAGAAATCAGTTCTTTAATTTCAGTAAACTCTTCCAGGGTGAACTTTTTTTTATTCGAAAAGTTCAAAACATCTGCCTCATTTTGCATCGGGATTAAATGAATATGGGCATGTGGAACCTCGAGCCCCAAAACCAAAACTCCCACTTTCTGACAGGGAATTGCTTTTTTCAATCCAATTGCTACTTTCTTTGCAAAGGACTGTAAACCATTGTATAAATCATCATCCAGGTCGAAAATGTAATCGACTTCCTTTTTCGGAATTACCAGCGTGTGCCCTTTTGCCACCGGAAAAATATCGAGAAAAGCCAAATAGTTTTCATCTTCGGCAACTTTGTGTGCCGGTATTTCACCATTTACTATTTTACTGAAAATACTTGCCATTTTTCTTATACTGATATTTCAACAATCTCGACTGGAATAATTCCTGAAGGAACTTTTATGTCCACAATGTCGCCAACTTTTTTCCCCATCAATCCTTTGGCAATGGGTGTGTTAATCGAGATTTTTCCCTGTTTCAAATCGGCTTCATTTTCCGGAACCAAAGTGTATTTCATGGTTGCACCGTTTTTCTGATTTTTAATCGTAACGATATTCAAAATCTGAACTTTTGATGTATTGATTTTAGACTCGTCCAAAATCCGGGCATTTGCAATTTGGTTCTGCAGGACAGCAATTTTCGCTTCAAGCATTCCCTGAGCATCTTTGGCTGCATCATATTCTGCATTTTCAGAAATATCGCCTTTTTCGATGGCTTCGCCAATCAGTTTGGAAATTGCCGGACGCTCTATATTTGTTAGCTGTTCCAACTCCTTTTTCATCTTTTGCAGCCCATCTTTTGTCACATATACTACCCTGGACATAATAATCCTCCTTATTTACTAGTTACCGTATAAAAAAAACAGAAAGAATTCCAGATGTCCGGAACTCTTCCTACGGGTGCAAATTTATATAATTTATTGAAATTAAAAATATTCTTCTCAAGAAATATTATAAATGAACGAATTAGGTGTTTTCAGGTATATTTTCTGTTTAAAATCTCGCTGTAAATGACCGCTTTTCGCAACGAAAACTTTTCCTTGTTTTTTTGTGTTGTTCTTTTTACGACAGGTTGAATTTTTACTTCCTTTTTAATCAATGTACCACCTTCATCGGTTGCTGCAAAATTGTATCCCTGCTCATTTTCATACGGTTCAGATTCCTGCTGCCCCATCTCAAAATATTCATGTCCAGTATTACGTTCAGGCAGAAGGGTTTCTTCCCTGAACAAATCCCATATATTTTCAGGATTTTTTGGCTCTTCAGCAGCAACAGGAATTTGCTTCTTCTTTTTTAATTGCCCTATTGCGCCTGCTCCGGCAATCAGTATAGTCATTATTATTACAATCAGGTCATCCATTTTATGTTTCTTTTATAAGCAATAAAAATTCTACTTTTGTTGTTTTTAGTAAAAATAAGAAAATAATGCAGCAAGTTTTAAATAGAGGGGTATTTTTATTTTTTTTATTTACACTTTTTTTTATTTCAAATTCGTGCGATAAAATCCAGGATTCCCAGGTTCCCAGTGTCCCCTTTACATTTACAATAAATTTAACTGTTGCCAACGAATTAGCAATTCCGGGAAATTCAATGTATTTTCCGGGTGCAGGTTATGGTGGCGTTATCGTTTTCTGCGAGATGCCCGATACCTATTTTGCATTTGATGCCACCTGCACCTATGAAATAACCCAGACCTGCAAAGTGGTTAACAGCGGAGTTTTGGGAGAATGCCGGTGTTGCGGATCGAAATTTTTGTTTACAGGAGGTGCATTTCCTGCGAAAGGCCCGGCAGCAGCACCGTTGCGCCAGTACAATGTTTCGAGGATGAGTAGTGTTATGTTACGCGTGTACAATTAACACCAAACTGTTTACCGTTTTATTTCCAAAATTTAAGGGTAGTTGCTAAAAAAAAGCCCGTTTATCATTGATAACGGGCGTTTACGTGAATTTTACCTGTCAGAAGGGTGGGCCCAGCAGGGCATGATCCTGCGACCCCCTGATTATGAGTCAGATGCTCTAACCGACTGAGCTATAGGCCCCAAGAGTTTCGAGTTTAAAGTTCAATGTTTAAAACATTTACCTTCTTATTCGAAATTCGGTGTGCAAGTTTACAACTTTACACGAAATTACACAAATAATATTCCCTAAATTGTGTTATGTATTCCGCGATTATTAGCGTTGCCGAATTTCTGTTTGATTTCGGACATTTTCGATTAATTTTGTGCCGGTATCAAACATTTTTACCGAAAAAGATTGTTTGTGAAGATAAAGTTGGAATTCGGGGAGAGTTTGAGATAAGATTTTTGAAATAAAAGCCCTGAAAGGGCGATATATAATAGCCCAGGGCAACGCCCTGCGGAAATTAAAAAAAATAAAATGAACATTAAAAAAGACATACGCCACGAACTCAAAACCCGCGTACTTGTGATGGACGGCGCAATGGGTTCGCTTATTCAGGAATATAAATTAACCGAAGCCGATTATCACGGGCAACGGCTAAAAGATTTTCCGTTCGACCAGAAAGGGAATAATGATATTCTCTCAATAACTCATCCTGAAATTATAAGGGAAATTCACAGTAAATACCTCGAAGCCGGGGCTGATATTCTGTTGACGAATACATTCAACGCCACCCGAATTTCACAGGCCGACTATCATACCGAAGAATTTGTTTATGAGTTGAATAAAACATCAGCCGAAATAGCCAAAACTGCTGCCAGCAAGTTCACCGTCGAAAATCCCGAAAAGCCTCGGTTTGTTGCCGGTTGCCTGGGACCGACCAACAAAACCCTTTCGCTTTCGCCCGATGTAAATGACCCGGGTTATCGCGCTATTACTTTCGACGAAATGAAAAGTGCCTACCGCGAACAGGTTGAAGGGTTGCTTGATGGTGGAGTTGACCTGCTTTTAATAGAAACCATTTTCGATACGCTAAATGCAAAAGCAGCCATTTTTGCCGTTGAAGAAGCGTTTGAAGCTCGAAACATAAAACTTCCCTTGATGATTTCGGGGACAATAACTGATGCCAGCGGCCGTACACTTTCGGGGCAAACTTTGGAAGCATTTCTGAATTCGGTTTCACATGTCGATTTATTGAGTATCGGGCTGAACTGCTCGCTAGGAGCCACCGATTTGCGTCCTTACGTTAAGGAACTTTCGGCAAAAGCGCCGTTTTACATCAGCGCCCATCCCAATGCAGGGTTGCCCAACCAGTTTGGCGCATACGACGAAACCCCTGAAATTATGGCGGGTTTCATCAAAGATTATCTCGACAATAACTTTGTAAATATTGTTGGTGGCTGCTGCGGAACCACGCCCGGGCATATTCACGAATTTGCAAAAATGGCGGAACATGCAAAACCGCACACCATAAACGAACCCGATTCGAACACCCGCCTGAGCGGACTTGAACCGGTAACATTGACCGAAATCAACAATTTTGTGAATATCGGCGAGCGCTGCAATGTGGCAGGTTCGCGCAAATTCGCCCGTTTAATCGCCGAAAAGAAATACGAGGAAGCGCTTTCGATTGCCCGTGCCCAGGTTGAAGAAGGCGCACAAATTATCGATGTGAATTTCGATGATGCCATGCTCGATGCCGAAAAAGAGATGGTTACTTTTTTGAACCTGCTGATGGCCGAACCCGACATTGCCAAGTTACCGGTGATGATTGATTCGTCGAAATGGAGCGTAATTGAAGCCGGATTGAAATGCCTTCAAGGGAAAGCCATTGTAAATTCAATTAGTTTGAAAGAAGGGGAAGAAGCATTTGTACAGCAGGCCAGACAACTGAAACGATACGGAGCAGCAGTGGTGGTAATGGCTTTCGACGAAAAGGGGCAGGCCGACAACCTCGAACGCCGCAAGGAAATCTGTACCCGCGCCTATAAAATTCTTACCGAAAAAGTCAACTTTCCACCACAGGATATCATTTTCGACCCAAATGTTTTGACCATCGGAACGGGCATGGAAGAGCACAGTAATTATGCGGTTGAATATATCGAATCGGTAAAATGGATAAAGGAAAACCTGCCACACGCCAAAACCAGCGGTGGAATCAGTAATGTTTCGTTTTCTTTCCGCGGAAACGATAAAGTGCGTGAAGCGATGCATTCGGTTTTTCTTTTTCATGCCATAAAAGCCGGATTGGATATGGGAATTGTAAACCCGGGAATGTTGCAGATTTACGATGAAATTCCAAAAGATTTACTTGAAAGAACCGAGGATTTGGTTCTAAACCGCCGCCCCGATGCTACAGAAAGGTTGCTGGAATTTGCTGAAAGTGTAAAATCGGGTGGGGCAAAAGAAGAAAAAGTAAACGAATGGCGCGAACTTCCGCTCGAAAAACGAATCGAACACGCGCTGGTAAAAGGCTTCCCGGAATTTGTGGATGAAGATATGGCAGAAGCAATTCTCAAATACCAGCCAACTTTAAATATCATCGAAGGTCCGCTGATGGATGGAATGAACGTAGTAGGTGAATTGTTTGGCGCCGGAAAAATGTTCCTTCCGCAGGTAATAAAATCAGCAAGGGTGATGAAAAAGGCCGTGGCTTATTTATTGCCGTACATTGAAGCCGACAAATTAAAAAACAATACGGTTGACAACCGTAAAAAAGTGTTGATGGCCACGGTTAAAGGCGACGTTCACGATATTGGGAAAAATATTGTTGGAGTTGTTCTGGCTTGCAATAATTACGATATCATCGATTTGGGTGTGATGGTACCCACCGAAAAAATCCTCGATACAGCCATTAAAGAAAATGTGGATGTGATTGGATTAAGCGGTTTAATTACTCCTTCACTTGAAATTATGGTTGACATAGCCAAAGAAATGGAGCGCCGTAAAATGACAATTCCTATCTTGATTGGCGGAGCAACTACTTCAAAAATACATACTGCTGTTAAAATCGAAACCGAATATTCGCATCCGGTTATTCATGTGAAAGATGCGTCACTGGCGGTGAATGTGGTTTCGAACCTCATCGCCAAAAATACAGGTTATATTGAATCGGTAAAGTCGGAATATGCCGAAATACGTTCATTTCAGGCACAGCGGAAACCGAAGGAATACCTGACTTTGGAAAAGGCGCAGGCAAATAAATTCCAAATCGACTGGGAGAATACGCCAATCTACAAACCCAATTTTATTGGTGTAAAACAGCTGATTGATTACCCCCTTGATGAGCTCCGGAAATACATCGACTGGACTTTCTTCTTCATCACCTGGGGTTTAAAAGGTCATTATCCGCAGATTTTTGATGATGGAGAACAAGGCGAAGAGGCCAAAAAACTGTTTGCAGAGGCCAATGAATTTCTTGATGAAATTATTGAAAAGAAGATGTTACATGCGAATGCAGTTTTTGGAATCTGGCCGGCAAATGCCGATGGCGACGATGTAATTTTATATGAAGATGAGTCGAGGCAGAAAGAAATGGGCCGGTTTTACCATATTCGCCAGCAGGAAAAGAAAAAAGATGGATTGTTTAATTTTTGCCTTTCCGATTTTGTGGCCCCGGTTGAATCGGGGAAGATTGATTATTGCGGGGGTTTTGCCACTACCGGTGGAATTGGTATTGAAAAATGGAAAAACGAATACAGGGCTGATAATAATGATTACAAGGCAATTATGCTTGAAGCGCTGGCCGACAGGCTGAGTGAGGCTTTTGCCGAGTTATTGCATTTGCAGGTTCGGAAAGATTACTGGGGTTATGTACCCGATGAAAATCTTACACTTGATGATTTGCTAAAGGTAAATTACCAGGGAATCCGCCCGGCCATTGGTTACCCGGCCTGTCCTGAACATTCTGAAAAAGAAAATCTTTTTAAATTGCTGAAAGCTCAGGAAGTTGGGATTACGCTCACCGAGCATTTTGCGATGTACCCAAACGCATCTGTTTCGGGGCAGTTTTTTGCACACCCTGAATCGCGTTATTTCAGCCTCGAAAAAATTGGCCGCGACCAGGTTGCCGACTATGCCCGCCGCAAAGGCGAAACCGTTGAGTTTATCGAGAAGTTTTTACCCACAAACCTGAATTACAAATAGAGTTGGAACATTCATATTAACAGGTATCTTTTTAAATTTTGTATTAAAATAAAACAAATAGAAATGGCAAAGAAAACGAAAAACCTCGGGGGCAAAATATTGTTTTTCATTCTCGGAATGCTGGTTATGCTTGCACTTGACATGATTTTTCAGTTTAACAATTCTGTTGAAAAGGGAATCAACAGGGAAATCAACAAAGCACAACAAAAAATTGAAGAAGCACTTAAGTAACACAAAATGAAAATTTTAGATATTATTAAAAACTCGAAAAGCACGGTTTTTTCGTTTGAACTTTTACCTCCCCTGAAAGGAAACGATGCGGGGAAAATATATCAAACTATTGAAAGCCTGACTGATTTCGACCCAAAATATATTAACATTACCACTCACCGCGACGAATTGGAATTTAAGGAAATGCCCGATGGGACCATTGTAAAACGTACTGTCCGCAAGCGCCCCGGTACGGTTGCAATTGCAGCGGCTATTCAACAAAAATACGGGATTCCGGTTGTACCTCATATTCTTTGCGGGGGTTTTACCAAAAGCGAAACCGAACATGTTTTAATCGATCTGAATTTTCTGGGAATCAATAATGTGCTTGCCTTGCGTGGCGATGGTGTAAAAAACCAGCATGTTTTTGTGCCAACACCAAACGGACATTCAAACGCCAACGAATTGGTTCTGCAGTTAAAAGATTTGGGAAAAGGTAAATATCTGGAGGAAGATCTGAAAAACAACACTCCGCTCGATTTTTGCATTGGCGTGGCTGGTTACCCTGAAAAACATTTCGAGGCGCCCAACATGGAACAGGACCTGCTTTACCTGAAACAGAAAGTGGATGCCGGCGCCGACTACATTGTTACCCAAATGTTTTTCGATAATAAAATTTATTATGATTTTGTAAAAAGATGCCGCGAAATCGGAATTAATATCCCCATCATCCCGGGGATTAAACCCATCAGTCTGCTAAATCAGTTAACAGTTCTTCCAAAATTATTCAGCATCGATATTCCCGTTGAACTGGCGAAAGAACTTGGGAAATGTAAAACCAATCATGAAGCGGCACGGGTTGGCACCGAGTGGGCCATTTACCAGTCGAAAGATTTGGTCGCTAACAATGTGCCTTCATTACATATTTATACTTACGGGGTTGCTGATAATGTTAAGGAAATTGTGAAAGCTGTATTTTGAAATAATATTTTACTGTTTCCGGGTAGTAATATATTCCATCAGTTCAATCAGCGACTGCCGGGCTTCGCAATCTTCAAATTCCATCAATCCGTTTATTGCTTTTTCCTTGAAATTGTTCATTTTTTGTTCGGCATATTCAAGGCCGCCTTTTTCGGTAACCATGTGAATCAGCTCTTTTACTACTGCCGGGTTTTTGTTTTTGTGTTTTATTAACCTCAAAATTCGTTTCCTTTCGGCCGATTCAGAATTGTTTAAAATATAAAGCAATGGCAGGGTGATTTTCTTTTCCTTAATATCATTTCCGGTTGGTTTGCCGATAATTCCTTTGGCAAGGTAATCAAAAATGTCGTCTTTAATCTGAAAGGCAATGCCAACGTCCTGCCCGATTCGGTACATTTTTTCCACAATTTGCCCGTTGCTGGTTACCGATGCTGCGCCAATTGCCATACTGGTGGCAATGAGGGAGGCTGTTTTTTTGCGGATGATTTCGAAATAAACCTCGTCGTTTATATCAAGTTTCCGGCTTTTTTTCATTTGCAGGATTTCCCCTTCAGCCATGTCCTGAACAGCCCGTGAAATAAGATGGAGAAAATTATATTTTTGATGTTCTAACTGAAGTTGCAGGCCTTTAGCAAGAATATAATCGCCCACCAAAACCGCGAGTTTATTGCGCCAGAGCGCATTTACCGAGAAAGTCCCGCGGCGTTCGTACGATTCGTCAACAACATCATCGTGTACCAGGGTGGCTGTGTGCAGTAATTCCACCGAACAGGCTGCCAGTTGAGAAAATTCGTTGGTTTCGCCATGAAGTTTTGCCGATAAAAAGACAAAAATCGGACGGAGTTGTTTCCCTTTCGAACGGTAAATAAAATTCAGGATAGTTGAAAGCAGGGGTACATCACTTTTCAATGATTTGTTAAAATAAGGTTCAAAATCCTTCAATTCCTGCGCTATTGGCTTTTTGATTTTATTTATCGTTGACATTGAATGTGATCATATCTTTTTTGAATTTTGACAACGAACATAAATTATTTTAGGCGAAAAACAGAATAATTTGTCTAAAATAAAAATGTAAATTATGTCTTGTTCAAATTAAATTCAAATTATTTTAGGAGAATAGTATTAGTCTTAAATATTTATATATTTGCATTTATAAAATATCTTAATATATGTTAAAAATCAAGGAGTTAGATATTGACAAACTGGAAACAGCGGCAAACATGCTCCGGGCAATGGCCCATCCGATGCGTATTGCCATTTTAAAACACCTTGAAGGCGGCAAAAAATTAACTGTCACCGAAATTCACGAATTACTTGGAATTGAGCAATCAGCTACGTCCCATCATTTGGGTATTTTAAAGGATAAAGGCGTACTCTGTGCAAAACGCGAGGGAAAGAACACTTTCTACTTCCTGAAATACGAAATTCTGAGCCAGATTGTTGACAGCCTGCATACCTGCACCTGCGAATAAAATATTCCTGTTGTATCATTTTCCCTTAATCAAAATCATTTTGAACATTTAAAAAACATTGTTCCGTTAAGGTTGACTGAGGTTATTTTTCTTTTATTTTTGCGACAGTTATGATTCTTGAAAAGAAATATTTTCTCCTGTTTATCCTTCTTGTTTCAACGCTGAAAATTTTTGCCCAGAACGAGATTGGCCCTGATGGCGATAAACTAATCTGGTTTTTCGCGATTTTGTTGTTGGGGATTGTTATATTCTTTATTTTCAGAATCTTAACGGGACAAAAAAGGAAACCGCTCTATGTGCGCGAAAAAGTGAAAGTCAGCCTTCAGAAAGATCGCCTTTATTATCCCGATAATGTGAAAATGGAATTACAAAATATTGGGAATACCGATATTGATATAGACCGGCCATTGTTGGTTTTCGATAATTTCTGGCTGAAACGGAAATTCAGGTTGAAAGGAACAGATGGACGCACTTTTTATCCTCTCTATCTCGATAAAAATAAAGTTCATCATCTGAACATCGATTTAAGCCCTTTTTATTCTTACGATAAAAAACTCATCAGGTACCCAAAATTAAAAGTGCTGATATTCAATGTAAAAGGAAAGAGATTGGGTAAATCGGTTATTTACCTTCGTAAAACACTAATCAGGTTTTAAAATGCGGACATGGAAATTTAATTATATCGATTTTTCAACTTATCCTCATTATGAAGGAGATGATTTGGGCGTGTTTTGGAGTCCTGAAAAAACGGTTGTTAAAATATGGGCGCCAACTGCACACATTGTCGAATTTCGGCTTTACAAAAATGGTGAATCGGGTGAAGCATTTCATAAAACCAATTTGCAACCTGTCGGCAACGGAGTTTGGTCAACCATTTTAAAGGGTGATTATGAAGGTAAATTTTATACTTTCAGAATAAATGACGGGGCGTGGCTTGAAGAAATACCAGATATTTACGCGCGGTGCGTTGGAGTAAACGGAAAGCGGGGAATGATTTATAATCCGAAAAAAACCAATCCCAAAAAGTGGAAAAGGGATAAAGGCCTGCGAATTAACAGTTTTACCGAAGCAATTATATACGAAACCCATATCCGCGATTTTTCAATTGCCGAAAATTCGGGTATAAAAAACAGGGGCAAATATTTGGGATATACCGAGGAAAATACAAAAACAAAAAACGGGTTTTTAACAGGGCTGGCACATTTAAAAGAACTTGGTATCACGCATGTTCATTTGTTGCCGGTATCGGATTTTTGCACAGTTGACGAGGAGAAACCAAACGAAAAATACAATTGGGGCTACGACCCGCAGCATTTTAACGCCCCCGAAGGTTCGTATTCAACCAATCCTTTCGATGGAACGGTGCGGATAAAAGAATTAAAAATGTTGGTTAAAACATTGCACGATAACGGAATTGGAGTTTTTGTCGATGTGGTGTACAACCATACTTACTTTGCCAAAGAGTCGGTTTTTAACCAAACCGTACCAGGTTATTTTTACAGGCAAAAAAGTGATGGAAGTTTTTCGAATGCTTCGGGATGCGGAAACGAAATTGCCACCGAACGCAGCATGGTCAGGAAATACATCATTGACTCGCTGAAATACTGGGTACAGGAATTTCATATCGATGGTTTCAGGTTTGATCTGATGGGGATTTACGACCTGGAAACGATGAAAATAATTCGGGAAGAGTTGGATAAATTCAGTCCCGGAATTCTGATTTATGGCGAAGGCTGGGCCGCCGACCAAAGCCCGGTTGCCGAACATTTGCGGGCTGTTAAAATCAATATTCCGCAACTGCCAGGTATTGCAGCGTATAACGACGATTTTCGGGATGCGCTAAAAGGAAACCACGGTTTGAAGAAAAGCAAAGGATTTGTGAGCGGACTTGAATTGCGCGAGGAAGCCGTAAAATTTGGCGTTATTGCAGCCACCGGCCATCCGCAAATTGTTTACGATTATGTTGAAACCTCGAAACATCCATGGGCCGCTGAACCCGGCCAGTGCATCAATTACGTTTCGTGCCACGACAATTACACGCTTTGGGATAAACTGAAAATGAGCGTTTCTCACCCTTCCGATTTGCAACTGAGAAAAATGGTGAAACTTGCCGGAGCATTGGTTCTTACTTCGCAGGGAGTGCCTTTTTTACATGCCGGCGTTGAGTTTTGCCGCACCAAACATGGCGATGGGAATTCATACAAATCGCCCGATTCGGTAAATCAGATAGATTGGGATAAAAAAGAGCAGTATCACGATGTTTTTAAGTATTTCCAGAAACTGGTACAATTGCGAAAAAATCATCCGGCTTTCAGATTAACATCTGCGGAACAAATACGCAGATATGTCAACTTTTGCACACAGTATAAATCAGGTGTGGTTTCGTATTGTATCCACGGAAAAGAAGTTGGCGACCAGTGGGGGCATATAATCCTCGTTTTCAACGCACAAAACAGCCCGGTTGTAATTCCGCTTCCCGAAGGAAACTTCTCAATAGTGGCCAAGGGAAATGAAATTGACGAATCGGGAATTGGCGAAGTTGTTTCGGATATGGTGGAAGTGAAAGAAATATCGATGACGATTTTAGTAAATTATTGATGATTATTTATACAATGAATATAACTGGGTTATGCTTCTTCAGGAAGTGCCAGAAACCAGAAAAATAGATGTTTGGAACGGATTAGGAAGCAAATGGCAGAAGTAGATAAAAACTGAGTTTATTTGTTGAGTTAAAAAAATTGAATTAAAAAAAATAAAAAGTTTATATGAACCTCAAAGAGTCAATACTCCTAATCCTTTCCAACAAAAAGGCAAAACGTGACGGGTTACATGTCAAACACATTGCCCGGCACATACATAATCTCAACAATAACCTTTTTTCTGATGCGAATGAAAATGGTTTCGATATTTTAAAGAGAAAGGTCAACCGGATTCTCGCCAACGATGCCAAGAAAAAAAGAAAAAATATGTTCGTGAAGGTTTTAAACCCAAAGACCAACAAATTCAGAAAGGGGTATTACAAATTAAGACCAACCCGTTTAGCGACAACAAAAACTGCAAACTGAATTAAATTAGAAAGGCATAATAATTCAAAGAATAACTTATTTTCGATTGGTTTCCCAAAATATTTACCAAAATAAAAAACGAACACGGTTAAAGCATTCGTTTTCGGCCATTTATAAAAAAAGTAGTCCCACCGGGAATCGAACCCAGATCTACGGTTTAGGAAACCGCTATTCTATCCGTTGAACTATGAGACCAAATTTTCCGTCTGTTGACGGATTCCTTTTACAGGCCTGCAAAAATAGCTAAATCTTCTTTTGTGGCAAACCTGAAGTTGAATATTATGTAATTTATTGAATTGTAATTCACATCAATTTAGTATTTTTATTCCTTTATAAGTCTAAAACCGGTTACAAGGTAGGCGTATTAAGCCTGGGTGGACAGGCAACACTTGAAATAGCAGGAAGTTAAGAAGAACCGGAAAAAATTATCCCTCGCTCAAATCGGGGAGAATGTAAAAATTGCCTCCGGGTTTTCGCCGATCAGCCAGGCCCAAATGGAAGAAATTGAAATTAAAACGTTACCAATCGTCCGGCAGAGTTTGTATTTCCGCCGCTGGGACTTGGGCGCATGATAATAACCATTTAAAACTTAAAAAAATGAGCACCAATAATTTTTCACGACGTGATTTTTTGTCAGGAGCCGTAGCATTGGGAGTTACCGGCGCTGTTGGTTCCGGTGTAGTTTCATCATGTACAACGGCTGAAAACGCAAATTCGCTTTATTCCTATAAAAAAAGAGAATTAAACCTGCCTCCCCTGTTGGAAAAGGCACCCGATGGAATTGAACTGAAAGCAGGTTTGATAGGCTGTGGTGGTCGCGGAACCGGGGCGGCAATTAATTTTCTGGACGCCGGAAACGGATTGAAAATAACTGCTTTGGGCGATGTTTTTCAGGACAGGGTTGACAGTTGCCGCGAAAAAATAAAATCGGAACGGGGGATGGAAGTACCGGTTGAAAATTGTTTTACAGGCTTCGATGCTTTTGAAAATGTAATTGACTCTGGAGTTGATGTAATTCTGCTTGCTTGCCCCCCAAAATTCCGTGCAAAACATTTTGAAGCTGCAGTAAAAGCCAAAAAGCATGTTTTCCTGGAAAAACCCGTTGCTGTTGATCCTGTTGGTGCCCGTTCAGTTATAAGTACGGCAAAAATGGCTGAATCACTGGGCCTTAAAATCGTTTCAGGAACTCACAAACGCCACGAAAAAAGTTTTGTGCAATTGCTCCAAAGGGTAAATGATGATGCCATAGGTGAAATAATTTCAGCAAACATCTATTTTAACATGCAGCAACTTTGGTATCGAAACCGCGATGCCGGTTGGTCGGAGATGGAATGGATGATCCGCGATTGGGTGAACTGGTGCTGGCTTTCGGGCGATCACATTGTTGAACAGCACGTACACAATATTGATATTGCCAACTGGTTTTTTGGAACTCATCCGGTTAAAGCCCTCGGTTTTGGGTCACGACAAAAAAGACCAACCGGGGATCAGTACGATAATTTTAGCGTGGATTATACTTTTGCTGACGGCAGGCAAATGCACAGCATGTGCAGGCAAATTAATGGTACCGACGGAAAAGTTTCAGATATTTTTCACGGTACAAAAGGAATTGCAACCACCGATGATTGGGAAAATCCTAAAATTCTTGATTTGCACGGAAATGTAATAGAATCAATTGAAAAAGCCAAAATCGGGGGCCATGCCCAGGAGCAAATCGATCTGGTTACTTGTATCCGGAATAATATCCCTGTCAATGAGGCTGAACAAACTGCCATTTCTACCCTGGTGGCAATTATGGGAAGAGTTTCAGCGTACACTGGCAAAGAAGTTACTTTCGACGAAATGATGAATTCTAACATGAAACTGGAGCCTGCTGTTTTTATAATGGGTGACATTGGTTATATTAAAAACGCAAAAATACCTGTTCCGGGAACCGGTGGTTAACAAATGTTGTTGGTAAGACATGCATTACACTCATGTTTCATTTGAATAATTATCTTTGCGGTTCAATATAGCAAAGGAACTCATGTTAGACAAAATCAAGGCTTTACAGGAAGAAATTGAAAAAATAGTTGTTTCGGGGAAGGAAGAAGTTGAGGGGCTTCGTTTAAAATATATCAGTAAAAAAGGCGTTATAAGTCAGTTGTTCGAAGATTTTAAAACTGTTTCGCCCGAACAGAAAAAGGAAGTTGGGCAAGCCTTGAACACACTGAAAAACATTGCCCTGCAAAAAATCAACATTTTAAAGGAATCTTTTGAATCTGCCGTAACCAACGATTTGGATTCGGACCTGACCCTGCCCGGGGATTCAGTTAAACTGGGTACCCGCCATCCGTTGTCGCTGGTAAAAAATGAGATAATTGCCATTTTTGGCCGCCTTGGTTTTACCGTTGCCGAAGGCCCTGAAATTGAAGACGACTGGCATGTTTTTTCGGCTTTGAATTTTCCGCCCGAACACCCCGCCCGCGATATGCAGGACACTTTTTTCATAGAAAAAAATCCTGATGTTTTATTGCGGACGCACACATCGAGCGTACAAATCCGTGTGATGGAACGTACACAGCCACCAATCCGGATGATTTTCCCGGGGCGCGTTTTCCGGAATGAAGCTATTTCTGCCCGCTCGCATTGTATTTTTCATCAGATTGAAGGTTTGTATGTTGATGAAAATGTGTCGTTTGCCGATTTGAAGCAAACCCTGTTGCAGTTTGCAAAAGAACTGTTTGGCGAGGGAACGCAAATCAGGTTACGCCCGTCATATTTTCCATTCACTGAGCCCAGCGCCGAAATGGACGTAAGTTGCTCAATATGTGGCGGCAAAGGCTGCAATGTGTGTAAATACAGCGGTTGGCTCGAAATCCTGGGCTGCGGAATGGTTGATCCTAATGTTTTGGAAGCCTGTAACATCGACAGTAAAAAATACACCGGTTTTGCTTTCGGGATGGGAATTGAGCGTATTACTCATTAAGGATATCCGCCATTTTTTCGAAAACGATGTGAGGTTTTTGAAGCAGTTTGAATCGGCGATGTAAAATACTGATTTTATCGCATTTTCTCCCGTCAGGTTCACAATTAAGATTGTTGTTCCGATGAGGGACGAGGAGGAACCTGTTACATTTACCCTTTAAGAACTTCCTCAATCAATTGTGACTCTTCATCCGAAAAGCCCGTGTTTTTCAATGTTCCCACGTTATCATCTATCTGTTTAACCGAACTGGCGCCAATCAATACAGAGGTTATCCGCTTGTCTTTCAGCACCCAGGCCAGCGCCATTTGAGCCAGCGACTGGCCACGTAGCTGCGCGATTTCATTCAGTTTAACAATTTTGTCGTGCGCTGAACCAACGTGTTCTTTTTTCAGAAAAATTTCGCGTGTGGCGCGGCTTCCTTCAGGAATTCCATTCAGGTAGCGGTCGGTCAACAACCCCTGTGCCAGCGGTGAAAACGGAATACAGCCAATTCCTTCCTCTTCCAGAACATCCAGCAATTCATCTTCAACCCAGCGAACAAACATCGAATACTTTGGCTGGTGAATCAAACAAGGTGTTCCAAGTTCTTTCAAAATACGCGCAGCTTCACGGGTCATATCAGCGGGGTAGTTCGAAATGGCCACATACAGCGCTTTTCCCGAACGCACAGCCTGATCAAGCGCCTTCATGGTTTCTTCGATAGGTGTTTCGGGGTCGGGACGGTGTGAATAGAAAATATCTACATATTCCAGCCCCATTCTTTTCAGGCTCTGGTCGAGGCTCGAAAGTAGATATTTGCGGCTGCCCCATTCGCCGTAAGGCCCGGGCCACATCAGGTAGCCTGCCTTAGTCGAAATTATCAGTTCATCGCGGTATGGGCCAAAATCCTGTTTCAGAATTTTGCCAAAGTTTTCTTCAGCCGATCCGGGAGGCGGCCCGTAATTATTGGCAAGATCGAAATGCGTGATGCCCAAATCGAATGCTCTGCGTAACATCGCCCTGCCATTTTCAATGGTATCAATATCCCCGAAGTTGTGCCACAATCCCAGCGAAATGGCCGGTAGTTTTAATCCCCACTTCCCGCAGCGGTTGTATTTCATGGTTTCGTAGCGGTTTTCACCAGCAATGTAAGTCATAGTCAAATTAATTTTAATTGGTTAAAAATCTTTTTTCAACAAGGTTGAAGAGTATGTTTTTTTGAACTGTTGCCCCAAAAACTGCAATTTATCAATATTAGGTTTTCTTTTTGCTTTTCTATCTTAATTTTGTTCGAAATTATTTGCTGATGAAGAAAAACAAGGATGCTGGCGCCGATCTGGCAAATATTCTTTTTCAACACACCGAAAGGCTGAAAGAATTGCAGGGGATCAACAAAACAGTTGCCCTGTTGAACCAAAATAAGCCGCTCGACGAGTCGTTGCAGGAGATTTGCAGCCTTATTCCGCAGGCATGGCAATACCCCGAGTTTGCCTGTGTGCGCATTACCTGCGATAACAACACGTTTGTCAGCAAAAATTTTAGCGAAACTATCTGGAAACAAAGTCAGGCGTTTGAAATACCGGGAGGGAAACCGGGTTATATCGAAGTTTTTTATCTGAAGGAATTCCCCGAACTCGATGAGGGCCCGTTTATGAAGGAAGAACGCGATCTTATCGATAATTTTGCCAATCTCATTTCGGGTTCACTTACCAAAGATTTGCTCCGGAAACTGGTAACCGAAAACAGCGAAAGACTGAAGGAATTGCGCGGGATTAACCAGATTTCGAACATCCTGAAACAGGAACGGAACCTTGAGGATGCTTTAAAAGAAATCTGCAACACGCTGCCCGGGGCTTGGCAATATCCCGAATATACGGCCGCCCGCATCATTTACGATAACCAGGTTTACACTTCCAATTTCTTTTATAAAACACGCTGGGCCTTGCGACAAACCTTCGAAACGCAAACCGGTAAAAAGGGTACTATTGAAGTGTATTACCTGAAGGATTTTCCAATGAGCGACGAAGGCCCTTTCCTGAAAGAAGAGCGAAACCTTATTGATAACCTTGCCGATATTATTTCGGGGATTGCTGCCAAGAAACTGCTCAGCAACCTGGTAGCCGATAACACGGAGCGGTTAAAAGAGTTGGAAGCCATCAACAAAACTACGGCAATTATTTCTGCCGGAAAAACAGTTGAAGAAACATTGCAGGAAATCTGCGACATTTTACCGGCGTCGTGGCAATATCCCGAACAAACCGCGGCGCGCATCATATATGAAGATGTTGTGGCGGCCAGCCGTCCTTTTCAGGAAACTATCTGGAGGCAAATGGAATCGTTTGTCACAATCGACAATAAAAAGGGGTGGGTTGAAATATTTTATCTCGAAGAATTTCCCAAACTCTACGAAGGCCCTTTTATGAAGGAGGAACGTAATCTGATTGTGAACATTGCACAACTGATTGCCGGATATCTCAATAATTTTATCGGGCGCGATGCTTTAAACAAGCGTGAGATAATAAAAATTACCGATTATAAACCCAATGAATACCGCGACTCCCTGATTAAAAAAAGCAAGCCGCTTCAGCAGTATTTCAACCAGCAAACCCTCGACAAGTACATTTACCTCGACATGATGAAATACAAGGTAAAGGAGATATTGTTTGTGGCCACTTTTTACGACGCCTTTATCCTGGAAAACGAAGATGCTTTTTTCGAGCAGTTTATGGGCGAGATTTACCAGTACAGCCTTTTTTCCCTGCCCCGCATTACCGCTGTTACTTCCAATGAACAGGCGCTCTGTCTGGCCGAATCGTCAAAATTCGACTTTGTCATCCTCACGGTTGGCGAAGATGAAAAAGCCCCGGTGGAACTGGCTAAAAAGATAAAACAACTCCGCCCCGATCTGCCCGTTTTTATGCTGCTTAACAAAAAAGGAAATGTAAAATATTTCGAAACTCTGGTTGGGACCTCAAAATTTATCGATAAACTTTTTATATGGCATGGCGATTCACAAATTTTCTTTGCCATCGTAAAATCCATCGAAGACCGCACGAATGTTGAGAACGACACGGCAGTGGGGCTTGTAAGGGTGATACTTTTAATCGAGGATTCGCCGCAATACTATTCAAAATACCTTTCAGTGCTGTATTCCATTGTTTTCGGACATATCCAGAAAATTATTGCTTCCGAGAAAAACGAACTCGACAAAATATCGAAAATGCGGTCGCGCCCCAAAATACTTTATGCAACCAATTACGAAGAAGCGGTTTACATTTACAACAAATACCGCAACTTTATGCAATGTGTGATATCGGATGTTGAATTTGAAAAAAATGGGGTATTAAACCGAACCGCAGGGATCAATTTTTTAAAATACGTAAAATCTCAGGATTGCGAACTGCCAATGTTGCTGCAATCTTCGGACAAAAGAAATGCTGCGAAGGCGAAAAACCTTGGAGTAGGTTTTATCGATAAAAATTCTGAAAACCTGTCGAACGAATTAATGAATTTCATTATCGACAATATTGGTTTTGGCGATTTTGTTTTCCGCGACGAAAATAATAAACGCATTGCCGTGGCCCGAAACCTTCGCGAGTTTGAAACCCTTTTGCTTACCGTACCCCCCGAGTCGCTCTTATATCACGGGAAGAAAAACCATTTCTCTTTCTGGTTGATGGCGAGGGGCGAAATTCATATCGCCAAAATCCTCAATCCCATCAAAACCATGGATAACGAAGACCAGGAAGAAGTTAGAAAATTCCTGCTGAAAACCATCGACACGGCCCGCGAAGACAAGAAACGCGGCAAGGTGCTCAGTTTCGACGAGTCGTTTGATTTTACCGAGAAAAATATTGTCTCGCTGGCAAGCGGTTCGCTGGGTGGAAAAGGCCGCGGACTGGCCTTCATCAACACAATGATTTATAACCTCGATTTTTCGGCCTACACACAGGAAATCAATATCCGCACCCCGATTACCGCAATTATCGGGACCGATGAGTTTGTGACTTTTATGAACCGCAATGAATTGTTCGACAAGATTTACAAAGAAAAAAACTTCGAAAAAACAAAAGCGCTGTTTATTGAAGGGCAACTAAGCCAACGGCTGATAAAACGGCTGAAAGTATTTCTCAACCAGGTTAAAAAGCCGATAGCGGTCAGGTCGTCGAGCATCTTCGAGGATTCATTGTCGCACCCGTTTGCGGGCATTTTCGATACTTACATTATTCCAAACAATCAGCCAACCACCGAGGAGAGGCTCGAGTCGCTGGTAACCGCCATCAAACTTGTTTTTGCATCGGTATTTTCAAACCAGGCCCGAACCTATTACAAAGCCGTCCATCACCGGATAGAAGAAGAAAAAATGGCAGTTGTGTTGCAGGAACTCGTTGGAAACCTGTACGATAAATACTATTACCCGCACATTAGCGGCACCGCGCAGAGCTATAATTTCTATCCTGTTTCGCACATGACCCCCGACGATGGTTTTGCAGTAATTGCCATGGGAATTGGGACTTATGTTGTGGAAGGAGGCCGTTCGTTCAGGTTTTCGCCAAAATACCCGCAAACCGATGTGATTTCGCTGAAAGATTTGCTGCGAACTACACAGGTGAAGTTTTTTGCAGTTGATATGAGTATCCAGGATATCAATTACATCAAATATGGCGACAAGGCAGCGCTGATTTCGCTCGATATTTCGGAGGCCGAAAAACACGATACCATCCGTCATTGTGTTTCGGTTTATAATGCAAACAACGATTGCCTGGTGCCGGGCATTAACGCGAAAGGGCCGCGGGTGATGAACTTCGCCAACATACTGAATTACGGCTTTGTTCCGCTTAGCAACACCATTGAAGTTATCCTGAAAACGGTAAAGGAAGCGCTGGGCACGCCCGTGGAAATTGAGTTTGCAGTTGACCTGGACCTGGATGAAAACGGGAAGGCGTCGTTTTACCTTTTGCAAATTAAACCGCTGGTGGGCAACCAGTTGAGTTTCGACATTGATCCGGCGCTTGTTGACCCCGAAAAGGTTATCCTGTACAGCGAAGCAAGTATGGGCAACGGCAAAATAGACTATATTACCGATATCATCTTTATGGACATTGCCCGGTTTAACAAACTGCGCACCCTCGAAATGGCGCAGGAAATTGAATTCCTGAATTCGATGATGCTTAAACAAAACCGGCCGTACATCCTCATCGGCCCGGGCCGTTGGGGAACACAGGATAAAAGCGTGGGTATTCCGGTTACCTGGCCGCAAATCTGCAACGCCAAAATTATTGTGGAGCTTGGCCTGCCCGATTTTCCGCTCGATGCGTCGCTGGGATCGCACTTTTTCCACAATGTAACATCTATGAATATTGGTTATTTTTCGGTTCAGCACGGGCACTTGTCAAACTTTCTCAGATGGGAAAAATTAAACGGGAAGTTAATGGTCCACCGCACCAGGTATTTTAAACATATCCGCTTTTCAAAGCCAGTTACAGTTTTAATGGATGGCCGCAAACGAAAGGCGATTATACTCGAAAGTAAGGAAGAATGATTTCGGTAGCCATAATTGACACGCACAACCCTTTGATGCTCGAAAGCCTGGCAGCGCTGCTTTCGGGGAAAGACGAAATTGCCGTTACGGGTCAGTTTAACTCTGTAAACGATTTTTTGAAAGCATCGCGAACCGTAACAATTAATGTGCTAATCATCAACATTTACAAAGCTCACATCGGGGAAATTGAACTGATAAAGAAAATCAGCAGTGGGACACCGCGCATAAAAGTGCTCGTAATTTCAATGGAAATGCAGGAAAGCGCAATTTACGAATCGATAAAAGCCGGGGCAAAAGGTTATCTCACGAGGCAGGACCCTGGCAGCGAAATCCTGATGGCCATTTATTCGCTGCGTGGCGGGTACGATTATTACAACAATTCCATCTCAAATATCATTCTTAACAGTTACATACGGTCGATGGACGGTGGAGAACCCGGGAAGACCGGATTCCCCGGAAACCTCAGCAAACGCGAAATCGAAATTATCAGGTACTGGGGCGACGGGCTTACCAACAAGGAAATGGCCGAAAAGCTGTTTATCAGTACGCGTACCGTTGAATCGCACAAAAACCATATTATGTTGAAGCTGAATTTCAAAACCAGTATCGACCTGCTGAAATTCGCGATTAGAAACAATTTGATTAATGTTTAAAGGTTTTTTATATCCATTGCCACAGGTTCACAGATTTCCTGCGGGCTGAAGAATCAACTGTTTTCCAGCCCGAAAAGTAAAAAAACAGGTTTCAGTTCTTCCCCAATCAACCAATCCATTATTTTCCCTTCTTCCCCATTCAGGCATTCCCGCATTAATACATTCTCATTTCCGGCATTTCCCTTCCCTCTTAACATCAATTTAACGTTCTTCCCCTGTTCCTTCCGTGAAACACGGAATTTTGAAATAAACATCAGTCTCGCAAGCCTGTCATCCATAATTGTTCCCTAATTTCAGGGTTGAAAAATGAGTTTTCAAAAGAAAAACCAGGGATAAAAAATAAGGTCAATTAACTTAAAAATCTTTCATCATGTCGAATACATTCGAAGTAAAAGTAAACGATTTCATGGCAAAACTCATTGCCAGGAATCCAAATGAACTGGAGTTTCACCAGGCAGTTCAGGAAGTGGTAGAATCGGTAATGCCGTTTATCGAAGAGAACCCGCACTACAAACAGGCCAAAATCCTCGAAAGGGTTTCGGAGCCCGAGCGGATTATCATGTTCCGTGTTCCGTGGCAGGACGATAAAGGCGAAATACACATTAACAAAGGTTACCGCATTGAAATGAACAGCGCCATTGGCCCTTACAAGGGAGGTTTGCGTTTTCACCCTACCGTAAACCTCGGGGTTTTGAAATTCCTTGCCTTCGAACAGGTATTTAAAAACAGCCTCACCACGCTGCCAATGGGCGGTGGGAAAGGTGGTTCCGATTTCGACCCGAAAGGAAAGTCGAATAATGAAGTTATGCGTTTTTGCCAGAGTTTTATGACCGAACTGCAACGCCACATCGGCCCCAATACCGACGTGCCCGCAGGTGATATTGGAGTGGGCGGGCGCGAAATTGGTTACATGTTTGGCCAGTACAAAAGACTTCGGAACGAGTTTACCGGTGTGCTTACCGGAAAAGGAATCGAATGGGGCGGAAGTTTAATACGGCCCGAGGCAACAGGCTACGGAACCGTTTATTTTGCCGAAGAGATGCTCAAAATGCGCAGCATGGGACTGAAAGGCAAAATTGTTACAGTTTCAGGCTCAGGAAATGTGGCACAATATGCTGTTGAAAAAGTGAACATGATGGGCGGCAAAGTGGTTACCCTCTCCGATTCGAACGGTTATATTTATGACCACGATGGCATCGACAACGAAAAACTGGCCTACGTTCTCGAACTGAAAAACGTGAAACGCGGCCGCATACAGGAGTACTGCGAAAAATACCCGAAAGCAAAATATGTTGAGGGCCAGCGCCCGTGGGCTGTAAAATGCGATATTGCAATGCCCTGTGCAACTCAAAACGAACTGAACGAAGAGGAAGCCAAAACGCTGGTTAAAAACGGATGTTACCTCGTGGCTGAAGGCGCCAATATGCCATCCACCCCCGAGGCGGTTGAAGTGTTCCTGAACGCAAAAATCATGTATGCACCGGGCAAGGCGTCGAATGCCGGCGGCGTGTCCACATCGGGACTTGAAATGACCCAAAACTCAATGCGTTTACTATGGTCGCGCGAGGAAGTGGACGCCCGTTTACACCAGATTATGAAGGATATCCACAGTACCTGCGTAAAACACGGAACCGAAGGCAATTTTATTAATTACGTGAAAGGCGCCAATATCGGCGGTTTTATTAAAGTTGCCGATGCAATGATTGCACAGGGATTGGTTTAAATATCATTACACCGCAAAATCACCTGTGTGCCCGAAGGAAGCTAAGCCGAACCATTCGGTTTAAAACCGTGTTATTGCATTTTGGGATTGACGGAATTCCTGCCAAATGATTAATTTAGCCGAAATCAGAAAAAATTAAAGTATGGAACCTGATAAAAACGTGATAGAGAAAAAGAAAAAAGGTTTTGTTGATGGCATAACCGACAAATTGATTGATAAAGCGGAAGAACTGATAGATGAAACCACCAATAAAATTTATAAAAGCGAACCCTACCGCAAAGCAGGAGAATCAATGGAAAAGGTAACCCTGGGCCTATTCCGCAAAGCCGGAAAGTGGTGGGGAAAATTATAGAGATGAACTTTAGTTATACCCTAATTTTACGCAGTGCCCGCGAAGGCTGTACAACGAAGGATGCAACTTTTCGGCGGCAGACAGATAAATTTTCCGGTTTCGTACTTCCTGATTCCTGGGCCGGGTTTGAAATGTTTGGGTTTTGGATAAACAAGGACTTTGTAATTATTTGAAATGGCAATCAACTCCCTGTCGAAAGCATAGTGAAAAATGGGTGACAAAGCCAAACCGTTTTTGATTGAATCGTTATTTTGTTGGTGCATAGATTAGGAAAAGGATATTTTGGAGAAGTTTGGTCATTAATTTTTTTAAATTAAACATAGAAAAAAAATTAAATGCTATTAAAATAACCCATTTCAGGATTATCTAAAGTACCAATTAACATTGCCCTATCAAGTAACATATTTGATTCCTCACAACAAGTTTCAGGGAGTAATGCACAATTATGACAAGCAGCTAAATTGCATGAGTTTGGGCCTTGTCCATGACTATCAATACAGATTGGATCGCTTGAACACCATCTTGCATTTTCAATTGAATTGTAAACTATTGTTTCAAGATTACCTGGTTTTCCCTGCCTTACAAGACCACCTAAAGACCCTTCTGAATCCCCAGAAGCGGTGTAAATCAATACTCCGTTCATTACTTCGTCTGGAAATTCAAGATTGCAGTAAATTCTTTCCCGCAATGCAGAACTTCCATAGCCACATTCATAGCTGAATTGGTTTATAACTAAATGAGCAAAGGTGTGAATCAAGATAAATTCGGGTGAAATGTTTCTTGCTTCCTGTCCTTTGTCAAGTTTTGTTTTGTTAAAATTCTTTGCAAGTCCATTTACTCTTTCAATCACTTCCTTTTTTGCAGCCCACTCTTTCAATGACTTTTCACTGAATTTAAAGAACACTCCTTCACCCCGCACTACAATTGCCGGCAACCAGTTTATGCTTGCTCCAAGTTTTATGAAATCTTTCTTTGCTTCCAAAGCTTTTCCATCAACAGGCAACCATCTTGAAAAGCCTGTAAATGCTCTTGTCTCTCTTAGCTTGTGCAATAAGCAAATGCTGTCAAAACCTTTTGAAATGATTTTGTTTTCAGTGTATTCATCAACCTTTACTTTAGAAACATAAAAATCCTGCTTTTCTGAACCTGGCTCTGTAAGAATAGCATCGTATTCCATCTTTCTATAGAACTCTTCCGAATCTGTTGCAGGCATCGCATCGTAACCGATAATTTTTTTCTTTGCTGCATCAATTAATTTATCTACCCAGAAATCTGTTTTGTCAAAATCAACCTGCAACTTTTGCATTACAACTAGCATGAACCTTTTCCGGTCAAAATCATCATTTACCCTGCCATCATTTAAAAAGCCCCAATTTTTTTCAAGAATATTTATGAGTTCTGAATCAACTGACGGTTGCCATTGCGGAAGATAAATTGAACTTCGAACATTTGAAAAATAAACATTTGATGCACCTTTCTGAACTACCCTTAATTGTTGTGGGCAATGCTGAGTGTTATGTTTTTCATATTCTTCACCAACCCAAGGTCTTTCTGCATGACAATTTACTCCAATTCGTTGCAATGCGTTTTCATTGAATGCTCCAGCCATTGACTTATTTTGTCCGCAACTGCAAAGAATTTCAATACCAGACAAGGCACCTGAACTCCTTCCTGCCCTTAATCTCATTATTGGATTTGTGTCTGTGCATTTTGAACCATTGTGAACCCATTCTTCAAATGGAAAATCTTCAATGTGTCCTTGTGGACAAATGGCAATGAATCTTACTGGAATTAATTTTCTTCTTTTGTTCTGTGGTATTGTGGAACAAGATTTTCCCTGAAAAGGCAATCCCAAACATCTTGGTTTTTCATGGTGAAATATCGGGACTTTGTGCATATATCCGCAATTTGTGCAGTAATGCCATCTCGGAAATCGCACAAACGGGATTTTTAAAAATTGATTTGTCTTTTCAAGAATGTTGTCTCGGAAGTCTGGCGGCAAACGAAAGTTTTTTACCCGTAATCTTTTTGCAAGTCGTTCTTCTTCAACGATAAATTCGTCTAATGATTTTGACCTTTCAAGTTCTCTGAATTTCAGTTCCCACAAATCAAGACCTGCTACCATTAAAGATTCATCTTTCGGAAAGTTTATCATTTGCCCTACTCCCCAGGGCGAAATAAGCTGTGACCTTCTTATTGGTTTATTTGCTGGCATAATATAATTTACAAAGTATCAATGTTTATATATTCATTAATTACGATTGCATCACAGGTTGAGTCAACATTTCTCATTGAAGTTGGTGTTGACCATGCTCTGAACTTCGTTTGTTCCGGTGGATTTGTTCCTGCAGGGTACATCAATGGTAAATTATCTGTTTGTGCAAACGAACCGTAAATGATTGGCAAATTATGTTGCCATTGTTCCAATCTTCTCTCAACCATCTCAATTGTTTTCTGAATTTCTTCTTTATCAATTTCAGATACTCTGCGGAAAATTATTTCTCTGACCTTCTGAATAATTTCTTTGGTTGGAAATGGAGTTGGTAACTCCCTGTTTGTTTCGGAATAAAATCTAATCAACCCTACAAGTATTGCATGCAATGCCCGTTCTCTGGCAGGTGGTGAAAACGGTGTAACACTTGTTGGTTCTACCTTGCTGTAAATCTTTGAGTGATATTCCTGGAAGTGTTCAAAGTGTGAACGGTCTCTCGGTTTTGAACAATTGTATATTGTAAAGATAAGTCCGGGCCCCTTCTTTGAACGACCAACACGACTTGTTGCCTGAATGTATTCCGATGTTGTTTTCGGCTGTCCGATTACTGTCATTAAACCTAATCGTGGAATATCAACTCCAACCGAAATCATATTTGTTGCAAGGCAAATATCAATTGGATATTTTTCTTTCGGGTATTCCTTCATTAATTCTTCAAGTATGTCAGTAATTTGACTGCTGTTGATACGGCTTGTAAGCTCTCTGTCAACATTGATAAATCTTCTGTCGGTTCCTGTGATTTTTTTTCTGATGTAAATGGAGTTCAGATATTCCGTGATGTCAGCACGAATCAAAGTTGCTGCATGACCTAATTCACGAATGCTGTTGAAGTAAGTCATAGCAGTCCAGTATGGGTCACGCAATTTCTCATCTGTAACAGGAATTGATTTTACAGATTGAAGTAATGCGGATAAAACTCTTACCTGTGCTGTTGCATGTGAGGGCAATGCTGATGCAAACACCCCTACATACAATCGTCCGGGGGCATTGTCAGAACTTCTTTCTTCGTAGGCGAAAAAGGAATCGCCTGCACTAAGGCATTGTGATGGAAAAATATTTACGTTCTCAACTCCTCTGCCGTACAGTGAATTGATTTGTTCTTTAGCTCTGCTGATTGTAGCTGACGATGCAATAATTTTAGGTTTGATGTCATTGGCAGTACAAAGCTCTTCAATCATTGTTTCATACAAACCAACCATTGAACCCAACGGGCCTGAAATCAAGTGTAACTCATCTTGAATTATTAGTTCTGGTGGAGTTTTTCTTTCGTTGCCAATAAATCCGAAAAGACTTCTTGCTTCTGGTCTCCATGTTAGCATTGCGAATTTATCAACCGTTCCGATTAAGAGAGTAGGCGGAAAATCATAAATGTCTTCGTCAATTACTAGCAAAGGCAAACGAAAATCTTCATGTGAAAAATCACATTCACTCTCGTTGTCGCATTTGAAAACAACAGTTTCGTGACTTCCGACCTTTCTTGTTTTATATCCCTTTATCTCATCTTTCTTAGTTCCCTTAATCAATCCCATCTGACTTCCACACCAGGGGCATTTCAAAACCACAAAGGGGCTTTCATCTTCTTTTCCTTGCGACATCTTCTTTAATGTTTTTGTCGCATCTCCTCTCTTATTCGGTGTCAATTCTCCAACCCAAAGTCCAATTGTGATTCGGTCTGTTCCTAATTCGTCTTTGTTTTCCTCACGGATTTTTTCACATGCACAAATTAATGCTGCTGCCCTTTGGAATTGTTGAGCTGTCAGCAATCGCAAAGTATAACGCATCAGAACAGAAGTACCTGAATCAGTTTTGTCTTTGAGTTTTCTGAGAAAAATTGTGTAAGCAGATAATCCCAAATATGCTTCTGTTTTACCGCCACCAGTTGGAAACCAAATGAGGTCAACCATTTTTCTGTCAGGATGTTTTTCATCCAGCATTGAATGAAGATTAATCAGGATGAATGCAATTTGAAAAGGCCTCCATGAACCAACTCGTAAACTTCCATCTGGATTCTTTTGCCAGGTTGATTGGTCATGTAGGTCAGGAATAATTGCTTTCTCCAGGCCAGTGATTAAACCTTTTTCTACAATCCAATTCCTTGTGTCAATTCCATAATGAAGTTGTTGAAGCAACATCGCTTTATTCATTAATCTAAAAGCACGGTTGACTTTTGAATTACTCTTTAATAAATCAACTCCTTCTTTCATTCGTTTCAAACATGCACGGCAACTTGAAATGTGTCTTTTGGCAGTAGTGAGAAATTCTCCTGTCAGCTCCCTGTTTGCAATTCCTTCTTGTTCGTTAATCCAATTCTCATATTCTGCATTTAACTGAATAAGATTTGAAGTGATGTCGCCTGCTGTCAAATCACTCATATCAAACATTTTCAAGGCAACACTTTTTAATTCATTCGGAACGATTGGTTTTATTTCATATGAAGGAATTGCTTCTGTTGTAATTGTGTTTACAAGTTCAGAATCATCATCAGCCCATGCAGGAGAGCAGCCATGACCAACGGCAAAAGTCTTTTTCTTTCGGAAAAGAAGTTGGTTTGATTTCTCATCATCTTGGTCTGTCTTTGACGCTGCTAATTTGTAAGGACAAAAACATTTTTCACTTGCATTTACTGAAAAAGAAACCTGAAAAAAGCAATCTTCATTCCTGATATTTTCTCTTGCTCCTTTGTTTTTGTTTATTAAGGTAAAAGTCAGGAGATGTATGTTTTTATCGGAATTATTTCCATGTGTTCGGTTTCTGATATTCAAAACCAGTTCAATTTTTTTTGTATCCTTACCAACTAAAGTAAACTCTTTTGAAGTTCCGGAAATCAGCGGAATGTCGCTTGACGGTATCGACAAAGGTTGGTTTAATGAAGTTCGGTAATATGCTTTCCTATGTACATCTGTTCCATCATCCTTTTTGTAACTGTAATCATTAATTTCATAAATTCCAACATTAACCTGCACTTTGAAACCTTCGTTTGGAATTTTTGAAAAGCAACTGAATCCCATTGCAGAAGGAAGGAAATTATTTGCTAATCCAATTTCTTCTTCAAAGTCATCACCAACATTTGATGATGTGTTATTATCAACAATTGTTTCTGAACTCTCAATACTTGTTTCTTCTGTGTTTTTTATTACTTCTTCTTCTGTTGCCGTTGTTGAATCTGCTGCTGAATAAGTTGCACCTTCTCCGTCTCTGTTTGGCGATGGAAATAAAATTCCTGCACCATATCTCAATCTAGGCGGCTCATTCAATAGAATTTCCTCTCCGTTCTCCTGAATATGAGGCTTAACTGGGTCGGGGCCAATTAATTCTCTTTTTATAAATTTTAGAATATCGTCTCTCATTTTATCTGAGTTTGTTTTGTAAAATTTCGCAATACTGGCGTTGAATTGCTTCAGAAATTAAAAGTATCAATCCATATCGTGCCCTGCTCATGCCTACATACAAGAGAGATTTAGCAACTTCGCTTGATAAATCTTCAATGTCAGTAATCAAGATATAGTTGCCTTCCATTCCTTTGTATGACTGTACTGTTGCAAATCCAAAATACTTTTGAGTTGCGGAAACTTCGTTTGCTGTTTTAATTTCTTTAATTGAATAGTCAGGAAGGGATTTCACACAAGAGTTTTCAAGTTTCTTTGGAGAAAGTATTACCATTTCGTTGAGAGGTAAGCCTTCGTCAGCTACTTTTTTTAATTGTTCATTAAGAATTTGTTTTTGGTGTGCTTCATCTCTGTAAAAATGGTAAGCTACCGGAAGTCCCTCAAGATATTCTAAAAGGAATGGCGGTTTTTCAAATCCCGAAATCAAAGATGTTTCTTCTCCTATCTCTTTTGTGTTACGGCAATTTATACGCAACAAATGTTTTGAATGATGTCCAAAAGTTTTAAGCAAGTCAAGCATTTCGGATTTTGAAAGTTGTGCAAATATCGCTTGCCTTTCAAAGTCGCCGTATATTTCCCAATTCCCATTTGCTAAACCGTTTGTGAGCATTGAGTCAAATAAGCCTAAATATTCTTCTCTTATTAAGTCCTGGCCTTCATCAATAATCAATTTATCAAACTTTCCTTTTACTCCAATCTTGAAAAATTCCTTCATAAGATTAGGCAAATACTTTGAATAGAAATCTTGCTTATTTTCTTGCGTTTTGTCGTAGTCAAAACCTTTTGTCAATTCAAACAAATAACTGTGTAAACTTGAAACAGTGATGTTGCTCCATCCTTCAAGTTGCTTCTGCATCCATTCTCCGATAATTCTATTGTAGCAAGTAAGAAAAACCTTTTTACCTTCCGCTGCTGCTCTGATTGCTGATTCAATCGCAATCATTGTCTTTCCCGTTCCGGCACTTCCCTGAACCAAACTTCGTTCATTGAGTTCAATTGATTCAAGAACGCCGAATTGTTCTTCGGTGTAGGTTTTAACTTGTGAATCAAATTCAGCTAGGCGTTCTTTTGCTGAACGAACTCTCATAAAATCCCCCCTAAGAAAATGACAAAGTTCTTCAAGGTCTTGTCGGCTTGGTAACGATTCAGTTGGTGAAAACCAAAGCTGTGTTTTATGTTTCTCTGTAAACTGCTGGATTAAGTTTTTAAAAAATGTTTCGTGGTTTGAATTGTAATTTGTCTTGTCAAAGATTTGCCACTGCTCATATTCTACGCTATTTTTATCAAAGTTCACCTGTGGAAATGCAACGAGAAAGCCAAGCTGGATTTTGTTGAACCTGTGCTTTGCTCCAAATTCTTTTTTGACTTCCGCTTGAAGTGAAAACATTGCATCCCTTGCCTGATTGAATGGGCTTTTGTTTCTGTTTACATTTCCATGCCTGTCAATAAATTCCCATTCTCCGTTTTTGCACCTCACATCACCGCCCTTTACTTCCATCACAAAGACACCTGCGTTTGGAATGAGAAGCAAAAAATCTATCTCGCCGTAAAGTCGTTTGGTATGTTGCGAAAGATTGAGAGAGTGTAAAACAATCCAATCCTCGGTGAAAGAATCTTTTTTGAGCATGTCAAAAATCATTCTCTCTCCGGTGCTTTTGCAATCTTTGTCAATATATGGTGGAGATAGTTTAGCCATTACAGTTTTGCCTTTTCCAGAAGTCGGTTTACATTTCTAATATCAATGTTGTCATGTGAATTGTTTATTTCGGTTATTTCCAAAATTTCAACCTCACCTAAATCTTCAAAATCAATAACATTGTTAACTTGAATATCTGAGTGTGTGCTTTTGATTTTTGCTTTTAATTGTTCAACCACAAAGTCAGAAGCTTTCATCCTCCAACTTGTCATTTGTTTGATTGCTGCCCTAACTTGATTGATATTGTCCATTAGCTCCGTTCCATTAGTCATAATTGCAATGGCAATTAGGTCATCATCTTTCCTTGGACCAATTCTTAAGTCATCAAATAACCATGAACGAATTGTAACAGGGTCACGGTCACAACCTTGTTCCTTTAAATCATTTGCCAACTTATTGAAATTATTGTGGAGGAATTTGTAATGATTCTTAAGTACGGTTTTCCAAAGTTCAATCCATCTATTAGTTTCTGCCAATGCTGCCGGAGTAGTTTGTCTTCCAACTATTTTACTAAGCAACTCTCTTTCTGTTTTCAGAAATGCAATTACATCTCCATAATGCAGATTCTCAATACGGCTTTTATGAATGTATAAAGAATTGCTTGTGGATTGATAGAAATTCTCCAAGACAAGCAGACTATGCGTATCTGTAAGATAAATAAACTTGTCGTTCTTGAATTCAACTCTTTTTGCTTTCACACTTTCTGCTATACTCCCTCTTACTATGTATTTTGAAAATTGTGCGTTGTCTAATTTCAATTCAAACTCTACTATGTCAAAATTTGGTTCGGTATCAGATGTTGATTCGCTTTTAAATAAATCGGCATAGCCGGATTCGTTTTTCGTTTCTTTTTCGGAGCGAATTCCTTTTTTATTGATGGTTGATTTTACATTGCCGCTTAATTTCTTGTTCCTGTTTTGAAGTGAATTGAGATACTTGCACTCAAATTGATAGAACAAAACTGTTAATTCAGTAAATAAAAAACTTGATAATAGTCGATTCACATTATTAGTCTTTGCCCATCCTGTCAGAATTGCTTTCACTGGCTGGATTTCTAGCAAACTGTTGTTTACATCTGCAACTGTAATAACCTTAGGCTTGACCGCAAGACGAAGTGAGTTCAAATGCAAAGTCAAAGAAAGTGCTTCATCTTCGGTTGGGCAAATGATACAGTCATATTGATTTTTTTGCATTAATTCACTCAACTTGGCACTTTTTTCTGACGGAGTACTTGAGAATTTTTCAATAACAAATTTCAATAAGGAAATTGAATCCTCAATTGCTTTGCGAGAACCACCTAAATAAAATCTGTTTTCAAACAAAAGTGTTTCTGCCTTGTTTAACATGCCTCTGTACACTGCAACTTCATTTTGGGTTAGGGGATGAGCAATTCTTGCAACATGATTTATGAGTTGAATCAATAGAATTTTCAGACTAATTAACTCCTTAACCGATTCATCTTTGTCAATTGAGTGAATTAGTTTTGTTATACTTTCAAGGTCAGCATTTTCACAAATTTCTTTTTGCAAATTGAAAGAAACATATTTGTGAAGTTTCTTGTCAAAGGAACTAAAAGGAGATAATACTTTTATCTCATCAAGTTGTAAATTTTCTTTTGTGAAATTGTAAAAATCAAAACCATATTCTCCAATGTTCTCAAAATTTCCAACCTCCGAAAGGTCAGTAATTAAAATCGTAGGAATTTTCTTTGCATCAATATCGTTGAAGTCTAATTTCCTTTCTTGAATTGTAGAATAGCCGTCAATAATAATTTTCGAAACAGTGTCTGATAGTGTTACATACAAAGCAAGATTTGTCAAGTTGTTAGTAATTAAAAGCGGACTTTTCATATCAGCTTCTCCAGCATCATCAATTTTCCCTCGTTTAAAATACTCGTCAACTAAAAAATTGTTTATTGCGATTTCTGAAATTGAATTCTCAAATGAAATGTGTTTGCTGACTAAGCAAATAGAATTTTTCTGATAGAGTTTATTTCCATCCGTTTGTATCCCAAGAATTTTATCTGTCGGATTTTCATTGCTTTTTGCAATAGCTTGCATAACTCTATTGAGACCTGATAAAGCTTTGCGATTGCATGGAGCAGGTTGAATCTTTGAAATTTTCTTGATTTCTATGCTGATTTCATCTATATTATTATACTCTTTATGCTTAAATATAAATCCGTCCGGGCTTCTTCCATGCCATTCAACAACCGCCTCATTATTCAGAATTAATCGATCACCTTTTTTATACTTTTCTAATGAATCAACTATTTCGTTTTTAAATTGTGCAAAGTCAGATTCGATTAGTAATAAAACTGTTGGAATAGAAAGCCATTGCGCTGCAAATTCCTTTGTTGGAAAAACTATACAAAGTTTATTGTTCGTGTTGTTATCGAAAAAATTTGAAATGATTTGAAGCGATTCCTTAATTGGTTGAGGAAGTGGAAATTTATCAAGCTCCCCTAAATAAGAATATTGCAGTTTTTGAGTTAGTTCTTGGTTCATGGTATAAAGAGTTAGTGGGTTATATCAAATTTTTATCAACTGTTTTATTTTTTTTGCTATTTGTTCAGCTAAAAGAGGAGGTACAGCATTGCCAATTTGTTTGAAAGCTGCAGTCCTGCTTGGTTTTTCATCAATACCTTCAAAAAAATAATCATCGGGAAATGATTGAAGCCGTGCAGCTTCACGCACCGTTAATGAACGGTTCTGGAATATATCAGGATGTATATAATAATGTCCGTCTTTTGCAATATGCGCAACAACTGTCTGTGTTTTTGTTAAATCGGGGGCTACAACTTTAAAACGGTCAACAAAAGAATGTCTGTTACTATGGCTCTTTAATTCATCTGGTAAATCATTGTAATCAAGCCGTGTTTGTCCGGAGTTCCATTTTTTAACAGCAATTCTATAAATTTCTTTGTCCTGATTATTGTGTGGTCTTGCTATATGCTGGGTAGTAAAATCAATTCCATTTCTGATACTGGCATCAAAAACATATTCACTCCCTTTATTTTTATATTTTACATTAAACCAGTCTCCTGAACCAGCCTGGATTTCGGGCAAATCTGCCAGTATTTCTTTTACCAGTGCAGTTTTATTATCTGCATTTTTTTCAAATTCAGGATAGAAACCAGTTTCCTTACCTTTTTTACCAATAAGTATTACTCTTTTCCGATTTTGTAAAACACCAAAATCTGAAGCATTTACCAACTTGTACTCAGTTATATATCCAACTTCTGAAAAAAGAGAAATCATTTGATCGATGTACTTTGAACCATCTTCATTCATTGCTGATAAAAGACCTAATACATTTTCAAAGACAAATATTTTGGGTTTGTAATATTCAAGATATTTTGCGTATTGCTGAAACAAATAATTCCGGCTGTCGCCTTTCATTTTTTTCTTATCTCTTGCCCTACCTGCCAGCGAATAAGCCTGACATGGTGGCCCGCCGACTATTAAATCAATGGATTTTCCATTTATAAGGTCATCTATTCTTTTAAAAATGACAGGATTATTTTCATCTGATATAGCCAGATTTATAACGGAATTATATTCGTCCACATTCAGTAATCCGTGTAATTTTTCCTTGGACAATTTCCCTTTCAGATATGATTTATACAGTTCAAATCCAGTTGTATTTTTAAGTTTGTGGTAAACTGTTCTTGTAAGTAAAGTATTACACGCTGCTTCATCAATTTCAACATGTGCAACCGGGTTAAATCCGGCACGTATAAAACCTTCTGAAAGTCCTCCTGCACCCGAGAAAAGATCAATAAAGTTTAAACTAATTTTCTTTAAAGAATTCATGATTAAAGAAATCTGAAAGTGTAATTTTTAATCCGTCCACAACAATCTTCTGCAAGCTCGCAACCGTAATGTTTCTTTTACCTGTTTCAACATGATTCAAATAGGTTCTGTCGAGATTTGATTGCCAGGCAAG
This sequence comes from Prolixibacteraceae bacterium, assembly GCA_009773765.1. Lineage (GTDB taxonomy): Bacteria > Bacteroidota > Bacteroidia > Bacteroidales > Prolixibacteraceae > Draconibacterium. Next base: position 18,434 of record WTWZ01000022.1, on the reverse strand, counting down.
TTCTTCTTGTTTTAGGTTTTTTTCTTCCCGTAATCCTTTTATTCGTTGACCAATTTTCCTTTTTAAATCCATTTTTCGAAAATTATTAAATGTGACTTATAATACATTTGCATATAAGTCACGTTGTTCATTATTAAAACTTTATAAGAGTATTTTTTTGCGTTGGGGAAGTTGTTAAGGTTAAATTAAGTTGAGGGTAAAAAATAAAATCCTTGTTAATTTTGGATTTTTGTTAACTCGCTCAATGTTTTATTTAAAGCATCTTTTTTCAATCCACATTCCCAGATTACAATCACTTTCCATCCCAAATCGGTCAACTGATTTTCAGATTCGTGGTCGCGTTTTTGGGTATCGCCAATTTTATTCAGCCACCAATCGGTGCGGGTTTTGGGAATAACAAAATAACGGCAGCCTTCGTGTCCGTGCCAGAAACAGCCGTTAATAAAAATGACGGTTTTGTATTTGGGTAAAACAATATCGGGTTTCCCGGGGAGGGTTTTTACATTCAGCCTGTACCTGTATCCATTGGCAAACAAAAAATTCCGCACGAGCGTTTCGGGTTTTGTGTTTTTCCCCTTAATGCGGCTCATGTTATAGCTACGGGTTGCGGTGTTATGTACATCGCCCATCGTGGTAAAACGTTTTAGTAAAGGTATAAAAATTAAAGGAAACCTGACTTTTGGGCTGCTGGCTCCTGGTACACTTACTTAATTTGGGTTTAAAACTATATATTTGGAAAAACTATCAATTAAAAAAAATGGAAAAACAACATCAGCACAACGAAATAAACCGCCGCGGATTTTTGAAAGCCGGCGCAGGTTTGGCAGCTACCGCACTGTTTGTCCCTTTCGGCGCAGCAAAAGTGTTTGGCGCTTTTAACGCTGCAAATGCGAAAACTTCAATCCCAACAGTTAAGCTCAACAACGGCTTACCCATGCCAATGCTTGGTTTTGGCACCAACACCCTGAACGGCGAAGTGGGCGAACGGAGTGTTTTCGACGCCATTTCGGTGGGTTACCGGTCGATTGATACTGCGCACGTTTACGGAAACGAGGGAGCAGTGGGCGCGGCAATTAAACGCAGCGGCATTGACCGTAAGGAGTTGTTTGTTACCTCAAAACTGTGGGTTGACTTTGCGGGGTACGAAGGCACAAAAAAGGCTTTTCAAACATCCATTGACAAACTGGGCACGGATTACCTCGATTTGTACCTCATCCACCGGCCCCGGGGCGATGTGAAAGGTTCGTGGCTTGCGATGGAAGAACTGTACAACGCGGGTAAAATCAAGGCCATCGGCGTAAGCAATTTCGAACCCCGCCAACTGGCCGAAATGATGATTTATGCCAAAATAAAACCCGCAGTGAACCAGATTGAAACGCATGTTTTCTTTCAGGGGCACAATTTATACGATGTGCTGAAAAAAGAGGCGGTGCAACATGAAGCGTGGTCGCCGTTTGCAGCCGGCCGCAATGGCATTTTCAGTAATCCGGTGCTGGCTGAAATTGGCAAAAAGCACAACAAGAGCATCGCACAGGTTTGCCTGCGCTGGCACTACCAGCGCGGAGTTGTGGCCATACCGCGGTCGCAGAACAAAGCGCACATGATAGAAAACCTGCAGATTTTCGATTTTAAACTCGATAAAAAAGATTTACAGGCCATTGCCACACTTGATTTGAATAAAACGCAGTTCCCGGAGTGGAGCTGAAACGGGAATGCTGAATGACGATTAACGAATGCTGAATGACGAAAGGAAACCTGGCAAAAAGCGGCAGCAGGCTGTTGGCAAACATTGATATATTCAACAATGAATATTCAATAACCATTTCCAAATTTTACTGATGGCCCCGGCTGAAACATCCAGTCGGGCAGGCATTGGCCAACTCTCAGTCTTTCATTCCCTCGTCCTTTCAGTTTCCTGTTGCAGGGTTTAAACTTTTTTTCAGCCGGGCGAATTGAAGAATAGCAAACCCAACGATAAAGAAAAGTGCCATAAAAACCATGCTGTTGCGCATACTGCCTGTAATCTGGTCGATTAAACCGTACGAAAAGGTGCCAATTACAATGGCAAGTTTTTCTGTAACATCGTAAAAGCTGAAGAATGAAGCAGTGTTTATGGTGCCTTCCGGAATCAGTTTCGACCAGGTTGATCGTGAAATGGATTGCACCCCGCCCATAACAAAACCCAGCAGTCCGGCCAGTCCGTAAAACGACATTTTATCTTTCAGAAAATATCCGGCCACACAAATAAAAATCCAGATAATGAGCGTGGCGCTGATGGCAAACCCGTTTCCCCTGAATTTCGAAATCAATGCAAAAAAGTATGCCCCTGCAATAGCCACAATCTGGAGGATAAGCACCACGATAATCATTTCGTTGGCAGTCATGCCCACCTCCTTGTCGCCAAACAGTGGAGCCAGCAGCATAACGGTTTGCACGCCCATACTGTAAATAAAAAATGAAATTAGAAACCGCAGCATTGCCGTTTTCCTGCGGACCACGCTGAAAACATCTTTAAGTTTGCGTACGCCGTTTCCCAGTATGTCGAAAGTGATTTTTTTACCGGTAGGCCGGTCTTCGAGATAATAAAAGGCAATCTGGGCAAATCCCATCCACCACAAGCCCACCAGGATAAATCCGAACCTTGTGGCGGCGCCCCCGTCTTTAAAGCCAAACATTTCAGCTTTCATGTAAAGCACGAGGTTTGCAATCAGTAAAATAACACTGCCTGTGTATCCCATGGCAAAACCACGTGCGCTCACGCGGTCCATTTTGTTCCCGGTGGCCACTTCGGGCAAAAAGGCATTGTAAAACACCAGCGAACCGGCAAATCCCACGCTTGCCAGAACGGTGCACAATATGCCAAATTCAACGTTTTCGCCGGTAAAAAAATAGAGGCCAATACACGAAACAGAGCCGAGATAGGTGAAAAACTGCATAAACCGCTTTTTTCGTCCGCTGAAATCGGCAATCCCTGAAAGCACCGGCGCCAAAAAAACAATGAGCAGGAACGAAAACGAAATGGCATAGGAATAGAGCACGGAATTAACCATCGGAAGCCCAAAGAATTCAATCGTTTCGCCGCCAAAGGAGCTTTCTGTAACGCTAAGGTAGTAAATCGGGAAAATGGCGGTGGTGATGATGAGGTTATACACTGAGTTCGACCAGTCGAAAGATGCCCAGGCGTTTACGAGCCGTTTATTGTTCTTTTCCAGCATATCGGTTGAATATTAATCGGTTAAATTCGGACTAAAAGTTTAAATAAAGATGCGAATTATTTTTGAAAAAGTATGGCGGGGACCCTGAATTGTTGGGCGGGCAAAAGTAACGGGCATTTTCTTTTTAAAAATGTTTAACCATTTTAAAAGTCGGCCTGCAGGGATTCGAACCCTGGGCCCGCTGATTAAGAGTCAGCTGCTCTACCAACTGAGCTACAGGCCGAATTGGGTGCAAAAATAGCAAAAAATATTGTTTCCCAAACTTATTTTGACTTCCTGTCTAATGTATATCTATTTATTAATCAATGCTATACATATTATATAACTTAAAAAAACTAATTTAAATGGCTGGATTTAACCGCGGTTCCCCGAAAAAGGATAATGGATAACCCGCAGGGCAAAACCATAATAAAATCAGGCGAAGAAGGCCAATGGTGGTCAATCCCGGATATATATTGATTTCCCCCCCCTTTATACTTGGGACTTCCAGATTCAATGATTTTCAGATGTTCCACTTTGGGGTTAGGGGTCAAAAAGATGAGAATCATTGAAATTCCTACTTTTCGGAGTGAGCTAAATTGCTAATTTTTAAAGGTATTCGCTGTAACTCGCATTATAATGTTCCATCTGTGTGGCAAAATTTTGTCATGGCTCGTTTCATTTCTTGCTTTTCGATGCAGCCCAATTATTGATTTAAATATATTTACTCCTTCATCGTTAAATCTGAAATCTGGCCGCTGATTCGGAAGTAATCGAAATCGGCAAACCCGCCTGTATTTTTGGTGGCGTAATTGAACAACCCGAAACGGTAACCCATAAAATGCTCCATCAGCGTGTATTCCATTTTCAGCTCGCCTCCAATCACCGTCCATGTTTTGCCATCGAGGCTGTAGAAAAACTTAGCCACATCAATTTTGTCGCGAAAGTTGCATTCAATTTTCAGGTAAACCTCGTTTTGCATCAACGGCACGCTTTCAAGTTCAGTGGGCGTGTCGGTTTTGTTGCTCACCATAAAAATATACTTTTTACCATCAGCAATTTTTACGCCCACCTGTCCAAACTTCCGTTGGAATACAGTTAATCCTGCAAAATCGCCCTCTTTCAATTTTGATGCATCAAGTTTGGTGACGCCTGAACTTACAGGTCCGAAAGTGCGTTGCGTTAGTGTATTGCGCGATTTCAGGAAAAGACTGTCAACGCGTCCTGATTTGAGGCGCAGAAAGCCTTTTCTTTCGGTAACCGACCACAGCGAATTATCGGGGTTGTGGTTCCACTGCCAAACCAACGGCAGCGCAGGTTCGCCCTTTTTGCGGCCGAACTCATCGTTGTTAACGATTCCCGGGATTAAACCTTTGCTTGCGGGCAAACTGAGGGTTTCGGGAACTTTACCATCTACGCCAATAACGGGCCAGCCATCTTCCCATTTCATAGGTATGATATACGGAATACGGCCTACAGATCCGTAATCGCGGAAAAGATAGGCGAACCACTTTCCATCGGGGGTGTCAACAATGCCGCCCTGGGCAACTCCCAAATCGGCGAAGGCAACTTTACCTTCCCACGGCCCGGTAATTTTATCGGCACGGTGAACCACCACGGTACGCATACCGCCGCGTGGCCATGCAATATTAAACAAGTAGTATTTTCCGTTCACCTTAAAAATCTGAGAACCTTCGCCAAGACCGACATTTTCCCCGACAGGCGCGTTGGCATCTTCAATTAAAACCCTTTCTGTCCCTTCCTTTACACCCGAGAGATCGTCCTTTAATTCAATTATCCGTAGTTTTCTGACACCCCAAATCATGTATATTTTCCCGTCATCGTCGAATAAAATGGTATGGTCGTGGTATGCAGGCGCGAAAACGATTCTTTCCCACTGGCCTTTTTCAATGTCTTTGGTTTTATAGACATAGGTTTTGTCTGTCGTCTGTGCAAAAGTGGAAACATAGAAAACTCCCTTCTGAAAATTGATACAGCTTGCCCACGTGCCTTTTCCGTAGGTACTTTTACCGTTCACAAGGTTCATCGCGTCAACATTGGCCAGCGTATCGTAGGCATAATTGATGATTGTCCAGTTCACCAGGTCTTTCGATTTCATAATCGGTACACCCGGAGCCATGTGCATGGTAGTGCTACTCATGTAGTATGTATCACCTACGCGGATCATGGACATATCGGGCACGTCGGCATGGATGATTGGATTTTGCGCCCTGATTGTATTAAAAGAGAAACAAAAAATCACGATTAAAAACCGATAATCAACAAATGATTTAGTTTTCATAAAAATTGTATTTACTAATAATTTAATCTTCTTTAAAAAATATTCAAATTAACGGTTGGAAGCCACGCAGAGGCGGATTACGGGCGATTTTCTGTCGAGCCGGCCCGCTGCCCAGCGGAAATGCGGGCCGCGAACTTTGTTGACCGCACGGAAACCCCAATTGACATATGGTTTTGGTTAATGAATGGTGTTCTTTGTTTATATCATTCTCATTTCAGTATTCCTTTCTCAATCATTTTAATTTCATTTGTATCTGTAACAATGAATGAAGCTCCACTCCAAAATGAAACAGAATCAGTAGAAGTCGGTGTTCTTTTTATCCAAAATATTTTTTCTCCTTTATATTTTATCAAATAATACATCTTAAAAGATTTTTCTTCAAATATTCTGTCGTAAGAAAATCCATACCAGTTATTATTAATATTCATATAAATTCCCTTATCATTCTTTTTAAGAGCAATATCATTTATTTGACCAAATAATTCTGTCTGTTCCCATTTAGCTGTCGCAGTTCGATTTCTAAGAACTGTGATAGCAATAAACATACAAAATCCGATTGCAACTATTGAATAATATATTTTTGGATTAAACTTCATAATTTATATTTAAAATCAATCTGTTATCACATCAGCGTACCCATTCCTGATATTGTTCTCCCTGTTTATTAAAGCCCGAAGTTTAATGTAGCGAGCAGCCATCGCCTCAAATTGCTTTATTTGCAACAGCCCTTTTTTATTATAAGATTGTTAATTGAATCTTTCTGCCTAGTCCAGTTTCAAATATTTTGAACAGCGTCGATAACTGAATGTCAACCTTCCCATTTTCAAGCCTGGAGATATAGCTTTTCTTTGTCCCGATTTTGTCAGCTAACTGCTCTTGTGTGAGATGAGCATCCATTCTGGCTTCTTTCAGCATTTCGGAAATTACAAAATAGTTAGCTTTGGTTTCATACTCGTCTCGTATGGAAGTACCTACTTTTCCATATTTGATGTCCAAAAGTTCGTCAAACGATTTAGCGTTTTTTATTTCCTCCTTTTTCATTTTTGTTGTTTGTTCAAGATAGAAGTCAGTAAAGTGACTTCCATGAAATATGATTTTTCTTTCTACAAATTCCACGCAGCAAAGTTAACTATTAAGTTAACATTTCAAAGTTATTTTTTGTCCGGATTTATCGAGATAGTTTTTTGCTAGCTACCTTATAACTATAATCCCGGTCGTTAGTAATTTAAAATCAATCGGTTACCACATCAATTTCAGCATACCCAATCCTGGTGTTGTTTTCGGTGTTTTTCAAAGCCCGCAAATTAATAAATCGTGCTGATACTGTTTCAATTTTTTTTGTCTGCCACAAGGGGTTGTTTTTAATGTTGGAGAATTCGCCTTCACTGGCCTTTTTCCAGTTTTTACCATCTGCCGAAATGAAAAACTCATAATGGGTAATTATACCGGGTTGCCATGAATTTTGTTCTGGATAGTATTTAAATCCACTGATTGTTAACGCTTTGCCAAGGTCAATTACCAGGTCAACCGGAAGTTTTGTTTCATTGCCGTGGCGCCAGGCTGTTGAAAGGTTTCCATCCAGAATACGATGTGTATTTTCATCTTCTATCCCGATAATTTTCCAGTCTTTGCGCGGCAACCCGAATTCTTCAAGAGTTACATCGCTGCTTTTTCCAGATGACGGTTCAACCGAAATGGCGCTTACTTTCACTTTTCCTTCGATTTGAACCGGGCCGTTGTATTTTTCCGATTCTTTTGTTGCTTCCGAACCATCAAGTGTGTAATAAATTTCCGATTCGGCATCGGCCGGGATAATAATGATTTCACCTGCCTGGTTCCGGATGATGGTTGGCTGGGTNNTATAAACCCCGACATTCGAAATCACCGGACAAGCCTTCGAATCGGTAATACTGAAACGGAGCTGAGTAGCTGTAACCGTTGGAAAGCGCAGGATGCGTTTATAACCGATGGTGGTTGCTTTTGCCAGTTCCTGCCAGTTTCCGTTAACCTCCGCTTCAATTGTAAAAGCTTTCACACGTTGCCCCAGGCGAATATATTCCTGCGCAAGAAAACGGTTGAAGGTGGTTGGTGACCCAAAATCGATGGTCAGTGTTGCCATTTTCACATCATCGTCGGTCGTCCAGTAGGTTTCAGTTTTTTCGTCAACCGCATTTGATGCCCCGAACTTACGGCTGTTTCCGCGGGTGTCACTGGCTTCTGCCTTTGCATTTTTCACCAGGTTCTCATCAAAGGCTTCCTTAACAGCGGCAGCCAATTCAAGCGCGGCTTTTTCGTCGTTCGGATGAATTAAACCATTTGGCATGATGGGAAAATTGAGGAGCAAAGTTCCGTTTCTCCCAACAGAATTGTAATATGTATCCATTAATTGAGGCAGTGTTTTCACTTTTGTGTCTTCCCCCGGATGATAAAACCACTCAGGACGAATGGAAGTATTCACTTCGCCCGGAACCCAAGAGTCCCCATCTTCCACTCCGTAATGCAACATTTCAAAAGGCACGTCGCCGGTGGCATTCAGCAAACTCCAGTTTGTTTCGCCAACCCAGCCGCCTTCTGTTCCCACCCAGCGCAAATCGCCACGGTCGCCCCCATCGTTCCAGATTAAAATATTGGGTTGCAGTTCACGAACGAGTTTGTAGGTATTTTTCCAGTCGTAGTAAGTGGTTCTGTCGATAATGCGGTTTTCGTTGGCTCCACCGTAATAACCGGTTCCGCCGTTAGCGCCATCGTACCACACTTCAAAAATATCGCCGTAATTTGTCAGAAGTTCGGTAAGCTGGTTCCTGAAATACGTAATGTATTCCGGCTTCCCGTAATCTGCGTGATTTCTGTCCCACGGGGATAAATAGATTCCCAGTTTCAGGCCAAATTCCTTGCAGGCATCTGCCAGTTCGCGCACCACATCCCCCTTCCCATCTTTCCAGGGCGCATTTTTTACCGAATATTCGGTGTATTCAGAAGGCCACAGACAAAAACCACTGTGGTGTTTTGCTGTAATGATAATCCCTTTCATTCCTGCTTCCCTGCATATCCGGGCCCATTGCCGGGCATCCAGTTCTGTTGGATTAAACAGGTTTACATCTTCGTCACCATAACCCCAAGCCTGGTCGGTGTACGTGTTTAATGAGAAATGGATGAAAGCATAATATTCCATTTCCTGCCAGCGCATCTGGTTTTCAGTGGGCACAGGGCCAAATGCTGCGGGCGCCTCTGCCTTGTTGCAGCTAATACCGATAAATAAAAGGGAAATAATTATCCCGAAAAAAAAGCTTCGTTTCATAAGGTAAAAATTTTAAAGTTTATTCAATCAATATTTTTTTTGTAAAAGTATTATTATCCGAATCCTGAATGCGAACCAGATACAAACCTTTATTTAACCGACCAACGTTCAGCTTAAATGATTGGTTTTCTGAAACATCGGATAGCACAAGTACACCAAGACTATTGAACAGGAAAACCCTGTACGGAGCTTTATCATAGTCGATATTCAGCAAACTGGTTGCCGGATTCGGGTAAATAACCATATCATTCAAGATACCTTCGGATTCTATCGCATTAGGGCTAACAAGATCCCAATAAATCAAACCTCGCCCTAAGACACCCGACATATATACTCTTCCGAAGATATTCATATCTCCAAATACTAGGGTTGTACCTCCGAACTGGTGGGCATTATCGTTGACTCGAGTCCAGCTTGCTCCTTTGTTTGTTGACCTGAACATACCGTTCACACCACTTACCGTTCCCCAGATAAATACAGTAGGATAAGTTGCAGAAGCATCCGCTTTACCAATACTGACCGCGCTACAACTGGTAACATTTGTAACCTTTGTAAATGTTGCCCCATGATCGGTAGAATATTTTAACCCATTGTCAATCAGTGGCACCCATATATGCCCTTCATATCCGGGTACAGAACGGACATAAGTTTGCGTCCAAGGAGCCGATGATGCACCGGGAGTACCGCCGACTGAAAAGCTAACTCCTTTATTTGTGCTCACAAGCATCTGTCCGTTGGACGGATTATGGATGTAAAAGTAATTGCTGTTTACCCGATCGGATACCGGAATTGCATTCGAAATCGTAACTCCTCCTACATTTGTCCAGCTTTGTCCATTATTAGTGGTATATCTGGTAACAGAAGAGTCGCCGGCACAATGAAGTATAGTTCCGCCGTCTGCGCTGATGGCAAGATTTCCTCTCCCGCCTTTTGTAATGGGGCATGCCGTCCATGTGGAGCCCTGGTTGGTGGAATAGTAAACTTTTGTACTGCCGACTCTCACTACTTTGTTTGTATTGGCTGCCGCATAATCAACACTCCAGTTTGACCCATCGGCTGGCTGATGGGTTTGCGTCGGATATGAGGTCAAGTTGTTGTGTACAAATCCTGTAATATCGCCAAAAACGGAAATGAATGGCCCACCGGGTATACTTATCCCGCCTAATAATCCTGTCTCTTCCAGTCCTTTCACATCCATTTTCCAGCTTGGGTTGCTTGCATCCATATTGGAACATTTAAAAATGCCGTTACCGGAAATCACTCGCACCTCCGCCGTATTGCCTGGCGTAAATTCGATAGAACCTGCCCAATGCAGCATCCCACTTGCCCATCCTATGCCGTCGTTATTATACTTGCTGCCCGACCCATTCTTGTGCGTCCAGCTTGTTCCTCCATTTGTTGACAAGTACACAAAATCCCCCCAGGTGGTCCCATACTGATTATTGTGCCACTTATTGATGGTCGTTACTACTACCCTGTTGGCATTGGAAGGATCAATGCTTACCCCTCCATAGGAATAATTGTTGCCGTTTGGCGTTACATTTGTCCAGGTGCCTGTGGAAGTGTCGAGCTTGTAAACTCTGCCTGAACCACAGTTCCAAGGGCCATCTGCATCTGCATAAACAAAATACATGGTGTTACCTACGAGTGCTGCCCTGTGAGGCATAAAAGTGGTAATAGGAGAAATGTCAGTAAATGTGACTCCCCCATCGGTACTCTTGTAAACATTCGCTCCATCGATACGGGAAACTCCTATGTACATGGTTTGCGTTGCTCCACTTACAACACTGCCTGAAGGATCGTAAAGGACAAAGCAAATCCCATTGCCATTTGTGGTGGTAGTTACGCCGTTCCATGCAAGGTTCCATGTAAGACCTCCATCGATACTTTTCCATAGTCCGTTTCGTCTGGTTCCACAGAAAAGGATGTTGCTGTTGTGGGGATCTACAGCGAGCCGTTCGCCATTCGAACGCCCCATTCCGTTTCCATGCGCTTTGAACTTAGAGGTCACATCTACAATCTTAAATGAATTTCCTTTGTCGGTAGATTTTAATATTGCTGTTTTTCCATAGTCAAAATAATCCATACCGCAAAGCAAGTAGATGTTATTTGCATTTTGCGGATCGACAGCCATGGACTCCACTCCTGAGAAACCTTTCTGATTAGCTGGCACCCAGTCAAGTAATGATATCCAATTATTATTTGCAGCATCCAGGCGGTAAGCCCCGCCGACATCAGTACGGCAATAAACATCACCCGATGTTTGGTGAGTAATGACACCTGTTACAAAACCACCTCCGCCAATGGGGGTAATATTGGTGGTATATTGAGCATAGGCTTGAATAGCCGAAAGAAGACTAACACATATCAACATCAACGCCACTATAAATCGAGGCGGATTATAAAAAGAACTAAAATTCTTAATTTTCGTTTCCATAAATATAGATTTTTTTAAAAAGCTTTTAAATTAGTCATTATATAAGTTAGAATATTTCAATCAATTTTCGACTTTCTTGTCATTTTACATCCTGACACAAACACCGAACCGTCTTTCCTGTCGGGGCGTGTTCCGGGGCTACTTTATTTTTATCGGTATAAGCAATAATGGCTTCCTCACCCTCAATCCTTTTGACGTTGGCATCGGTTAAACCACCTTGCCGACCGGCTTTTACTAATAGTTTAATGGCAATGTCGACTTTATGAAATTGTCAGCTTTCATCAAAATTCTCCTTAACTCTTTCTGATTGTGTTTTCTGAAAATTTTGTGAACTGCCATTCACAAAGATTGATAACAGAAGGAACATAATCACAAAAAAAACCGAATAATTTATTTTTCATTAAAACAATTATAAAAAAGTGTAAACCGTTATTTTATATCCGTATTCCGGCTCTTTACCATTTTCATTTTATTCCAATATTATTTTCGTTGTTGTGAATGAATTTTCAGCATCTTTTATTCTAATCAGGTACATTCCTTTTTTAAACTGCCCAACCTCAAATTGCAATAATTCGTTGTCAGAAATCCCGGAATAAACCAATACTCCCAAGCTATTATATAATGAAAAATGGTAAGGCGCTTTATCATATTCGACATTCAGCACACTGGTCGCCGGATTCGGATACACATTCAATGCTCTTTCGTTTATTTCCGCAATTCCAACCGGAGTTTCAGGATTGAATATTGCTTCCGGACCAAAAGCCTCTGCTTTGCTGCCATCTTCAGCCATTAAACTTCCGGGGAAATAGGAAACCGAAACATAATCGCCTTTGGTAACATTCATGCTTAATGTGAGAATTACTGCATTCGGATTTTCCGGGTCGGTTTGAACGGCATTGAGGCCAACTTTGGTATTCGAAAAGAATTTGAAATTGCTCCTTTTCAACGAACCACTTTTAATGGGTTTATCAAATTCAAGTCTCACCGAATTTAAATTGACCAGTTTTTTGCTCACCAATTCAGGGCCCTTTAGCCGGGCATTGGTTTCATTCAAAACAAAAACCGAGTCTTTATTCGATTTCAGACAGGGAATTGTGAAAACTTTCACCGTGTCGCCAAAAGCCACTTCAATTTCATAATCGCCGTAATAAGCCTTAAATTTCAGCGGAGTCCCCCCCGTAATTTGGGAATCGAAATTAGTTGCCCATTTCCTTTGTGTGTAATACAAAAGTGTATCAGCAGCGAGTTTTGGTTTGTGCTTTGCAGTAAAAAAGCCTGTGTTTGCACGCCAGGCGCCATCGTCGCTCAAACCCCAGCTAATCATCCCGTTAACCGACGGGTGAGAAAAAGCGATTGTGAGTACTTTAATAAAATCGGCAGCCTGTTGTGCCTGTGTAAGATTGCCCCCGAAATCATATTCAGTAAACCTGATTGGCAACCCAGCTTCGGCAACTATGTTTACATTTTTTACCAGTTCATCCACATTCGGACGGCAGCAATCCCAGAAATGAGCCTGCATTCCAACGCCGGTAACCGGACCGCCATTCGCTATGATTTTCTTAATCAGGTCGCGGTATTCCCCAGCCTGTCCCCAGTTAAATTCCACATTGTAATCGTTGATGTAAAGTTCGGCTTCGGGGTCAGCTTCTCTTGCCCATTTAAAGCAGTTCCACAAAATTGAATCGCCAACTGATTTCCTGAGCCAGTCGGCATGTCCGGTCAACGGTTCGTTTATCACATCATATTCCTTAATGATTCCCTTGTAACGTGAAACCTCGCGTTGCACCCTCATTTTACAGGTGTCGGTAATTGCCTGGGGCGTGGGCAACGACCTGACCCAGTCGGGCATCGAGTGGGCGTCGTTTCCTCCCCAAAGCAGGGTGTGTGCACGCAACTCCCAGCCTACTTTCTGTGTCCAGCGCACAGCATTTTCAAAATTCGAATAGTTGGGTGCAGTGTGTTGTGGCTGAATGCCGCTCCATTTGAATGAATTGCCTGTTACCCCATAGTTAAAATATTTGTACATCGCGGCCTGCATCCACTGTTCCTTGCTGCCCACGGTATTTGCCTCAGGGTCAAAATAACCAGTTTCCGATGTGTAGTGGTTTCCGTCGGCTGTAGTCATCGCTGAACCCCCGCAATTAATCCGTAAAATATTCGGGCCACCAATTTCGTCAATTACTATCCCTTTTATGGCTGCATTGTCTTTGGAAGCATTTAGCTCAACATAGATGTAACCATCATCGGCAGTGGAAACTACGCTCGTATCAACGGCAATGTTTTTTCCGTTTGCCGCGGCAAAAACATCATAATTATCAAGAAAAAGCTGCCCGTTGACGGTTACATCAAAAAGCCTTGCATTTTTGGCGCTCATATAAATTTCGGCAAATTTCAGCGTAACCTTGTATTCTTTTCCTTTTGTTACAGGAATGGCATAAGCCAGATTGGCGCTCCAGCGTTCGGTTTTGTAAATTTCCTTATCAGTTTTAGCCTGAATTGCAGCAGATGTGCTGTAACTGTTTCCCATACTTGCCGAGCCTTCGTAGAAATCAAAAGCAATTCCGAACGGAAATTCATGCTTTTTCATCCGCACCGAAACATCGCCGGTAAACGGCTGTCCGTTTTTATCAACAACCTGGATTCCGAACTGGCCTTTTCTCAGGGTGTCAATCCGTTCCTGCGCCTTATTGTACCAGGCTGCGTACGATTGGGCATTGGTTTTCCCGGCAAATGAAAACAATGCGATTAGTATGATTAAAATATTAATTAAAACAATTTTTAGATTTTCCGTTTTCATAATAGAATTTAGTTTTTGATGAATATTAAGGTTTGTAATTTGAATATATTATTTGAGCCTACTCCGAAAATTCCAATACCCCTAAATCCCCTAAAGGGGACTTTGAAGAGTTCATTGATTTTCAACGAGTTCCCTTTAGGGTTAAGGGTAAAAGAGTTGAAAATAAATGAACTCGGGCTTTTCGTAGTGGGTTCACTTGTAATTAACATGACTTGTAACCTATTATATCTTTCATTATTTCACGTTTTGTTTTATCCTGATTACTGTTAGCGACATGGGTGGAGCAATATAATCAAATGATTTTGCAACTTCAATCGAGGAGGTTACCGGTACAATTTTCTGAAGATTTTCGAATGTGTTTTCGTCGTCGGGCTGACCGCTCAATATGGTTTTTTCGGCTTGCGCAGCTATCTTTCCAAATTTGCCCAGGTTTGCTTTCATAGGTTTGCCGGTGTCGCTGTAATTCACTATTTTCAGTATGATATCGCCGGTTTTGCTGTCCAGCACACACGAAGCAGCCAAAGTCGTATCGCTTTCATTTTTCGAAATCACCTTGTCGAACCAGGTTTCACCCTGATTGGTCATGAACATCTTTTGCACATGATAATTGGGTGTGAGTAAAATATTAACATTGTCAAAGAAAATCATATCGGTGGTCCACTGCGTGAAACCTTTTTTTGCCAGTAACGGAGCGTACGAAGCGAGGTGAACCACATCGCCGTTGCGTTCGAGGCCGGTTAAATAGGCAGCTTCGGCAATTGCATTTTTCAACTTGTTTCCCCACGAAGCGTATTCTCCCAAATAAACTTTCGTTGAACTCCGCGGATATTTATCGTAACGGTGCAGATTGGCCATCAACCATTCGGGCTGAACATAGTAATGCTCGTCAACCATTTGCAATTTCAGGTCTTCCGCAATTTTCCAGCCTTTCTCAAAATCCTCTCCGCTGTGAAACGGACCAACCGTTCCAATCACCGTAATTTCAGGGTGTTTGGCTTTTATGGCTTCGAATATCATTTTGAACCGTTCTTCAAACTCTGGGGTGATTTTGTCCTCGTTACCCACGCCAATGTATTCGAGATTAAAAGATTCGGGGTGACCGGCAGCAGCGCGTTTAGCTCCCCATTCAGAAGTTGCGGGTCCGTTTGCCCATTCAATCAAATCCAGAACTTCCTGAATATATTCATCCATTTCGCTGGCAGACAGCGCTTTTTGTCCGGTTCCGCCAATGCGCCACGTTCCTCCCGAATTCTGGCAACTTACTGCAGCCGGAACAACCGGAAGCGGTTTGGCGCCAATATCTTCGCAAAACTGAAAATATTCGAAATACCCCAAACCGGCAGTCTGGTGGTACCCCCAGATATTTCGCTGCGCTTTGCGTTGCTCAACCGGGCCAATCGTATTTTTCCAGCGGTACATGTTTCCAAGTCCGTCGCCGTGAACAAGGCACCCACCGGGGAAGCGGATAAACGCAGGTTTCATGTCGGCCAGTTTTTGGGCAAGATCGGCACGCAAACCGTTTGGCCGGTTTTTAAATGTCTTTTCAGGAAAAAGCGAAACCATATCGAGCGCCAGTTGTCCTTCGGTTTTGGCAAGTACCACCAGCGAAGCGCTGCCGTATATTTTTGCCAGGTTTTGGATGCAGTGGAAATCGTAGCTTCAGCAAGCGCCTTTCCCTTCGGGGTTTGCAGGCTAACCGACAAAAGAACCGGTGCATCGGAAAGCTGTTGTGCGAACACCGAGAAATTGTATTTTTCGCCAGCCCGAACCACCATCCCATCGAACCCTGAATTTTTTATCCCCACACCCGCTTCTCCCTTAAATTGTTCGTAATGACCAACATGTTCAATATCCAAAACAATGTAATGCGGATTGTTGGGGTGCAAGGGCGCTTTTGTTTCCACGCTTATCCGGCCGTAAGAAAAACCTGGGGCGATGTATTCCCAGAACGAAAACGGGCTCCACTCGCGGCGTTCGGCAGGGTTGTATTCAAACGAACGGTTCTGCAGCCGTCGGCAGCATAGTTGATGTCTTCGAAAAAAAGACCGAACAAATCGGGGCTGATTTGCTTTCCGCCTTTGGCGGGTTGAGCATCCGTATTTCCGGCTAAAAGGAAACAAAACCCTGCAAAAACGACTGATGCGAATAATAAATTCGGTTTTTTCATCTTGTATTTTTAAGCGTTCACTTGAAGACATTGAATTAAACTTCTATTCCGGCACTGCATTGTTTGCCGAAGTTGCATACAAACCCAGCAAACAACCCGTAAAACCACCGGCCACATCGGTTGAAAGAATATCGCCTGAAACGGTTCCACCCAGGTTCACAAAGTCGGTTCCGTTGGTTGAATAGCTAAATTCATAATCATCGCTATCTGCTGACACCTGTAAACGGACAGGTTTGCTGAGGTCGATTTTTGCGCTGGCCACAATTTTCGATTCTGTTTCGCGGCTTCTGGATTTCCCTGCAGTCCGTTCAAGCAAAATGTAATAATCGGCCCCCTTTTTGGTAACGCCGAAAACATAGTTGAACCGCTCGCTCTGCAGCGCCACAATTCCGGCCAAATCTTTTTCCGAAGCGGGTTTGTAATCAACAGTTGCCGTAAATGAAAAAGTTTTGTGCATCTGCCGGTAAAACAGTGTTGAGGTTGGTTTCACCTCTTTGATGTTTGTTTCAAACGGTTTAATTTTCAACCCGTTTTTTGAGGTTGAAATAAAATCCTCGCGCGGGCCACGCAGCCCAATCCAGCGGTAATCGAGCTTTTCAGCGCTGAAATCATCTTTGAAAGTGAAGTTGCCATTGGGGAAAAACCCATCTTTCCCTGTTTTGTTTCCTGTAACCCCGGCAGGCATTTTCAGTTTAGGCACCATTGGCACCAAACCGTTTTCGAAAACCGGAAATTCGCCCGACCAGTCCACAGGCAAAATAAAAGTCTCGCGGCCTGTGTTCACCCTTTGTTTTTCGTTGGGGCGAACAGCCAGAAAAACACCGTAATACTTTTTGTTGTCGGGGCCTAAAACCAGGTCGGCGTGGCCAGCCCAATCCACTTTATTTTCCCTTTCTTTTGATAAATATCTTTGTGTAAGAATAGGATTGCCGGGCGCCGGAACGTAAGGGCCTTTCGGATTGTCGCTTACAAAAATCACTTCGCTGTGCCAGCCTCCGGTTCCGCCTTCGGCACACATCAGGAAATACTTGCCGTTTTTCTTGTAAATGTGAGGCGCTTCAATCCAGATTGGTTTTTTCGCCAGATCAACTCCGCCATCCACAATAATTTTATCGGTTCCGGCAATTACCTGGTCATTTGCCAAATCATACTCCCAGATTTTGATTACACGGTGTCCGTTGTACAGTTCTTTTCCCTGGTCGGGGGCATCGTTGTGAACAACATAAGCTTTGCCATCGTCATCGAAAAACAGGGATGGGTCAATACCGTTAAATTTAAGTTTATATGGATCGCTCCAACCCTGAAACGGGTCTTTTGTTTTGACTACCATGTTGCCAATGTCGCCGGCAAACTGTGTGGTAATCATATAGAAAGTATCGTTGTATGGATTATACTTTATGGCCGGGGCAAATATACCAAAAGCAATACCGGCATCGTGAACTTTGAGCTGCGATTTCCGGTCGAGAACATGCCCGATTTGTTTCCAGTTAACCAGGTCTTTCGAATGAAAAATGGGCACTCCGGGGAACATGGCAAACGACGAGCAAACTACATAATAATCATCGCCTTTCCGTGTGATGCTCGGGTCGGGGTAGCACCCCTGCAAAATGGGGTTGTAAAACTCGCCGGGTTTTAACGGGTTGTCAGTATAAACCTTGTCGTTGCCCTCGTACACAAAGTTGGTAAACAGAGGCGCATTGGTTGCCTGGCCAAAAACCGTCATTGAAAACAATACTGTTAAAACTGTTGTCAGAATGACTGTTTTTCCTTTGGAAGAACTAATTGTAAATTGTCTTTTTTTCATCGTTTATAATTATTTGATTTTATTTTGCTTGCTTTGAAAAATATCTCTTAACTCGTTTTTTAATCCTTGATTTATCTTTTACTGAATCGCCTCAGAACATGATTTGCTTATTCGATTTTAAAAACCACAGCAGTTGCAAACGACATTTCAGCCGGACAAGTTATTAAAAGGCCATCGGCTTCCTGTTTCCATTTCAATTTGCCATCGTACCCCAACAGCTTGACGCCTTTTACCGGTTTGTCAAGGTTTTTTGAATCATTCCCAAGCGATTTGATTTTCAATTGCTTTCCGGGTTCAGGCACTGTCATACAAAACGCGTAAAGCGCGTTGTTTTTGCCAACTGTAAAACGAAAATCCTGAATATCGAATTTGAAATCCGCATGGCGACGTTCCAGTTTTCCTCCGGGAAGCATCTTCAATTTGCCGTCCACCTGT
>WTWZ01000021.1 GCA_009773765.1 Prolixibacteraceae bacterium | reverse complement strand
CGATAAAAAAGTGAAGGAATACGATTTTAAATATGCCATTCACCTGCACGGCCCCGATTTACCGCTATATCCTGATGCCGATGATGTTTGGAACAACGTTAAAGATTTGGATCCAAGAATCGGGATGTGCCTTGATATTGGCCACAATACCCGCAACGGAAAAGACCCGGTTGCCGACCTGAAAAAGTACCACACACGCGTTTTCGATATTCACATTAAAGATGTTACCGGCCCAACCAAACAAGGTTACTCACTTGAAATTGGCCGCGGAGTTATCGATTTTCCGGCTTTTGTAAAAATGCTCCGCGAAGTGGGCTACACCGGCGTTTGCAGTTTGGAACATGAAAAAGACATGACCGATCCGTTTATGGGAATTGCCGAATCCATCGGTTATTTCAGGGGAGTAATTGAATCAACAAAAGAATAAATTTAAAATTATGTACACCGGATTATTACACACCCACAACATGTTGCGCTGGTTAGTTCTCATTGTTATTGTTTTGGCTGTCGTTTTGGCTGTTATTGGCTGGTTAAAAAAGCGCAACTGGACTAAAAAAGACAATATCACAGGACTGGTTTTAACCATGTTTATGGACATTCAGTTTTTGGTCGGGATTATTTTATACGCATTTGTCAGCCCGTTAACCAAGGCCGCATTCAGTGATTTTGGCGCTGCCATGAAAAACTCAGTACTCCGTTTTTATGCTGTTGAACATATTTTATTAATGGTAATTGCATTGGTTTTGGTCCACATTGGCCGTTCAAAATCTAAAAAAGCGATTGCACCCTGGAAAAAACACCGTGTTGCAGCAATTTATTATGTAATTGCATTAGTGCTTATTTTGGCCGGAATTCCATGGGACAGGGCGATGGTGTAGAAACCGGTGGATGGCATCCCTTCCCTCAGGGTGGATGATATCCGTATGAGACAGTAATATTATACACGATTTTATATCTCTTTCAAAAAGGGATTTTTTATAGTCAAATCGTAAATCTTTTGATTGTTTTGCAAATCCTCGGAATACAAAATTTTGCAGTTTGATTCTAAAGCAGCGGAAATTATTAGGGAGTCGTAAAATGAATATTTGAATTGTTCGTAGATGTCGAGTGAATTGTAATAAAGTTTTTCAGATGGAAAAACTTCACAGATTGGGAACAAAATTTCACGTAAATACCTTTGGGTATCTTCCTTTTTTAAAGGTATTTTAAACTTTTTTGTGGATGTATTTAAAAATTCCTGTATAACCTGAAAACTTAGGCAACCGTCCTTTTTATGGGCGTCTTTTATTAATTGTTTGGCAATCACTTTCTTTTCAAGTTCGAGGCTGAAAGCATAAACTACAATATTTGTATCAATGAAAAACTTATCTTTCATTCATTTCGTCTCTTGAAAATTTTCTTCCTGATACTGCGTAATCCATTGATTCCATTACCATATCAATTTCCTGTTCCTTTTTACGATCAGCATATTGCTTTAACCATCTTCTGAAAACCACATTTAATGTTGTCTTCTCAGAAACTGCCTTTTCTCTGGCTTTAAGAATTAATTCTTCTTCAACACTAAAAGTTATATTCTTTAACATCGCGTACACTATTTTCGTGTAAAATTAAGGGTTTTTCAGCAGATTATCTGCTGCCAGCACCAAAAACATAAAATGTTCAGCTCCTCCTCCCATTACATATTCGGTTTGCTGCCAGAGGTAAGGCCACTCTTTTAGTTCCGGAAAATCGGGGCGGATAATTCCGGTGCCCGAAACTACGCCTCCTGGAATAAATGACCAATCGGCGCGGTTTACACCATAAGCAACGGTTACCGAACGCGAACCAACACCTGAAGCAAACGACGATGTATTTTCGCCGGGGTGGTTTCCCAAAACAAAATTGAGCGCGTTTAAAAGCAAATCAGTTTTAAACATTCCGGACAGATTTTTATGCAGGAAATATTGTTGCATCCCCAACCGCTGAATTCCCCAGCCATCGCCCCAAATGGCAATATTATAAGGTACTCCGAATGGATTTTCGTTTTGACGGTTTGCGAGTTGCTGACTTAATTCCTTATAAGCTGCTAAAACTTCAGTTTTAAAATCTTCGTTTTTGAGCCTGTTAAAAACCCGGGCAACCGAAGCGCCGGTTTGCGATAAACTGCTAACCACCTGGTCTTTCATGTCATAAATATCTTTCTGATATTTTACATCGTTTGTGGTAATCAGCAATTCGCAGGCAGCATTTATTTTTCCTGAACCACTTCTTCCGGTTACCTTTCTATCCACACCGTAAAGTTCTGTAGCAGCTTTCAGGCAGCGTGCCGCCAAATCGTTGTTGTAACCTTTTAAAACCCTTGCCGCAGCAGCCAATCCCTGAATTGCAGCATATTCATGGCCGGCGTTCTCCCCGGTAAAAACCCAGCGGTCGTCTGTTTTTCCCGATTCTGTCCCGGTTTTTTCATTGATTCCGAGAGCCGGATTGTATTTTAAACCGTCTGTCATTGCAGCGCCGTCGCCAAGCAATACATACTGGCGTAAATCGTTTTCTATGATTCCACGGTAGAGCCGTCCTAAATTTTCGTAACCGCCTAAAATGCTCAGGGCACCGTGTTCCACCTGTTGTAAAATGTCAGGTTTTCCATCGGGAAGATGAATTTCAACCAGGCGGTTTTCCTGATCAACCATGGTTTGATCCCATTCAACGCCAAACTCTTCATAAGCCAGCGCCAGTGTCCAAACCGTTCCGGCCTGCGATTCAACCCGCAGATCGTAATCGCCCGCATCGTGCCAGCCCCCAACATTGAGCCCCGGAACCTGTTCATAAGGTTTGAATTTTGTCAGTGTTGACGGTCCCTGCAAATACCCGTCGAAATGATTTGTATCAACGGGCGCCATTAACGCATCGTCCATGTGGCAGAGGCCGTGCCAAACGCGGTAACCTTCGTTTACGCGCATGTGGCACATTTGCACCGGCAGAAAATATTCGAGTGTGGGCTGCCAAACATGGCGTCCGTAAACATCTGAATCAATTTTAAAAGGTTCGGTTTTATAACCGCCGTAAACAACCTGATAAATGCCGGGTTTTTTGATTTCTGAAAAATCAAACTGATAATAATTGAAGCGGAGATATTTTCCCCATTTCTGAGGTACTTCTTTCTTAACTGTTTCAAAATTACCCATTTCTGACATCCGGATTAATGAAACCTCTTTAATTGCAGTTTCCATTTTATCCAGTTCTACCGAGGCTATTTTTGGTTGATCGGGGTGATAACCAACCTGGCTGACATGAACCACTGGTTTATGCTTAAAATCTACTGTCACAAAAGGTTCAACAAACCATTCGATTGCATTTTTTGTTGCCCCTTTCTGAACTTCCGACCGAACTACATACCAGCCGTTATTGTGGTAAAACCGGCCGTCGAGCAATTGAAGTTCGGCTTTCAGGCTCGAAATTTTCAGTGTTTGTTCAGGAACATCAGGCGCGACGGTTAGTTTTTTACCCGTGGCAAGCGGGAATGGCTGCCAGTTACCGTCGGCATCCTGTTGCATAGGGCCGTTGGCCTGGGTTGGGAAAATACCCGATTTATTGTCCATGTACCACGATTTTCCAAACAAAAGCCCGGGAAAAAGTTCAAGGTTAAAACCAACTTTTCCAATCCATTCATCGGGAAGTGGATTTTCCAAATCCACTATTATCCTGAAATTTTTGCCCTCGCCAATTACCCTTACATTGTAACTGAAATTCAAATCGGGATAATACACAGGGTTAAACCCTTTGCGGTTACGGCTTTCGTCGGGATAAGTGCACCTTACGCTGATTTCATTCCGGTCGCGGAAAACCTGCCGTTTTTCGCTTTTGGGAATGGGTTGCCACTGTCCGGGAGTAGGTTCCAGACGAAGATCGCCGTTGGTTGCAACGCGCGTACCATTCTGGATAATTCCGATTGCGCCCTGATGCCCTTCGGGATAAATATCGTAAAACACCATCACGTTAAGGCCAGGCATTTCGAAATATTCATCGCTGTTAATCACTAATTTTTGTGCTGAAAGCGATAGAAATGCAAAAGTAAAAAGGAAAAATAAAAGCAGATTTTTCATTTCAAAGTTGGTTTAAAATTTATGGTTACTTCTGTTGTCAAAAAATGCAACAAGTTCAATAATATGATCATTCTTTAACTGATAAATAAGCGAAGTTTGTGGGGTAATTACGCAACGTCTTAAATTTTTCTGAATTTTAGATGCCGGACAAAGATGTTTGTGAATTTTCAATCTTTCAAGAAGGCTTTCCACTTTGTTTTCAAAGTCTTGTGCCTCTTTAATATTCCAGTTTTCAAGTATATATTTAAGAATTAGGAGATATGACTCTTCGGCAAACGGTGACCAAATGATTTCAATTTTTTTCATTTCCTGCCAAGCAATTTATCCACTTTTTGCTTAACCTCTTTGTGTGGGATCCCCCTTCCTGCTTTAAGTTGTTGCAGGCTTTCATAAATCATTTCCTTTTCCTGTACTGTTGTTAATTCCCACCAATCGATATTTCTGCTTTGCAATGTGGTTAAATATGCCTGTACTTTACCAAGGATAACTTCATCTTCAGTTTCACTAATCAATTTATGAAGATTGTCCTTTATTTCTGTTGATTTCGAAATCATTATTCAATTTTGTAGTTTGATGCTAAATTTTCAACACCTTCCAAATTTATAAAAAACTATGAATTGTTTTTTATTAAAACAATTTTTAAGGGTTCAGAAATAAGATAACACTTGTAATTTAAGTCCGATTTCTGTATTAAATAACTGTTCAGCTTTTCCCTGCCGAATATATATCATCAATTAAAAGCTGGTATTTTGCAGCGACAATGCTCCGCCGTAATTTTAAAGTTGGGGACAATTCACCGGTGGCTGGCGTCCATTCATCGCAAACGAGCCTGATACGGCTGATTTGTTCGTGTGAACCCAGTGTCTTATTGATAATCTGAACTTCTTTTTGAATTTTTTCTATCACTTCAGGAATTCGGATGAGTTCCATATTATTTTCGAAATGGATTTTATGCTCAGCGCACCAATCGTGCAACAATGGGAAATTGGGAGAAATAAGAGCGCTGGCAAATTTTTCGTTGGCGCCGATTACCATCACCTGTTCAATCAGTTCAGATACTTTCAGTTTGTTTTCTATCATTTGCGGGGCAATATATTTCCCCCCCGAGAGTTTGAAAATTTCCTTTTTACGGTCGGTAATCTTCAGGTATTTTCCATCTTCGAAAACCCCAATATCGCCTGTATGAAACCAACCGTCTTTATCAATCACCTCGTCGGTTAAATCCTGTTCTTTATAATAGCCCTTCATTACGCCCGGTCCTTTGCAGAGAATTTCACCATCTTCGGCTATCTTTACTTCAAAACCTTCCAAAACCGCACCCACAGTACCAATTTTCATTTCTCCCGAAGCCGGGTTATTTACCGCAATTACGGGCGATGTTTCTGTCAAACCGTAACCTTCGAGGTTAAGCATTCTGGCCATTCCCAAAACCCTCGCTATCCGTGGCTGAAGCGATGCACCACCCGAAACCACATACACAATATTACCGCCAAGCGCTGCACGCCATTTCGAATAAATCAGTTTGTCAGCTATTTTGATTTTCAAACTTAGTAAAGGGCCATACTTTTTGTTATACTCAAAATGCCGGGTTAAATCCATTGCCCAGAAGTAAAGCGATTTTTTAATCCCTGTCAACTCCTTCCCTTTGGTAACAAAACCATCGTAAACTTTTTCGAGCAAACGTGGCACCGAATTGAACATGTGCGGTTTTATCTCCTTAATTGCCGATACAATCTGGCTCAAATTGCCTACGTAATAAATGCCCATTCCTTTGTACTGAAAATGGTAATTCACGCTTCGTTCGTACACATGGCAAAGCGGCAAGAAACTGATAACGTGGTGATCCTTCCCCAGATGATGCATTTTTGAATGTGCTACAAAATTGGAAACCAGGTTATTCTGAGACAACATAACACCTTTCGGTATTCCTGTTGTACCAGATGTGTAAATTATTGTGGCTAAATCTTCAGGCTGAATCGTTTTTTTTATTTCCTCAAGCTGACTTTTAAGTTTGCTTTTATTCGATTTGCCCAGTTCAAGAATTTCTTCGTACGGCTTTGCACCTTCAACCGGTTCGAATGTATAAACATGTTCGATTTGCGTCAGCATTTTTGCAACCGGTTGTATTTTTTCATACAGTTTCTGGTCGCCAATAATTAGCAGTTTTACTTCGGCATGGTGCAAAATATATTTGTATTCGTCCTCGCCGATTGTGGGATAAATGGGAACGTGCACCACTCCGGTCATGGCCAGGCCCATGTCGGCAAAATTCCATTCGGGGCGGTTAGTTGTAACAGTAGCAACTTTATCGCCTTTTTTCAAACCCAGAGCCATCAAACCCATCGCAAACTGGTGCGATTTTTCAACATACTCTTCGGTTGAAAATGTGTACCAACCGCCATTTCTTTTGCCGCCGAGTGCATCTTTTCGGGGAAATTCATTCAAATAGCGTTCAAGGATATCGAAAGTACGGGTAACTGGATTTGCCATAAGTTTTATTGGTTTTTTTAAAATTTGGTTAAAAGTAAATGAAATTGAAATGGAGCAGTTCAAACTAAACCTTCTAATTGGTGGAACAACCAATAAAAAAGTATTTCATGTCGAATATCTGTTTTATTGATTCTAAAAATCAATGGGGGAATTCATGAAAGCGTTAAAGTACAAAAGATTGAAAAATGATTCACAGATTTTTCCCCGCTCCTCTCCGAAAATTACATCGCTTGTGTTCCTTCAACCTTCAGCCTTCGCTCTGCTTCTCAAATTTACTTTGCTTTATGTAGGCCCAAATCATCAGCGCGGCCAGGAATGCAAATGAAATTGGTACAGCCGGGTTTACACCGCCGGCACTTCCTTTTCCATAAGAATGTAATCCCGACAGGTAATAATTTACCCCGAAATAGGTCATTAAAACCGAGGCAAAACTAATAACTGATGCCATGTTGTAATTGAAAACCCCTTTCAGTGACGGGATCAGCCGCATGTGAACAACAAAAGCGTAAATCACCACTGTAATGAGCGCCCATGTTTCCTTGGGATCCCAGCCCCAGTAACGGCCCCAGCTTTCGTTGGCCCAGATTCCGCCCAAAAATGTACCGATGGTAAGGAAATACAACCCAACAGTAGCAGACAATTCGTTGATTGTTGTTAACTGGTCAATAAAACCGGTTACTTTTTGTTGGTTTTGTGCGTGGCGAAGCACGATCAAAATCATCACCATAATACCGAGGAAAGAACTTAACCCCAGGAACCCGTAACTGGCCGTTATTATTGATACGTGAATGGTGAGCCAGTACGATTTAAGCACCGGAACAAGCGGTGTGATTTCGGGGTTCATCCAACTGAGATGGGCCACAAAAAGCGAGATACCCGCTAAAAATGCTGCCGTACCAATCACCATCGGGTATTTCCGCCCAAAAACAAAACCGGCAAGCATTACCGCCCAGGCCACATAAACCACCGACTCGAAACCATTGCTCCAGGGTGCGTGCCCCGAAATATACCAGCGCAATACAAGACCGCCCGTGTGTACCAAAAACAGCAGAGATATCAAGCCTGAAAAAGTATAGCGCAAATATTTGGGCAACTGTTTTTGCCTGAAAATATTGATGAAAAGAATGAGCAAAAGCAAAAATCCAAACAGCAGGTAAAACGGGAAAACCCGTTTAAACGGGTTTAGCTTATTGTAAAAAATCTCGATGTTTTTCTTTGTTTGCGAAGGGATTAACTGTCCGCCATATTTTAACTGGAAATTTTCGATTGCGGATAGAATCTGGTTGGCGCCGGTGTAATTCTGTTCCGAAACTGTTTGCAGTAAAAGCTGAAATCCGCTTTTAATGAAAATGGAATCGCCCCCTGAATATTCTTTTGCATCGTCGCCGGGCGAATACCATCCGTCTTCTTTTTTGGCACGGGGGAACAAATTAAACATCGATCCCTGAAAAACCATAAAACAGATGCTAACCCGCTCGTCAACATTAATATACTCCTTCTCCAGCCTGTTTCTGAAAGCGGGCGTTTTTTCGTATGCTTTTCTCACATTCTCCGAAATCCTGTAATTTCTTTGGGCATCAAAAAGTTGCTGAATGGTAACATATTTACCATTGGCGCCCAGTTCCGCAGCCAAAGTTTCATCGGCCACTTTAATAATGGGCAACGTCTGCCAAATTTCAGGCTGGGCCATCATGCTTAAAACAACCTCATCGGCCGATTTGCCATAAAGCGTTGATTTACCGCTTACTTTTCGCACAATCTCGCTGTTTAATGTCGAAAGCGGTTCAATACGCCCGTCAACGCCAAGCACCCACAACCGGCTGAATAAGTTCACAGTTTCGTCGTTAATATCCCGAATTGCTGCACCGGCTCCCGATTTGGCGGATGCGCCAAAGGTAAGGCTGCCGAGTGTTAAAATTACCAACACTGATTTTACCGCCCCCTGTTTCAGTTTATGTGTTAAAAACTGGAAATAAGAGTTCCTGTGGACCAACGAAAGCAGCATCCCAATGATCATGAGGGCGTATCCAAGATAGGTAATCCAGGTTCCCCAAAAATCGTGGTTAACCGAAAGTACTGTCCCCAATTCATCGGTGTCGTAACTGCTTTGAAAGAATTTATATCCTTTGTAAGTAAGCGTGTTATTCATAAAAATGCGGATGTCCTTTTTCAAACCTATTTTATCGTCGTGCAAAACCACTTCCGATGCAAACGACGAAGGCGATTGCGAACCCGGATAGCGGTCTAACTGAAAGTCTTTCAGAAAAATGCTGAACGGAACAGAAATTGGTTTTGAACCGTAGGCCAGTTTTAATCCGCCATTTCCAAGCGGAACAGAAACTGTGTCGGCAGCAACGCCTTTATGGCCAAAAACAGGGACAGTTTGTTGTTTTATACCGTCGGAAATCTGTATCAGAACTGCATTTTCATGTGTTTCGGACTGGCTTTTTACAGCTGTAAAAGTGGCGCTTGGCAGGAAATTGCGGATTAAAAACCGAAATCCCCGGAAACCATACAAAAACATGTTTTTTGCCTGAATAGTGTCGCCGGGGGCAAAAACCACCGACTCCTGGCTTGCCATGGTTGTTTCTTCAATGGTATCAGCAGCCGTCATGTATAACTGGTTATCCATCCTGAAAAAGTTGACCCCCAAAGTTTTACCGGCTTCAAAACCGGCTTCAAAACCGGGGTAGTTCAAAACATCGCCTTTGTTAAATGCAAATGCCTGCATCCCTTGTGCCGCCGGCGAAGAGAAAACAAAATCGATAACCGGCTTGCCACCATCTGAAGGAATGGCTTTTTTCTCTGCATTTTCAATATAACCAACTGCTTTCACTTTTATCTGCTGTCCGTTTACATCGAACTTTGCAGAAAACTGTTTTGGCGCCAGTTCCGAAAAAAGCGCTTTCCTTTCCTTTTGCTGTTCCCCAAAACCGGCATAAAAGTAACTGTCGCTTGAAATGATAAAATTTGAACTCTCGTTCTCGCGGATGTGCATCACCCCTTCGTAGCTGATATAGCGGGTAATTGCGGCGCCAAGCAAAATCACCAGAAACGAAATATGAAAAAGGCCGAGGGTAAATCGTTTTGCTGTAAAAAAGCGGTATTTAATCAGATTGTTTATCAGGTTAAACGCCAGCAAAACCAGTATCAGCTCGAACCAGTGCGTTTTATAAACCAGCGCCTGTGCGGTTGGTGTGCCATAACTGCTCTCGACAAAAGTGGCAATGGCCATGGCAAAAGCAAAAGCCAAAAGTAAAAATGCCATAAATGACATAGATGTTATAAAAAAGAATATCTGTTTCATTTTTTTAAATTTATGGGGCTGAAAATAGATGTTATTTGGAAGAATTCAAAATAAACCGGATTGAAACCGGAGTTTTTGGTATTTAATTTTTTATACCTTCATAAACCTTTTTCATAACCGCAATTTTTTCATCCTCATCGGCCATGGCACGGGTGGTAAACATCATCACACCGCTCGATTTGCCGGAAAGTCCACCTTTCAGCACGGTTTCAAAATCACCTGCCGATACAATTCCGGGATTGTTGTACGCCTGAACAATGGGCCAGACTTTCGGGAATGCGCCATTTTTTATCTCAAGCCGGTCACAAAACCAGCGGATATTTTCCTCAACCCATTCGGGTTCCCTGCCCATCCGTTCGTGATAAACCATGGGCGAAAACACATCAAAAACATCTCGGAGCAAATCGTAATCAAGCCCAAGGATCCGCTGCCGGGCTCCGTCAAATTCCCCGTCTGTCCAGGGGCAGTGGTAAATCCCCAGCAAAGTTCCCGGTTTTTCCTTTTCAATAATTTCACGGAACTGCACCGACCAGTCAAGAATCACTTCGCAACGCCAGTCGCGCCACTCTTTATCTTTATTTTGCAAAATCCACTGTGCTTTTTCCGCTGTGCTGCCTTCTGGAATTTCAATTTTTTTCTTTTCAGAAAAAGAAGAAAGACAATGATTGCAAAAGCAGGTTTCGGGCAAAATGGGTTCAGGTTCTTAAAACTCGGCATAAACTTTTATGCCTTCACTTTTTGCCTGTTCCATCAGTGCCGAATCAATGGAACCACCATGCACAAACACCGAATTAATACCCAGTTCTGGCAATTTATAACCTTTGTCCCACAGCGGTTTCGGATGCCGTAAACTCCCCTGATTTCAATTTGCTGTGCAGGTTCCTGAGTGCAGGAAACCAACAGAAAAAGGATTAGAAAGGCTGAAATGAAATACATAAATCAGTTATTTGTAGATTCCTTTTAAATCCTTTTCAAACAACGTGTAAGGGTCGTTGTAAAATTTCATGAAATCGGGAACGCTTACCTGCCCGGGAAATGGTGCATAATAATGTGTCGGGCTGCGGCTGTCGTTGCGCCAAACCAAAACATAGCAAAGCTGCATGTTGTCTTTTTTCATCACTTTCAGCAGAGTTTCGGTCCACCACGTAGTATCAGGAATTGATTCCAATCCGGTCTCGGTAAAAGCAGCCAGTTTACCCTTTTTAATGGCATAATCCGAAACGATTTTCAGCTTTTTCGATGCCACATCGGGTGCATACCTGTCGCGGCCCATGTCGCCGTAATTATCCATACCAACCATATCAACCCACTCATCGCCGGGGTACCTTTCCAGGAATTGTTCTTCGGTATTGAATTTATTATCTGGCGAAAAAGCATACAAAAAGTTATTCACTTCAAGGCTGTCGCGAAGGTACGAAACAGTAAACTTCCAAAGCGAAACAAACTCTTCTCGGGTGCAGTGCGGCGCTCCCCACCAAAACCAGCCGCCGTCGAATTCGTGATACGGCCGGAAAATCAGCGGGACCAGCGCGCCGTCATTTCCTTTCAGGGTTTTGGCCCAGTCGCCTATTTCGCGTAAAATGGTTTTGTATTTTTCATGTGCTCCGCCACCGGGAATTATGTATTTAACCGCCGGTAAAGAAACACTGTCTTTCCAGTAAAATCCGCCGCCAGAAACCGGGTTCGAAAAATGCCAGGCCACTGTGGTAACCCCTCCCCGGTTGTAGGTGCCAACCACATTTTTCCGGATCGATTCCTTAAATTTTTCGCGGCCTTCGGCTGATGGAATTGAAAATCCGCCAAAATCAACGCCAATCATTGCCGGATGCGAACCACAGACTGATTTTACGTCCGACCGGTCTTCGTCTCCATACCATCCATGACCGTATTCAGTTGCATGTTGATGAGCAAAAAGAGTGTGGTTTTTCGATAGTTCTTTCAGGTTCTTAAAAAGTGCGACTGTTTCTATTGTGGCATTTTTGTCGATTGGTTGCGACCATAAAGAACAGTAAAACAGCCACATAGTAATTGTTAAAAAAATAGGTTTCATCATTGGTCAGATATTTTAATGTGCGAATTTAAGAAATTTTTAAGATTTCGCGGGTAAGGTTCATGAACTACATTAATTGTATCCATGCAGGGAATTTTTTTATGGCTGCAAACATATATGTAATTTACAAATTTGGCAAATATTTACTTCCGGATTTGGCCTGTTTTTTATTTTCTGATTATTTCTATTCGCCCGCCAACCCCAAGTTTAATAATACCCGATGGTTGCGCAGGAGTGATGTCGTTTTGCCGGTATCCGACAATATAATCAACCTGTTTTTTTATTTCTTCCGAAATCTCGTAAAAAAAAGCAGGCGATTTTTCACTGCTGATATTTGGCGAGGTTGAAACCAGCGGGCGCCGAAACCGTTGTAAAAGCTGCGTTGTAAAAGTTTCTTTTGTAAATCTGATTCCGATGCTTCCGTCTTCGGCAACCAGATTTTTTGCCAGGTTTTTTGCTCCCTGATAAATTACCGTAAGCGGCGTGGTGGCAACCTCAACCAAATCCCAGGCAATTTCAGGCACTTCAGCAACATATCGTTCCAGCAATGCCGGATTTTCCATTAAAACCAGCATACTTTTGTTGTCAGCGCGCTTTTTGATTTGATATATTCTATCCACCGCTGTTTCATTAGTGGCATCGCAACCAATTCCCCAAACAGTATCAGTGGGGTATAAAATAATTCCCCTGTTTTTTAACACTTCCAGCGCTTTCTTGATATCGTCGTGCATCGTTTTTCAGGATAAAATTCCGGTGTATAATGAAATCATTTTTTCAGCGAAATATTCAGGATGAAATAACCTTGCCCTTTCTTTTCCTTTTTGTATTAATTCGTTCCTGAGATTTTCGTTTTCGAGAAGTGAGTTAATTTGATTTCCCAATTCGCTGAAATTGTTGGGTGTGCATAAAATTGCAGCGCCACCTGCAGTTTCCGGCAAACACGAAACATTTGACGTTATCACCGGGCAACCACTTGCCATTGATTCAATAACAGGCAATCCAAATCCTTCAAAATGAGAAATATAAACAGATAATTGTGCGTTTTGATATAAACAGGCCAAATGGTTCTCGGGAATATTATTCAGAAATAAAACCTGTTTTTGAAGATTGTTCGCTTTTATGAAATCGTTCATTTTATTGAGGTAAGAAGTTTGTTTGCCAACAAAAACAATCTGAATGTCAGATTTTTCAGAATGAATGGCTTTTAAAACCGAAAGCTGGTTTTTTCTTGGTTCAAGGGTACCGACGGATAAAATAAAGTTCCTGGAAACATTATATTTTGCAAGCACATCCTTTAAACAATTGCGTTCAAAAAAGACAGGTGAAACCGATTGATATACGACCTCAATTTTGTTGGGTTCAACATTTATAAACCTGATAATATCTTCTTTGGTTTGCTGGCTGATTGCGATTATTTTTTGGGCTGAAGAGCAGGCATATTTTACTTTATTTTGGTAAATATTTCTGTCTATTGTTTTATAAAAACCGGGGAAACGCATGAAAATCAGGTCGTGAATAGTTACTAAAGAAGGTATTTTTATTTTATGTATCCCATAAGGCAATTCGTTGCTTAACCCGTGAAAAATATCAATTTTATGCTTTTTTAAAAGCCGGGCAGAATATCTGCGCCATATCGGTTTAAATATTTTTGAAACAGGACTTTCAGGTAAATGAACTTCAAACTCCCTGTAATTCTCAAAGAGGTTTGCTTTTATTTCGGGAGAATATAAAACGTAATGATTGTTTTTTGAATACCGGTGCAGTGCATTTAAGGTATTCCTGCTATAGTTCCCCAATCCGGTAGCATTTAAAAAAGCGCGTTTTGCATCAAATCCTATTCTCATGGCGTTAAAAATACAAAAATGGCCGGGTTTAATTCCGGCCTTCTTTAAATATTTTGTTGTTTCAGTTTAAACTGCAAATTCTTTCAATCCATCAAAATCGAGGGTTACAAAATGGTCTTCGAGCGTTTCTGCGCGACGGATTTCGAACACCCGGCCATTTTCGCGCAACAGCAATTCTGCCGAGCGTAATTTGCCGTTGTAGTTAAAACCCATTGAATGCCCGTGAGCTCCGGCATCGTGAATAACAATAATATCATCAGGCTGCAACTCAGGCAACATGCGGTCGATGGCAAATTTGTCGTTGTTTTCGCACAGCGAACCGGTAACATCGTAATTTACATTGTGTGGAAGGTGTTGTTTCCCAACTACCGAAATGTGGTGATAAGCGCCGTACAACGCAGGGCGCATCAGGTTGGCCATGCTGGCATCGAGGCCTGCGAATTGTTTGAAAGTATGTTTTATGTGGCGTACTTTGGTAACCAAATATCCATACGGCCCGGTAATCATGCGACCCGATTCGAAAAACAATTTCAAAGGTGCCAATCCATTCGTAACGATCATTTCGTCGTACAGTTTTTTAATTCCGGCGCTTACATATTCCAAATCAACTGCTTTGTCTTCGGGTTTATACGGTATTCCAATACCTCCACCCAGGTTGGCAAATTCAATTTTAATACCAGTTTTATCTTTTACTTCAATTATTAATTTGAAAAGAATTTCGGCAGTTTCGATAAAATAATCGGGGTCTAATTCGTTGGATGCCACCATGGTATGTACCCCGTAGTGTTTAATTCCTTTTTCCTTCAGAATATTGTACCCTTCAATCATTTGTTCATGGGTAAAACCATATTTGGCTTCTTCCGGGTGGCCGATTATCAGGTTTCCCTGTTTCAAATCGCCCGGATTGTAGCGCAGACATATTGTATCGGGCAGGCCAACATATTTGTCAACAAAATCGATGTGCGAAATATCGTCGAGGTTAATAATAGCGCCCAAATCTTTTGCCAGTTGGAATTCGCTTGCAGGAGTGTCATTTGATGTCAGCATAATTTCATCGCCGCTCATTCCGAGGCGTTTGGCCAGTTCCAGTTCGGCAGTCGAACTGCAGTCAATTCCAAAACCCTCTTCTATCAGAATTTTCATCAGGTATGGATTTGGCGCGGCTTTTATGGCATAATATTCTTTAAATCCCTCATTCCAGGAGAAAGCATTTTTAAAATAACGCGCGTTTTCACGCATCGCTTTTTCATCGTAAATATGAAACGGGGTGGGGTTCGATTCGATTATCTTTTCAATTTGTTCCTTTGAAAAAGGAAGATTTTTTGTTGCCATAAAATTTTGTTGTTTTTAAAAGAGATGCAAATGTACAATTTATCCTGAATTTGGTAGAATTGGTCTAAATAAAGATTGAAAAATGAACTTTGATTTAACCCTTATTTTACAATTTTCAGAAATTGTTTTGTTGCTTCACAAGGACGAAAAGCACGTGTGGCCGAACCAACAATCAGGATTTCGGCATCAGATATTTCGTTCCATGAAACTTCAGTAACATTCAGAACCCTGACTTCATTGTTTTGAGTAAGAGAATTTCCGATTGCCCCGGCAATTTGCCGGGTGTTTCCGAAATAGGATTCGAAAAGAACTACTGTTTTCATTTTATGTTTTTAGCAATTGGTAATTCAGCAGTTTGGTAGAGATATTATTTACTTATCAGAATAATGTCCGCGCAAAGAAATAACATGGAGGTTGTTACCAGAAATTTCATATATCAGACGGTTTCCTTTATCAATTTTCCGCGACCACAAACCGGAAAGTTCATATTTCAAAGGTTCAGGATTTCCCAATCCCGTTTCAGGGTGAAGTTGAATATCCTCTATGAGTTTTGTTATACGCGATTGTATATTTTTTTGACCACTTCTTTTCCAGAACTTAATATCTTCAATGGCTTTATCTTTATAGATTACTTCCATAAATCTTCGGTTTTAATAACCTTTCCTTTACTTGCACGCGATTTTTGTATTTCTTTCACAAATCCAGGATTATAGGGGCTTTCGTTAAATTTTACGAAGTCGAGAGTTTTAATAAATTCAACAAATTTTTTACCCTTTGCTGTTTTTTCGTTAACAGTAATAGTTATTGTTGTCATATTTCAAATTTAAATAATGGGCAAAGTTACAAAAATTGCTAAAATGATTTTGATGGTTTTTTGTATCAAAACAATTAAAAACCTTAAACAATATTTTCAGTAAAATCAAGGATTGAAATATAGGTGCTTATCTCAAAAATAAAACTATCTCAACACCAGTCCCATCGCCGCCTTAATCCCGTCTGCCGCACTCGAAATTATACCACCGGCATAACCGCTGCCTTCGCCAATGATGAAAAGATTTTCGAATCCTTCGGTTTTCCCGTTTGATTCGCGCACCACTTGCACCGGCGACGAAGTTTTACTTTCGAACCCAATTAAATTCCCTGTTTCAAAGCCTCTCATTTTACGGATAAAATCGGTTAACCCGGCCTGCATCGGTTGCACAATCTGCGCAGGTAACAACTCCCAAAGCGGTGCAGAAGTTAGTCCCAGCGGATAACTGCTTTCCAACTTTCCATTGTTATTTTTATGTTTCAGAAAATTGGTGATACTGCAGGCTGGCGCCTGGTAACCACCTGAAAATTGAAAGAATTTCTCTTCCATTTGTTTTAGGTTTTCCAGGGCTTCCAGCGGCGAAACGGTTTTCCCTGCAAGTTCGTCAGGGTGTATTCCGGCCACACAGGCAGCATTGGCAAACTTTCCACCACGGCTGTAAAAACTCATTCCGTTTACAATATTTGTTTCGGGATAAGCTGCTGCGGGAACCACAATTCCACCCGGGCACATGCAAAACGAAAAAACCTGGTGTTTACCATCGGCGGTCGATGTAAGCCGGTAGTCGGCAGCTTTTACACCAGGCAGTTTTACTTGGCCCCATTGTGCCATGTTTATAATTTCCTGCGGGTGTTCCATTCGGCTGCCAATGGCAAAGTTTTTAGTTCTGAACGGAACTCCTCGCCGAATAAGCATTTTGTATGTTTCGTACGCGGAATGACCGGACGCAATAAACAACGCATCTGCTGGTAAAATTCCCTGAGAGGTAATCACTTCGGTGACTTTTGAATTTTTTATAACCACATCTTCCAGCATGGTTTCAAACAAAATCCTGCCTCCAAGTTCTTCATAAGAAAGCCGAATGTTTCTGACTATTTTTTTCAGATTGTCGGTTCCCAAATGCGGGTGCGCCATGTACGCTATTTCATCGGGCGCGCCGGCTTCTATGTAACTTGACAGGATAAACTTTTTCTCCGGCGAAATGTGTTTCGAGCGCGAGGTCAGTTTTCCGTCCGAGAAAGTTCCGGCGCCGCCTTCGCCAAAAGCGTAATTGTTTTGAGCATCGAAAATTCCTGTTTTTTCGAAGGTTTGAATTGATTTTCCGCGTTTAGTGACTTCCGAACCGCGTTCAATTAATGTAACATTAAAACCTGCTTTTTGAAGTACAAAAGCTGCAAAAAATCCTGCTGGTCCGCTACCCACAACCATAATCAGCTCTTTTCGTTTTTTGTAAGGAATTTCCAAAGTTTCGGTGTTAACTTCTTCACCTCCTTTAATTTCGGCTGAGTTTACAACCACCTGCACAAGCCAGAAAATGTTGGATTTATTGCGGGCATCAAGACTTTTATTTTCAATCTGAAAAGTAAAATCGCTGATGCGCAACTCTTTCGAAATTTTAATCCGAAGTTGTTCAGGGGTGAAGTCGGTGGGCAGTTTTAATGAAATTGTTTTGAATCCCATAAAAGTTAAATTTTCATTCAAAAGTAATTTAAACTCTTGTTGCCACAAAGCCACAAAGGCTCAAAGAATTCACTAAATTTTGGTTTTAGTGAATTTGAGTTTGTAACTTATTCTAAAATTTAGCGTCCGATGGTTATAAAAAATGTTCAACTGATTTGATGCAAAAATGGATTCAGAGTGCGATTTTTTCCTTTCACACTTCAAATTCCCCTGTTTGTCGAAAAAAATGAGCGTTTTTAAAAAGAATGGCAGAAATTTATCACAGAAAACAGAAAAGAAAACAGCCGTAACAATTAAACAGTATGATTAACATTATCAACATTCACAAATCGTATGTAATGGGCAGTAACTCACTGCATGTCCTGAAAGGAATCGATCTCGAAATTAAGCAGGGCGAATTTGTTTCCATCATGGGCTCTTCCGGTTCAGGAAAATCAACATTGCTTAATATTCTTGGCATTTTGGACAATTACGATGAGGGAGCCTATTATCTGAACGGGAAACTGATTAAAAACATTTCGGAAAAACAGGCAGCCAGGTTGCGCAACGAACTGGTGGGTTTTGTTTTTCAGTCGTTTAACCTCATTTCGTTTAAAAATGCCATGGAAAATGTGGCGCTTCCGCTCTATTACCAAGGGGTGGGCCGCAAAAAACGCAACATTATTGCCATGGAATACCTCGATAAAATGGGGCTTCGTCCATGGGCCGAACACATGCCAAACGAACTTTCGGGCGGTCAAAAACAGAGGGTCGCCATTGCCCGTTCGCTGATTTCGAAACCAAAAATCATTTTTGCCGATGAGCCAACCGGCGCACTCGACTCGCATACTTCGTATGAAGTCATGGAAATTCTGAAAGAAATAAATACCGATGGTATTACTGTAATTTTGGTAACACACGAACATGATATTGCCGCCATGACACAAAAGATTATCAGGCTGAAAGATGGCCGCGTAGCCGAAACCATCAAAAACGGCGACTTGATGCAATGGAAGCACCAGTATATGAAAGAACTGGAAACCGCCTGACAAGCTCATTTTTTTCTTTAAACATTCAACTTAAAACTTTAAACTGCAATGTTCGATATCGATAAATGGCAGGAAATTCTGGCCACCGTCAAAAAAAACAAGATGAGGACCTTTCTTACCGGATTCAGTGTAGCCTGGGGGATTTTCATGCTCATGATTTTGCTGGGATCGGGAAACGGCCTCAGCAATGGTGTTTCAGAGAATTTCACCCGCGATGCAGTAAATGCCATGTGGTTGTGGAGCGGAAAAACCAGCATCCCTTACCAGGGAATGAAGGAAGGCAGGGAAATAAAGCTGACTAACGACGATTATGGTTTGATTAAAGATATTCCGGGAATTGACAAAACTTCGGGCCGCTATTTCATAAGTGGGAACATGTTTTCCTATGGCAACGAATATGGAAGTTACACAGCAATTACCTGTCATCCCGATTTGCAGGAAGTGGAATCCATCGAAATTATGGAAGGCCGTTTTGTGAATGAAATTGATATCAGGCAGGCACGAAAATCGGTAGTTCTGGGAAAGGATATTTATGATGCGCTTTTTAAAGGCGGAAATGCCATTGGCGAATATGTGAGAGTGAACAACATTCCGTTTAAGGTTGTAGGGATTTGCAAGGAAGGCGGCGGCACACGGCACCGAAACGCCTATATTCCGGTAACTACTGGTCAACGGGTATTTAACGGGTCGAACCGGTTACACAATTTTGCCGTAACGGTTGATGCAAAAAGCATTGAAGAAAGCCAGGCCATTGAAACTGCTGTTCGTGAGGCAATGGCACAAAAACACAAATTCGAGGCAAAAGACGAATCTGCACTCGGCTCTTACAATAAACTGGAAGATGTACTTCAAACCATGAAAATTTTCCAGGCCATAAAAATCTTTATCTGGATTATTGGAATCGGGACTTTAATTGCCGGTGTGGTTGGCGTTAGTAATATTATGCTGATTGTGGTAAAGGAGCGCACCAAGGAAATTGGTATCCGCAAAGCCATTGGAGCCAGTCCTGCTTCGGTAATCGGCTTGATTTTACTTGAATCGATTTTGATAACCACCATTGCCGGTTACATTGGGCTGGTGCTTGGAACCGGGCTGATGGAAGGGCTTAATTTTATTGTTGAACAACAATATTCAGCTTCGGCGGCTACAAACGGCGGAAACGGCGAAACCATTTTCCGTAATCCAACAGTTGATTTGAATGTGGCCGCAATGGCAACAGCATTATTGATTTTCGCCGGCGCCATTGCCGGTTATATTCCCGCAAAACGGGCTGCCCTGATTAAACCGATTGAAGCACTGAGGGATGAATAAAAAAAGCCCCTCCCAAACTCTCCCCCGAGGGGAGGGCTTAAGGAAAAAAGGAAATAAGAAACTAACAGAAAACATGAAAACAAAAACATATATCGAAACAATAAATCACCCCTCCACCGGAGGGGCAGGGGGGAGGCTTCTTTATGTTTGATTTAGACCTTTGGAAAGAAATTTTAAGCGCCCTGAAGAAAAACAGGATGCGCAGTTTTATGACCGCATTCGGCGTATTCTGGGGAATATTTATGCTTATCGTAATGTCGGGTGCAGGCCGCGCACTTGAGAACGGTATTATGGACGGAATTAAAGCATTTGCTACCAACTCGGCTTTTTTCTGGACCGAGCCAACCAGCAAACCGTACGAAGGATTTCAGCGCGGAAGAAGATGGAATTATAAAAACAAGGATATCGAATACATTCGTGAAAATGTAAAAGAAGTAGAATATTTATCGCCAAAATTGTTTGGGCCAAACACCAACAGCGGCGATAATACCATCAGGGGTAAGAAAACAGGAGCTTTTAACATCACCGGCGATTATCCCGATTTCTATAAAATCGACCCGTGGACTCCAATAAAAGGCCGTTTGATAAATGAAATCGACATTCTGCACAAACGCAAGGTTTGCATCATTGGTGAGCGTGTTGCCGAAGTGATGTTCGGGAAAGACGAGGAGCCGATTGGCGAATATCTGAAAATCAACGGTGTTTATTTTCAGGTGGTTGGCGTTGTTCATCCCGAAACCCGCATGAATTTTAACGGCAACCGTAAAACTGAGTCGATAATGATTCCGTTTTCAACCATGCAGCAAACCTACAATATGGGCGATGTGGTTCATTTCTTTGCGGTTACGTCAGTTCCGGGAGTAAAGGTTAGTCAGCTCGAAGCCCGTTTAAAAGAACTTTTAAAGGAGCGCCACCACGTTGCACCCGATGATGTTCAGGCCATTGGTTCTTTTAATATCGAAGTGGAGTGGGTAAAATACATGGGACTGTTTAGTGGAATTCAGATTCTGACCTGGATTGTTGGGATTGGAACACTGCTTGCCGGGGTGATTGGAGTAAGCAACATCATGTTGGTGATTATCAAGGAACGTACTCAGGAAATCGGTATTCAACGCGCGATAGGCGCCACTCCCGGAAATGTTATCATGCACATTGTTGCTGAAAGTGTTTTCCTCACTGTAATTGCCGGCTACATTGGATTGTCGCTGGGAATCGGACTGCTCGAACTGGCAGGGATGGCATTGGGCACCGGGGGAGATGAAGTATTTTTCCGCAGGCCAGAGGTTAGTTTCCAAATGGCCGTTGCCGCCTTGGCAGTATTGGTTATATCAGGAATTATTGCCGGACTGGTTCCTGCAAAACGCGCGGTAAGCATTAAACCGATTGATGCCCTTAGGGATGAAGGAATTTAGAAAGAAATTAAGTATCCAGTATCCAGAATCGAGTATCGAGTATCAAGTATCAAGTATCAAGTATCAAGTATCAAGTATCAAGTATCAAAAAGAATTAAACAGAAAACAATTAATAAATAAAAGTCATGAAAAAAGTAATCAGAATTTTTGGAATAGTCGTTTTAGTCGGGATTTTTGGGGGAACCTTGTTTTTCCTTTATAATAAATCGAAAAAGAAACCCGACGTATTTGAAACCAAATCGCCGTTTGTGAGCGATGTAATTATGAAAACAGTGGCTACCGGTTCGGTTGTCCCGCGTTTTGAAATTGAAATTAAACCGCAGGTTTCGGGGATAATTGACGAGCTTTTTGTGCAGGCTGGCGACCGCATTGCAAAAGGACAGGTGATTGCCAGAATTAAGATTATCCCCGACATGGTTAACCTGAACAGCGCCGAAACCCGTTTAAACCGGGCTAAAATCAGTTTTGAAGATGCCCAGATTGATTTCGATCGTCAGCAAAAACTTTTTGATAAGAGTGTAATCTCTTATGCAGATTATAAAACTGCAAAAGTAAATTACGATGCAGCAAAGGAAGAATTAACCGCTGCTGAAAATAATCTCGAATTAATTAAAAACGGTGTAACAAAAACAGCCAAAACTGCTACTAATACGCTGGTGCGTTCAAATAACGACGGAATGGTTCTCGATGTGCCTG
The DNA here is from genome assembly GCA_009773765.1 of Prolixibacteraceae bacterium. GTDB lineage: Bacteria > Bacteroidota > Bacteroidia > Bacteroidales > Prolixibacteraceae > Draconibacterium. Next base: position 39,609 of record WTWZ01000021.1, on the reverse strand, counting down.
TTGAAGTTGGAAATTCGGTTATTCAATCGAACACATTTAACGACGGAACTACCATTGCTATTGTGGCTGATATGCACGACATGATTTTTGAAGGAAAAGTGGACGAAACCGAAGTTGGAAAAATTAAGGAAGGTATGCCCATTGAGCTTGAAATTGGCGCAATAGACAAGGAAAAGTTTGAAGCAATTTTAGCCTACATTTCGCCAAAAGGAAAAGAGGAAAACGGCGCTATCCAGTTTGAAATTAAAGCCGATGTGAGGTTGAAGGAAGGCCAGTTCATCAGGGCAGGGTACAGCGCAAACGCTAATATTGTTCTCGACCGAAAAGACAGTGTGATGGTGATTCCCGAAGGAATGCTGAAATTTGAAAACGATTCGTCGTTTGTTGAAATTCAAACCGGTGAAGAGCAGAAATTTGAAAAAAGATATGTTAAAACAGGGTTGTCGGATGGCATTAATATTGAAATTACAGAAGGGTTGAAACAAGAGGACAAAGTAAAGGGAGAAAAAATCGATCCGAAAAAAATAAAAGAAGCTGAAACCAGTAAAGGATAATGTTGATTAGGCATTCAATTAGATTAAATAAATTAGCACGTCAAAATAAAAACGAAATACAATGAAGCATTTATTCGTCCTGATTTTAGGAGCAATTTTTATAGCCGGTGGTTTAACTGCAAATGCACAAAATGTGTGGTCGCTGCAAAAATGTATAAGCTACGCACTCGAAAACAATATTCAGATTAAACAGCAGCAACTAAATACCCAGTTTTACGAAAACCAGGTTAGCCAGGCAAAAGCAAACAGGTTGCCTAATCTGAATGTACAGTTTGGAAACGATAATAGTTTTGGCCGGTCGTTAACCTATTTGAATACTTACGAGAATGTAAATTCATCAAGTATAACAGGAGGCGCAGGCACCAGTTTCACCATATTCGATGGGTTTGCCCTGAGCAACACCATCGACAAACAGGAACTTGATTTTCAGGCCACTTTAAAAGATATGCAAAAAGCAAAAGATGATATCATGCTTAACATTGCAGGAATGTATCTCGAAATACTTTTTGCCGAAGAACTGGAATTGGTTTCGGAAGCACAGCTTGATGTTACCAAACAGCAGATAAACCGCACACAGCAGTTAGTTGACGCAGGAAGCCTGGCAAAAGGAGCGTTGCTCGAAATTGAAGCACAACTGGCGCGTGAAGAGTTGCAATTAGTAAACGAAAAGAACAGGGTTCAACTGTCATATCTAAGTTTGTTCCAAATGCTTGAACTTCCAATTGCCGAAAGTTTTAAAATTGAGAAGCCGGTATTACCGGAAATAAGGGCTGGTTTTGCGATGAACAATTCAATTGATGTTTATAACAATGCTTTGAATGTACGCCCTGAAATTCAGGCTGCACAGTTGAGGGTAAAAAGCGCCGAGAAAGATTTGGAAATTGCAAAGGGCAATCATTATCCGAGTTTGAGTTTTAATGCCAATTATTATAACCTCTACAACAACAAATACACCGATAGAACCGGTGAGGACATTGCATTTTCAGATCAGTTGAAAAACAATGGACGTTCGTCGCTGGGATTAACTTTGGCCATTCCAATTTTTAACCGCTTCCAGGTGAAATACGGCATTTCGAATGCAACATTGCAAATCTCGGATTACCAATACCGGTTGCAAACCGCAAGCAACACGCTTCGTAAGGAAATTGAACAGGCATACACCAATGCTCTTGCTTCGCTGAACCGTTATATATCGTCGGAAAAAGCAGTGGAATCGATGGTAGAAGCTTTCCGTTATGTTGAAGAAAAATTTAATGTGGGAATGGTAAATTCGGTGGAATACAACCTGCAGAAAAATCAGTTAACTGTTGCCCAGTCGCAGTTGCTTCAGGCCAAATACGAGTATATTTTCCGCACTAAAATTCTCGACTTTTACAACGGGGTTCCGATTGAATTGTAATCAAATTCAGTTGACAGGAATAATTGTGGACATCATGGATAGTTGATAATTTTAGGGATATCTTTTTTGATTTAATATTGAATAAAGTACTTAAAATTTTAAATTTGTTTTATAAAAAATAATTCATGGAAAAAATCACATACATAGACCTGTTTTGTGGAATTGGAGGATTCAGAGTTGCAATGGAAGAAGTATGTAAGGAGAATGAATTAATACCTGAATGCTTATTTTCATCTGACATTGACGATTCCTGTCAAATAAGTTATGAAGCTAATTTTGGAGAAAAACCATTTGGTGACATCACTGAAATTGATGAAAAAGACATACCAGGCCATGATATTTTATTTGCAGGTTTTCCATGCCAACCATTTAGCATAATTGGACAAAGACAAGGTTTTAATGATATTCGAGGCACATTATTTTTTGATATTGCAAGGATACTTGAACATAAAAAACCTAAAGCTTTTATATTAGAAAACGTAAAACAGTTAGTCGGACACGATAAAGGTAAAACACTAAAAGTTATACTAAGTACTTTAAAAGAATTGGGTTATCACGTGCAATATGCAGTTCTAAATGCACTTGACTATGGACTTCCACAAAAAAGAGAACGAGTTATAATTGTTGGTCACAAAGACCCAATTTTCTTTAGTTTCCCATCTCCAATAAGACCGTTTAAACCTCTGTCGGAAATATTAGAAAAGAAAGTTGAATCAAAACATTTTGCTTCAGAATATATTTTGAACAAACGAAAAGAGAAACATCAATCAGCATACAAATTATCAATTTGGCACGAAAACAAGTCTGGAAACATTTGTTCTTATCCGTATTCATGTGCGTTAAGAGCAGGAGCATCATACAATTATTTACTTGTAAATGGAGAAAGACGTTTAACTCCGCGTGAGATGTTCAGACTTCAAGGTTTTCCGGATTCTTACAAAATTGTGGTTCCAGATTCGCAAGCAAGAAAACAAGCTGGAAATGCCGTACCTGTTAATCTTGTAAAAGCTGTTATTTTAAAATTAATTCCTTTTGTAGCCACTTCACTTGACATGACCTCTGTATTAAGAGATTATGAAGTAAATTATACTAAATAGTAATGGAACGAAAAACGCCTAGACTTAGAACCGTAAGTAAATCACTTCCACCATTTAAATTAAATGAATTTCCAAAAGAATTTCCATTTTTAGTTGGGGAGCAACTCATTTATATTTTAGCAACAAGAGGTGAAACCGATATTGAAGGAAAAGAATGGGAACAAATTTTTGCAAATTCTATTGGCGCAGAATGGAAACCATCAAATGTCGGACTTGATGATATTGTTTTAGGAAATACTGCTTGGGGAGCGAAATCAGTTAAACACAAAAAACCATCAAGAAGGAAAAATGTTAGATTAATTTCTGGGCGAAATGATTTACAGTTTTCCTTTGGATATATAGCTCATCCTGGAGAAAAAGCAAATGAAACCGGCGAATTAGTGCTAAATATTTTTAATGAGCGAGTATCTAAAATTAGAGAAACCTATAAAAATCTTAGGACAATAGTTTTAATTCGTTCAGAAGATTTAACAGAGGTCGTAATTTTTGAGTTTGATACAATACGTTATGACCCTGAATTATATTACTGGAAATGGAATAAAAGCAAAAATTTAGAAGGTTTTTGCAAAAAAGATGACAGTCATAAATTTACATGGCAATCTGGTGGTAAACAATTTACAATCATTGAAAAAGTTCCTGCAAAACAAACAGTAGTCAATGTAAAAAAACCAAGTTTAATTGAAAAAGAATACATTCTAAATAAGATTGGGTTTGATAAATCTTGGATAACTGTAACTAATAAAAATGGCTGATGTTTTCTCAAAAGAAAAGCGTAGTCAAATTATGCGGCAAGTAAAAAGTAGTCGCAACAAATCAACTGAATTAAAACTGATTCATTTTTTTAGAAGCCATAAAATAAAAGGCTGGCGAAGAAATTATAAAATCTTTGGAAATCCTGATTTTGTTTTTATTACCCAAAAAACTGCAATTTTCGTTGATGGATGTTTTTGGCATGGACACAATTGTAGAAATACAAAACCAAAAGCAAATAAAGAATATTGGGATAATAAAATTGAAAAAAACATTCAGCGCGATAAACTTGTGACAGAAAAGCTTAAAACAAAAGGCTGGATTGTAATCCGTATTTGGGAATGCGAATTAAAAAATGAAAAAGTTGTCTTTAATAAAATATCTAAACAACCAATTTCAATATCTTTGCCGCCTGTTGCCTAAATCAATTTAAACCATGAGCAGGATAAAACCATTTTTGCTGATTTTTCTTTTGAGTTGTGTTGTTGTTTCGTTAAGCGCAAATCCTTTGTTCAAAACAAAGGCCGATACCGTTCTCAATACTTTTAACAAAGATTTCATTTACAACATTAAAAAGTTACAATCCGAAATTGTTATCGATGGGGTAATTGAAGAGCATGACTGGCTTGTGGCACAAAAAGCCGGAAACTTCAGGCTGGTTTTGCCCATTGATACGGGATATGCGGCGCAGAAGTCGGAAATAATGATGGCCTATGACAGCAAAGCACTTTACATAGCACAAATTTTTTACGATACCATTCCCGGGAAACGCATCATGGAATCATTCAGGCGCGATTTTAATTTTGGGAGCAACGATAACCTGCTTATTTTTTTCGACACATTTCTCGACCAAACGAACGGTTTTTCGTTTGGGGTTTCGGCCTCGGGGGCAAAATGGGACGGGCTAATGTCCGGGGGCAGCAGAATGACACTCGATTGGGATACCAAGTGGGAATCGGAAACAAAACAAAACCCTGGCAAGTGGGTTACCGAAATGAGGATTCCGTTTAAATCGTTTCGTTACCCGGCTGGCAGCCAGCTTTGGAATGTCAATTTCAGCCGGCTCGATTTAAAATCCAACCAAAAATCTTCATGGGCGCCCGTTCCGCGGCAATTCCCAACCGCTTCGCTGGCTTATACAGGTGTGATGAAATTCGATGGACCATTGCCTAAACCAAAACCCCAAATCTCGTTTATTCCATACATTTTCGGAAGTTATGCCAACGACTTCGAAAGCGGTATAGGGGCCGAATACCGGAAGGATTTTGGGTTCGATGCAAAAATCGGAATTTCAACAGCCATAAATCTCGATTTAACCTACAATCCCGATTATGCCCAGGTAGAAGTTGATCAGCAGGTTACCAATATCGATCGTTTCGAACTTTTCTTTCCTGAAAAGCGGCAATTCTTTCTTGAAAACAGCGACTTATTTTCAGGATTTGGCGATAGAAATATTACCCCGTTTTTTTCGCGAAGAATTGGCCTTGATGCGCCGGTTTTAGCTGGCGCGAGGTTAAGCGGCAAAATTGGCAACGATTGGAGGATTGGTTTTATAAACATGGCCACAGAGAAAAGCGAAGAGGCCCTTTCCAGAAATTTTACTGTTGCTTCAGTACAGAAAAAGATTTTTGCACGATCCAATGTTGGTTTCATTTTTGTAAACAAGGAATATTTCAACCAACCGGCAGATACAACCATGTATAACCGTGTGGCAGGTTTTGATTATAACCTGGCAAGCAGGGACAATGTCTGGGATGGAAAGTTTTTTTATCACCGTTCGTTTCAACCCGGAAACCCCGCCAAACAGTTTGCGCAGGGAGCCAGCCTGTCTTACAGCACCAAACATGTACAACTCGAAATGGTTCAGCGATCGGTTGGTGATAATTACCGAGCTGAAGTTGGCTATATTCAGCGGACGGGTTATAATTTTATCAATCCCGAAATCAGTTACCTGTTTGTTCCAAATAAACGCATTGTCAGTCATGGGCCCGAAGTTGATTTCAGATATTATTATGATCCCGGTTTTCATAAGATTGAACATGAGAATGTAATAAGTTACCAATTTGAGTTTCACAATGGATCCAATTTAGAGTTTGGTTATATCGATACTTATGTAGAGCTTGAAGAAGACTTTGATCCTACCCGCACCAGCAATGCTTATTTGCCTGCCGGATCGAAATATAATTTTGGCGGCGGGTTTGTACATTACATGTCAACCCGTAAAACATTGTTCAACTGGAATGCAGAGGCGGTTAAAGGTACTTTTTACAGTGGAAATATGCGGTACATTTCAGGTGAACTCGGATACCGTATTCAACCATATATTAATATGTCGGTAAATTTTAATTACACCGACATGGACTTAGGTGAACCATTTGAGCGTACAAAATTATGGCTGGTTGGTCCAAAAATGGATGTAACATTTACCGATAAATTGTTCTGGACAACCTTTGTACAGTACAACGAACAAGTTGATAATATGAATATTAACATGCGCCTGCAATGGCGGTATCAGCCCGTTTCAGATATTTTTCTGGTATATACTGATAATTTTATTCCCGGTTCCTGGGCCTCGCGAAACAGGGCGCTGGTGCTGAAAATGACCTACTGGCTAAACTGATTTTATAAAAATGTTAAACCGGTTTATGGGGTTGCATTATATTTTAAACTGAATTAAAATCATATATCTTTGCAACTAATTTGGTTTTATTTGTTTAATAAATAACAATAAATTACGTAAAAAACTCAGAATCAAAATGAAAGTAACAGTAGTTGGAGCAGGAAACGTAGGTGCAACTTGTGCACAAATTATTGCCGAAAAAAATATCGTCCAGGAAGTGGTTTTACTTGATATTAAAGAAGGAATTTCAGAAGGAAAATCATTGGATTTGTGGCAGACTGCTCCAATAAATTATTATGATACACGATTGGTTGGGTCAACAAACGATTATACCAAAACAGCCAATTCAGAAGTAGTTGTTATTACATCGGGTATTCCGAGGAAACCCGGAATGAGCCGCGACGATTTAATTTCAATCAATGCAGGTATAGTAAAAAATGTTACCGAAAACGTGGTAAAATATTCGCCAAAAGCCAAAATTATAATTGTTTCCAACCCGTTGGATGTGATGACTTACGCTGCTTACATTACAGCAAAAAAACCAAGAAATCAAATTATGGGAATGGCCGGTATTTTAGACACTGCCCGTTATCGCGCTTTCCTTGCCGCAGCATTGGATGTTTCACCGCGCGATATTCAGGCCTTGCTTATGGGCGGGCACGGCGATACTATGGTTCCGCTACCTCGTTACACCACAGTTTCTGGAATTCCGGTAACTGAGTTAATTGAAGCCGAAAAATTAAATGCAATTGTTGAGCGCACCAAATCGGGCGGTGGGGAATTGGTGAATTTAATGGGGACTTCAGCGTGGTATGCTCCAGGTTCGGCTGCTGCACAAATGGTTGAGGCCATAATTTTGGATCAAAAACGCATTTTCCCTTGTTGTGTTAAACTTGAAGGTGAATTTGGCCTCAATAATATGTTTGTTGGAGTACCTGTTAAACTTGGAAAAAACGGTGTTGAGCAAATTATTAATGTAGCGTTGAATGACGCTGAATTACAATTGCTCCACGATTCGGCCAATTCGGTAAAAAGCGTAATGGATGTTTTGGATGGAATGCATATATTATAAGCAACAGGTAAATTCATTCACAAAAACGGTTGGTTCAGATTGTGCCAGCCGTTTTTTTATTGATATGGATATAAATAAAATTGGTGTATTAAATTCATTTTCTATTTTAGCGGAGTGAAAATTAAATGTTACAACATAATTTTGCTGATTAGTTTTTTGATGGTGGTCGGCCATGGGATAATACCACACTGCCATCATGATATTGTTTTATTTACTGCTGGTGAAAAATATGTACACCATTTTTATGCAACTTATTCGCATGGCAAAGAAGAGCCCAATCATCATGGTACACCAGCAGAAGGTTCAGAAAAACAAGGACATTCGGCCCCATTTCATTTCCATACTTCCATTGTTCATGGTTACGATTTTCTGAAAATTAAACGCTACTGCCATAATACTGTTTTTTTTGAGCTCCATGCATTTCCAAACAATGTAGTGTTATTGAATTTAATTCCACCGCCTGTTTTCGAAGATTTGAAATTCACGGAATTTCCTCTCATAATTCCCCCCGAACCTGCATCTGTTAACGCTTTACTGAGGGCTCCCCCGTTTTTGCTTAATCATGTTTGAATTTTTATTTTGTTTAACCGGTCAGCCTGAAATATTCAGTACAGGCAGGCTTAAAATTCAGTATATGAAACGAATCATTTTTTTATTAACGGTTGTGACGTACTTGGCGTTTGCAGCCACATCGTGCCGGAACCCTAAAAATAAGGATGCCGCACACACTCATGAACATGGCGGAACCACTCATGTTCACGATGGGACTGAACACACGCACGACAGCGTTCCTGCCGGACAGGTAGAGTTTTCTGTTGCCGATTCGCTGACTGCAATAGACAGCGCTGAAAAGGCACACGATCATGCCCATGAACAGGGCCATGACCATCAGCATTAATTTATTTTCCGGGGACTCGTTCCCCGGAAATTCACCGTTAAAATCAAATTTAAAATGAAATATATTATAATAGTCTCCCTGTTTTTTGTGCTGGGAGGATGTAATTCACGGCAAACCTCGCAGGGAGGGCACACGCACGATGTGGTTGGGGCAAATACAGAAGCAGGGGCAGAACACAGCCACAACGACGAAAGTGTTACTTTAAGCTACACCCTGTTTTCCGGCCCGCTGGAACTGTTTGTCGAGTTTCCGGCTCTGGTTGCCGGGCAAACCAGCGTTTTTGCCGCCCATTTTACCGACCTCGCAACTTACCGCCCCCTCACCTCCGGAAAACTAACTGTCAGCCTTATTCAGGGTGGAAAGGGATTGCGGAGTTCTGTTGACGGGCCCACATCGCCCGGTATTTTCAAGCCTGCGCTGCAACCAAAGGATGCTGGTAAAGGCAGCCTGATTTTTGAAATTGAAACCGAAAAAGGCAAAACCACGTTCAATACAGGCGAACTGGAAATTTATGCCAACGCTTCCGAGGCAACAAAATCACAGGTGGAATCGGCTACAGGCAACGAAATCACCTTTTTGAAAGAACAGGCCTGGAAAACAGATTTTGCCACATCGGTAATCGTTCCTGAAAGTTTTCATTCCGTGATTCATACTTCTGCAATGGTAAAAAACCAGCCCGAAGCTGAGTTTTCCGTCAGTTCGCAGGTTGACGGTAATGTGCGCATCAGCGTGGTTCCCGGCCAGGCCGTTGCCAAAGGAGAATTGCTCGCCTTTGTTACCGGCTCGGGGGTAGATGGGAATTTTACAGTCAGGTTGGAACAAAGCCGCATTGATTTTGAAAAAAGCAAAGCCGATTATCTGCGGGTGAAACCGCTTGCCGAAAAACAGGTTGTTGCTTCCAAAGATTTTTTAACGGTGAAAAACCGCTACCAACAGGATTCGGTTTCCTACTATCAGTTAGCGAATACTGTCGGCCTAAGCGGGTTCAAAATTGTTTCGCCTGCAAGCGGTTTTGTAACGGCAGTGAATGTAACCAACGGCCAGTTTATCAACTCAGGCCAACCGGTAGCAACGGTAAGCAAACAGGAACAGCTTTTGCTTGAAGCCTATATTAACCAGTCAGACCATGCAAAGGCAGGTGGTATTTTCGAAGCCAATTTTAAAACTTCCGGCGGGAATATTTTCAGTCTTGGCGACCTGAATGGGACTATAAAATCAAAAAGTGCCGTAATTGACGGTAATTTCACACGGTTCCCGGTACTGTTTTCGGTTAAAAACAATGGAATACTTTCGCGAGGTATGTTCCTCGAAGCATTTTTGCTGACGGGCAAAAAGGAAAATGCACTTGTGGCGCCGCTTACGGCGCTTACCGAGGAGCAGGGGTTTTATTACGTATATGTGCAAAAAGGTGGCGAGTCATTTATTAAACGACAGGTTGAACCAGGCGCAAACGACGGGCTTAGGGTTGAGATAAACAGCGGTTTATCGGTTGGTGAACGTATTGTTACAAAAGGGGCGTTCCAGGTTAAACTGGCGGCCATGGCCGGCGAATTGCCTTTACACGGGCACACCCATTAAACTGAAAAGTCATGCTGAATAAAATCATTGATTTTTCTTTAAAGAACAGGTTGCTGGTGCTGTTTATGTCCTTCATCCTGCTCGTCGGAGGGGTTTATACTGCCACACAACTGGAGGTTGACGTGTTCCCCGACCTGACTGCGCCTTCTGTGGTTGTAATTACCGAAGCACACGGAATGGCTACTGAAGAAGTGGAAAGGCTGGTAACTTTTCCAATCGAAACTTCGGTTAACGGAGCTACTGATGTACGCCGGGTAAGGTCTTCATCGGCTACCGGCATTTCGATTGTGTGGGTTGACTTTGACTGGAACACCGACATTTTTAAGGCGAGACAGATTGTAACCGAAAAACTGGCGACCATTGCCGACCGATTGCCTGCCGAAGCAGGAAACCCAACACTTGCACCCCAGTCGTCCATTATTGGCGAGATTATGATAATTACCGTTTCTTCCGATTCGGTTCAGCCAATGGAACTAAGGACAATTGCCGACTGGCAGATACGCAACCGGTTGCTATCTATTGCCGGGGTTTCGCAGGTGGTGGTTATGGGCGGCGACTATAAACAATATGTAGTAGAGGCCGACCCTGAAAAAATGAATTTATACGGGGTAAGTTTTACCGAACTTTTCGAAGCCTGCAAAAACCTGAACCAAAATGCCACAGGCGGTTTTCTGAACGATTTTGGGAACGAGTATGTAATCCGCGGGATGATTCGTACCAGCAATACCGCCGATATTGGTAATTCGGTCATAAAAATCAGCAACGGCCAGCCTGTTGCAATCAGCGATGTGGCAAGTGTGGTAATCGGGGCAGCGCCAAAAATCGGGGCAGGTTATCTGAATGGCGAACCCGCCGTGATTATGACCGTTTTAAAACAACCTGACACCAATACGCTTGAACTTACTGAACGGATTGACGAAGCTATTGCCGGGCTTTCAGCATCGCTGCCAAAGAATATCACCGTTCGCACCGATGTATTCCGGCAGTCCGATTTTATCAACCGTGCAATAAAAAATGTTGAACTGGCGATTATTGAAGGCGGCTTTTTTGTGGCCATAATCCTGTTCCTGTTTTTGCTGAATGTGCGCACCACGATAATTTCGCTTATTGTAATACCCTTGTCGCTGGTGGTTTCAGTAATCACTTTAAAATTTCTTGGGTTGACCATCAACACCATGTCGCTCGGCGGAATGGCTATTGCAGTTGGTTCGCTTGTTGACGACGCCATTATCGATGTTGACGTTGTGCTGAAACGGTTAAAGGAGAATTTCAAAAAGCCAAAAGAAGAGCAGCAGCCAAATTTACAGGTGATTTATTATGCCTCAAGCGAAATCAGGGCTTCTATCCTTAATGCAACCCTTATAATTTTTGTTGCATTTGTACCATTGTTTTTCCTGTCGGGGATGGAAGGCAGGATGCTTAAACCACTTGGCATTTCATTTATTGTTTCGCTGTTTGCCTCGCTGATTGTGGCGATTACGCTTACCCCTGTGATGTGCAGTTATATGCTTACAAGCCCCGGTCAACTTACCCGGCACGAAACAGGAAGCCGCTGGGTGCGCTGGCTTAACAACTGGTATGCACGGGCGCTGGAAAGTGCCTTGAAATATAAAAAAATACTTATTGGAGGGGCCACTGCCCTGTTTGTGGTTTCCTTGTTTGTGCTTTTTTCACTGGGACGTACTTTTTTACCCGAGTTTAACGAGGGTATGCTGACGCTAAGTACGGTTAGCCTGCCCGGCATATCACTTGACGAAAGCAATAAACTGAACCTCATGCTCGAAAAAGAGATGCTCAGCATGCCCGAGATAAATACCGTTGCACGGCGTACCGGCAGGGCTGAGCTTGACGAACATGCACAGGGGGTGTTTTCTTCTGAGATTGATGTGCCGTTTACCCTCGCCGACCGTTCGAAGGAAGAATTTCTTGAAGAACTCCGCAGCAGGCTGGGAACAGTAAGGGGAATTAATATTACCATCGGGCAACCGTTGTCGCACCGCATCGACCACATGTTATCGGGCACCCGCGCCAACATCGCCATTAAAGTTTACGGGACCGAATTACAGAAAATGTTCTCGCTGGCCAACCAGGTAAAATCGGAAATCAGCGGAATCGAAGGGCTTGTAGATGTTAACGTGGAGCAACAGGTTGATATACCGCAGTTACAAATAAAACCGAAACGTGAAATGCTAAAGCAGCACGGGATACCGGTTAACAAATTTGCTGAGTTTATCGATGTTGCATTTGCCGGGGAAAAAGTGTCGGAGGTTTATGAGGGGAACATGAGTTTCGACCTTGTTTTGCGCTACCGCGACATTTACCGAAATTCAGTGGAATCGGTCGGAAACATACTTATTGACACACATAACGGCAACAAAGTGGCGCTGCGCGAAGTTGCCGATATTGTATCGGCATCGGGGCCCAATACCATCAGCCGCGAAAATGTGCAGCGTAAAGTGGTTGTTTCGGCCAATGTATCGGGGCGCGACCTGCGCAGCGTTGTAAACGATGTGCAGCACACCATTGGAACAAACATTTCCCTGCCCGAGAAATATTACATCGAATATGGCGGACAGTTTGAAAGCGAGGAAAAGGCTGCCGGCCTGTTATTCTACACATCCATTCTTGCCATTTTTGTCATCTTTATGTTGTTGTATGTTGAATTCCGCGATCTTGCAGTGTCGGCGGTAATTCTTTTGAACCTGCCGCTGGCCTTAATTGGCGGTGTGTTCAGCATCCTGTTTACGTCAGGTATGTTAAGCATTCCGGCTATTATCGGGTTTATAACACTGTTTGGCATTGCCACCCGGAACGGTATTTTACTTGTGTCGAAATACACTGCACTAATGCAAGAGGGTATGCCACTTTTGAAAGCAATTACGCAAGGCTCACTCGACAGGTTGAACCCAATTCTGATGACTGCTTTAACAGCTGGGCTTGCACTAATACCGCTGGCCTTTGCCGGCCACAAGCCTGGTAATGAAATCCAAAGCCCGATGGCGGTGGTTATTCTTGGTGGATTATTTACATCCACACTCCTGAATATATTCATCGTTCCGGCCGTGTTTTACCTCGTTAAATCAAAAAAAGGGAAACAATGAGAAACATGATTTTTATAGTAGGCCTGGTTGCTATTGCTATTGAAGGGGCAGGCCAGGATTTAGACAGCCTGTTAAGCAGCGTTGAACAAAAAAACCTCCGGATTGCAGCAATGCAAAAATTTACGGATGCTGAACAGGCCGGGTTGAAAACCGACATTTACCCCGATAATCCGCTGGTAACTTATAAATACCTGTGGGGTGACAACGGCGCTGCCGGGAACCTGCAGGAATTTGAGGTGGTTCAGCCATTCAGGGCGCCGGGTTATTATACCTCGAAAGCCGATATTAAAAAGCAACAGTTTTTGCAGGTGAACCTTATGGCCGGAATGGAAAAACAGGAAGTGTTGCACAATGCCCGGAGTGTTTATTTTGATATTGTGCGGCTGGAACAGAAAAAATTGTTACTGAAAAACCTGAAAACCGAGACCGGAAGACTGACAGAAATGATGAAAGCCGGGTTCGAAGCCGGTGAGTTTTCAAAGCCTGTTTATGACAAAGCTCAGATTTTAAACATCAAGGTGCAAAATGACTTTCAGAAAACGGTTTCCGATATTGCGGTTTTAAGGGAACAGCTCTGGCAAATTAACGGAGGCTCAAGCCTTGAAAAACTTGTTTTTCAATATCCCGAAAACTGGCTGCTCCCACAGTACGATTCGCTCGTAAGCCGGGTAAAGGCGCAGAACCAGGCGTTGTTGATGGCTGCAGCGGGCACGGGTGAAGCCGAAGCCAGGATAAGGTTTGAAAAAAAGAACACGCTTCCTGTTTTTGAGGCGGGCTACAAATCGGAGTCGGTGGCCAACCAGCATTTGAGGGGCGTTCATGGCGGAATCACGCTGCCACTGTGGCAGAACAGCAACCGCGTAAAACAGGCGCGTTTAAAGGCCGAAGTATCGAAGGCAGTTTACAGGCAAACCGAAAATGGCCTAGCCGCCGAAACAGCCACTTTGTACAACAACGCCCAAAGTTTGCAAAACAACATGCTTCAAATTAAAGAAGTTTTAGGCAACGAGGAGGTAATTTCAGGCGCCCTTGAACTTTTGCAGGCAGGGCAAATTTCTTTTCAGGAATATCTTGCCGAAGTGCAGTTTTTGCTCGATACCAAATTGAGCGTAATTGAAATGGAATGTGATTATTTTAAAACATTGAGCGGGATAAAGCTGAAAGGGGGGTTTTAAACCTGTTAGCTTGATATTGAGCGGGTGACTGCAAGTCGCCCGCTCAATTAAAAAAGTAAAATTGGGGGTTACGCCTTGCAGTGAAGGTATTTGCCGTTTTAAGAGAACAAAAAATATTTCTGTTCGTTATTGTTAACGATTTCAAAATACAGAACTTGCATAAAACATTTTTAAAATAATTCCGTTTCTTTGATGTGTCTAATTATAAATGTTGAAAAAAGCCAGCCATATTATTTTATCTGCCCTGTTATTGATTTCATCAATTGGCTTGGTTGTTTCCAAACATTATTGCAGAAACGATCTGATTTCAATTGCTTTTGATAAAGAAGCGGGTTCCTGCTGTGGTAATGCAGACTGCTGTCACCATGAAAATCAATATTATAATTTGGAAGAGGATTATTCAATGCCTCAAATTTCGAATGTTCCGGTTCTTGCCGAATTTGTAATTATTGGAATTGAATTAATGCCGGAATTTTTATCAAAGACGCAGAAATCAAAGCATACAATTCTGGTATTCACCGATTCTCCGCCCCCTCCCAAAATTCAAAAAACACTTGCCCTTAAACAGTTATATCGTTTATGATTCTATTATGAATAACAGAGGTTTGTGCTGAAATTTAAACTTCTTCAAAATCCATTCTTCATAATTTTTTGAATCATAAATTTTTTGATATATGCTGAATAAAATAGTCAAATACTTTCTGGTACACCGGATGATTTCGATGCTGCTATTGGTAGTATTCATTCTTCTGGGAACCGTTGCCATTCCCGATATTGGCGATAACCAGCAGATTGTTGCCACCGAATGGATGGGCCGTTCTCCAAAAGACATTGAAGACCAGATAACTTATCCGCTAAGCAGTTCCTTACTTGGTATTCCGGGAGTAAAAACCATCCGCAGTACTTCTATGTTTGGCATGTCGTTTATTTACCTGATTTTCGAAGATGATATTGAGTTTTACTGGAGCCGTTCGCGCATTCTCGAAAAACTCAATTCGCTGCCTCCCGGTACTTTGCCGCAGGGAGTTCAACCTTCGCTGGGGCCCGATGCAACAGCGCTTGGACAGGTTTTCTGGTACACTTTGGAAGGCCGCGACCCAAAAACTGGCAAACCTGCCGGTGGTTGGGACCCACAGGAGTTGCGCACCATTCAGGACTTTTACGTAAAATATTCACTATCATCGGCCAGTGGAGTTTCAGAAGTAGCAAGCATTGGCGGCTATGTTAAGGAATATCAGGTCGATGTCGATCCAAATGCGCTTAAAGCTTTTAACGTTTCCTTAATGGATGTGATGAAAGCAGTGAGCAAAAGTAATCTGGACATTGGCGCCGAAACCATCGAATTAAACAAAGTGGAATATGTTATCCGCGGGTTGGGTTACATAAAAAACCTGGATGATCTGAATGAAGCGGTGGTTACCGTTCGCGACAATGTGCCTGTACGGATACGCGATGTGGCAAAGACCACTTTCGGCCCAGCGCCCCGCCGAGGCGGCCTGGACAAAGATGGCGCGGAAGCCGTGGGAGCGGTAGTTGTTGCCCGCTATGGCTCTAATCCTTTGGAAGTAATCAATAATATCAAAAAGAAAATCGTTGAAATTGAACCGGGACTTCCTTCCAGAATATTACCGGATGGAACCGTTTCAAAAGTTACAGTTGTTCCTTTTTACGACCGTACGGGTTTGATACAGGAAACAATCGGAACTTTGGAATCCGCTTTGTCGGACGAAATCCTAATCTCCATTATCGTAATAATTGTGTTGATTTTTAATCTTCGGGCCTCTGCCATTGTTTCGTTTTTGTTACCGGTTGGTGTGTTGATGACCTTCATTGCTATGAAATGGATGGGTGTTGATGCCAATATTGTTGCACTTTCAGGAATTGCCATTGCGATTGGTGTAATGGTGGATATTGGGATTGTGAATGTTGAAAATATTATCCGGCACCTGGAGATGCCCGAAAACAAAAATGTCCGTGGGAAATACCTTGTAAAAGTAATTTATAAAGCCACTTCTGAAGTGAGTGCTGCAGTTACTGTTGCACTTGCTACAACTGTGGTGAGTTTTCTCCCTGTTTTTGTAATGGAAGGCGCTGAAGGAAAGCTCTTCACTCCCCTGGCTTTTACTAAAACGTTCGCGTTGCTTGCCTCTTATCTGTTGGGAATGATTGTGCTGCCCATGTTGGCTTATTACTTTTTCAACTTCCGGTTAGATACAAAAAAAACACGCAGGATTTTTAACCTGATACTGATTGGTGCGGGCATGGTGATTGTTGCAATTTGGGGAATATGGCCCGCATTGGCGCTCACAGCAATTGGCATTAATAACCTTATGTCTCCCCGATGGCCGGAAAACCGCAAACATTTAACCAATCTTATTAATATTGCCATCACCCTGTTGTTTGCAGTATATTTTCTTGCCATCGAATGGTTGCCGCTTGGCGCTCATATCAATAATTTCACCAATTATTTATTTGTTGGGCTCACCATTACCCTTGTACTGGCAAGTCTCTCACTGATTGTGTATTTCTATGTGCCAATTCTGAAGTGGTCGTTGCGAAACAAATGGACATTTATGTTTTTACCAATAGCAACTATCCTGTTCGGAATATTGGCATGGCAGGGCGTTCACCGTGTTTTCGGGTTTATGCCCGAAGGAATTCAGAAAACGGCTGCCTGGCAAAGTTTCGGCAAAACGTTTCCTGGCCTGGGCAAAGAATTTATGCCTACACTCGACGAAGGCTCCTTTCTTCTGATGCCAACCAGTATGCCACATGCCGGAATAGAAATGAATCGTGAGTATGTTGAAATACTTGATAAACGGTTATCGGCCATTCCCGAAGTGGAGATTGCCGTTGGAAAATGGGGGCGCATCAATTCGGCCCTGGACCCGGCGCCTGTGCAAATGTTTGAGAACACAATTAATTATTTGCCTGAATATATTCTGGATGAAAACGGGCACAGAATACAGTTCAAAGTTGATAAAGAAGGCAACTTTCTGCTCCGCGACGGCTCCACATACAACCGCGAACGCGATGGATTCCGGAAATTAACCAGAGAAGAATTGATTGAGGACAAAAATGGCGATAATTTCCGGCAGTGGCGGCCCGAAATTAAAAGGCCCGACGATATCTGGAATGAAATTGTAAAAGTTACTAATATCCCTGGGCTAACTTCTGCACCCCGGTTACAACCCATTCAAACCCGTTTGGTAATGTTGTCAACCGGTATGCGGGCCCCAATGGGACTAAAAGTTTTTGGCCCTGATTTGGAATCCATTGAAAAAACAGGGATTGAACTGGAAACGTTATTAAAGGAAGTGCCATCGATAAAAGCTCCTACTGTTTTTTATGACCGTGCTGTCGGCGCCCCGTATATCGAAATAAAGCTTAACCGGCCGGCGATTTCCCGCTACGGAATGACGGTGGAAGATGTAATGGAGATTTTACAGGTTGCCATGGGCGGAATGGGTTTGACAACATCGGTTGAAGGACGCGAACGGTTCCCAATCCGTGTTCGGTACGCGCGCGAATTGCGTTCGACACCTGAAGATATAAAAAATATCCTTGTCCCCTCAATGACAGGAGTCCAGGTGCCGCTTGGCGAACTAGCCGATATTACCTACACCCGTGGCCCGCAAATGATACGAAGCGAAAATACATTTTTGAACGGTTATGTGATTTTTGATAAGGTTGAAGGACGTGCCGAAGTAGATGTAGTGCAGGATGCACAAAAATTTCTGAAAGAAAAAATCAAATCGGGAGAATTAGTTTTGAATGCAGGGGTAAGCTATACTTTTGCCGGAAATTACGAAAACCAGATCAGGGCAACCAAAAGGCTGGCAATCGTGATCCCCATCAGTTTAATCGCGGTATTTCTTTTACTCTATTTTCAGTTTAAAACATTTACCGCTTCGTCGATTCACTTTTCAGGAGTGTTTGTAGCCTTTGCCGGAGGGTTTATAATGCTGTGGCTTTACAGTCAGCCCTGGTTCCTCAATTTCTCAGTTTCAGGAGTCGAGATGCGTCATTTGTTTCAGATACATCCCATCAATTTAAGCGTTGCAGTGTGGGTCGGTTTTATTGCACTTTTTGGCATTGCCACTGATGATGGTGTTTTAATGGGAACTTACATTCACCAGGTATTTGAAGAACGACAGCCAAAAACTGTAAAGGAAGTTCGGGAGATGGTTGTAATTGCCGGGAGTAAACGTGTCCGTCCTGCCATGATGACCACCGCTGTTACCATCATTGCCCTGTTGCCCGTACTTTCATCAACCGGAAAAGGTGCTGATATAATGATTCCGATGGCAATTCCAACTTTTGGAGGTATGATTATCCAAACCATGACCATGTTTGTGGTACCTATCCTGCAATGCTTCTGGCGTGAAGGAGAAGTAAAAAGAATGGAAAGGAAAGGTATTAATTCTGAAAATATTGAATGATGAAAAAGGTTATTATAATAATTACAGTTTTACTGTTTATTTACCAGCCGGGTTTATCACAAAACCACAACGGTTTGGGCTTGGATGACTATCTTGAAATTGCTGCCCAAAACAATCCGGGAGTGAAGGCTTCATTTAATCAATATTTGGCCGCACTGGAAAAGGTTCCTCAGGTTGGTTCACTTCCGGAGCCCCAGGCTGCATTGGGATTTTATCTGAAACCGATGGAACTGGTTAGCGGAAACCAGATAGGAAATATAAGTGTAATGCAAATGTTTCCCTGGTTCGGGACTTTAAAGTTAGCCGAAGATGAAGCTTCATTGATGGCCAAAGCTCAGTTCGAATTGTTTCAGGAAAACAAGGCCGGACTTTTTTATATTGTGAAGAGCAGTTGGTACCAAATGGTAAAATACAAACATGCAATTGCTCTGCTAAAACAAAACATTGTTTTGCTCGAATCGATTGAAAAACTGACCCTTGTTAAATTTCAGTCATCTTCAGGAAGTTCTTCCGGAGCTTCTTCCAGCTCAGGAATGCAGGGAACGCCTTCCATCCCAGGCAACCCCGGTGGAATGGGTGGAATGAACAATCAGCCTGCCGCTCCGGGACAACCACAACCGGTTTCCAATATGTCATCTGCGTCTTCCGCAGGAATGGCTCCCAAACCAACAGGATTAGCCGATGTGCTGCAGGTCAGGATGGAAATACTCGATCAGAAAAATCAGTTGTCACTTCTGACTGAAAAGTTAAAAACAGAGGAAACAAACTTTAAATCACTGTTAAACCGTGATCAGGACAGAAATATTGAAATTCCGGATTCGCTGGAAATGGACTCGCTTTCTGTGCCAGAGTTGGCAATAGCTGACAGTATTCTCCGCAACAATCCGATGTTGGCCATGTTTGAAGCTGAAAAACAATCCTATTCAGCAATGGAAGAAAAAGCACGTAAAATGGGCTTGCCAATGGTGGGTGTCGGATTGAATTATATGGTTATTAAAGAGCAGGCAGGCAATCCGTCGATGATGAACGGGAAAGACATGGTGATGCCCATGTTGAACTTTTCAATTCCAATTTATCGTAAAAAATACACAGCCATGCAAAATGAAGCCAAATATTTACAGGAATTAACATTGCAGGAATCCGTGGAAATGAAAAACATGCTTTTGGTACAGTACCGTCAATTTGTTCAGGATTACAACGATGCAACGCGGCGGGTTGAACTTTACCGGGAACAAACTGATTTGGCCAACAGAACAGCTAATTTGTTGCTGGCTGATTTTATTTCAACCGGAACTGACTTTGAGGAAATTTTGCGAATTCAGTATAAAGTGCTGGAGTACGGATTAAAGCGCATCGAAGCAGTTGCAGATTACAATACTGCTGTGGCAAAAGCTGAAAAACTAATGAACACGGTTATATATTAATAAAATTAAAAATGAAGACAAATAAGATATTTTCAAACAAATACATCAAAGGTGGCTTACTGATAGCTTTGGGCTTACTGTTGGGTTGGCTTATCTTTCATAATCCTTCATCCGAAAAGACTGAAATAACGGATGACGGTCATGATCATGCAGTAGAAGGACATGATGTTTGGACCTGCTCCATGCACCCGCAAATTAGAAAAGATGAACCGGGCGACTGCCCGATTTGCGGCATGGATCTGATTCCTTTACTAAAATCAGATGTGGTTATAGATGATCAGGCCATCGAAATGAGCGAATCTGCCATGAAACTTGCCGAAGTTCAGACATCGGTGGCCACCCGCGGAAATGTTTCAAAAGAAGTCCGTCTATTTGGAAAAATTCAGGTAGATGAACGTTTGCTGAAGTCACAAACCGCCCACATTCCGGGCCGTATCGAGCAACTGCTGGTGAATGTTACCGGCGAAAACGTAAAAAATGGACAACTGATTGCCAAAATTTATTCACCTGAGTTGGTTACCGCCCAAAAAGAGTTGCTCGAAGCTTTGGAAATGGCCGATAAATACCCGGCAATGCTTGAAGCAGTGCGGGAAAAACTTCGCTTATGGAAGATCGGTGATGAACAGATTAAAGAAATTGAGAAATCGGGTGCGACAAAAACTGAATTCGAAGTATTTGCAACAACACCGGGTATCGTAACCAACCGAAAAGTGAACACAGGTGATTATGTTTCAAGAGGCGATGTTCTTTTTGAAGTGGCAGATTTATCGAGGGTTTGGGCGATTTTCGATGCTTATGAATCAGATTTGTCGTGGATCTCATTGGGGCAGAATGTCGAATTCACAGCACAGGCAATTCCCGGAAAAACGTTCAGCGGAAAAATAACTTTTATTGATCCCGTAGTAAATGCTTCCACCCGGATTACCAGGGTACGAGTTGAAGTGCCAAATTCAGGGCTGCAATTTAAACCTGAAATGTTTGTGAATGGTATTATTCAATCACGGCAGGCAGGTTCCGGCGATCAACTGATTATCCCTCAGTCAGCAGTTTTGTGGACAGGAAAGCGGTCGGTTGTTTATGTGAAGTTGCCTGGCACCGAACAGCCTGCATTTAAAATGCGGGAGATCATCCTCGGGAGTGCAATGAAAGATGCTTATGTAGTGATGGATGGATTGGCAGAAGGTGAGGAAATTGTAACCAATGGGACCTTCAGTATAGATGCGGCAGCACAACTGGCAGGGAAAACAAGCATGATGAACCCGTCAGGCACAAATGTTTCAACAGGTCATCAACATGGAGAAATGGAAACAGGGGTTGAACCGGCAACAACTAAAAACTCTAACAAAAAACATGTTATGGTAAGCGTAGGGGGCCTTTGCGAAATGTGCAAAGAGCGGATTGAAACTGCTGCCAAATCGGTTACCGGAGTTGAATCAGCAAATTGGGAAACCGACACAAAAATGCTACACCTGAACTTCGATTCTTCCAAAACAAATTCCGACGAAATTCAAAAAGCGGTTGCAAAAGCAGGTCACGACACAGAAAAATTTAAAGCGCCCGACGAGGTTTACAAAAAACTTCCGGAGTGCTGTTTATATGACAGATTTAAATAACATTTAAAATTAAAAAAGATGAAAACAAAAGTTTTGAGTTTGGTTGCCCTGTTTATGTTGGGCGCTTCTTCGGTTTTTGCGGCAGGTAAAACTGAAAAAATTAAAGTGAAAGGAAACTGCGGAATGTGCGAAAGCCGCATTGAAAAAGCTTTAAATGGAATTGACGGGGTTTCGAAAGCAGATTGGGACAAGAAAACCAAAAAGCTGGAGGTAACTTTCGATGATGCCAAAACCAGTGTGGATAAAATAGAAGTTGCTGTTGCCAAAGTGGGGCACGATACACCACACCACAAAGCAACTGATGATGTGTACAACAAGTTGCCCGATTGCTGCAAATACGAAAGGGCAGAACAAAAACAAGACAGCCACGCAGGGCATCAGCACTAAAATTCAGGAGATATATTATTGGATATATTTCATTGCTTAAAATTTGTAATAGGTAAACGGTTGTTTGCCCATTACTTTTTTCGGGCATTTGGAACAGGATATTGAGCGGGTGACTCGCAGTCCCCCGTTCAATAATAAAACACAGGAAAAAATCTCAAAGCAACACCAGCGGGAAGGTAACTTTAAAGAAAAGGTTATTTGTTTTCACCCAATTTGATGCACCCTGAAATTCGTCGTGCGAGTAAATCAGGTAAACTGCCCCGAACGGTGGTTTAAATCGCCAGCCAAACAAACCATAGATATAAATTTTATCGGTGGCGTTGCTGTTTTGCGCAAATACCCGCAGCCACAGGTCTTTTGTAAAGTTGTAGTCGAGCGTTAAAACATTGATAAAAGTTGAATTTCCATCTTCATCTGGAGTGAATTTCACCCAGTTGGCTGTGTAGCTTAGCGAAAGGTTTCGAACAGGCTTTAACTGGGTGCCCGCATTCAAAAGCGAAATATCCCTGTCGAAATTGCGGCCAAAAGTGTAGCCGGCTGTGGCATTGGTCCATTCGTCAGTATTATAACCAAGACTGAAAATGTGTTTGTAATTGTGATACTCCTTTTCGTAAAGTTTGAACTCGTTGTTGTAGGCATACGAATAGCTGATTTTGTTTTTCATGTAAAATTTTACCGACTCGGTAATGTACCAGCTTCTTAGTTTACCCGAAATACTCCAGAAAATGTTGTTCATCGACTGTAAATCGATGTAATCGAAAGTGTTGTTTTTGACCCACCATTTGTAGGTAACATCGCTGTCGATTTCGCGGCGGTCGTCGTCGGTAATAAACCCGGTCTGGTTTACGTTATCCCTGAATTTTTCACCCAACTGGGAATACCTGATGTGGTAATGATAAATGTTGTTTTCACGTGCAAACCGCAGGTACCATGCGCTGTGTTCCCAAAAACTGCCTGGGGTGCTGGCAACAAACTGCCCCGTTAACTGCCAAGTTTTGGCAAGGTTCATTACATAGTCGGCGCTGAATGAACGTGTCGAATAGCCGGGCTCATCTTTACTAACCAATGTAAATCCAACGGTCGAAGATTTTAAAAAATCGTGTTTTACACGTGCAGCAGTAAAAAAAGCCGACGTACTGTCGGGCAAAACTTCGGGCGACTTTACACTCAAAACATTGAACTGTGTTTTTCCGATTTTCCCGTTGACGCGCGCGCCATAATCGATATCCTGAATCCGGCGTGAATAAAAGGTTTTTATGCGGGTATTGTACATTTCGTTGCCTTCCTGGAAGAAAACCCTTTTTTCGGGATAACTCAACTCATACCGTGTCAGGTTGATTTGTTGCCTGTCGGCTTCAACCGTGGCAAAATCGGGATTGATTGTGGCATTCACCGATACATTCGACCCTATTTGCCAGTTGATGTCTGTACCGCCGTCAACCTTTAGTTTGTCGTCAGTTGAACTTTTCAGGTTGATATATGGTAAAAGGGTAAGCTGCATTTTCGATTTCTGAAGCTCGAAGCCGGTGAGAATCCCGCCCTGCGAAAGCCTGAAATCATCGGTAAGTTGCCCCGACCAGTATGCTGTTTCTGAATTTGCACGGATAATCCTGCCAAAGTTGATGCCCCAATCACCGGGATTTTTGTTGTATTTGATGCTTTCCAGCGGAATTTCAAACTCGGCAAACCAGCCCCAGTCATAAGTCCCGGTTTTACTCGACCAGCCGGTATCCCAGTTCAGGTCAATGTTTCTGCCATCATCGTTTATTTTCATATCAATCAGTGTACCGAGGGGATTTACAAAAAAGGCATATCCGCTTCTTTTATCGTTGTATGTATCCAGAATCAGGGCAACCAAATCGTCGTTCTTCGAAAGTGCGTCGCGGCTTTGGTTTTTAGCTACCACCGGTGTTTTCTGATAACAATAAAAAACGGCGTATAAAGTCTGTTCATGTATTCCAATATGGCAAACCGTATTTTCAGTGGAAGGCTGGCCGGGGAATGGTTCCATCTGCACAAAGCTGCCTGCCGTATCTGCTCCAATCCACAAAAGTGTATCGGGAATTCCGTCAATTTTCAGGGGCTGCAAAAGCTGGTAGATGTTGGTAGTTTTCTGTGCCTTCACATCGAAATTCATCAACAAAAATAATATTGAAAACAGACAGGCATTAAAAAGAAACCGCTTGAAATTCACTTGTCAGCGTATTTTATTAAGTACAACAAGCCATTCTGATAACATCAAGCAAAGTTATTTTATTTAATGAAACAATGGGTGAATAAAACTTACCAATCTTAAGGATTCAACTTTATTACTATTATTTTTCCCAGGCCGGCACCACCTCGCTGAAACGCCAGGTTGGGTTGGGCCTCCCGGGACTAAGGCATTTCCACGATGAGGCTGCTATGGTTATCAGGGTTCCTGCGGCTTCGGCAATTTCATCCCGTATGATTTTGTCAAGCTGTTCCGGCGACATTTCAACACGGGCATTCACAATCATCTGAACTTCCCCGGCAACTCCGCA
Organism: Prolixibacteraceae bacterium; assembly: GCA_009773765.1. GTDB lineage: Bacteria > Bacteroidota > Bacteroidia > Bacteroidales > Prolixibacteraceae > Draconibacterium. The sequence goes on along the minus strand of WTWZ01000021.1, from coordinate 14,977 downwards.
TTTTCCCCGGAATGAAAGTGATTCCGGGCCACCTGTCAGATTTCCGGTAAAATAATCCTTTCCGTTTTCGATGATAATTTTAACGTGCCCAACCGGCGCATGAATTCCATCGAATTTCACGGCAAGTTTTTTCATCAGGTTTTCGCCAAAATTTTCCCAGTTGATATTGTTGCCATGCAGGCTTAGGGAAGCATTCAGCCAGCCCATCACTGCCTCGCCCTCGGCATAAATATCATAATCAACTTCAGTAATTCTTTTTCCTGCATCTGTCCGGGTGGTAACCAGTTTCAGCCACTCCTCAATTCCTTCGCCGGTAACCGAACTGATTGCCATTACCTCTGAAAACGGGAACCTCTCTTTTGTCATTGATATTATTTCACTGGTTTGCTGCTGAGTTAATGTATCGGTTTTTGTAATAAGTATGATGTCGCTTTCTTCGAGTTGTTTCAGAAAAATATAAGCCGCTCCCGGGTGCATAATATGTGGCCGTTTACTCAGAACTTCGATCAGTTTCAGTGGGTCGGCAAGCACGGTAAACGGGCTGATAACAAGCTGGCCCTGCATCATTTTTTTCATGGGTTGCAGAATGGTGGCCGATAAATCGGTGCAACTGCCAACAGGTTCGGCAATAATAATGTCGGTATCTTTGCCGGTATTTACCTGGGCAAGGGCATCTTTCAACCCGTTGAAATTGCAGCAGAAACAACTTCCGCTAACTTCGGCAATGTTCAGGTTTTGGTGTTTCAGCAATGCCGTGTCAACCAGATCAGGAGCCTGGTCGTTGGTTACAAGCCCTGTTTTTAACCCCGACTTTGTAAGCCTTGAAGCTGTTTCCCATATAAGCGTGGTTTTACCGGCGCCTAAAAATCCGCCAATCAAAATCAATCTTGTTGTTTTCATTTTCTGTTTTGGTTTAAATTATTTCGGTTTACAATCACATTCCGTTGTTTTCGATTTCATGGCAGGCTCAATTACATAAACAAAAAGATTGCGACACTGCCAGGATTGGGATAATATTCGCCAAACATTTTTGCCGACTGTATTGAGTTTGCTGCTCCGCGTATAATTCCGTTTGCTTATTCATAGTCAGCAATTGAGGGGGAAAAGAGCAGCAATCCGGCCAAAAATGCACCTATAAATTGTGAAATCAGATAAACCGGCAGTTTGGACGCTTTCATCCTGCCGCTGGCAACCATGGCAATGCTGACGGCAGGGTTCAGATGGGCGCACGACAAATGGCGGGTAAGATAAATTGCCAGCGTTACGGCGATTCCCCAGGCCAGAGCAACCTGCATCAACCCCTGGTGGGCATTGAACAAAACTGCTACTGCCACCGACCCGCAGCCAAATACCACAAGAATAAAAGTCCCTAACAACTCGCCTATGATTTCTCTCTTTTGCCACATCGTTTTTTGATATTGTTTCGCAAGATAAAAAAATCAGGAAAGAAAAGTTGTTTACATTAAATAATATACGCTTTCGGATTCATCATGCCAATATATCAGGAAAACAGTACCGGAGGCGGTTTAAATCCCCTTTTATGTCCAAATTGCAGCGAAAATAATAACGGATCAAATTTTAAAGATTTTTTTCGACAGCCATTTCTCGATACTTATAACCGGGAAAATTAAAAAACCTACAAGCGCCGATAATGCTATATCGCGCAGGTCAAGTGAAGCTGTGCCAAAAATTTTCTGGAAAAAAGCTGTGTAAACAAACAAAGCCTGCATTACAAGTACTGCCCCAATTCCAAAGAAGACAAATTTGTTGCTGAACACGCCAATTTTCAAAACCGAATCTCTCAGCGACCTGCAGTTAAGCATATAGAATATCTGGAACATAATAACAAAGGTTACAGCGATGGTTTGAGCCTTTGAAAGGGCAACCGGCGCTTGTATCCCGTTGTTTAGTGCTGTATAATACTCGAATTTAAAAAGTAAAATTGTACCGATAGTCATTAATATGGAAACAAAAACCACCCTGAATGTAATGAAGTTGTTAAAAAGCGGGGCTGATGGCCTGCGTGGTGGCCGCATCATAACATTTGGCTCTTTTACTTCGAATGCAAGCGGTAAAGCAAGGGCAACGGCTGCAACCAGGTTTATCCATAATAGTTGGGTAGGGAGCATCGGTAACAACAATTCACTGGTAACAGGGTTAAATGGGAAAAACATGATGCCATAAATCAGGATAAAGGCAAGCCCTAAATTTGTAGGGAGCAGGAAGGCGAGCGATTTCAGAAGGTTGTCGTACACTTTTCGGCCTTCTTCCACGGCGGCGCTGATACTGGCAAAGTTATCGTCGGCCAGTACGATATCAGCCGATTCTTTGGACACCGATGTTCCTGTAATGCCCATGGCTACGCCAATATTTGCCTGTTTAAGCGATGGGGCATCGTTAACCCCGTCGCCGGTCATTGCTACAATTTGGTTTATGCCCTGCAATGCCTTTACAAGTTTAAGTTTATGTTCCGGGGCAACCCTGGCAAAGATATTCACCGAAGATGCCGCTTTGGTTAAATCATTGTCGTCCATTTCAGACAATTCTAAACCAGTCAGTACTTTGCCATCGCTTGAAATACCCAGTTGCATGCCAATTGAACGGGCAGTTTCCCTGTGGTCGCCGGTAATCATTTTTACTTCAATGCCAGCCCTGTGGCAATCTTTAATTGCGGCTATTGCTTCTGTACGCGGCGGGTCAATCATTGCAATCAGTCCCACAAATTCGAACCCGTCATCGGTATCTTCAAGTGTTAAATTATGATCCTGTTTGTCCCAGGTTTTTTGTGCGACTGCCAATACCCGCATTCCTTTTGCACCAAAATCGTTTATTTGGGATGTTATGGTTTGTATATTAAAGCTGTCGGGGAAACTGTTACAATTACAACGTTTTAGTATAACTTCGGGAGCCCCTTTTAAGATTAGCTGTTTATTGGATTGGAGCGAGGCCATGTATTGTAGTCCGGAATCGAATGGGATTATGTCGGCCCTTGGGTTTTCCTTACGAAATTCGTCGGCAGAAATTCCAGCTTTTGCAGCAGCTACAATAATTGCCACCTCTGTGGGGTCGCCCGATATATCGAAATTTTCACCATTGGGCTTAATATTTGCATCACTGCATAAAACTGCACTTTTTAATAAGGTTTCGACATCTTTGGGTATAGTTTTAATTTTATATCCTTTAAATTGAAAAGAACCCAATATGTTGTAACCTACCCCTAAAACCTGAATGCTGCTTTGATAAGTCCATAATTCACTGACGGTCATTTCGTTTTTTGTAAGCGTCCCGGTTTTGTCGGAGCAAATCACGGTTGTACTGCCCAGGGTTTCTACCGCCGGGAGTTTGCGAATAATAGCGTTACGTTTGGCCATGCGTTGCACTCCAATTGCCAGGGCTATTGTAACTACCGCCGGCAGCCCTTCAGGTATTGCCCCTACTGCCAAAGCAATTGCAAAAACAAGGCTGTCTTTTAGCGCTGTTCCCAATTCAATACCGAAATTTGTGGCGCGTATGGTGCCAACTAACATAATTAAAAGGGTAATCAATACAATACCAACGGTAAGGTATTTGCCAATGGTGGCCAGTTTTTTTGTCAACGGCGTTTCCAAATCGGTGGCTTCACTGAGCATATCTGATATTTTGCCCAGTTCTGTTGACATACCGGTTTTAACAACCACCGCCGTTGCCGTGCCCGTTGTTACCAGGGTGCCGCTGTAAACCATGCTCTTCCTGTCGCCTAAAACAGCCTGTACGTTTACAGGGGCGGTATTTTTTTGTGACGGCACAGATTCGCCGGTTAGGGCAGCTTCTTCAACGGTAAGGTTTTTTTGGTGTATAAGCCGCATATCGGCGGGCACACGGTCGCCGGCAGCCAGTTGTACAATATCGCCCGGCACAAGTTCCGATACCGAAACCGTAATATACCTGCCATCACGCAATACGTTTGCATTTTCAGGAACCATTTCGTTCAGCGCTTCAATGGCTTTCCCGGCTTTAAACTCCTGTATAAAACCAATTATTGTGTTTACCACTACAACCGAAAGCACTACCAGCCCATCGGTTATTTTTCCCAATAGCGTGGCTAAAGTACTCGACCCAATGAGGACCCATATTAGCGGATTGTTGATTTGCCGCCAGAGAAGTTTAACTATGCCATCTTTTTTCTTTCTTATTATCTGGTTTGGCCCGAATTTTAAAAGCCGCTTTTTAACTTCATCTGATATAAGCCCGTTCGGCGTACTGTCAATGAGATTAAAAACTTCGTTGCCCTCAAGTGAGTGCCATAATCCTGTTTTACTGTTTTCCATTTTCATCAAAATCAATTTTTAATATAATTTGAGCCAATCTTTCAAATAGTGCCTTTGCACTGACAAAGATGTTTACTTAATACTGCCCAGTATAATTTACATTGTGAAATAGCGCTGTTTTTAAGATTTTTATAACAACTGCAGCGCAAATATATTCATAAATCGCAAATTGTACCGGTGTTACTGTAGTGTTCTCGAAGCATTTTCCTTTCCCACAAGATTTGGCGCTTTATGGGGTGCGGCTGGTGCTTGTGAGGTACCGGGTAAGCAGCTTCATTTCCTCGTTAAGCGATTTGGTTTTGGCCATGTAATTTATTATTACAGTAATAATGGTGAGGGTTAAAAATAGGAATTATTTTTCAGTAAACATGCCTGCCCGCCGGGTTTGGGAAAGTAATAACAGTGGAAAGCCGTACTTCTGATTATGTCATTTCTGCTTTTTCGAAATCAGGATTTTGTCAATTTTCTGTTTGTCCATATCCACAATTTCAAACTGCCAGCCGAGATACTCGAATTTATAGCCTGTGCCCGGAATCCTGTTGATATGGCTGAGTACAAAACCTGCAACAGTTGAATAATCTATAGTTTCAAAATCAATGGTAAAATCAGGGATGATTTCACCTAAGGTTTCAATGGGCGCATCCCCGTTTACCAAAACAGAATTGTCTTCCCTGATAAAAACATCGGGTTCATTCTCATCATCTTCTGAAATATGGCCTACAATATTCTCGATGATATCATGTAAAGTTATGAGCCCTTCGAAACCCCCAAATTCGTTTACCACGCAGCAAATGTGCGTTTTATTCCGGCGCAGCAAATTCAGGACCTTTTGGGCATCAGCGCTTTCAGGTACAACTACGGGTTCCCTGATAAAATCTGTTATTGAATACTCAGCTTTGCATGATACAGATTTAAAAAAATCCTTCACATTTAATATTCCTTTTATTTCTTCTAAATTTTCTTCACTACAGATTATTTTACTGTGCTGACACTTTAGTAATTCTTCGTAAATCTGAGCGGCAGGCATGTTCAGATCAACCCATTCCACTTCTGTTCTGTGGGTCATAATGTGTTTTGCCTTTTTATCGGCAAAATAAAAAACCTTTTCGTGCAATATATTTTGGTCATTTTCAATCACACCTTCAATGGATGCGGTTTTAATCATTTGCCTCAGCTCAGATTCTGTAATGCGGTAGTTTTGTTTTTTAACCCCCAGAAGTTTATTTATAAAACTGGTTGAGATTGAAAGTAAACGAACAAAAGGATAAAACACTTTACTAAAGCAATAAACGATTGGCGCAACGCGAATGGCAATTTTATCGGGATTGCTCAGCGCTATTGTTTTCGGGACCAATTCTCCGATTACAATGGATAAGTAAGTGATGATAATGACGGTTATCGTTAAAGCAATTTCACCGGCAAACTCCTTAATTGGTTCTATCTTTTCAAAAAAGGGAGTTATATCATCGGCAATGTTCATTCCGCCATAAACCCCGGTTACAATTCCAATCAGGGTAATTCCAACCTGAATTGCCGATAAAAAACTTTCAGAATTGTCCAAAAGTTTAAGGGCAGTCAGCGCGCCCTTACTTCCCTTTAACATTTGCTGTTCAAGTCTTGTTTTTTTGCTCGAAACAAGGGCTATTTCAGATAAGGCAAAAAATCCGTTTATCAGGATAAGTAAGGTTAATACTACAATCTCAAGCATTTTTTAATCAATTCTTAAGGCAAATATAGCTTTTAAGTTACACTGTTTGAATTCCCCGGTGATTCGGCAAACTTTTTTTTCTGGACAGGATGCTGTTTTATTCAGGTAAAATGCTCCCATTATTTCCGTAATTATTACATCGGAGTAGTGTTGCCGGCCATTTTTAATGTTCACTTTAAACCTTAAACTTTAAACTTTAAACCTTAAACTTTAAACCCTGAACTGGTTTGAAATGCTTCGAGTCTCCCCATTCGCCATAGCCAATTTCGCAACCGGCCAGTTCAATGCGCGCTTCGAGGCAGTCTTTCCGGTATTCGCACGGGGTTAAATTTGGCATAATAATGTTAGCGCCTACCATAAGCGCCTTTTCGCGCCCTCCCGGGTCGATGGCTTGCAACGCAGTGGCAGCAGCAATATTAATATCAGGTGTCATAAGCCTTAAAACTGCAATCATGTTCAGCGCCAAATCAAAACGTTCCTGTCTTGTTTTTAATAAATGCCTGAACTGAAACAATGGGGTGTTTTCGTGTTCGAGGTAGGGCCCCATTCCGCACATGTCAACATCGGTTTCCTTCATAAAAAGAAGATCGCCGGCCAAATCGTCAATAGTTTGAAAAGGCAGGCCAATCATTACGCCAGTTCCAACCTGGTATCCGGTTTCGCGCAACAAATGCAGCGCTTCCAGCCGTTTTTCAAAAGTATGCTTTTTTGTTCTGGGGTGAATTTTATAGTATAAACCTTGATTTGAAGTTTCAATCCGAAGCAGGTAACGGTGCGCACCATTTTCAAACCAGCGGCTGTAAGTTTCGCGGGTTTGTTCGCCGCAACTCAATGTAATTCCGAGTTCATTGCTCGAAAGCTGTTTGATTTTTTTCAGCAGGTTTTCAATCCTTTTTACAAAAGCAGGTGTGGCTACTTCGCCCGATTGTAAAACCACGGAGCCAAACCTGTTTTCCCAGGCAAAACGGCAGGCAGCCAGAATTTCATCGTCGCCGGCATTGTACCTTACCACTTTTTTGTTGCTTTTTCGGATGCCGCAGTACAAACAGTCTTTCGAACAGATATTCGAAAACTCAACCAGACCGCGAAAATAAACTTTGTTGCCAACCATTTCTTCCTTTACCTGTTTTGCTTTTCGCAACAGCAGTTTTCGCTCCTCTCCCCCGAGTTGAAGCAATTGTTTGATTTCTTCGCGGCTGAAATCTTTTTGGTTAAGTATTTCATTTAAACTTTTCATCGCAACAAAAATAGAAGTTGTTGAATAATAGTTTGGCCTTTGTCTGATTTTTATATTGAACAACATAAAATTAACCCAATGTGAGGTATGCTAACCTGAATGTTTATCCACTAAATTTACAGCAAAATCCTGCGGGAAGGCGATGGCTGACTTTAGGGAAAAAGAGTGCAACTGATTTTACATTATTTAAAAAATACACCTCTTCTTCCACCACCATTTCGTTACCGCCAGAATTAATAAGTGAAATTTATAACAGAGTTTTGAAATGGGAAAGTTACTTTTCAATCTGAATTTTATCATTGCCCACTACTCAAAATCTCAAATCTGAATTAAAATGAAACGATTAGGTTTTGTGGGAATAGTAATTGAAAACCGTGAGAAATGCGCGGGAGTTGTGAACGAAATTTTGAGCCATCACTCGGAATTGATACTTGCCCGTACCGGACTTCCCAATGCAAAGGGAAACACATCGGTAATCACTTTGGTGATTGACGCCACAACCGACGAACTGGGCATTCTGACAGGAAAACTTGGAAATATTCCGGGTATTTCGGTAAAATCAGGATTGGCAAAAAATTGATTTCTATTCTGAAAAACAACAAAGACAACCATTTTTAACAAGGACAACAAAAAATTACAACCATGTATAACTTACCTGCCGATTTTATTAACGAACAAAAAGTTTGGGATACTCTGGAAGCGAATAAAAATGCCGGTTTTGAAAAAATTATGGAAGTACTTGCCAAAGCGCGGCTAATGAAAGGACTGGACCTTGAGGATGTTGCTGTACTGACTGGAATAAGCCACCCCGAATTGCTTGCTAAACTTTTTTGCGCTGCCAACGAAGTAAAGGAAACCATTTACGGAAAAAGGCTGGTTCTTTTTGCCCCGCTTTATATTTCGAATTTGTGTGCTAACGAATGCCTTTACTGCGCATTCAGGGCAACAAATAAAGATATTGTTCGGAACTCGCTTTCGCAGGGGCACATTGCCCGCGAGGTGGAAGTGCTGATAAAACAGGGACACAAACGAATTTTAATGGTGGCGGGCGAATCATATCCCAATCAGGGATTTCAATATGTTCTCAATTCAATAAAAACCATTTACAATGTTAAAACTGAACACGGCGAAATTCGCAGGGTAAATGTGAATATCGCCCCGCTTTCAACCGAAGAATTCGGGCAGTTAAAAGATGCAGGTATCGGAACATACCAGATTTTCCAGGAAACCTATCACCGCGAAACTTATGGCAAAGTTCATCAGGGCGGGAAAAAGTGTGATTATAACTGGCGTATATTTTCGTTGCACCGGGCGATGGAAGCTGGAATCGACGATGTGGGAATTGGCGTTTTGTTTGGACTTTTCGATTACCGGTTTGAAATTTTGGCTATGATGCAGCACATTTTCGAATTGGAAGAAAAATTTGGGATAGGCCCGCACACCATCAGCGTTCCACGGTTGGAGCCTGCAACAAACAGTGATATTGCCTCTCGCCCGCCATTTCCTGTTTCAGATATTGATTTCAGAAAAATTGTCGCAATTATCCGGCTGGCAGTTCCTTACACCGGAATCATCATGTCAACCCGCGAAACAGCTAAAATGCGCCGCGAAACATTTGCCCTGGGGGTAAGTCAGATTTCGGCAGGAAGCCGCACAAATCCGGGCGGCTACGGGGAAGGTACTGAAGACGACCCTTCAGGCCAGTTCAGTTTGGGCGACCACCGTTCTTTGGACGAAGTTATCCGCGATGTGGCTTCGATGGGTTACATCCCGTCGTTTTGTACTGCCTGTTACCGTATAGGAAGAACGGGACAGGATTTTATGGACTTGGCCAAACCCGGCGACATCAAATTACATTGCGGTCCAAATGCGCTGTCGTCATTTAAAGAATATCTGCAAAACTTTGCTTCCCCGGCAACTGCTGAAAACGGGAATAAATTAATAAGGGAAACCATTGCCGGAATGAACGGAATTGCCCGTCTGCGCGCTGAAAAACTGGTTCAGCGGGTGGAAGAAGGTCTGGATGACGTGTATTGTTAAACATGAAAAGGTTTCTTATTTTTGATAAAAATCATTCATAAGATGGCACTTAAATTCAAATATTGGAAATGAAATTCCGTACTGAAACAGATTTCCTTGGTGAAAAACAAATTCCTGCCGGTGCTTTGTGGGGAATACACACAGCAAGAGCAGTTGAAAATTTTCAATTATCAGGCAGAATGGTTCATCCTGAACTTATCAAAGCTTACGGTGAAGTAAAATTAGCATGTGCACAAACCAATATTCATCTTGGATTTTGGGATGAAAACAAATTAAAAGCACGGGCAATTGAAAAAGCCTGTTTCGAAATGAGCCAGGGCTTGCTCGATGGGCATATTTTGGTTGACGCTTTGCAGGGAGGGGCTGGCACTTCCACCAATATGAATGTGAACGAGGTAATTGCCAATCGCGCATTGCAGATTTTGGGCAATCCCCCGGGCAGTTATGAAATCATTTCCCCCCTCGGCGATATCAATCTGCACCAATCAACCAATGATACCTATCCAACAGCTTTGAAAATTGCTGCCATTAAATTATTGAGGGAATTGGAACAGGGTGTTTTGAACTTGCAGGAATCATTTCAGCAAAAGGAAAAGGAATTTTCACATGTTGTAAAAATTGGGCGAACGCAATTACAGGACGCAGTGCTTACAACACTTGGCCGCGAAATGAGCGCTTACTCGGAAGCTTTAAACCGCGACCGCTGGCGGATTTACAAATGCGAAGAATGGTTGAGAGTGGTAAATTTGGGGGGAACTGCAATCGGTACCGGGCTTGGCGCGCCAAAAAAGTTTATTTTCAGGGTGGTTGACCGACTGCGGGAAAACACAAATATCGGTCTGGCCCGCGCTGAAAACCTGGTTGACGGAACCCAGAACACCGATGTTTTTGTGGAGGTTTCCGGGATTTTGAAGGCACATGCAACTAACCTGCTTAAAATCAGTAACGATCTTCGTCTGCTTTCAAGCGGGCCAGATGCCGGATTTGGCGAAATTAACCTGCCTGCAAAACAGGCGGGCTCCTCAATTATGCCTGGGAAAGTAAATCCGGTAATCCCCGAAGCTGTTGCACAAATTGCAATCCGGGTAATGGGAAACGATCAGATTATTGCACATGCCTGCAGCGCCGGAAATCTCGAACTCAACCAGTTTATGCCGTTAATTGCTGACGCATTTCTCGAAAGTTTAACGCTTCTCAACCGCTCAAATCCTGGTTACAGTGTACATTGCATTTCAGGGATTACTGCCAATGAGGCAGTTTGCAAACGTAATGTTGAAAATTCAACGGCTGTTGTTACCGCTTTGATTCCCAAAATTGGTTATGAAAAAGCCAGTTTGATTGTTAAAATGGCAAATCAAGAGAATATAACAATCAAAAATGCTGCTATAAAATCGGCTTTTATTTCTGAACCAGAAATTAACGAGTTAATCACTCCGGAGGCGGTTTGTCGGTTAGGAAATTGAATAATTGGGTTTAACACTTTATTAACATTTTTTATATCGCTGAAATACAACATTATAGCAAATATTTCATTCTAAAGATAAATTAATCTTAATATATTATTTGGAAGATTAAAATTTAGTTATTAATATTGAATCTAAATTAAAATTAGAATCGTTATTTATCATTTAAAAATTTGAAAAACATGAAAAAAGTATTTTTGGTATTAGCATTAGTTGCGGTTTACGGCGTTTCAATGGCAATGTCAGGTTCAAACGTTATTACAGTTGACAACATGCAGACAGTAATTGTTGCCGATATGAATGGCAACAATAGCGTAGCTCCTGATTCGGAGAAAGAAAACGCAAAAGCAACTAAAAAGGAAGCAAAAGCAGCAAAATCTGAAGGTTGTGCAGGTGAAAAATCAGCAGCAAAATCTGAAGGTTGCGCAGGCGAAAAATCAGCAGCAAAATCTGAAGGTTGCGGCGATAAAGCAAAAACTGCTGTTGCAGAGAAAAAATAAGAATTGATTATTCAGTTAAGAGTGAATAAAGCTGTTCAATATTTGGGCAGCTTTTTTTACGCGGTTTTTTCAGCAATTCGGCGTAAAAAAAAATATTGTTGAGAACTAATTAGTTATAATAGGTTGATAAAAATATTTTCCCGGATAATTTTGTTACGGTGGGCAAATGCAGCGCCTGGCCCTAACTTACAGGTATTCAGTATAGTGTTCTCTCATTTTGTTCTTTTTTTTGCCAAAAGGTGTTAATGGGTAACTATTGGCTTTTCATTGACATGAATATACGTGTTAATTATTTGATATACAAATATATAACGCGTATATTTTTGATTTTTTTATTGAGAGGACAGAAAAAAAACCTCAGCAGCCGACAAAGGTAAAATCATTGTTTACAGCATCAAAAGCGTTATATCCAATCGTTTTCCAGAGCTTTTTGGACTATTTTCGGTTTAACCGACAGCAGAAAGCGCATCTAATATTCAGTGAGAGAGATTGTTATGGGGGCATTGTTCATGTTCCTGCTTAAAAAGGCCTCGCGCAACGCCTATAACAATGACCGTCGCGATGCTGTTTTTGCAACGAACTATTTCCGGCATTTCAAGATGGCGCTGCCCCGTCCCGATACTATTGATGAAGTGTTGCGTGTTTTATTGCCCGTGCAAATTGAAACAATCAAAGCACAATTGGCAGGTAAATTTTTTGAATAAAAAATATTGCGCGAGTTCCGTTTCCTTGGCAAATACTACTTTGTAGCCGTTGATGCCACGGGAACCCACACGTTCGGCCATAAGCACTGTGAACATTGCCTTACAAAAACGTCCAAAAATGGTGTTTCCATCTGGTTTCATTATGTGCCTGAAGCCAAACTGGCAACCTCATCGGGGCTTGCCATACCGTTCGCCCCGGAATTTATTGAAAACCTTCCGGGGCGGGATTTCGAGAAACAGGATTGCGAACAAAAAGCCTTTTCCCGTTTGGCTGCGAAAATTGAGGAATACTTTCCCCGCCTGCCTGTTTGCATCCTGGCAGATGGCCTGTACCCCAATAAAAATGTGTCTTAAAAGCATTCCTTGCACCGAGTAGCAAATGAAGGAATTTTTACTCGGATAAATACAAAAAATTATATGCGAAAACTAATTGTTTTGGTGAAACACCAAACAGGGTTGTATTGCCAATTTTATTTGTTATGGTTAAAGAATTAAAAAAATACCAACTGAGTTATTGCAAAAGCTACTTTTTATTTGACTATTTTTTTAATATCACTATATTTAGCTGGTTTTTTTGAATTTTAAAACAAATGATAGATACCTATCCAATTAAAACTTTAATTTATTATGGAAAACAATTCTAAAAGTACCGTTTCAAGACGCTCATTTCTTGGAACTTCGGCAGCGGTAGCTGCAGGGATTACCATTCTGCCCAGCAATGTTGTGGCAGGATTAGGTCACAAAGCGCCCAGTGATAAACTCAACATCGTTGGTGTTGGTGTGGGCGGTATGGGTTTTGCCAACCTAAAAAACCTGGCATCTGAAAACATCATCGGGTTATGTGATGTTGACTGGAAATACACCGCCGGAAACGGGGTATTCGATCGCTGGCCAAATGCCAGGAAGTACAAAGACTGGCGCAGAATGTACGATGAGCAGGGCAAGGACTTCGATGCAGTGGTTGTTGCCACCGCCGACCATACCCACGCCATTATTGCAGCCACAGCCATGACCATGGGAAAACACGTTTTCGTTCAAAAACCATTGACCCACTCGGTTTACGAATCGCGTTTACTCACCAAACTTGCGGTGAAGCATAAATTGGCAACCCAAATGGGTAACCAGGGTTCATCGGGAGAAGGCGTAAACCTGACGACTGAATGGCTTGCCAACGGCGAAATTGGCGAAGTGACCAAAGTTGAAGCATTCACCGATCGCCCAATCTGGCCGCAGGGTTTGAATACTCCGGAAAGAGGCGACTGGGTTCCGGATACGCTCGACTGGGATTTGTTTGTTGGGCCGGCAAAAATGCGCCCGTACAACCAGATTTATCACCCCTGGAACTGGCGCGGCTGGTGGGATTATGGCACTGGCGCTCTCGGCGATATGGCTTGCCACATTCTTCACCCGGTTTTTGTTGGCCTCGAATTAGGTTATCCGGTTCACGCGCAAGGAAATTCAAGCTTGTTGCTGAACGATTGTGCACCGGTTTCGCAGGCAGTTAAATTAACTTTCCCGGCGCGTACTCCGAAGCGCCCATGGAAAGGCGCCAAAAAAGGCGCTGTAATGCCAAAGGTTGATGTGTACTGGTATGATGGCGGTATTGAACCAATGTTGCCCGAGGGATGGCCGGCAGGCAAAGATCCGAACGACAGCGGTGGCGGGGTAATTTTCCACGGAACAAAGGACAAACTGATTTGTGGTTGTTATGGGGTAAATCCATGGTTGCTTTCAGGCCGGGTTCCTGAAGCTCCAAAATTCCGCAGAAGAATTGAAAAAGCAACACAGGGCGGACACGAAATGGACTGGGTACGCGCTTGTAAGGAAAGCCCTGAAAACCGCGTTGCCCCTGCTTCCGATTTCAGCGAAGCCGGGCCATTTAACGAAATGGTTGTTATGGGTGTACTTGCAGTTCGTTTGCAATCACTCAATAAAATATTGGACTGGAACGGGGAAAAAATGGAATTCACCAATCTTTCTGACAACGAAAAAATCAGGACTGTTATTAAAGATGGTTTCGAAATCAAAGATGGCCACCCATCGTTCAAGAAAACCTGGACTGATCCAATTTCTGCAAAAGCATTTGCTGCCGAATTAATTAACCATACCTATCGTGCTCCCTGGAAATTGCCCGATATGCCAGCTTAATTGAAGGAAAGAAGTAATAGTGAAAAGGATGTCCGGTTTCGGACATCCTTTTTTTCTATTTATTTATTTTTTTGAACCACATAAATTCCCCTTTATTGTAATACTGATTTTTAAGGTCCGGATTTTCTTTTAATTCATCCAAAGTATAAGGTTGGTGGGGTACAAGCACATCGTCGCCCGGTTTCCAGTTATAAGGCGTGAGTACATTTTCTTTTTTAGTTAATTGCAGGGCAGCAACAGTCCTCAATATTTCATCAAGGTTTCTGCCTACATTCATGGGATAAAAAGAAATGGACTGTATAATATTATCCGGATCGATGATGAACACACCCCTTACATTCATTCTGTCGTTCATGGAATAATGCAGCATTCCATATTTTTTTGATATTTTTCCTGAAAGATCAGCCACCATGGGGTAATTGATTTTAACTGCTTCATCATTCTCGTTCAATACTCTTTCCATGAATTCCTTCCATAATAAATGCCTTTCAATTTCATCAATGGATACAACGGCGATTTTTACATCAAGCGAATCAAATTTTTTCTGATAGTAAGCCAGGCCACACAATTCAGATGTACAAACGGCGGTAAAATCAAGAGGGTGGCTAAATAAAATTTTCCAGCTTTTTCCAAAATCTTCCGGAAAATTTAATATCCCATTGGTCGAATTTTCTGTAAATGATGGTGCTTTATCCCCAATCAACGGGAAATTTTTGTTTTTCGGCCAGGTTGACATGGCACATATCACAATCAAAAATGTAAATACAATTTTTTTCATCTCATTATAATTGTTAATTTTTAAAGGTATTCGATGTAACTCGCTTTATAATGTTCCATCTGTGTGGCAAAATTTTGTCATGCTCGTTTCAT
>WTWZ01000020.1 GCA_009773765.1 Prolixibacteraceae bacterium | reverse complement strand
TTAGGAACTGTAACGAATTAAATTAATCATTTTAATTCTTGGTTTGGCTTGATTATATAATTCCATTCTCCATGAAAATCATTTCTTTCAATTTTTATTCTATTCATTTCTTCATTTGTTATTACAATTCCCGTAGGATAGGTTCTTTTATCTAATTCACAGTTTATTTCTAAACCTTTGAGTGTCTTTGTTGATGCTATCAAATTTACAATTACCTCATAACTTATTAAAGGTTTGCCCCTCCAATTTTGGGATATGTAAGAAAACAGCCTATGTTCTATTTTATTCCATTTGCTTGTAGCAGGAGGAAAATGACAAACCTCTATGATTAGTCCTGTTTCATTTGCCAGTTTCTGTAGCTCCGCTTTCCATAAACGGCTTCTCGAGGAATTGCTTCCGCCCCCATCAGCTGTTATTAATATCTTTTGAGCATCTGAATACATTGGTTTGCCCATTTTCGCCCACCATTTTTTTATGGTCTCAACCGCAAATTCAGCTGTATCATGGTCAATCCCAATACTTACCCAGCCTTTATTTTGGAACAAATCGTAAATCCCATATGGTATTGCCTTGCCTTCGGCATCACTAAGGAAATCATAGACCTTGACCTTTTCCGGCTGCTTTTCTTTATGTAGTTCCTTGCCATTGTTTTTGAAATTGCCTACAAGTTCCTTTTTCTTTGCATCTACTGATATTACAGGCTGTTTGCATTCTTGAAATTCATTTATCTTATTGTGTATATGCTCAAATTGAGAATTACGGTCGGGATGGCTCTTCCCTTCGTCTGTTTTCCGATTTGCCTGAAGGCTGAACCCTTTATTTTTAAGTATTTCGCCAACAAGTTTGTGGCTTACATCGAATCCTTTTGATTTAAGTTCTGTTGATAACTTGCGTAAGCTTTTGCTTGTCCACATTAATGGCGAATCTGGTTCGCCCCTCAAAGTTGGCTCTATCAATTTATCAAGCTCTTTTTCAATAGCTGGCAACTTGTCAATCGATTTTTTTCGTCCACCTCCTTCTTTTCGAATACGGCTCTTGTCAATTAAATCAGGCTCTTTCAATTCTTTAAGACCTGTTGAAATTGTAGTTCGCGAAACCCCAGTTGATTTGGAAACTATACCAATACCGCCATGTCCTAAAACTTTTGATTCCGCAGCAATCATCAAACGATGAGCTTTCTCGTCTAATAATGGAGCTAAAATTTTATGCCGACTTGATATTAACTCTGTATCTTTCATGACCGAAAGGTACATATTTGTAATTAAATAAACAAGTTATTTCGTAACAATTACTTAGTTACGGACAAATCTTTGTCTAATCCATATTTTATTAATTCCGTTAACCAAACAAAGACCTTGCTATATGGATAATGAGATTAAAAAATATCTGTTTGATATTCAGGAATCTATTGATCCCATTCAAAAGTATCTCGGGGACAAACGTGATTTTAAAGTTTACATGGCAGATAAGATGCTGAGAAGAGCTGTCGAACGAGAGTTTGAAATTATTGGAGAAGCAATGAGTCGGATTGAGAAATTGGATTCAACTATTGAGATATCGAGTAAACGACAAATTATCAGTATGCGCAATCGAGTGATCCATGGTTACGATAAAATTGACAATGTAATTATCTGGGGAACGATTGTAAGACATTTGCCTATCTTAAAATTAGAGATTGATAATTTACTTGACTGAATAATAAATAGGACCCTGAGCGGTCTGCATAACCTGTCCCGATTTTTTCGGGAACCCAGCGATGAGTTCCCGATAGCTATCGGGATTGAACTACATCCCTGACCACTGTCCCAATGGGATTTTTTTCCATGTACTTATTGACGGTTTTTGATGTTCCTGAAAGAAAAACAGGACAGGCGTTCTTTGAAGTATTGCAGGTTTTTGTGTTTGTAATGTATTTTTCAGGGCTATAATATTTTAAATTCAGGCTGTTTTGGTCACTTTTCGTTCACGGCAGGGCATACCTTTCTCTGCCAGCGCCGGAAGTGCAAACCTGTGGCGGTAAGCACTGCCGATGGCGAAAGGTTGAGGTGGAAAATTGAAAACGAAGGGTTTAACACACAAAAGAACCTGGGATATGAATTGGGGCACAAGTTCTCAATGGCATCCTACACCGCAATGCAAAACTACTACCAGTTGCTGCAAGTTGCCCACATGATAAACCAATTTGTCGAAAAAAGCGCAGAAGTAGTTAAATTATTGCGCGAACACTCAAAGCAAACAATAACGGCTTTATGGAAAGAACTGATTACATGCCTTATAAGCATTCCTTACACCGAACAGCAAATGAAGGAATTTTTACTCGAATAATTACAAAAAATTAAGGATTGAAACCCGTGGTGGAATACTCCGTTCCCGAATTCGGAGGTAATCATTTAAAACAAAAAGGAGGTACTGAAAAAAATTACATACGAAAACTAAGTGTTTTGGTGAAACACCAAACAGAGTTGTATTGCCCTAATTTTAATTGTCATGGTTAAAGAATTAAAAAAATACCCGCTGAGTTATTGGTTCTTGTTATCAAGGTTGTCATAATTTTTGATAAATTGCAACCCTGCAACAAAGACAATGCAATAAATGGATAACCAAAAAACAAATAGCAATGGTAACTTTAAACCAAATTCAGGATTTCCTGGCCCCCAGAAAAATGGCAATGGCCGGAGCATCGCGCAATCCCAAAAAGTTTGGGGGCGCAATTTTTAAAGAACTCAGGGAAAAAGGATTTGAACTGTACCCAATCAACCCGAATGCTGATGAAATTCAGGGTGTTAAATGTTATAAATCGGTTGACGATCTGCCAGCCGGTGTCGAACATCTTTTTATTGTAACCCCGAAGTATGAAACAGAAATCATAGCAAGGGCTGCAGTAAATAAAGGCATTAAAATGGTTTGGGTCCAGCAGCAGTCAGATACGCCAGCAGCAGTGAAAACCATCGAGGAAGCTGGAATTCCGCTTATTCACAAAAAATGCATTATGATGTTTGCTGGCCCTGTAAAGAGTGTTCACGGATTTCACCGGTTTCTGGTTAAAACTTTCGTGGGATTTCCAAAACTTGTTTACTCAGCAAATTGAAAATTTAAAACCGCTTTGTGAATTCATTCTGTATGAAAGACCATCATTTTGAAATAGAACTGCAGGTTCGCGATTATGAATGCGATATTCAGGGAATAGTAAATAATGCTGTTTATCAGAATTATCTGGAACACTGCCGCCACAAATTTCTGAATTATGTTGGGTTGGATTTTGTGCAACTACATAACGATGGAATTGATGCGGTAGTAATTCGCGCCGAACTCGATTATAAATTTCCACTTCGCCCCGGTGATGTTTTTTTTGTCAGATTAAAAATCGGCAAACACGGCAAACTTCGAATCATTTTCAATCAGCAAATCGTCAGGAAAAAAGATGAACAATTGATGGTAAATGCCCGGATTACAACTGTTTTAACAAAAAATAAACGGCCCATTTTACCCGATATTTTGGCAAATAAGTTTGAAGTTGCCGGGATAAAAATGGAAGAGGTTTAGCCGGGACTTTGACTTTCCCAAGTCGAAGTTTTTTAACTATTTCAATGGATAAAAAATCATGGACTTTGAAAGTCCATGTCCCAAGGTTCAAACCAGTTTCTCCTCAATCCTGTATTCTTTAGTTTCGTAACTGCTGGTTTTGAGGGCTGCCTTAAAACCTTCGTTCATCATTTTTCCCGCCCGAAGAGGAAGATTGAGCAAGGCTGGAATGCTGGTTTTATCTTCCGGTTCCCTGAAAAAACGAAGGCACGATTTTACATCTGACGACAAATAAATCCGGCACGCCATTGGCCTCGCAGAATAAGCCATACAAGCGCCATTTTCCAAAAGCGGACAGGGAAATTTGGCATTCAGCAATTCGGTCTCACGAAGAAATCCAAAAGCCTTCAATTTGTTTTCAGCCTGTAATTTTATTCTTTTTTTAATTTCGGTATCGAAGTTGGTTTCAATATGCCGGGTCAAATACTCCAATTCAAAACCGAGTGCAAAAACCGGCTGGTGGCAGCACCATTCGCATCCTTTTGCGCAATGAACCGGCTGATTCTGTTTTTGAGCAAATTCTGACAGAGTTTCAATAAAAATGTCGATAGAATTGTACATTTCCGAAATAGCAGAGTTCATCGCTTCCGGAGCAAGATTTGCGGCACAAACCTGAATCCCAAGCTGATATCCATCGGAATAGAATGCACTTTCAATATTTTTCTGTTTGATTTCCATGACTATGAATTCACCGGTTTTTTCAAGAATTTTACGAAGAAATTAGGATTTTAGTTCAACTGAACCCTGGCAAATACCGGCAAATGGTCTGAGGGCCAGCGTTTTTCTTTTGAATCCGTTAAAACAGCATATTTTAATACTTTAATTTCACCTTGAACAAAAATATAGTCAATTCTGTCTTCCAGCGGTGCATTCCAGTCGAAACTGTTAAATGTGCCAACAGGGCCGTATGGTGGTTGTTCAGTAACTTCGCGGCTGTCGGAAAGATATCTTTTTATTAACGCAATCGGCTCTTGCCCGGGAGTTAGGTTTAAATCGCCGGTAAGGATAACGGGCAGATTTTTATCTTGTGTCATTTCTTCAATTTTTCTGGTAATTAAAATCGCCGACTGCTTTCTTGCTTCCATTCCCCTGTGATCGAAATGGGTATTAAAAACCAAAAACTGTTTTCCGGTAACTTTCGATTTGAATTTTCCCCAGGTAACAATCCGGTTTAAAGAGGAATCCCAGCTTTTACTGGGCTTTTCAGGAGTTTCAGAAAGCCAGAAAGTTCCGTTTTCAATCAAAATAAATTTGGTTTTATTAAAGAAGAGAGGGGAGAATTCGCCGACTTTTTTACCATCATCGCGGCCAACGCCAAACCATTCAAAATCAGGCAATTTGTTTTGAATATCTTCAATCTGTCCAATCAATGCTTCCTGTAAACCAAAGATATCGGCCTCATGAAACTTCAGCAATCCGGTCACCATTTCAATACGGTTGGGCCAGGCGTTTATACTATCGTTTGGGGTGTTATACCTGATATTGAAACTGATAATGTTCATTTGCTGGGAAAAAAGTGTTGCCGGGAAAAGGGTTAAAATCAGAAATAAGATTTTATTCATGGTTTACGGTTTTAATTATTGCAGAATTCAAATTGACGGTACTTGCTGTTTTTCTGAGTTCCTTCGACAATGGTTTGTTTCGGTTCTTTTTCGTTTTTAATCACATAATTGTAGCAAAACTCCAAAATTTCGTTAAAATAACCGGTCATGGGCTTGTTGGCCATTTCATGCCCGCCGCCACAGGTTGTGTGCAGCCAGTAAGGTGTATTTAATTGTTCAAGTTTTTGCGCAATAGTATATGAACCGTGAAGGATTATATAACCGGGTTTATCTTCTGCACAGAAATGGTGTGGGGCTGTTGCGTACGGCACCAAATTATCATCGGTTCCGTGAAAAAGCATGGATGGAACAGCCGATTCATTGTAAACAGAAATTGTATCGTGAATTGCGCCTGCCATGCTTATTACCCCTGCAAAAGAAACCGGGCCCGATATCAACCCATAACAATAAGGTGGCTGATAAGCAGTGTTTAGAACAGTTTCGGCGCCGGCGCTACTGCCTGCCAATATTATTTTTTGCGGATTGATCCCAAATTTTTCACGGTTTTCGATTAAAAAGAAAGTGGCATCCTGAACATCTTCAACTGCAGCCTGAAAAGTATTTAGTTTTTCGTTTGCCGGACAATCGCATCCAAAAGCCCCGGGTTTATCTTTTCGGGTTAACCTGTACGAAATGGAGGCTACAACATAACCGTATCCGGCCAACTGACTGCAAAACTCCTTTATATCCTCGCTGTCTCTTTTCCCGGTACTAAACCCGCCGCCATGCACATAAACAATAGTTGCCCGTTCGGTTTCGGAATCATATTGAGGCAAGTAAATATCGAGTTTGAGGTTCTCGCCGTCTTTTGTCGAATATGTGTAAGTTTCAGTGTTTATTTCGTCAAACGACAATGCGGAATACCTCTCTTGCCCAATTAACCCGTATGACAGAAGCAAAATATGAAAGCAAAAAACAAGGCTTTTAAACATTACAAATTTTTTGCGTGAATATAATTATAAATGAATTATTCAGCCAGGTTAAAACAGTAGTTTTGTATTATGCGAAAATTGCAGTTCATGTTTCAGTAACCATCTTTTTTTATCCAAACCGCCTGCATATCCTGTTAGTCTTCCGTTAGCCCCAATAATTCGATGACACGGAATTATAATAGGGATTGGATTTTTCCCGTTTGCCAGTCCAACTGCCCGTGTATTGTTTTTCGAACCGGTGAGTTTTGCAATTTCCAAATAAGAAAACGTATTGCCGAAAGGGACTTTTTTGACTTGTTCCCAGACTTTAATTTGAAAATCTGTTCCTGCAGGTTTCATGTTCAGATTGAATTCTTTTCTGATACCTGTAAAGTATTCAGTGATTTGTTTAACTGTTTCATTCAGAATAACTGGCTGAAAACCTGGATATTGTTGATAATTACCGACGAATGAAACCGACAATAAAAAATCATGGTCAGTAATTATTTCAAGAAAACCAACCGGGGTTTCGATATTTATTTTAAAAATGTTTGCCATAAAAAAATCCGGCAACAAAAATACCGGATTTTTGTTGTGCTCCTTTATTTCTGCTAAAAACGTTCCCTTTTGGTGTATGATGTGTGAAGCAAATGATGGGAAACATCGCTGAGCGGATGTTTCAGAAAGTCTTTGTAAAGTTTCTGAACTTCGGGGTTTTCGTGCGATTTACGCAAGGCCAAAGCCCCATCTTCGGCATAAATTGCCTCTGCACGTTTTTTACGTATTTCCGGACTGGTTGGAATTGGTTGGCCACCGCCTCCCAAACATCCTCCGGGGCAAGCCATAAATTCAATAAAATGATAATTTACCTTTCCGGTTTTTACGGCGTCCATTACCGTTTTTGCGTTAATCAGGCCATGAGCAACGGCACATTTCAGTTCAACGCCATCCAGAAAAGCCCATTCTTTTAATGGATTTTCTATTTTTATACTGGCTTCTTTTACGCCTTCCATTCCCCTGACAGGTTCAATGTTAAGGTTTTTAAACGGCACATCACGTCCTGTAACCAACTCGTAAGCAGTTCTCAAGGCAGCTTCCATAACTCCGCCGGTGGCACCAAAAATAACTGCAGCACCGGTTGAATCCCCCATTAAACGGTCGTATTTTACAGGTTCAAGTTTATTAAAATCGAGGCCGGCCTGTTTTATCAGAATTGCAAGTTCGCGGGTGGTTAAAACATAATCAACATCGCGGTAGCCACTGTCGTGCATCTCAGGCCTGTAAGCTTCGAACTTTTTTGCCGTGCAGGGCATTACCGAAACCGAAACTATATTTTCAGGTTCAATATTCCGGGCTTTTGCGTAATAAGTTTTAGCCAGCGCCCCAAACATTTGCTGCGGAGATTTACATGTTGAAAGGTTATCGAGATATTCGGGGTACATGTGTTCGATGTATTTTATCCATCCAGGCGAGCATGATGTGGCCATAGGCAGCTTAACTGTTTCGTCCTTGTCAACCAGCGCCTTTTTCAAACGGGCGAGCAACTCAGTCCCTTCTTCCATAATGGTTAGGTCGGCGGTAAAATCGGTATCAAGCACGGCATCGAATCCCAAACGTTTTAGGGCGGCAACCATTTTCCCGGTAACCCTCGAACCAGCCGGAAGCCCCAACTCCTCTCCCAAACCAACCCTAACTGCGGGTGCTGTTTGAACAACTACATGCTTGGCAGGATTTGCTATTGCATCCCATACCTCCTCGATATAATTTTTTTCGACCAAAGCGCCAGTGGGACAATGGTTTACGCACTGGCCGCAATTGGTGCACACCACATCGCGCATTGCTTTTTCAAAAAACGTGGTAATTTTCATTTTATCTCCTTTGTGGGCGACAGTCAAAGCATTTACTCCCTGAAGTTCAGCACATGTTCTTACACAGCGCTGACATCGGATACATTTGCTGTCGTCCTTTATAATCGAAGGCGAATACATATCGACGGAATATTTCTTTAAAGGGGCCAACTCTAAGAAATCCTGGGTCATTATTTTGTATTCCGACGAGAGTTTTTGCAATTCGCAGTTCCCGTTCCGGTAGCATTTGGTGCAGTCGGCATTGTGTTCTGCAAGTAACAATTCGATAATGTGTTTTCTCGAATTTCTCACTTTAAGGCTGTTGGTGAGAATTTCCATGCCTTCTTCACATGGAGTCGCACAGGCAGCAGATAAGCGGGTTTGTCCTACAACTTCAACCACACAAACCCTGCAATTGCCAGCCACACATAAATCTTTGTGATAACAAAGGGTTGGAATGGTGATTCCCTGTGAATCGGCTGCCTGAATAATTGTTTCCCCCTTTTTAATCTCAACGGGAAAACCATTGATTGTTATATTGATTTTGTTTGTCATAATTCAAGTTTTGACCGTTTATTAATAAATCATTTCTTCCTGAAAGTTTTCAACGATAGATGAAAACGAGTTGGCTACAGATTGTCCCAATCCGCATTTCGCTGTTAACTGCATGGTTTCTGTTAGCCGAAGCAGTTTGTCAAGATATGCAGCTGGCTTCTCGCCGCGTTTTACTGCTTTTATTCCCAGCAACAGTTGCTGGCAACCAACACGGCAGGGAGTACACTGACCGCATGATTCTTCCCTGAAAAATTCGAGGTAATTATCCAGCACATTGTACATTGAACGCGAACTGTTAAAAAGCATCATAGAACCGCCGGTGGGCAACGAAATTCCGACAAGTTTCCCTTTAAAACCAATAGCTGCATCTTTAAATTTTTTGCGGGGCACAAGAAATCCGGACGCACCGCCAACCTGGACCGCTTTTGTATCGCCATCGCCAAATTCGTAAACAAAGTCCTGAAGGCTCATTCCTAATTCCAGCTCGTAAATTCCTGGTTTTGGCGTATCGCCTGACACTGAAAACAGTTTTGTGCCACGAGAATATTGTACGCCTAAATCGTAGAATTTTTTTGCGCCATATTTAAAGATGGTGAAAGTATGTACAAGTGTTTCAACATTATTGATAACAGTAGGCATATTTTTGTAACCGCGCTGGGTTGGGAAAGGGGGTTTGTTGCGGGGCTCGCCGCGTTTGCCTTCCATAGATTCCATCAGGGCTGTTTCTTCACCACAGATGTAAGCCCCGCTGCCCATGAAAATTGAAATCCTGAAATCGAATTTTATTTCCTTGCAGTAATAGTGAAATTCTTCAATGGCTTTATTCAGTTCGGCTTGCAGAAATTTGTATTCACCCCTTAAGTAAATAATACCTTCTTTTGCACCGGTTATATAACCGCAAACTGCCATGGCTGTAAGTACTTTGTAAGGTACTTTCGACAAAATCTCGCGGTCCTTGAATGTTCCAGGCTCGCCCTCGTCGGCGTTACAAATGATGTATTTTGCATCTTCTTTTGCTTCTGCAGCGAGTTTCCATTTTAACCCGGTTGGGAAACCTGCGCCACCACGCCCCTTTAATTCTGAACTGATAAGTTCGTTAATTAAATCGGCTGGTTTCTTTTTGATGGTTGCCGACAGTACTTTTTCCCAGTCATTTTCATTACTGAAAATAAAATCGACCCTTTTTAGCTGATGTGATATAGCCATGGCCTTTAATTTAAGTTTTGATCATTAATTTTCATATAACCTGTAAGTATATCGCGCACTTTTTCGGGAGTAAGTTCAGTATATACTTCATTGTTTACCATCATTGCAGGCGCTTTATGGCACCATCCAAGGCAATTGGTTTCCAGCAGCGTAAACTTCCTGTCAGGAGTGGTTTCGCCCAATTTAACTTTTAGCATATCCTGAATGGCAAAAAGTATCTGGTTTTTGCCTTTCATTGCACAGGTAATGGTTTTGCAAATTCTGATAATGTACTGGCCTGCCGGCCTGGTTTCAATAAAAGAATAAAATGTGGCTGTTCCGTAAACTTCGGCAGCAGGAATGTCAAACTGTTTCGCAATTTCAATCATGGAATATTCCGAAAGATACTTCTCACGCTCTACAACAGCCTGCATAATTGGCAAAAGGTTTTCCCTGCTCCTTCCGCGTTTGTCGGCCATTTCCCTTATCAATGACTTTATAGGATTCATAATATTTCTTTGAGTTTTAAAATCGGTTAATAATATTTTTTTTAGTTTAATAATGCGCCAATTAAGGCAGGCCCGGTACTTCGAAGTGAAACTTTTATAATCAGCTTTCAATAATTTTTGTTTCAAAACAAAAGTAAACAGATGATGAATAATAAATACAGAAAATGTTGCTTAACATGCCTGTTGTTCAGCATGTATGTAAGTTGTTTGAATTGTTTTATGTTAAAACTAAATTGTAGTATGATTTTTGTAAATAATTGTGCTATTAAAAACACTTTCCAAAGTGTTGTACAACATGATTCATTCTACATAAGGAATAAATGAAGGCCTGATTTTTTTTTTTTTGAAAAAAAGTAATAATAAAAGCAACCTTTTTCCCAAAATACGGTTCTTACTCATAGCCGGAAAACTTTAAGCAATTTGATTCATGAAAACACTTTCTCCATATTATTTATTATTACTGTTAATGGTTATTGCCTTAACAGCTAAAGCCCAACTTATTGTTGTTACTGGTAAAATAATCAATGAAAACACAGGGGGCGCACTTGAAAATGTAGGTATTTTTGAAACCTTTTCAGGAATTGGAACAATAACCAACGGTTCTGGTTTTTTCAGCCTCATGTTAAAACCGGGGAATGCGGAATTTGTTATTTCCCATTCCGGGTATAAAAATTTATCGAGAAAAATGGTTTTACATTCCGATACCACCCTAACATTATCGCTGGCACCTCAAATAAATTCAAAATTAAAGGCCAAAGATGCAGAACATCAAAAGACTGCCGAAAAAAGCGAAAAGAATAATTGATTGTTAGCGGATTATTTCACTTATTATTTTTCCCTGACTTTTATCGGGTAAGGGAATTTTTAGTATTTCGGACAATGTTGGAACAAAATCAATAGCATCGTACTTCCCATTAATAATCCCGGGACGGATACCGGGGCCGTAAAATACCAACGGAATATGTGATTGGTCGGTGTAGTTTATTTTTTTGAATTTATACACAGGCTGCCATCCTTCCTTAAGCATAAAATGGCAATCGCCTGACCTTGAGCGCACATATGTTTTATATAACGGCTCAAGCATTCCGTTGGCCTGAATACCCCGTTCGAGCAAATAAGCCGGCATTGATACAAGAACCCCTTCAAATTCGTCGATAAATGAAGATGTTACGGTTTGAAACTCGTTAAGGCCAAGCTTATTTTTAGCAATTAGTTTGTGGTTAATATAAATCTGGTTCTCATCATAGTATTCAATCCATTTTTCTTCGCCGTAAGTAATGTTCAGGTACGAAGTTAAAAGTGCGATTGCACTTTCAATATTAAAATAGTCAACCGGTAAATTAAACTCTTCTTTTAAATAATCGACAGGATAGGAGGCTGATGTATTGGCTGTTAAGAAAAACATTACATTCTCTTTGCCAAATTTACTTTGTGCATATTCAATTAGTTCGGCTATGTATTTATCAATGTGCAGATAAGTATCCTGCATTTCGAGTGAAGCCGGCCCGAAAGAACCATTCTCGTAATCCATCGAAGAAAAAACGGTAGTAATGAAATCGGTATGTGAGTCGGTGCCAATACTTTCGTTTTCAATTAATTTTATTACAAAGTCTTTAATCATTAAATTGGCAGAAGGGGTAGTTTTAAAAGGCCTGAAATCTCTGGTTTCCTTGATGTATTTGCTAATAGTGTGAGGAAAAGTGTTGAATTTTCCAAAATACCCCTTCTCCAGCATATAGTCGTCGCGAAGGCTTTCGGTGTAAGTTGCCTCCGGTAATAACGGAACCCAGTTCCGGTAGCTGTATTTTTCAGCATAATTTTCGCTGTTGAAAAGTCGAACCCAATCGGGAAAAATGTTAATGTAAAACGAACTGGAAATCATCCTCCCCGATTCGTAGTCGAACCAGTATGCGCCATCAGCGGCGTGGCCTGCCGAAAAAATGGCCGATTCACGGTTTAAAGCAGCGCTGAAAACCTTTGATTTTCCCATCGAATTAATTTTTAAGATATCGGTTATGGTGTTCGAAAGTAATTTTTTGGGCGATGCATTTCCTGCCTTCGTATCGGAGCCAACCGTTACATAATAGTTATCCTCAGTGCATTCGGTTTCCTTTTCTTTAAATTTATCGTACCAGTTTTTATTTATAATACCGTGCATCGAAGGATTAACCCCGGTAAACAAAGTGGCTGTTCCGCTGGCATAATTCTGAACCTGTTGTGTTAAGCGCACATTGGTGCAAACCGCCCCCTGTGTGTAAAGTTTTTTAAATCCTCCAGGTTCAAATTTGTTCCAGTAGCGTTGTATATAATCGGGGCGCATATTTTCGATTACAACCCCAATTACAACTTTGGGTTTTGTTGTTGTGTCAAACGGGCTGTGCTGTGCGCTCACCTTGTTTAAAACCAGAATAATCAGTACAATAAATGATGCTTTTGCAAATACCTTCATATACTTAAATTTTGGCTGCCAAAGTAGTAAAAGTTAATTCTTAAACAAATACAAGCTGTTTGAAACTTTTAAAACTGAGATGCCCGGGTTTAAATTTTTGATATCAGCGTTACCTCCCCGGTACTATGGTTACTGGTTTTTTAGGAGCAAAATCATTCGTTGTATAAATCAGCGCGTATCAGGGTTGAAATTCGATCCTGTTTATAGGGTTCAAGAAATTTGATCAGTAATAATTAACCTGATTTTCAGCAAAACAGACAGTAATTTTAAGAACTTGTGAAGCAGTGGATTATTACAAATTGGATTTCCTTTGAATTCGTAAAATATGAAACAGGTTTATTTAAAATATTGGACTTGAGATAAAACCTGATAATTGTAAGCTAATTTATATGTTATTGATAACAAGAATATTATATTTGACATTGTTCGGTGAATGTTTTTTAACATTTATGGTTTTCGTATCAAATAAATTGTATTTTTGTACGATTAGACGCAATCTATTAGAAAAATTTATTTAAAAGACTGAACAGGAATAACGCTGTTTTTTAGGTCGTTGGGGGATTTGAAACAAATAGTTGGATTTCTCCCGTTTTGTTCAATGATGAATTGTTCACTTTTAACTTTATCAATATGAAACGTATTTTGGTGGCAGAAGACAACAGGTTAATTCTCGAAACCTTAGCGCACAGTCTCTCCCGCGAGGGTTATGACATTATTAAGGCAACTGATGGCAAGGAATGTATGGCCAAACTTGAAGGAAATCAGGTGGATTTAATTATTACCGATTTGTATATGCCAAACCTGAACGGATTGGAGCTGATTTCGCAACTTAACGATAATTCCAAAAACCTGATACCCATCATGGTATTATCGGCGGCCGGGGCTGAAGAAAATGTTATAAAAGCATTTGAAATAGGAGCCGACGATTTTATGGTGAAACCATTCAGCTTAATCGAATTAAATATGAGGGTCAGAAAACTGCTCGAATTAAAAAAATAGTATTTTTGAATAGTTTGAAACATTCATAAATTCATTTTGATGGGGTATTTGAGATTTAATCAAGCAAAACTGATTATTTGTTTCCTTACCCTTACTTTTCTCACTTATTATGTTTTTCAGGCTAAATGCGAAACAGGTAAAAAATATGTTGTACAGTTAGCAGCATCAAAAGGGCCAATTTACATCCCTCATTTTTCGAGGCCGCATAATATTACCGATTCGATTATTGAATTTAAGCCGGAATTTTGGTACCATCAAGTAGCAGGTAATTTCAGCAATTACAAAGTTGCTTCCGATTATGCCTTCAAAATTGCACAGAATACCAAGCTGAAGAACGTGTCTGTCAGGGTTATCGGCGACTCTCAGACAATACAACCGCATAAAACTCCCGGGCCGGTTTTGGCCCCTGTGCTATTTGAGGACATCGTTAAGAATTCACCCCCTTCAGAACTGGCTGTGAAAAAAACTGACAATATTAACCGGAATAAACCTGATTTAACCAAAGAAGAAAAAGATAGAAAAAAACCGGGGAATTTGCTGGCGAAATTATTATTTGGAAATCGGGGCACAGAAAATTTCAGAAATGTTTTGCTTGATTTTGGAGAAAGTAATTTACCCCGCAACCTACAGGAACTTTATGCGGGAATTGTCGAAATATCGCTCGCGTACCCGGTTATATTAATTTTTATTGTTTTTATCCTTTTTTTTATTTTTAACATTCTGCTTGTTTTCCTGATTTTAAACTACACAATTAGGAAAAAAAATTACCGCGAAAAATACATGAAAGTTTATGGCAAAATGTACGAAGATATTATTATGTCGTATATGTTCGGCATGTGCAATTGGGATAAAGCTTTGCTTAAAATCAAAAAAATCAAACGTAAAACAAACCGCAGGATTTTGATTTCGATACTTTTAAATTTTCACGAAAACCTGAAAGGTGAAATAAATAACATAATACCAGAGATATATGTTAATTTAGGCCTCCATAACGATTCATTTAAGTCGGCAGGATCAATCTTCGATTACCGGAAGATACAGGGAATAAGGGAACTTACTTACCTGTACCCCAAAGGGGCAATGGGAATTATTCCGGGTTTGATAAACGATAAAAATGACCACGTCAGGTCGGAGGCACAAACTGCATTCATCAGGCTGAATCCCGATAACCCTTTCAGGTTTTTTGACATCCTTGTAAAACCATTTACCCGTTGGACCCAGTTATCCGCATTCCACCTCATAAGGCTTTACCAGCTTCCGGTGCCTGAGTTTGTAAAATATCTCGAATCGAAGCATTTTAATATCCGGAATTTTAGTTTACGGATGATTACCTATTTTCAGCAACTTGAAAATGTTTCTGATATTTTTAAAATGCTCGACAGCAAAGCCGAAATTACAAGATTTCTTACCTACAGGGCAATCAACGACCTAAGGCTTTATGAAGGCAAAGAGTTAATAAAAAGCAGGTTCGGCGGCGAAACAGAAAAAAATAAAATTGAAATTGTTAAAGCTCTCCGGAATATTGGAATAACAGATGATTTGGAATTTCTGGGGAAAATCATCAGCGATGGATCTGTTTCGCTAAAAATTGAAGCCTGCAGGACAATGTATTTTATGAATCACGAGAGCAGGGATAAAATTTTGCAGATGAACGAAATAAACAACGGCAGGCTCCAATTTTATATTGCACACATAACCGACCCAAGAAACTGATTGAAAAATGACAGGAGAAACAATACGAAATATTATTGAATTATTTTTTATGGTTTACGCCATAACCATTTTCAGCTTTTATTTTTGGCTGGCAATAGTTTCGGCAAAAGAACTGATAAAGAACATTACCACCTCGAAAACCACCAATTACGAAACCTTGTTGTCGTCGCCATTTGCCCCTGTTATTTCGGTTCTGGCGCCGGCGTACAACGAATCGCTGACAATTGTTGAGAATATAAGGGCCTTGCTGGGTTTGTACTATCCCAGTTTCGAGATTATTGTTATCAACGACGGGAGCAAGGACAATACACTCCAAAAAACAATTGATGCTTTTGACCTGGAAAAGGTGCCTTTTGTAATCGATTATAAAATTCCCTGTAACGAGGTTCTCGGAGTTTACAAGTCGCGTATGAAAGCATACAGTAACCTGACTGTTATTGATAAAAAAAACGGAGGAAAGGCCGATGCGCTGAATTCAGGGATAAACATTGCAAAAGGTGATTATTTTATTTCGATTGACGTGGATTCTATCATCGATCCGCATGCATTGAAAAAACTTATTAAACCATTCTTTGAAGAAACGGATAAAAAAGTAATTGCAGCAGGCGGAGTAATTCAAATAGCCAATTCTTGTACCATCGAAAACGGGCAAATGGTGGAAATTAATTTGCCCGGACAGTTCTTGCCGCGTTGCCAGGTTATCGAATACAGCCGGTCGTTTCTGATGGGCAGGCTGGCCTGGAGCCGTTTAGACGGGCTTCTTCTCATTTCAGGCGCACTCGGTTTATTCGACAAGGAAGTGGTTATTGAATGTGGCGGTTACTTCACTAAAACAGTTGGTGAAGATATGGAGCTGATTGTGAGGATGAGAAAATTTATGGCAAACAAAGGAATTAAATATAAGGTTGTTTATATTTCCGATCCGCTGTGCTGGACTGAAGCGCCCTCGACCCTGAAAGTGCTTGGAAGCCAGCGAAACCGCTGGACCCGCGGGACAATAGATACAATCATGATTCATAAAGACATTTTTTTCAATCCGAAATATGGTTTTATGGGAATGGTTTCTCATCCGTACTGGGTAATTTTCGAATGGATGGCGCCGGTGGTAGAGGTACTCGGAATTATTTACTTCACTGTAATTATTTTAATCGGCGAACCCAACTGGCCTTTTTTTATTGCTGTTATAAGTTTTGTTTATTTTTTCGCCATAACTTTTTCCACTTATGCAATTCTTTTCGACCATTTAGCCTACAACCGGTACAATAAAAAAAGCATGATCGTTAAACTGATTTTAACCTCATGGCTCGAACCGGTTTTGTATCATCCGCTTATCGTTTACTGGGGAATCCGAGGTAATTACGACTATTTTATACGCAAAAGGAAAGCCTGGGGAAAAATGACCCGCGAAGGCTTTGCCAAACCAAAACAGAATTAAAAATGCAACAACTGAAATTAAAATTATTATTGGAACTGCAATCAAAAACATTCAGTGGAAAAACTCTTTTTCCGGTTTTGATGATATTATTGCTGACATTGAATTTATCGGCACAAACTTACGGGGAAGCAAGGAAATTAGCATTTGACGGCGATTACAGCAAAGCCCGGAACATTTGCCGGCAGATTCTTGCTTCAGGTTTCAATTCGGATGTTGCCTTGCTGCTTGGGCGAACTTTTGCCTGGGAAGGCCTGTACGATTCAGCGCGGGTTGTGCTAACCGATGTGCTTGACAGGATACCGGGAAATGAGGAAGCTTTGGATGCTTTGTCGGATTTGGAGTTTTGGGCAGATAATTACGAAAAAGCTGTTGAATATTGCAACAAAGCAATTACAAATAACATTTCGCCTGAAAAATTTGTACTGAAAAAAGCCCGGATTCTCCACAGCAACGAAAAGTATGAAGAAGCGGTTAAAACGCTCGAAGATTTTATTGCGAAAAATCCCGGTCGGCCCGAAATGATTAGAAAACTGGGGGAATACCGGCCTGATGTTTTGAAAAATTCGGTTCGCCTGACATACACAGTCGATTTTTTTGATACTGAATTTAACCGCGATCCATGGCAAATTACCTCGCTGGCATATAGCCGAAAAACAAAAGCCGGGACTTTTATTGCAAGGTTAAATTATGCCAGCCGGTTTGGCACAAATGGATTTCAGTTTGAAGCTGATGCTTACCCGAAACTGGGTGAAAACAGTTACGGTTACCTCAATTATGGTTATTCGCAGAATTCTCTTTTCCCCGATAACCGTTTTGGCGCGGAGTGGTACCGGAATTTTCCAAAGGCATTCGAGGGCTCAGCCGGCATCAGGTTCCTTGGTTTTGGTTCGGCGTTTACCGATATTTACACGGCTACCATTGGAAAATATACAGGTAATTACTGGTTATCGCTCCGGTCGTATGTAACACCCGACAAAGAGGGCACTTCGTTATCAGGCGCTATGAGTGTAAGGCGCTATTTTGCCGATGCCGAAAACTATGTTGGTTTGCGCCTCGGATACGGAATTTCGCCCGATGACAGCCGGAACCAGATTGGCTCTGAAAAAGAGCTTACGGTTAAAACCCGCTCAATCCGCGCCGAATTCAACCACATTTTCAAACGCACATGGATTTTAAACGCCGGGACAGTTATTGGAGGGGAGGAAATTCAGCCAGGGAATTTCTCGGGGTATTATACATTCGATATAAGCGTTGTACGATTATTTTAATTTTGTTTTATGGGCAATTACAAAGAATTTGTACAAAATTTAAGGTTTTCGCTGAGGCATTTTGTCAGCCTGAGTTTTATTCTTGCAGGAATGGTTTTTACCGTCCGGTTGTACGAAATCATGATTACCGCAGGTTTTACAAATTATCCACCGGGTTCGTTTACAAACCTTTTGTACGGTTTAAGATTCGATGTTGTACTGTATCTGCGAATTTCTGCAATTTTAATTTTTCCTTACCTGCTGATTGCCTTTTTTAGTCAGAAAGGGGCAAAACACTTCTTTGTAGGTTGCAGTATTTTGCTGATACTGGGCAATATGTTGCTGCTGAAATACTTTTCCACCTCGCGCGTGCCGCTGGGAGCTGATTTGCTGGGTTATTCAGCCGATGAAGTAAAAAAAACCGTGCAATCTTCAGGGAAACTTGAAGTTTTACCTTTCCTTATGATGGCTTTGTACCTGGCATTTATGGTCAGGGTTTTTGTTAAACATATTTATTTCAAGGTAAAACCATGGGCAGTTGCACTCATTGTTTTATGCATGTTTGGTTCCATGTTGCCGCTGAAAATATTTGCGCCCCAGCCATCTTCATTTAGTAACGAATTCAGTATGTTTGCCGCCGACAATAAACTCAGGTTCTTTTTCAGCAGCATTGGCAACCATTATCTGAACAGAGGAAAAATAAACAAACAGCCATATATTTTTAATGAGGAAAAAATAACAACTGCCGAAAATTCGTTTACCTACATCGATTCTGAATATCCTTTTCTGCATACAGAGAATACGCCCGATATTTTGGGTGAATATTTTGAATTGGGAGAAACACCGCCCGATTTTGTATTTGTTATTGTAGAAAGTTTGGGGCGGGCATACAGTGGCGAAGATGCCCTGCTTGGAAGCTTCACTCCTTTTCTCGATTCGCTGGCGGAGAAAAGTTTGTACTGGCAAAATTGCCTCAGCACTTCGGGAAGGACGTTCCAGGTTTTACCATCGCTGCTGGCTTCGGTGCCATTTGGCGAAAACGGATTTAATGAACTCGGCAGTGAAATGCCCGACCACATCAGTTTGATTAGTTTACTGAAAAGCCAGGCCAACTACAAAAGCACGTTTGTTTACGGCGGTGAGGCTGAATTCGACAAAATGGATTTGTTTATGAACCGGCAGGGAGTTGACCGGATTATTGACAGCCGCAGTTTTGGCGAAGGCTATTCAAAACTGCCGGCATCGCCGAACGGATTTTCATGGGGTTACGGCGATATGGATATTTTCCGCCGTTATGTTGAAGATGCCAAAATAAATCATGGCAATCCTCGGATTGATGTAATTCTCACAATGGCAATGCACGACCCGTTTAACGTACCTGACCAGGAAAATTACATAAGAAAATTTCAGGAAAGAATGGCAAAATTGAAACTTGACGACAAAATTCGAAGATTCAATAACAACTATAGCAAGGAGTTTGCATCAATCCTGTACTTCGAGGAATCGGTCAGATATTTCTTTGCCGAAATGAAAAAACTGCCATCTTATGCAAACACCATTTTTATCATCACCGGCGACCACAGAATGCCCGAAATACCTATTTCAACACAAATCGACAGGTTTCATGTTCCGCTGATTATTTTTTCGCCACTCCTGAAAAAGAATGAAAAGTTTTCTTCAGTAGTTTCTCATTTTGATGTAACACCTTCAATGGTGGCGCTGCTCAACGGCAAACAGTTTATTGCGAGACCGGGAGTTGCATCATGGATTGGTCACGGCCTCGACAATTCAAAATCGTTCCG
This sequence comes from Prolixibacteraceae bacterium, assembly GCA_009773765.1. Classification (GTDB taxonomy): domain Bacteria; phylum Bacteroidota; class Bacteroidia; order Bacteroidales; family Prolixibacteraceae; genus Draconibacterium. The sequence goes on along the minus strand of WTWZ01000020.1, from coordinate 23,126 downwards.
CAGCCTTTATTCGTACCCGCTAATGCGAAATAAAAACGAAATTCTCGATTTTATTGGGCTTGAAGATTATCTTGCCGGAAACATTCATTACCGGATTTCTCAAAACATGAACATTGAACCCGTTAATAATACAGAAACCCGGGTTAAACTTAAAAATGAACTCGATAATTTTATCAGGATGAATAATTATGCCTGTTTAAACAATAAATTAATTCCCGACTCTTTACTAAAATACACATTCAGAAAATAGTACATTTCAGGTTTTTAACCCAACTTTCGCATAAAACGGTTCCATCAAAAAAAGTTTATTTTTTATAGCGCTGAATATCTGCGACATACGAAATTTATGATGCCCCCGGGTACAAATACCAACCCTGGATACGAAAACCCCTGCCTGTCCAGCAGACAGGCGTGTTGCCCGAAAAGCAACCCCGAAAAAACGGTTGACACTGATTGTATGGAAATTACAAGTTAGATATTGCAAGTTGGGTTAAACCGCGATTTTGTAAAGTTTCATTATTTTTTTTGTTGATAATACTTCGAATTAAATCTCCGTTTTTGTGATAATTGAATTATTTTACACGTCCGTAATTTAATTCATTTTCAATATGAAAATCCTTCATACTTCCGACTGGCACCTCGGTAAACGGCTCGATGATTTTTCGCGAATGGAAGAACAGAAGGCGGTTTTACAGGAAATCTGCGAAATTGCCGAACGCGAAAATGTGGATGCCGTGCTCGTTGCCGGCGATTTATTCGACACTTTTAATCCGCCCACCGAAGCTGTTGATTTGTTTTACAAAACTTTAAAACGTTTAACAAACAATGGCCGTCGCCCGGTAATTGCCATTGCCGGAAACCACGATTCGCCCGACCGCATTGAAGCGCCCGACCCGCTGGCAAGGGAATGCGGGATTATTTTTGCCGGTTATCCCAACTCGAAAGTAACTCCTTTTGAACTTGATTCAGGGTTGAGGATTTTGACCAGCGACGAAGGTTATCTTGAATTGCAGCTTCCGGGAACAAATTCGCCACTGCGGATTTTGCTGACTCCCTACGCCAGCGAATACCGTTTAAAAACCTGTCTGGGACTTGAAAACAGCGAAGAACAATTAAGAACGGTGCTTCAGCAAAAATGGCAAACATTGGCTGAAAAATATTGCGACAACAAAGGAGTGAACGTGCTGGTCAACCATCTTTTTATGATTAAAAAGGGAGATGTTTTACCCGATGAACCCGAAGATGAAAAACCCATTTTGCATGTTGGCGGGGCACAGGTTATTTACACCGAAAATATTCCGAAACAGATTCAATTCACCGCTTTGGGACATCTTCACCGTATGCACAAAGTTGATGGTGAACCTTGTCCGGCGTTTTATAGTGGCAGTCCGTTGTCGTATAGTTTTGCCGAAGCCAATCAGAAAAAATATGTTTTGTTGATTGACGTTGAACCCGGTAAACAAGCCGAAGTTATTGAAACAGAATTAACAAAAGGCAAAAAGTTACTTCGGAAACGGGCAGAGGGTTTGGAGGAAGCTTTGCAGTGGCTGGCCCAAAATCAGGATGCCCTGGTGGAACTGACCCTGGTTACCGAAACCTATCTGACAGCCCTCGAACGACGGCAAATCAACGCTGCACACCCCGGGATTGTGGCGGTTATCCCCGAGGTTGCCAACGACAATATTTTGGCTGGCAGCCATCAAAAACAGATTGATTTGAGCCGGAGCATGGAAGATTTATTCCGCGACTATTTCAGGCACGAAAAAGGGCAGGAGCCAAACGGGGAAATTATGAATTTATTTACCGAAATTTTAGCCGAAGACGAACAATGATACCCATACAACTAACCATAAAAGGCCTGTATTCATACCAGGAAAAACAAACCATCGATTTTACAAATCTAACGGCAGCCAACCTTTTTGGCATATTTGGAACCGTCGGCAGCGGTAAATCGTCAATTCTGGAAGCCATCACTTTTGCCATTTACGGACGTACCGGCCGGCTCAACCTTTCGGGCGACAACCGCTATTACAACATGATGAACCTGAAATCGGATGAACTGCTCATCGATTTTATTTTCGAAACCGGTAAAAACCAAACTGCATACCGTGCAACCGTTAAAGGAAGGCGAAACAGTAAAAATTTCGAAGATGTAAAAACCCTTGAACGGTCGGCATACCGGAAAAACGGGAATGATTGGCTGCCGGTGGAAACCGAAACTTTGGAAGCTGCAATAGGATTAAGCTACGACAATTTTAAACGAACGATTATCATTCCGCAAGGCCAGTTTCAGGAGTTTTTGCAGTTGGGGAACAAAGACCGCACGCAAATGATGAAAGAGCTTTTTAACCTGGCGAAGTTTGAATTTTACAACAAAGTTGCGTCCCTCGAAACAAAAAATAACGCCCAAAAGCAAAACATCGGCGGACAATTGCAGCAACTTGGAGAACTTGACCCCGAACAATTGAAAGCTTTTGAAGAACAACTTATTCAGTTAAAAAAGGAGATTGAGGAACTTGATGTTAAACTGAAATCGCAAACTGAAAAGGACAAGCAGTGGCAGCAAATTCAGGAACTTACAAAAAAACTGGAAGCTGCAGGAAAATCGCTTTCAGAATTGAAGGGAAAAGAGCCTGCTTTTGCGCAGATGGAGAAAAAACTGGCTGAGTACGAAAAATGTATTTTGCAGTTCAAAAACAGGATTGAAACGCTGGATGCCAGCAATAAAAAGATTTCGCAAAAAACGGCGCTCATTGAAAACGATACACAAAAACTACAAACGCAGGAAACAGAAATTGGCAGGGATGAAGCGGCTCTGCTCGAAATAAAACCGGATTACCAAAACCGCGAATTACTGAAACAAAAGGCGGATGAACTTGGGAAAGTGGTTCAAATTGTTGCCCTCGGAAATAAAACAGCCAAAGAAAAAGAGCGGTTGGAAAAAGGCGGGGCTATGTTACTTGAAACATCCGTTAAAATTGAAAATCTGAAAGTTGAACGGGAAAAACTTATCATTCAAATTAAAAATGAAAAGCAAATACTGCCCGATTTGGCTCTGTTATCCGAAGTAAAAACATGGCATGTTCAAAAGGAAAACCTGGAGAAACAAAAATCGGAAACTGAAAAGGAAAAAATCAAACTTGAAATTGACGGGAAAGCGTTAAAACAATCGGTTGATGAAATACTGTGTTTGCCTTTTTTTGAAGGGTTTTCAGAAAAACAGGATATTCAAAAAGCAATTCAACATCTTTTGGTTCAGGTTGAGTTTAAAAAACATGAAATTAAAAACATTGAATCTGAATCGACGCATCTCCGGGTAAAAGCACAACTTGAAAAATATGCACAAACTTTGCACAACGGCGAACCTTGTCCGTTGTGCGGTTCGCTTCATCATCCCGAAAAGTACAGTGCAGCAGGCATTCGAGAGGAGTTAAACAGGTTGGAAAAATCGAAATCGGAAATTGAAAAAGTGTCGGAAAAAATTTCAGATACCATAAACAAAATCAGGGCATTAGATACCCAAATCAGCCAAAATGCCAAAGTTCTTGCTGAATGGGTTGAAAAACAGAATCAAAACAGTTTGAATCTGGAAACTCATTTTGCCATGTTCAAATGGTCAGGTTTTGAAATAGTTGCGGAGGTGAACAACGCTTTTAATACAGCAGGAAATATTCAGAAAGAGATTAAGAATAAAGAAACCCAACTGGAAGAAATGGGTGGGAAACTTGAAGCTGCGCAAAAGGATAAAGAGCGTTTTCAAAACGAAATTGAAAAAATTAAAACCGCAATAACCGCGGGTGAAACCGAGTTAAAAACTTTGCAGGGCCAGTTAAAATTGGTTTCCACTGAACAGGTCCGGGATAAAACAGCGATTGAGGTTGATGCTGAAAGAAAAGCGCTGCTTGAAAAAGTTGTGTATTTGGAGAAACAGTTTAACAGCCTCACCGAAAAACTAACCGGGTTAAGGAAAGCAAAAGATATGCTCAGTGGAAGTTTAACCGCCAATAAACAGGAATTGGATGAGGAACAGAAAAATAATTTCGGGCTTTTGACCCAGCTAAATGAGCAACTGCAACAATCGCAATATCAGTCGGTAGCTGAAGTTCAGCAGGTTTTGGCACAGTCAATTGACACAGAAAAGCAGAAGCAATTGCTTGCCGGTTTCAAACAAAACCTGGCGCTGGCAAACAGCAGGGTGGAGGAGTTGCAGGCCGAAATGGGCGCCCGGGTTTATGATGCAGAAGCTCACAGAAAAGTAAAAGATGAAATTCTGGAGATTGAAAAAAGTAAATCGGCAAAAAACAAGGAAACAGGTAAAACGGAGGAATTACTGGTAAAACTAAAAAAGGATTTAGAAAATCAGGCTGTTTTGCAAAAGCAACTCGAACAACTCGAATTGCGGGCAGAGAATATCCGCACCATGAAATCGCTTTTTAAGGCCAGTGGTTTTGTAAATTACATTTCATCGGTTTACCTTCAAAATCTTTGCAATGCTGCCAACGACAGGTTTTTCCAGTTAACGCGCCAAAAACTGAGCCTCGAGATTACACCCGATAACAATTTTCAGGTGCGCGATTTTATGAATGGCGGCAAAGTCCGAAGCGTGAAAACCCTTTCCGGCGGACAAACTTTTCAGGCTGCTTTGTCGCTGGCGCTGGCGCTGGCTGATAATATCCAGAAAATCACCGAATCGAACCAGAACTTTTTCTTTTTGGACGAAGGTTTTGGTTCGCTCGATAAAGAATCACTCGCCGTTGTTTTTGACACTCTGAAATCGCTCCGAAAAGAGAATCGTATTGTTGGCGTAATTTCACATGTGGAAGAGATGCAGCAGGAAATTGAAGTTCATTTGCGCATTGAGAATGATGAAAACAGGGGCAGTTTAATCCGGGAAAGCTGGAAAGCGTGACAAAATAAATTAAGTTTATGAGAAATATGACTACAATCCGAAATTTAACCTTCGACCCAAATCTTGACAAGGAAAAAACCAGGGCCGAAACCAAATTAATGCTGAAGGAAATCGGCGATTTGCAGTACCAGATGTATGCTGAATCGAAACGCAGCTTGCTGATTGTGCTGCAGGGACTCGACGCCTCGGGAAAGGATGGGCTCACTCGCGGTTTGCTCGATTACTGTAATCCGGTGGGTTTGAGAGTTCACAGTTTTAAAAAACCAACACCGCTCGAAAATTCGCACGACTTTTTGTGGCGGGTGCATCCGCATGTTCCGCCACTTGGCATAATTCAGGTTTTTATACGTTCGCATTTTGAGGATATTCTGGTGCCAACCGTTGAAAAACTTTTTCCGTTGGATAAGATTGAAGAACGGTATGAAATCATAAATGGATTTGAAAAGCTGCTCGAACAAAACGGAACACGGGTGTTGAAATTCTTTTTAAGCGTATCGAGGGAAGTGCAACTCGAAAGACTGAATGAACGCCTCGAAAATCCCCAGAAATACTGGAAACACAATGACGGTGACTGGGATACCCGCGAAAAATTCGATAAATATCAAAAAGTTTACGATTCCATTTTTGAACGGTGCAGTTACATTCCATGGCATTTTGTGCCAGCCGACAGTAACTGGCAGAAATTGTATTACGTTGCAAGAACAGTGCACCAAACCCTGAAAATCTTTGATTTGCAGTGGCCATCATTAAAATCTGAAAGGTTTAGTATAAAATAGTTTCAGGCAGTGTAACTATCTGATTTTTTGATTTGTTTTAATTCAGATTCTTTATTTTTCATATTTTCCTCCAGGTCGTAATCATCTTGCAGACCTAACCAAAACTTTGGAGAATTTCCAAAATATAAACTCAATCTAAGCGCTGTATCTGCAGTTATTGCACGTTCTCCTTTCAGGATTGCTGAAGTTCTTGTTTGAGGAATTCCAATATCTTTTGACAACTTGTACGCCGAAATATTCATTGGCTTTAAAAATTCTTCCATTAATATTTCGCCGGGATGAACGTTTGCTAATGTTTCCATATCTCAATTAATTAACGATAATCAACTATTTTTACTTGCTCCGATCGTCCTTCATTCCATTGAAGAATAGTTTGGTAAAATTTAGTCTTTCAACCTTTTTCAAAATCCTTTAATTCTTTTGAATTGTACGCTAGGTTAGCGATGGAATTATGCAAATTTTAATTTTCCGGGATCTTGTCTGGTATCGTAAATTCTTAAAATATTAGTAAGAAATCCTTTTCAGCTAAAGGCGACCAAATAAGTTTTTTATGCATGCGAAAATTTTCTGCGAATATTAGTCATAACAGTTTCATGTGGTATCCCTTTCCCCGATTCGATTTCTTCAACAGCGTCAATTATACCCTGTTGCTGCTCAGTTGTTAACTTCGTCCAATCTTCTAAATCTTTTTGCCCATTAATATAATTCAGAAACACCCCGTACAACTCCTCTAATCGACTCTTTTCCATTGAATCAACCTGACGAAATATTTTTAATTTTAATTCAGATGAAGTCATTTTATCTTTTTTTCAAAGTTATAAAAAAACAAAGTGGTTTAAAAGCAGAGTATAAATTTCGGTATGATATGATTTTTTAAAACCTGTACCTCCTCGTTGAAGACGTCCTCTTTGCAGTAGTTCGCTGTCCATGCGCACCCGAAAAATCGCAAGTGATTTCAATAGCAATCAGACCTTGATCCATCCCCGGAATCCCCGCGCAGCATAGTACGATTCGGCCCCGTTGTGATACACAAAAACAGTATTGTAGCGACGGTCGCAAAAAAGGGCGCCGCCAAGCTTTCTGATTTCGGGGGGTGTTATTATCCAGCTTGAAGTTTTTGTATCGAAATTTCCCAGTTTTTGCAAATTCCGGTACTGTTCTTCGGTTAAAAGCTCAATTCCCATTTCAGATGCCATTTCCTTTGCGCTGTTTTCAGGTTTGAATTCTTTTCTCGACTCCAGCGCTGCCCGGTCGTAACAAACACTTCTGCGGGCTTTTGGGCTTTCAGCAGAGCAATCGTAAAACAAGTATTCATCGGTTGATTCTTCAAAACCAACAACATCGGGTTCGCCACCGGTTCTTTCCATTTCGTTCAGCGACCAAAGATTTTCGATGTTGGTTTCCAGTTTTGTTTGTACTAGAGACCATTCCAAATCCTTGTGACGGTTTTTGTTTTTTTCAAAACGGGTTTTTAAACCGCTGATTAACTCTTTTCGTTGTTCGGGCGACAATTGCTTTTTGTATTCCATGGTTGTACTGATATGTTTCAATATCAGGTAAACAATTAAAGGGGATATTTGGTTAATGCGATGCAATTGCTAATTATTTTCTCCTGATTCAAAATCTTGTAATGTTTTTCCAGATTTCATTTTCCATTCAGTCAATCCGTTTGCACTCCTGCCCATTATTATCATTGCAGCAGATGATGAGCTACTAAATAAATAATCTCGTTTCATTATCAGATTGTCATTTTCTTTAACAATCACACCTTCTGAAATCAAAGTATCCCGAAGTTTTTGCATTGTCTTAGGATAAGAATTAGTTATTGGGTCAGCAACTTGCAAATTTTCAAAAACTACAAAACCCTCGCTTGTAGTTTTTCCTATTCCATTTGCTCCTCTTGTCGCAGAAATATAAAATAAATCTTCCTCTTTATCAGGTTGCACTTTAGTATCAGCTTGTCTAATTTGCTCAAATGCATTGTATCCAAGAGTACTTACCAAAGTCAAAATATTTGATAGAAACTCTTCCATTTCTGATTTATCAGACTCAGAAATACTCGATTGGGTAGGTTTTTGATTATTAATCAATTCGTATCGGTTTGCAGACCAAGCAATATCATGAAGTCTGTTTTCCAAATATTTTATGTGTGCTTTATTTAAGTTATCGTCCTTGCTAATAAATACAATTGCCTCATTCCAAAAATCTTTTTCTTTTACATGCTGCGTAAGTCGATTAAAAATATTTTCCGCCTCGCCGATGTATAATTGTCCTTTTATAGACAAATCTGTACTCTTATTTAGCAACATATAAACTCCAGTTGTCTGTATTTCTGGTCTATTCGTGCAAATTCTAATCAAGTTGCGTGGAAGTTTATATGCCTTACCAGTCCAATTTGACAATTCACAGGTCAGTCTCCCGTTTGTATCTCCATCAATCAAGAATAGTTTCATTGTTCTTCCAAATTTCATATCTGTGTTATTGTGTCTGTTCTAATGCCGTCCAACAAGTTGAAAACATGAAGTTATCATACTTTTTTATCATTTCAGAATCTTTATGTTTTTGAAAGACAATAGTCAGGTTGTATTCCTTACCTGTACTTCCTCGTCGAAGACCTTCTTGCTCCGTAAACCCAAAACACCCAGAATTCCGCGGGTGATTTCAACTGCAATCGACTTGGTAACCGGACTTTTTATTATTTTCTCGAAACTCGATTCTTCTTCTCTTTCCCTGGGCGCGGGTCTTTCGTAATCGTTGGCATGGCGTAAAGAACCGGAATCTTCATCCGGTGATTCCTTCCTTCGGTTTGTCCCGGCTATTTTCTCCTGTAAAATTTCGTACGCACTTTCGCGGTCTATTTCAACATTATATTTTTTGCCAAGATTCAACGATTTCAGAATCTGCCCTATTTCATAATCTGTTAAAACTACAAATTTAAATTATTTCGGTTGAACGGATTTTTTAAAAATCAATTGCATAAATCATTTTTCTATCTTTGCGCCTTTAAAAATCAGAATCTCATTCAATTCAGAAAAAATGGATTACAATTTCACCGAAATAGAGCCCAAATGGCAAAAATACTGGGAAGAAAACAAGACGTTTAAAACCATCGACGATTTCTCGAAATCAAAATATTACATCCTCGACATGTTTCCTTATCCGTCGGGGGCAGGGTTGCATGTTGGGCACCCGGAAGGTTACACCGCAACCGATATATTAAGCCGCTACAAACGGATGAAAGGTTTTAACGTATTGCACCCGATGGGGTACGATGCATTTGGATTGCCTGCTGAACAATATGCCATGCAAACCGGGACCCACCCGGCAACTACAACGCAAAAGAACTGCGATAATTTCCGTCGTCAGATTAAAGCAATCGGTTTGAGTTACGATTGGGACCGAGAAATTAACACCACCGACCCCAGGTATTTCAAATGGACCCAATGGATTTTTAAACAACTTTATAATACCTGGTTCGACCACGAACAACAAAAAGGCAGGCCAATTTCGGAACTTCCGGTTCCTGAAGAAATTATAGCTGAAGGTAAAGAAGCAATCAATAAATATATCAGTCAAAAGCGTTTGGCCTATTACGATAATGCGCAGGTTTGGTGGTGCGAATCGTGCAAAACGGTTTGCGCCAACGAAGAAGTTTTAACCGACGGTGCGCACGAAAAATGCGGTAACCAGGTAATTCGTAAAAATCTGAAACAGTGGTTGCTGAGAATACCTCATTACTCTGAAAGACTGCTGGATGGATTGGACGGACTTGACTGGCCAACAGGCATAAAAGATATGCAGCGCAACTGGATTGGCAAATCTACCGGCGCGGATGTTGATTTTGAAGTTGAAGGGCTGAACGAAAAACTGAGGGTTTACACCACCCGTCCCGATACTTTGTTTGGCGCAACTTACATGGTAATTGCTCCCGAACACAAATTGGTTAATGCCATTGTAACTGAAGATCAAAAAGAAGCAGTTGAAAAATACCAGACCGCTTCGGCATTAAAATCAGATTTGGACCGCACCGATTTGGCTAAGGAAAAAACCGGGGTTTTTACAGGCCGGTATGCAATTAATCCTGTCAACAACCAACCCATCCCAATCTGGGTAGCCGACTATGTATTAATGGGTTACGGAACCGGCGCAATTATGGCCGTTCCGGCGCATGACACCCGCGACTTTGAATTTGCCAAACAATTTAACATACCAATCATTTGCATCCTCGACCCGAAAGAGGTGGAAGGCAGGGAAGAAATTCTGGCCGGAAACAAATGCTGGTACGAAGATGGAGTTTATATTAATTCAGCAAGCGATGAAACCGGTTTGAAAATTAACGGTTTAAACAAAGCCGAAGGAATTAAAAAGACAGTAGAATGGCTTGAATCGAAAAATATAGGCAGGGCAACCACCAACTATAAACTCCGCGACTGGCTGTTTAGCCGCCAGCGTTACTGGGGCGAACCTTTTCCGGTAATTCACTGGGAAGATGGTGAAGTTACTTTGGTGGAAGATGAAAATCTGCCTTTGGAATTGCCTGCTCTTGAAAAATATACACCGGGCGAAAGTGGCGAATCTCCCCTGGTGAATGCCGAGGAATGGTTGATTGTTACCGACAAAAATGGAAGAAAAGGCCGTCGCGAAACCAATACAATGCCGCAGTGGGCGGGTTCTTGCTGGTATTATTTGCGTTACATCGACCCGTTAAATGAAAAAGGTATTTTTGATGTAAAAAAAGAGCAGTACTGGATGCCGGTCGATTTGTATGTTGGTGGCGCGGAACATGCTGTTCTTCACTTGCTTTATTCACGTTTCTGGCACAAGGTTTTGTTCGATTTGGGAATAGTTTCAACCGACGAACCATTTCAAAAACTGTTTAACCAGGGAATGATACTTGCATTTGCATACGAGGCAGCGAATGGTTCAAAAGTATCTTCGGATTTGGTTGAAGAAAAAGGTGGAAAATATTTTCATGCCGAAACAGGCGGGGAGCTGAAACAGATTGTGGCAAAAATGTCTAAATCATTGAAAAACGTTGTCAATCCTGATGATGTAATTCAAAAATACGGGGCCGATTCGCTGCGCCTTTACGAAATGTTTATGGGGCCGCTTGACGAACGCAAACCCTGGGCTGAAAAAGGTGTGAAAGGTGTTTTCAATTTTCTGGCCCGTGCATACCGGTTCTTTGCCGATACAACAAATATTGTTGAAGAAACTGAAGATAAAGAAATTGCAAAATTGCTCCATCAAACCATTCAGAAAGTGGAATTTGACATCGAGCACCTGAAATTTAATACCAGTATTTCCGCACTGATGATTTTTAATAACCTTGTCATAAAAAAAGGAAAAGTTTCTAAAAACACGGCAGAAACTTTTGCTAAAATTCTGGCGCCCTTTGCTCCGCACGTGGCGGAGGAGTTCTGGGAATTTTACGGGCATAAACAAACTTTGGCATACGAAAACTGGCCCAATGTTGACAAAGGCCTTTTAGTGGAAAACACTTTTGAATACCCGGTTTCGTTTAACGGGAAAACAAGGTTTATGAAGGAACTTCCCCTCAATTTACAAATTCCCGAAATGGAAAGGGCGGTTTTGGCCGATGAAAGAACGGCTAAATGGCTTGAAGAAAAACAGATTCGAAAAATAATAATCGTACCCGGACGAATAATAAATATGGTGATTGGTTAAAAAGCAAAAAAAATCCGCATCAATTCCGTTTGTGAAAACCCCTATTATACAGGATTTGAGTGCCCGGCCGATCGGACTTCCAGCGGTCTAGCGACTCATTCCGTCATTCGACAGAACTACCAGGCCTGTCTTAGCGACCATAAAGAGCTTTCTCCGTTTAAATTTTTCTGTTGAGTTTACCAAATGTTGAATCAATGCGGAAATATTTTTTCTCTTCAAAGAACTCGTTTTAATAATACCAAATGTAGCTTTCTGTTGCTGTCTATGCAAATAATTTTTAAAGATTATTTGCATTTAAAGAGTAACTATGTGTTGATTAGATGGTTAAAAGGGGGCTTTTTTACATCAGTTTTAACCGTTTTGAGAGATAAATAAAAGAAACAAATTTTATGTTAATTTATTGTTTTCTAAAATTTGTTGCCTGAGCATTGAAGAAAGGATTGCCAAAAAATTAAGTTTTTCAAAATACAGGGTTGCTTGTTGGCAATATCAACTTTACCTATGTTAGATAAAGGTTTTCGATTTATTTTTAATGATAAACATTTGGATTAATTCTAAATAGCGCGTATTTTTGTTGAAGAATAAAATACATAAATATCTTAAATAAAAAATATGTCATTCGAATTACCAAAATTAGGATACGGTTATACAGCGCTGGAACCTCATATTGATGCACGTACGATGGAAATACATCATACTAAGCATCACGCGGCATACACAAATAATTTAAATGCTGCAATAGCAGGAACAACATTGGAGAGTAAAAGTATTGAAGAAATTATGGCAGGAGTTTCAGCACATCCTGTAACTGTCAGAAACAATGGGGGAGGTTTTTATAACCACAACTTGTATTGGGAAGTGATGGCGCCGGGAGGTTCGCCAAAACCTGAAGGAGTTTTGCTCAGTGCAATTAACGACTCATTTGGTTCTTTGCAAAATTTTCAGGAAGCCTTTGTCAAAGCTGCGGTAACGCGGTTTGGTTCTGGTTGGGCGTGGTTGGTTCTTCAAGAGAATAAACTGGCGGTTTCATCAACGCCCAATCAGGATAATCCGCTGATGGATGTTGCGGAAGTTCGGGGTACGCCGATTTTAGGGGTTGATGTGTGGGAGCATGCGTACTATCTAAATTACCAAAACAGACGTCCGGATTATGTAAATGCATTCTGGAATCTCATCAACTGGGATGAAGTCGCCAGTCGGTTTAAAGGTTAGTTGATTTTTGGTTTTTTCCCCGGGGCAGAGGCCCCGGGGTTTTATTTGCTTTGCTGTATAGTATTATGTTTATCAGAATGATCATTATAGATAAAACCTAAAATATCGAATAAGAAATAAGGAATAAGAAAGTGATTTCAGAGCAGGTTTTTTTTATTTTCTGATTTCTGATTCCTTATTATTTGTTTCTAACTTTCTTTATTTTCTTGAATCTCTTTTCAAATTAAGGATGATATTATTCCTTTTTCAACTCAAAAAGTTTTAGCTTTAATCAAAAATCAAAAAATTGGATTATCCACCTTTAAATTTGAAAATTATGGCATTCGAATTACCAATGTTACCCTATGCAAACAATGCCCTGGAACCGTACCTAAGTGAAAAAACCATTGAATTTCATTACGGGAAACACCATCAGGCTTATGTAAATAACGTAAATAACCTGATTGTCGGCACTGCATTTGAAAATGCAACACTGGAAGAGATTATTATGCTGGCCGATGGCGGAATTTTTAACAATGGCGCACAGGTTTGGAACCACACTTTTTATTTTATGCAGCTTGCTGCTGAGGGATGCCAGGAACCAAAAGATGAACTGAAAGCTGCAATTGAAGCTAAATTTGGCTCTTTCGAGAAGTTTAAAGAAGAGTTTACCCAAGCTGCTGCAACTTTGTTTGGGTCGGGCTGGGCATGGTTGGTTAAAAATAAGGAAGGAAACCTGGAAATTTTACAAACCAGCAACGCCGGAAATCCGTTGCGTGATGGTAAAAAACCAATCCTTACCTGCGATGTTTGGGAACACGCTTATTACATCGATAAGAAAAATTTACGCCCAAAATATATCGGGGATTTTTGGAAAATTGTGAATTGGAAAGTAATTTCGGAACGATTTTCGGAAAATTAATTAATTAAAACAAGGTAAAATGAGTGCAGAAAAAGTACTGGCAGCCATGAGGGCAGCCGGAAAACCATTAAAAGCAGGCGAAATTGCCGAAGCAGCAGGTATGGATAAAGGTACGGTTGACAAAGTGATGAAAACGTTGAAATCGGAGGGCAAAATTGAATCTCCAAAGGTTTGTTACTGGCAACCAAAGTAAGTTTAAAGCCCGGGTTTAAAGTTAAAAGTTTTTTTAAACCCGGATTTTACTGGCGGCTTAAAATGCAAACGGGGAAAGTGGCAACATTTTCCCCGTTTTTAAGCTATTACTTTAAACTTTAAACTTTAAACTAAATATGCCAGTTGATTAACTGCTCTATCAGTTCCTGTTTTCCACTAACTTGTGCAGGTTCGCCAATTTCTTTGGCAATGGCGTAAAGATCTTCGAGTGAAAGTTTTCCGGCTTCAAATTCGGCGCCTTTGCCCCAATCGTATGATGCATACCGGTTTTTACGCATTTTCAGGTAATCTGAATTTTTTAAAATTTTATCGGCAATAACCAGCGAACGGGCAAAAACATCCATCCCGCCAATATGGGCGATAAAAATGTCTTCCAGATCGGTTGAATTTCTGCGGGTTTTTGCATCGAAGTTGATACCGCCGTGTGCGAAGCCGCCAGCCTGTATAACTTCGAGCATGGCCTCGGTAATTTCGTAAATGTTTGTTGGAAATTCATCTGTATCCCAGCCATTTTGGTAGTCGCCTTTATTGGCGTCAATTGATCCAAGCAAACCTGCATCGGCAGCCATTCTTAAATCGTGCGCAAAAGTATGGCCGGCCAGTGTGGCATGGTTAACTTCAACGTTCAACTTGAAATCGTTTTCCAGGCCATTGGCCCGCAAGAAACCAATCACTGTCTGAGCATCAAAATCATACTGGTGTTTTGTAGGTTCCATCGGTTTTGGTTCGATAAGGAAAGTTCCTGTAAATCCGGCTTTCCGTCCGTAATCGCGCGCGGTACGCAGGAATTGTCCTAGATGCGCCAGTTCGCGTTTGGTATCGGTGTTGTGCAGGCTCATGTAACCTTCGCGTCCTCCCCAGAAAACATAGCCTGTCCCACCAAGTGCAATTGTAGCATCGATGGCATTTTTCACCTGTACCGCAGCATTTGCCAGTACTGCAAAATCAGGATTGGTTGAAGCACCGTTCATATAACGTGGTGCCGAAAAAACATTGGCAGTTCCCCAAAGCAGTTTAACGCCCGAAGCAGCTTGTTTTTGTTTAGCATATTCGACCATATTGTGGAGGCGGTTTTCAATTTCGAAAACCGAACCATCTCCAACCACATCGGTATCATGGAAACAGTAATACGGAATATTCATTTTTGTAATGAATTCAAACGCAGCATCCATCCTTTCCCTTGCGGAATCCATCACATCAGTTGCGCCATCCCACGGGAAAATCTGGGTTCCGGGACCAAACGGATCGCCGCCGGTTCCGCAGAAGGTATGCCAGTAAGCCACAGCAAAACGCAGGTGGTCTTTCATCGTTTTTCCTGCAACAACACGATTTTCGTCGTACCATTTAAAAGCCAGTGGGTTTCTTGATTCGGCGCCCTCAAATTTAATTTGTCCAATCCCTTTAAAATACTCTTTGTTACCTTTTAATACTTCCATTTTGTTATTTATTAGTTATGAATGAATTTTATTTGTCAACTCCTTATTCAGAGCTTCCAGCCATGTCTGATATGCATCCTGATATTCAGCTTTCTTTGAGTTGTCGGGAAATATTGACTCCAGTTTTTTCAGGTTCGAAAATGCTTCGCTAAACGATTTGTAATACCCGGACCCCACACCTGCACCGCGGGCTGCTCCAACCGATCCATCGGTATTGTACAATTCAATTGTAGCACCTGTTGTTCCAGCCAGAGTGTCCCTGAAAATCGGGCTCAAAAACATATTTGCCTTACCTGCCCGGATTACAGATGTCTGAATGCCAATGTTCTGCATAATATCCATTCCGTATTTAAACGTGAATACGATGCCTTCCTGGGCTGCCCTGAGTAAATGACCTTTTTGGTGAATATTGAAATTAATCCCACTTAAAACCGAACCTATGTTTTTGTTGTTCAGAACCCGCTCGGCGCCATTGCCAAAAGGCAAAACAGAAAGGCCGTTTGAACCGATGGCTATTTCGGATGCCAGTTGGTTCATTTCATCGTATGACAGGTTTTCTCCAACCATCCGCTTTAGCCAGGCATTCAAAATTCCTGTTCCGTTAATGCAGAGCAAAACGCCCAACCGCGGATTTTCTTTTGTGTAATTTACATGTGCAAAAGTATTTACACGCGATTGCGGATCGTACTTTATTTCCTCGCTTACCCCGTAAACCACACCCGAAGTTCCGGCTGTTGTAGCTATTTCTCCCGGATTTAATACATTTAGCGAAAGAGCATTATTAGGTTGGTCGCCGGCGCGGTAACTTATTGTGGTTTTGGCGGAAAGGCCCAGTTCAGCAGCCACTTTAGCTGAAATCTGACTTTGAACGGCAAACGTCGGAACAATTTCCGGAATTATATCAGACGAAAATCCGTAGTTTTCAAACAGCAGGTTTGCCAGGGAGTTTTCCCTGAAATCCCACATAATTCCCTCTGAGAGTCCGCTGACCGTTGTTTGAATTTCGCCTGAAAGTTTCATCGCAATATAATCACCAGGCAGCATTATTTTATAAACCTTGTTGAAAAGTTCCGGCTCATTGTCCTTTACCCATTTCAGTTTAGAAGCTGTAAAATTACCTGGCGAATTTAAAAGGTTCGTCAGGCAGCGCTGTCCTCCAATTTCTTCAAAAGCTTTATCGCCAATAGCAGCGGCACGGCTGTCGCACCAAATAATTGACGGGCGGATAACATCATGGTGCTTATCGACCATAACCAATCCGTGCATTTGATAAGATATGCCAATCGACAAAATACTTTCAGGTTTTACTTTCGATTCGTTCAATACATCGGCCAGTGCCAGTTTCAGGTTTTGCCACCATAATTTTGGTTCCTGTTCAGCCCAGCCAACTTTATGGGCTGTAATTTTCATTTCCTGTTTAGGGTGAAACGAACTGGCCACACAATTGCCGTTTTCACCATTAATTAACGAAACTTTTACTGAAGAACTTCCAATGTCGAATCCAAGTAAATACATGATTTATAATATTTTAATAATAAAAATCTTTTTGTCCACCTATAACGAGGATCTTAATTTTATTGTTGTTGGAACCTTAAACTGGACAGGTTTACTGGTCGCAACAAATTCGGCAGCTTTTTTCCCCATCAATTCAAAATCCGTTGATATAACTGTAATTCCATTTTTTACATACTTTTTCATCGGGGTTTCATTGTATGAAATCACACCGACTTCGCGGCCCGGTTCAAATCCCAATTCCTCGCACTGGTCGAGGAAATTGGCCAGCGTACGGTCGCTAACAAGTAAATAAAGGCCTCCCTGTTTTATTTTAAATTGCTCGGCGTCAGTAATTACGTTGTATTTAATTCCAAAATCGTTACAAAAAAGTTCGAAATAATCAATTGAAATTTTAGGATGGTATGTAAATTCCGGATAATAAAATATTAACTCCTGATATTTTGAAATTTTATCGATATTGGCTTTAAAACAATGGTAAACTGTTTCTCCAAAATCCTGATAAACTGTTGACTGTGTTTCTGATGCATTAATTTTCCAGTCGATAATTAAAAGTTGTTCTTCAGGAATTTTTGAAACGAGTTGCGGAACTTTGGGGTGGTCAAAATTCATAATAACATATTTGCTGTACTTGCCCAAACTGTCATTTATTATTTTTTCGAACACGCCAATATTATAATGATGAAAGTGCAAATCGACTCCGATATTTTTTGGAAGGTTTTTTCGGAACGAACCAAAAAGCACCTCTTTGTATGCCTTGAAAGTGTCAAGGAACAGGAAGATTTTGGTTATGTTTTTCGTAACAAAATAGCCCCGGTTAGGAACCGATTCTACAACTCCTCTCTTTTTTAATTCGGCATATGCCTTAAACACTGTATCGCGTGAAACCTGACATTCGCCCATGATTTGGTTTACCGATGGCAACATCTCCCCTGAGTTGCTGAAATTTTAAAACATTGGAATTGTTATCAACAATAAATCTAAAATCATTCATAGCGTTTTGTTTAGCAGTTCAGATTGTATTCTGTTCTGTTCCACAAAACTAAAAAAATAAATCAGATTTTAAAGACAAAAATAAGGATGGCTTGCGCCATCCCATTTATAATATTGAAATGGAATTATCCCCGCACAAATAAAGCTTTAATTATTTCTGATGCCATCTTCGGATTTTCCTTCAATCTGCGGGTGGAGTAATTAAACCACTGTTTCCCGAAAGGCACGTAAACCCTCATTTTATGCCCCCTGTCAACAATCGATTGCCGCAAGTCGGGGGTTACACCGTATAACATTTGAAATTCGTACATATTTTTGGGGATTTTAAATTTTTCAATCATCAGTAACGCATTGTCAACCAAATATTTATCGTGCGTGGCAATGGCGGCGTACATTTTATTCCTGAACATGTAATCCAGGTGGCACAAAAATTTATCCCTAACTTCCTGATACCCTTTATAGGCAATTTTCTCAGGTTCAACATAAATTCCCTTACATAACCTGAAATTTATCGGAAAAATTTCAGAATTTATTGCATTCAAATATTCAAGATCGCTCATGGTGCGTCGTAAATACGACTGCAACACCAGCCCGACATTTTTAGGGAATTCAGCCCTCAGTTTTTTGAAAATCTCAATTTCCATGTCAACGCATGAGGAATCTTCCATGTCAATCCGTATAAAACTGTTTTTTTGGGCTGCCAGCGCAACAATTTCACGTATGTAATTATAGCACGCTTCCTTATCAATCAGAAGCCCGAACATGGTTGGTTTTAACGAAAAACTGCCGGTTATTTTTTCGCTGGTAAATCGTTTAATAACATCAAAATACTGGTTTTTGTTTTCCCGTGCTTCTTCGAGCGTTTTAATAAACTCTCCCAAAATATCAATGGTTACTTCTATCTTTTTTTCGTTTAGCAGTTTCGATGCCAAAAGTGCTTCGTCGATTGTTTCCCCGGCAATATATCTTTTCGAAAATACCCAAACCAGCTTTTTAGGCATGAGGGGCAATATATTTGCAATTAACTTATTCAACATTTTTATATTTAATGAGCATTGAAATTCGGGATAAAAGTAGTGTGCCAATCAGGTTTATTTCAATGATGTTTATCAGCCGGGGTATATGATTTTATGCAGGTTTAGCCTAAAGCTGCTGATTTTTAAATAACCGAAAAAAGTGTTAAACGAATATTCTGGTTTAAACTAAAAAATTATCTTTGTGCCAGTTTTTAATGAAAATCTAAAATTATTACTAATGAAGGGAACATCGTTGATAGTGAGCATTGTGCTTTTTGTTGCAGTTGCAGTATTATATGTTTTGCATTTTACAGGAGGGGGCAAAAACGGAATTAGGTTGGGCGCCGATGATAAAGCGGTAATTACCAGGGACGGATTAAAAATTGCTTATGTTAAAGCCGATTCGGTGATACTGAATTATAAACTGGCAGAATTCCTTCACGACGATTTTACAAAAAAACAGGAAGCTTACTCTGGCGAATATGCAACGAAACGCAGAAATTTTGAAAAAGATGCTGCATCTTTTCAGGAAAAACTGCAACGGGGAGGATTTCTCAGTGAACAAAGCGCAGTTCGCGAGCGCGACAGGCTGGCTGGAATGGAACAGGAAATATTAAGGCTCGATCAGGATCTTTCAGCCAGACTGGGTGAAATGCAAAATACAAACACACAACAGGTTCTTGACAGTTTGATGAGTACGTTAAAGCAGTACAATGCAAGTAATAATTACGATTATATTCTGAACGCTTCAAGTATTTTAATTGGCGATGAAGAGGACAATATTACTGCTCATATTTTAAAGGTGATGAACGAAAAATATACAGCAACTTCTCAAAAATAAGAACGTTGAAATTGAAATAGAATCCGGGCAGTTTGTCCGGATTTTTTTTGCATTAAATTTTAGCTTTGCATCATGTTTGCCAAAAATTATCTTCTTAAAAACAACCGTATTCCGCTAATCGGGCCGGAACCAAATCCATGGTGCAATATTAGAATTGTTATTCCCTGTTTTTGCGAGCCTGAACTTCTGCAAACCCTCGAATCGTTAAATAAATGCAGTTTGCCTGATACAGTTGTCGAAGTTGTTATATTGATTAACCACCCGGAAGATGCACTTTTGGAAATTAAGAATTTCAATATAGCAACAAAAGCTGAGGTTGACTGCTGGCTAAAGAAAAACAACTCTAAAAAATTAATCTACTTTGCGGTTGGTCCGGTTGAGTTGAGAAAAAAGTGGGCTGGGGTAGGATTGGCGCGGAAAACCGGAATGGATGAGGCTGTTTTGCGCTTTAATCATTACAATAATACCAATGGAATTATTGTTTCCCTTGATTCCGATTCGATTGTAGAACCGAATTATTTGATTGAAATTGAAAAGCATTTCAAACAAAATCCAAAACATGTTGGAGCAACGATTAAAGTTGAACATCAAAAAAATGGACTTTCAGAAAAGCAAAAACATGGGATTGAACTGTACGAAAAATATTTGTACTACTATAAAGATGCTTTACATTTTACTGGCTATCGGCAGGCAATGATTACCATCGGTTCGGCTTTTGCTGTTACCGCCGAAGCATATGTTAAACGCGGCGGCATGAACCGGCGGCAGGCCGGTGAAGATTTCTATTTTCTGCAAAACCTGGCGCAGTTGGGCTCTGTTGGCGAAATAAACACTACCAGGGTATTCCCATCTGCAAGATTATCGGACCGCGTTCCATTTGGCACAGGTGCGGCAATTCAAAAGTGGATGGAAGGAACCGAAGATCTAACCAAAACCTATAATTTCAAGGCATTTTTGGACTTGAGGATTTTTTTTGATGCAAAGGAAAAGCTGTTTCAATCCGGTGAATCAGGATTTGAAGCAATATTATCAACTTTGCCAGAACCAGTCAGGCAATTTATTTTGCTCGATAATTTTAAAATTGAAATTGAAGATTTAAACAAAAACTGCTCAAATATAAAATCTTTCCAATCGCGGTTTTTTCACAAGTTTAACGCGTTTAAAATCATGAAGTTCCTGAACTTTGCACACGAAAAGTATTACGAAAAGGTGGATTTGGAAGCACAAGTACAATTGTTGTCGAGTTTAGAAAACTAAAAAAAACAGCGTTCGAGAGAAATAATCTTCTGAACGCTGTTTTCTTACTCCCTCTCCTTTGGAGAGGGTTGGGGAGAGGCTTTTATTTCGCCAGCATATAATAAATCTCGTTCCAGCGCAACTCTTTTTTAAATTGTGTTACGCATGTATCTTTATCTATCACAACATATTCAACATCGGCAAACTCCGCAAAAGTTTCAATATAATCAGGCGTTAGGGCCATGGTGTACGCTGAGTGGTGCGTACCGCCTGCGTAAATCCATGCTGCTGCGCCATCGGCCAGGTTTGGCATGGTTTTCCAGAATGCCGAGGCAACCGGTAGTTTTGGCATTTTTTCAAGGGGTTCAATCACTTCCAATGTATTTACTATAATCCTGAAACGGTTTCCCATATCGATTAGAGTAACATTCATTGCATCGCCGGTGGCACTGTCAAAAATCAACCGCGCAGGGGCGTCCTTGCCACCAATTCCCAATGGATGAACTTCGAGCCGTGGTTTTTTTGCTGCAATCGACGGACAAATTTCAAGCATGTGCGCTCCCAAAACGGCTTCGTTGGCAGGGTCGAGGTGGTAAGTATAATCTTCCATAAACGAACTGCCGCCTTTCATTCCTGCCGACATGGTTTTAATGATTCGCAACATGGCAGCTTGTTTCCAGTCGCCTTCGGCGCCAAATCCGTAACCGGCAGCCATTAAACGTTGCGATGCCAGGCCCGGCAACTGGGCAAGCCCTGTTAAATTTTCGAAGTTGGTCGTAAAAGCCTTGAAATTACCATCAAACATAAAACGTTTCATGGCAATTTCATAGCGGGCCTGAACACGTACGTTTTCGTGGTATTTACCTCCGGGTTTGCAGTCGGCAGCAACTTCGTATTCTTTTTCGTATTCCCTGTAAAGTTCGTCAACTTCGGCATCGGTTATTTTTTCCACGTAATTAACCAAATCGCCCACTCCGTAAGCCGAAATCTGCCACCCAAATTTAATTTGTGCTTCCACTTTGTCGCCTTCGGTAACAGCAACTTCGCGCATATTATCGCCAAAACGGGCAACTTTTAAACCTTGAGAATCGGCCCAGCCAATGGCAGTGCGGCACCATTTGGCAACGTTGTCCTGCACGTTTTCGGCCTGCCAGTGGCCAACTACAACTTTACGGTTTTTGCGCATCCGCGAGTTAATAAAACCAAATTCGCGGCAACCGTGCGCGCTTTGGTGAAGGTTCATGTAATCCATGTCGATTTCGCCCCAGGGCAGGTCGCGGTTAAACTGCGTATGCAGGTGCATGTAAGGTTTAGTCAGCGCTTTCAGGCCGGCAATCCACATTTTTGCTGGCGAGAAGGTATGCATCCAGGTAATCAAACCGATACAGTTTTTGTTGGAGCTTGCCTGAATACAGATATCCAGAATTTCGTCCGGTGTTTTCACTACGGGTTTGAATACGATTGTTACCGGGAATTTACACGATTTATTGAACCCTTCAACAATTGCTGCCGAATCTTTGTCAACCTGGGCCAATGTTTTCGGACCGTATAAATGCTGGCTTCCGGTTACAAACCATACTTCCATTTGTTTAAAATCTGTCATTTTTATTGAGTTTTAATTATGAGGCTAAAATAGTAAAATATTTATAAAGGTAAAATTTACACTTTTGAGAAATTTTACACCGATTTTGGAATTTGACTGGAGAAAATCTACTTTAACACAAAAAATAATCAATTTTGGAAACGCTGCTAATTCGTGCAAAGGATCATATTTGCTGATTATTTAAGAATTAGTTTAAAAACAATAATAAAAAATCTGACACGAACCTGAGATTAACTAAAAAACCACTCTTCCAATGTATTGTAATTTTATAACAGCAACCTTTTTGTTTTCGTACATGTCGTAAACGGCGTAACCATCGCTCTATATTACCCCCTGGTAACCTTTAAATAATTGCAATGCCACTTTTTGTGCACGTGAACCACCATCATAATGGAAGAAAACCAGGTTTTCGGTTACCGCCCTAACCATCCAGATATACCCGTTTATCGTTTTGTGTTTTTCATTGTTTATAATCGGGATGGTGGTTTCATCGCTCTGGATATAGCGCGAACGTAAAACCAGTTCCTTTAACCTGCAATAGGCAGGCCTCATAAGGTCGGCCACATCACCGAGCCAGCCATTGATGGTTGCCGGGGCAATGGATATATCTTGCTGCTTAAACATCTGGATTTGACGATAAAAAGGAAGGTGGTTCACATATTTGTCAATGATGATATCGGCCAGCAAGGTTGCCCCTGCATAGCTTTTTGCTATTGGAAGTGCGGGCATGGGTGCTGTGATAACCTGTTTTTCAATATCCTGGGCAGGTTTTTATCCTTCAATACATATT
>WTWZ01000019.1 GCA_009773765.1 Prolixibacteraceae bacterium | reverse complement strand
CATGGTTCTGGCAGAGAAAAAATATATCCCGAAGGTCTTTGCTGCGTTGGTTCGGGTAATTTCGGTGGTTCGCTCTGTTGTTGCTATGGAACAGGGAGCTGTAGGACCGGACAAGGATTGCGGATATGAAGGACCGTTCCTGAAAGCCATTACCGGAATCCCGATTTCGATGGAAGGGAAAACCGCAGCCTGTGCCCACTTCAGCCCGATTGGAAATATCGCTTCGGCATGTTGTGATTTGTGGAGCAACGAATCTGTTCAAAATATCAAATTATTATCAGGAATGGCTCCCACAGCATACATGGAACAGTTGGAATACGATGCCCGCCTGATGAACGAAGCTTTAAAAGCCGGAAAACTGCATCGCGATGTGTTGCAGCAACTGCTGGTTTCGTCGGATATTTACACCGATCCGCAGGCATTAATTCTGTCGCCGGTTAATGTAATACGGTTATCAAAAGAACTTATTAAAGGCGATTCGTACGTAGCCAATGCCAGAAACGGCGCTCTGGCTGCCATCGATATTATTGAAGAGGCGCTGCATTCGGGTAATATGCGGCTTTCTGAAATGGAAATCAGTTACCTTCCGATACTTCGCGACGATTTAAACAGCATTCCGGATAATGAAAGTGATTTTATTGAAATGATGCTGCCTCTGATTGACGGGAGTAAATTTATTCCGGCGGAATACGGGCTGTAAAAGTATAGTCTTTTGAGAACCACATAGGCACATAGAACACATAAGATACTATGTGCCCTATGTGCCTATGTGGTTAATTTCCAACTTTAAAGTGAAATGTTTACGAAAATCAGATCATTCTTTGTTATAAATATCCTGAACAACCAATCCGGCAAGTGTAAAACCGTAAATTGCGGTAATATGTGCAACAGTTCCGTTAATAACCGCTTTCTGGCTGCACCATTCGTGGTCTGCAAGTTCGGGATCACCTTCAGCATTGATGTTTTTAGGGCACAAACATTGTTCTGTTCCGCACGATGCACCTGCGCCCTTGTTTTCAAGTAATTCCTCGCTGTACACACACATAAACTTTTTCGCCGGCAATTCACCTTTTTTAATCACTTTGCGAATTCGGGCAGCCAGCGGACAGCCTTTTACTTTCCAGAATTCGGCAACACTGATTTTTGTTGGGTCGAGTTTCAGTGACGCCCCCATCGAAGAAAAAAATTCCGCGTTTGTGAGGGTGGCCATTCTTATCAGATGCACTTTACTTCCAATGCTGTCGATGGCATCGATAATATAATCGTACTGTTCAAGTAGGAAAAAGTCGTGGTTGCGCTGGTTGTAGATTTTCTGAATTGCATTGATTTCGGCTGAAGGATTGATTTCGAGCAGACGTTTTTTAAGCGCTTCGGTTTTTACCTGGCCAACGGTTTGTGTTGTGGCATGTAATTGCCTGTTGATGTTTGTAATACAAACCCTGTCGGAATCAACTATAGTCAGACGCTTCAATCCTGTTCTCACAAGGCTTTCGGCACACCAGCTCCCAACACCGCCAATGCCGAAAATGATAACTTTCTTTTCAGCAAGCAGGTTCATTTTTTCTTGTCCAAACAACAATTCGGTACGTTGAAATATACCTTTCTCAACAGACATATCACGGTTATTAAGTTTTAAAACGGAAACTGGGCACAAATGTAAAAATCATTTGATTTAAAAGTGTCATCAGCACAAGTAGTTCAACCATTTGCAATATTATTACTGAAAAAAACAGGCAGGGATTAAAAAACATAAATACAGAAGCGTTGAATGATGCCTGTTTAATTTAACCGGATATCATCCTCCCCGAAATCGTTAAGCGTTAATCTTCAATCGTTAATCCTTAATTTCCTTCCACAAGGTACTTTTTCAGAATTTCGGTTTCCGGATTTGTTAAAATGACGCTTGGGTGTCCCTGCTCTATAATTTCACCGTAATACATAAACACAATGTGGTCAGCTAATCGCATAGCCTGCCGCAGTACATGGGTTACAAGAATTATAGTGTAATGTTGTTTTAGTTCTTTAAAAAGGTTCTCGATGATTTTGGTTGAAATTGGATCCAATGCCGATGTAGGTTCATCGGCCAGGATAATGGTAGGCTTAACAGCCAGTCCGCGCGCCAGGCACAAACGCTGCTGCTGTCCAATCGACAAGCTGGTTGCAGGGCTTTTCAGCCGGTCTTTTACTTCTTCCCATAAGCCAACACGTTTCAGGTTGGCCTCAACACTGTGCGATATCAGTTTTTTGCTGCGTATCCCCTTCAGTTTTAATCCGTATGCAACATTTTTATATATTGACATCGGTAGCGGAAAATAATCCCATTTTTTGCCGCATTACTGGCAATTCCTGGCTGGCTTTTAAAATATCAACTCCATCAATAAATACTTCGCCACTTACTTTCAGCTCTTTATGTAAATCGGTTAACCGGTTGAGACTTTTCAGCAAAGTGGTTTTTCCACAACCTGATGGCCCAAGCAACACAATAATTTTATTTTTTGGAATGTCGAGATTGATATTTTTGAGAATTTCTCCTTCTTTGGTTTTTACATTCAATCCTCTTATTTTGATGATTGGTTTTTCAACCGCTTTGTTTTCCATCTGTTTATTTGTTACTAAGGTATCTTCTTTTGTTGTATTGAAAGGTTGATTTGTAAATGCCAATTCGTTCATTTGATAATATTTTTTGAATATCTTTTTGAAAGCAGTCGTGCCGATACGCTGATTATTAAAATAAAGATGGTAAGCACAACAGCCGCTGCATAGGCGCGTTGCCTCACTTCTTCGATTGGTGAACTGAGCTGGAAGAAAATAGCCAACGGTAATGTTGCCACCGGTTCGTCCAAGGTTACAGGAATATTGTCGGTATAACCAGCAGTGAAAAGTACCGAAGCCGCATCGCCAATTCCCCTGCCGAAAGCTAGAAGCAAAGCTGTAATAAACCCGGCAAATCCTTGTTTAAATAAGACCCTCATCGCCGTTTCAGAGCGGGTTGAACCCAGAGAGAAAGAAGCTTCCTGCAATTCAACAGGAATGGTTTTAAGAATCTCATCAAAAGCACGGACCAAAATTGGAGTGATAAGCAGTGCAACTGTGATAATACCGGCCAAAAGCGAGGCGTTTAGTCCGAAAAACAGCATCACAGCAAATCCAAAGGCGCCGTAAACTATCGACGGTATCCCCCAAAGTGCATCGAGCAGGTAACGAATTAAATGCTGCGTGCGTTTTAGCCTGATGAGCTGAACATTGATAAATAATGCAGCAGGAAGCCCAACTATAATTGCCAGCAAGGTTGCCCCAACTGAAAGATACAGGGAGCCAACAATTGCATTTAATATTCCGCCTTCACCACCAAAATAATATCCTCCTTTGGGCATACTAAAAACGGTTTCCCAAGATAAAGCCCCAATCCCATTTTTAAATATAACAAACAGTAAATACAATAAAATGAAAATAACAGAATATGCTGCCAGAAAGGAAATCCCCTTAATAATCCACTCTTCAATAATTTTAATTTTTCTCATGATTTTTCAGCTTTATGAATAAAATACCTGAAAAACAGGTTAATCACCAGAATTATAACAAACAGCAATAATGCGGAGAACATTAATGCCGAGTCATAATCGGGGATCGACATCATTTCGCCATAATTATTGGCAATTAATGAAGGCAGCGGATAGCCCGGTTTAAAGGGCGAAAGCGAAATTTCGAGTGTATTGCCAACCACCATTAAAACTGCAATGGTTTCTCCAAAAGCTTTGGCAATTCCCAGCCCGAATGCCGAAATAATTCCCGGAAACCCCCTTTTAATAATTACGTGTTTTACCATTTCCCAATGTGTGGCCCCCAGCGAAAGCGAGGCTTCTTTCATCCCAACCGGAATGGTGTTGAAAACTTCAATAAGCATGTTCAGAATATAAGGGATACACATTACTGCAAGCACAATACTTCCGGCCAAAAGGCTGTATCCCGAACTAGTTGTTCCAAAAAAGCCAGCCAAACCTGAGACCGCCGGAACAATTACCAGTATGCCCCAAACGCCATAAACCACCGATGGTATCCCGGCAAGAATATCAATCACGGGAAGCATAATATTCAGCAAACCCCTTTTCCCAAACTGTGTAAGGTAAATTGCTGCAAATAAACATAGCGGCCCTGAGAACAGGAAGGATAAAATAGTGACATAAGCCGAACTGTAAATAAAAGGCAAAAAACCAAATTCACCTCTCATCGGAAACCATTTACCAGAAAAAAGCAGATCTTTCAGCGAATGGCTTTCAAGCAAGGGAGCTGCTTTCCAGTAGATTCCAACAGCAATTAGTATAGGTATGGACAGCAATAAATACAATCCTCCCCGCATCCAGATACCTACTACCGTGTCGATCAATCTTCTTTTTCTGTCCATTTTCTGTTCAATTTAAGATTGATCAGGACTAATTAAGTTTAGATAGCTGTTCGTCAAGGGTAGAAATATTTAGCGGCACATAACCGGCTTCCTGCACAAAAGCCTGTCCTTTGGTAATTACCCATTTCAAAAAATCAAGGGTGGCCTGTTTTTGCGGTTTGCCTTTCGATACCAAATACAGATCGCGTGCAGGTGGCGACGGGAATTTTCCGGCAGCAATAGCATCCAGAATCTGGCCGAGTTTATCATAGTTTGCTTCTTCTGCATCAACAACCCCATTTTCATTTATATCGATGGGAATTGCTTCAATTCCCTTGTTTTTGTTGCCGGTTTCATTATCATATAAATAAATGGTATTGTTATAACCCACTCCATTTATATCTTTTACGACCGCATCAGCCAGTCCGGGATCGCCAAAAACACCAGTACCTAACAAATCTTCCTGTTTACCCCCGAGGTATTCAGCCCAGGTTGCTGCAGCGCCGCAGGCGTCAGAACGGGTAAAAACATTGATAACCTGGTCTGTTCCCACACCCGGTAACTGATTCCAGTTTGTTATTTCTCCCGTAATAAATATCTTCCTGAACTCATCACGTGTAAGCCCTCGTTTTTTTAAAGTTTCAAAAAGCGGATTGCCTGAATTGATGGTGGGGATTACCGCATCTTTTGTAACCGATACCCACCAAATCCCGTTGTCGATTTCCTGTTGTTCAATCTGGCGCGATAACATGCCTAAATCAATGGTGCCCGAAAGTGCATCGGCAACACCTTTTCCGGCTCCTCCGGCAGAAATATTAAACCGGACATCAGGGTGTTCTTTTTTGTATTCATCGCTCCATTTAATAACCATTGGATAAAGCGCAAAAGCCCCGGAAAGGCTTATAGTTTGCTCTTTTTTCTTTCGTGAAGAACAAGCTGAAAAAATGATGGCCAAAGCCAGAATAAATAAAAGACTTTTTGTTTTCATATTTATAAAATTGAATAATTACATTTTCTTTAGTTCGTTTTTAAAGAGTATAGGGGCAATTGTAAGTTGCAAATATACAAATTGTGAGAATTTTCCGTTAGGTACATTTTGAATTGTTTTTAAGGTTGATGTTGGCACATAAAACAAATATCCGCCTTCAAGTTGTCCCCATTCTGAAAATTTGAATTTGACTACCAAATCATTTTCAACTCCAAGGTTTTTATTGGTTGGCGTGCCGGGATTTGTTTCTGCCAGTTGAAAGAAGTGAAGTTTATTCCGAATGCTTACTGTTTTGGATGGGACGAAATCAAGGAAACCATAAAAATCGGCTAATCCACCATTTGCAGTTTGTTTTGAGTAATTAGTATAATAATCGATAAAACCATTAAAAGCATGCCTTGAACGGTAAATAGGTTCATATAAATGATCTGTTGTCATACTGTTGCCAGTTTTACTGTTGCCTGAAATATAGCTGAACCCAATTCCCGGGGTAAAACTTTTTAATTTGTACCCTGCTTCAACATCCAAAAGCATGGCGCTTGCTTTTTTGCCTGTCTGGCTTTTCCCGAACTGATAATAGGCATCTCCCCAAAACGAAAAGTTACCGTTTTTGTAGGTTGTATAAATACCGGTAGTTTGCCTGAAATTGATGTTATTGGTTGTGTCGGTTTGGGTTCGGCCGGCTGCTACATGAATAAACGACAGTTTAAAATGGCCGTTGAATTGCCGGTTGATCCACAAAAAATTTATGCTTTTATACCTGTCGGTTGGGTAGAAGTTGTCGGTTGCAGCCTGCTGCGCGGTATTCCACGATCCGGCAATATGTATATTCCATCCGCTCAGTTTAAGTTTCAGTAATACTGCATCTGAACTTATACCATTTTGGTTCCAGTTTGCATTCGATAAAATACTTTGATTGTCGTAAACCAATTGCTGCCTTCCAACTGCAAGCCAGCTATTTTTACCGATTTTAAAGTCTGCAAATCCTTCGAAAAGATCTATAGATGCATTGTTACCGTTGCTACCGGCAAGGGTAATTTTGCTGTCGTCGCCCCAAATGCGAACATCCTGCGGGGTAAATTTGATTTTTAAATCTTCTGATTCGTAGCTGAAAACTACCCTGGTACGCTGGGTAACCAAAAATGCAGGTGTTGATCCCCGGGAAGAAAGTTTGGCATAACCATCGCGAAATTCGGAACGGTTGCGGAGCTCGGCATCGATTTTAAACTGCGCTTTTATATTTGTGGCGAATACTGTTTGAAACAGAACAAATAAAAAAGCCACTTTTGAAATAAGGGCAAATACGTTGTTTTGCTTTTTAAAGATGTTTTTTCCTGACATAAAAATCCTATCCTGTTAAAAAATTACTGGGCAAAAATATCTTTAACAAGGCACATTGAAAACAGTATAAAAGCGTAGCTTGATTGTACGTCTTTATACTTAGTGGGCATAAATTTAATCTGATTAAATCTGTAAATAGCCACTTTTTATGGCGTAAACCACAAGGTTGGCGGTGTTTTTCGACTGTGTTTTCAGAAGCAGGTTTTCACGGTGTTTATCAACGGTACGTTTGCTTAAAATTAACCGATCGGCTATTTCATTATTTGTTAATCCCTTGCAAATCAGCAAAAGTATTTCTATTTCGCGTTCAGTAAGTTCCTCAATATTGCTGTTGGATACGGGTTTTTGCGGGTGTTTTAAAATGTTGTTTAAAATCTCAATTGAAATGTAACTTTTATCCTCGTACACATCCTTAATGGCTTTTTCAACCTCATGAAAATTGGAGTTTTTAAGCAGAAAACCACAGGCCCCTGCTTCAATCATACTTAGATAATAGTTTTCATCTGAATAAAGTGATAATGCAATAAGTTTTATTCCCGGTACAATAATCTTAGCTTGTTGCGCTGCCTGAATACCGTTCATTAAAGGCATTTCAATATCAATCAGTGCAATATCGACATAATTTTTTCGAAGCCCATCGATAAATTGCCGGCCATTTTCGGCTTCATAAATCTTGTCAATATAATCGAGGTTTGAAAGCAACATTTTTAAGCCTTCCCTGAAAAGCGAGTGATCATCAACCAGATAAACGGAAATTTTTTTCATTTTAGAGGAAAATAAAATTCAACGGAAAAACCATTGCCTGGCGAGGTTTGAATGTAGTACATCCCATTCAGCGATTTGGTCCGTGAAATAATGTTACTAAATCCCATTCCCGGGATTTTACTGTTTTTATCAATTTGGAAATTATCAAACCCGCAGCCATTATCATTGTATTTAATGGTCAGAAACCGGTCAGTTTCATTTATTTCGAGATTGACTACCGAAGGATTTGCATGTTTGATGCTGTTGTTTATCAACTCAGAAACAATCCGGTAACAACTGATTTCCATCTCTTTTGAAAGTCGATTTTCATCGAAATTCAAATTTAACACGAATTTAATGCCCGTTGGCGAAAATAACTGCCGGGCAAGCGTTTCAATTGCTTTTTCGAGGCCATAATTTTTTAAAAGATGAGGGCTTAAATTGTTGGCAATTTCTTTTAAAGCTGTCACCGAGTTGTTGGATGCGTTAAATGCCTTTTTGATAATCTCGCGGTTAAAAGGGGTTAAGGTTTCGGTGTTAATGGCACTCAGTATCATTTTAATTGACGATAAAACAGGCCCGAGCCCATCATGAAGTTCTCGTGCAAATGCTTGTCTTTCAATTTCTTCGGTGTTGATGATTGCAGAAAGTACATTTTGCTCACTTTCCTGCCGGAGCTTTTCCACCTGATCCTGAAGGTTGAATATTTTCCTGATAAATATTACCCCGGCGAATATAAAAACAGAAATTAATACACCAATCCAGGCATTAATTTCTTCTCTCTGAAACAAATTGGATTCCCAGAAAAGCGTTGAAAAATCGAATAACCGGCGGATGGCCATAAGTACCAGTCCGGCCGAAATTAATACCCATGAAATGTTATACCGGGTCCTGCGGATTAATGTTATCGCGAACACCGCTGCCCCAAGTTGAAAGAGCATGGATACAACCAAAGCAATTTTTAGCATCAATTTAAATTTTTACTAAAACTAAAGGTTTTTGGGCAAAACACAATTTTTTAAGGAAATAGCTTTCAGAATGCTACGTTTTTTAGATTCCACTTTTTATATGAATTAATAATATTCAAAATAAATGAAATTTTATATAAATATCATGTCGTATTTATACGTCGAATTAATATATAACGTATATTTGCGTCAAATAAAAACGATATGGTACAATCAAAAACAGAACTCTTCGACAAAGGACTTGCCGATAAGGCGGAACTGTTTAAAACCCTTGGACATCCGGCGCGTCTTCAGATTTTACAATTTTTAAGTCAGACCAGGAATTGCATAACCGGCGATATTTCCGATGAATTACCATTGGGACGAACAACAGTAAACCAGCATTTAAAAGAACTTAAAAATGCCGGATTGATACAAGGCCATATTGAAGGAGTGAAAACAAAATACTGTCTTGATCCGGTAAGAATAAGGGAGATGAAGGAGTTGCTTTGCCATTTTATGGAAGAAATACAGCCGGGGGATGGTTATGGATGCGGGGAATAATGCGAGAATGCATGAATGCGGGAATGCAACAATGCATGAATTAATAAATAAAATACAAAGAAAATGGCTTTTAGAAAAAAACATTAATTCCCGTTTTCCAACCTTAGTAGCACTGATTTATAATGAGATACATTACCTTATTAACCTTATTTGAAATGAAATAATATTCAGCAATTTAACAGGTTTGTCAATTTAACAGTTTATATGATGAAAGTATTAATTCTTTGTACAGGAAATAGTTGCCGCAGCCAAATGGCACATGGTTTTTTACAGTCGTTCGGCCCAAAACTCACGGTTTGTTCAGCCGGAACCGAAGCATCGGGAAAACTCAACCACAAAGCGGTGGAAGTAATGAAAGAAGCAGGTATCGACATCAGTCACCATACTTCTGATCAAGTGGATAAATATCTCGGAGATGAGTGGGATTATGTGATAACTGTTTGCGGCGGCGCCAACGAAAATTGCCCGGCTTTCTTAGGGAAAGTGGAACACAGGTTACATATTGGTTTTGACGATCCATCTCATGCAGTTGGAACTCCTGAATTTATTGAAAGTGAATATTATCGTGTAAGAGAGGAGATAAAAGAAGGTTTTTGGAAATTTTATTTATCAGAACTAAAGGAATAAAATGGCTTTCTCAGTTGATATTGGCTCGCTAAGACCTGTTGTATATGATATTCCTGTGGTTTCGACACAGTTAAATTTTTCTGATTACCTGGGTGCAATTAAGGTACGTTGGGGAATTGGCCGTAATCATTACACAGTTGTACCGGGTTTGTACAAAGTTGGGGAGCCCCGTTGTGAGTCTGATGTGTTAGTTACGGCAAATTACAAATTGTCATTCGATACCCTGCGTAAAAATTTGGAGTCGATAAATGCCTGGGTTCTTGTTATCGATACGAAGGGCGTAAATGTTTGGTGTGCAGCGGGAAAAGGAACTTTTGGAACGGACAATCTTGTGAAGAGCATTAAAAAAAACGCGCTCGAAAACATTGTACAGCATCGGAGAATTATCGTTCCCCAGTTGGGAGCTGTTGGAGTAGCAGCACACAAAGTAAAAGAACAGACCGGATTCAGGGTGATTTTCGGCCCGGTTCAAGCCAGGGATATCAGGAAGTTTGTAAATGCAGGTTACAAAGCAACACCCGAAATGCGAAAAATTACTTTTCCCATATATGAACGTGCAAAACTCATTCCTGTCGATTTCATGTATGGTAAATTTAAATTACTGCTTGCACTTTTTATCCTGTTTGTAGTTTCAGGCATCGACAATTCCGGGTTTCTGTTTCAAAAAATGATTGAAACCTGTTCATTTCCGCTAATCAATGTGCTTGGTGCATATCTGGCTGGAATAGTGATTGCCCCATTGTTGTTGCCGGTAATTCCTTTCAGGGCCTTTTCGTTGAAAGGTGCGTTTTGGGGTTTGGTAGTTATCGGATTTATAAATATGTTTTTTGAAGTCAATTTGGCTGAAAGAATTGCGATGGTATTAATCAGCCTGAGTGTGGCTTCGTTTGTAACTTTGAATTTTACAGGATCTTCAACCTATACGTCGCTTTCAGGGGTAAAAAAGGAAATGATATGGGTGATACCATTTCAGATTTTCTTTGTTGCTGTTGGTTTGATACTATTCATCATTTCAAAATTAAGGATGTGAAAACCATGCAATACCTGAAAAATACTGTCACCCTTGAACTTGACAGCGGTTTGTGTACCGGATGCGGATTATGCACCATGGTATGCCCACATGCAGTTTTTGAAATGAAAAACAGAAAAGCACAAATAGTTGATATTGATGACTGCATGGAATGTGGCGCCTGTGCATTGAATTGCCAGTTTGGAGCTATCACCGTAAAATCGGGTGTTGGCTGCGCTGCCGGAATTTTAAACGGAATCCTGACTAATTCAGTGCCTTCGTGCAACTGCCCCGGAACTAAAAAAAACGAAACTAATTGTTGCTGATATGAATAAACAAAAAAAACAGATCGGATTTTTTGAAAAATACCTAACACTTTGGGTGGCGCTTTGTATTGCAGCAGGCATTGCAATTGGCCATATTGCAGGCGATAAAATCCGGTTGGTTAGCGACCTTGAAATATACAGGGTGAACATTCCGGTGGCCATTCTGGTGTGGCTGATGATTTACCCAATGATGCTTCAGATTGATTTTTCGAGACTGAAAGAGGTGCGAAAACGACCGAAAGGTTTAATACTCACTGTGGTGGTTAACTGGTTGATAAAACCGTTCACTATGGCGTTTTTTGCCTGGATTTTCTTTTCGAAAATTTATTCCGCATTTATTTCTCCCGATTTGGCCGGAGAATACATTGCAGGCGCTATTTTACTCGGCGCTGCGCCCTGCACTGCTATGGTTTTTGTGTGGAGTTACCTCACCGATGGCGACCCCAACTATACACTGGTACAGGTTTCGGTTAACGACCTGATAATTTTGGTTGCCTTTGTCCCCATCGTAGGTTTATTGCTCGGAATAACAAACATTGAAATTCCATACAATACATTGGTAGCGAGCGTAGTTATTTTTGTAGTTGTACCGCTTGCTGCCGGTTATTTCACCCATAAAATTCTGGTTGGGAAAAGAGGGGAGGAGTGGTTTAAAAACAGTTTCCTTCCAAAATTTAAACCTGTTTCCATTTTTGCACTTCTGGTTACACTGATTCTGCTTTTTGCTTTCCAGGGAACAAATATTACCCAAAACCCGCTGATTATTTTATTGATAGCAATTCCTCTGGTCATTCAAACCTATTTTATATTTTTTATTACCTGGATTGGTGGTAGGAAATTAAAACTTCCCTACACTATTTGTTCGCCAGCCGCGATGATTGGCGCCAGTAACTTTTTCGAACTTGCTGTAGCAGTGGCAATTGCCTTGTTTGGACTTCAATCGCCGGCAGCTTTGGTTACGGTTGTCGGAGTTTTGGTTGAAGTACCGGTTATGCTGTCGCTGGTGGCCTTGGCAAAACGATGGAAGTATTAACCTAAGAGTTGAAATAAAAATATTGGTTTAACCGCAAACAATTGAAAAAAATGAGATTACATTTGCAAATAGTTTGAAATCAAATAAGTTAACCAGAAATATAAATTTAAAACTGAAGATGATGAAAACATTTCTTATTTCAATCGTCCTGTTAATAGCAGTAGCTGCAAATTGCAAAGCACAAAGCCAGGACACAACACTCGTTATTAAATTCGAAAAAACCGTACACGATTACGGAACAATTGAACAGGGCAGCGATGGATCTTTTGAGTTTAACTTTACCAATGAAGGTAAAACACCCCTGATTTTAAACAACGTCCGCTCTTCGTGTGGTTGCACTGTGCCCAGTTGGACCCGCGAACCCCTTCATCCAGGAGCAGGTGGTTCAATTAAAGTAGTTTATAACACGGCAAGTATCGGGGCTTTTAGCAAGTCGGTTACAGTAAGTTCGAATGCCAAAAATTCGGATGTGGTTTTAATGATTAAAGGAAATGTGGTGCAAAAAAGCAATAACTGAGATCAATTCGAAGGAAAAACCATTGCAATATGAAGGTTTATTTGGTTTAACAGTTTTATAAATGAAGGGAAACGTCAACCAGTTTAAACCACCCACTGGAAAACATCAACCCAACGGGCTTACTGTTTTGTATGAAGATCACGATATTATTGTCATAAATAAATTTCACGGGTTGCTCACCATGGGTACCCACAGGGAAAAACATAATACGGCCTATTCCCGTTTAACCGATTATGTCCGAAAGGGCAATTCACGGTCAAAGAACCGGGTTTTTATTGTACACCGTTTAGATCGCGATACTTCGGGGGTTTTGGTTTTTGCGAAAACTGAACCGGTTAAACGCTTCCTTCAGGATAATTGGAAAGAGTTCACAAAAAAATATATTGCTGTTGTTCATGGGCATTTACCAGTAAAAGAAGGAATTATTGAATCGTATTTGGTGGAAAACAGCGCAAACAGAATGTATTCGGTAAATAACCCCGAAAAAGGGAAGTTTTCAAAAACAGGTTACAAAGTTTTAAAAGAAAATTTAAAATTCAGCCTTCTGGAAATTGATTTATTTACCGGAACTAAAAATCAAATCCGTGTTCATTTTGCTGAAAAAGGGCATCCGCTAGCGGGTGACAAAATTTACGGTATCCCCGAAAAAGGAGTTCAAAGGCTGGCCCTTCATTCAAAATCTTTAAAAATTATACATCCGTTTACACATAAAATTATAACATTTGAGACAGAAGCGCCCCCGTATTTTTTTGAGATGGTAAAATAACAGGTCAATTTTTCATATCTATCAGGGTGTTATTTTTTATTTAGCCGGTAAAGTTATTACTTTCGCTTTTAACAAATTTTAATGTTTGAATAAAAAAAAACCTGACATAATGGACTGTTTGAAATTCTGGTTGTTTGTTTCTATCATACAATCAATTTCCTTTAATATAAAATAATCAGAATGCACTGAAAATGAATAAAAAAAACTGTTTACGGTAAAAACCTGGATTATATTATTATGACAATCAAAATTAAGGAAGTTACAACAAGAAAAATGCTGCGTGAATTTATTCATCTTCCTGCTAAAATTCATCGAAAACATACCAACTGGGTTCCCCCGATTTATATGGATGAGTGGACTTATTTCAACCCGAAAAAAAACAGGGCATTCGAACATTGCACCACAGTTCTTTATATTGCTGAAAAAGATGGCGGAACGGTAGGAAGGATAATGGGAATTATTAGCCGCCAGTACAATGAAGCCCATGAAGTTAACGATGTCCGCTTTTGTTATCTGGAGACATACGAAGATCAGGTTGTTTTTAATGCACTTGTTGATGCAGTTGCTATATGGGCCGGAAAATACGGCATTGGCAGAATTGTGGGGCCTTTGGGGTTTTCTGATAAAGATCCGCAGGGTTGGCTTATTGAAGGGTACAATGAACCAATTGTGATAGCATCAAACTGCAATTATGCCTATATGAATAAATTTGCAGAAGAAATGGGCTTTTCAAAGGAGGTGGATCTGGTGGTTTACCAAATTCCTATACCCGATGAATTACCCGAATTTTATAAAAGTATTTTTAAACGATTTACCACCAGGGAAAATAAATTATACTTGAAGGAGTTTACAAACCGCAGACAGATAAGGCCTTATATTTACAAGGTATTGGCTTTGGTAAATCTTACATTTTCAGGAATTTATGGATTTGTTCCGTTTACATTAAAGGAAATGAAAGATTTTGCCAACCGGTATTTGTATTTGATAAATCCCCGGTTCATTAAACTCGTGCTTAATGAAAATGATGAAGTAGCAGCATTTCTGATTGCGATGTCTCACATCAGCGAAGGTATTCAAAAATCAAAAGGTTATTTACTGCCCCTGGGGTTTATTCCAATATTAACAGCCGGACGAAAAAGTAAGCAGCTTAATCTTTTATTAGGGGGAATTGCTCCTGAATATCAGGGGCGTGGGCTGGATGTTATGATGGGGATAAAATTGATTGAATCGGCAAAAAGGGCTGGAAAAACAATAATCGATTCACACCTCGAACTCGAAACTAACCTGAAAGTAAGGGCCGAAATGGAAAAAATGGGAGGCAAGGTTTACAAGCGATATCGAATATATCAGAAAGTTTTGTAATACATTCATTTTCAGCATAATTTTTGAAAATTAAATTTTGATTGGTGGAGTTTTGTTTTCAATTGTAAAAGGCGGTGTTGCCGAATTTGTAATGCCTGAATGGGGCTTGGGTTCCAATGGCTGGGGCGAACGTTATTTAACTAATTACAATATAACCAGATATTTTGTAGCTGAAACCGTGTTTGCCTGTCTTTTCCTGAGTGTGGCCCCGGCAGTTACTTCAAGTTATGGTAACATCACAATTGAAGAAAAACGAACAACGTTAAAGTATTCGTTTTCAATTAGTTGTAATAATTGTTTGTGGAGCTGGCGGGATTCGAACCCGCGTCCAAACGAGGAAGCCACAAGCTTTCTACATGCTTATCCCCAGACTTGTTTTTCGAATAAACACCGGATCAGGGCCACCAATGTTTACCTTATCTCTTTTATTTTTGTAAAAGCGCCAGAGCCTCGCTAAAACTAGCTTCGATTTTCTTGCACCGCCTGATCGGACCGCTTCAAAGCATTAGCATCCGGGCGATGTCTCGTTCCAAAACCTTGTTTCGGAATAAAGGTAACTTACTTGATTCGGTTACGCAGCAAGAGCGTAATTATTTTCGCCAATTATATTTTGATTATTATTTTTTAAGGTCAACAACCAAAACCCTGCATGCTTACCTGCCTCTTCTACCCGCTGTCAAAACCAATCAGCCCCGGTAAAAACTTTGCAAAAGTACTAAAATCAAAAGTTTAAAACGATAACATTCGCAGAAATGTAGTTTTTTAGGCATCCCATTTTTTTATGGCCTGAATATTCATGTCATTTTCGATGGTTTTTGCCTGTGGCGTGTAAAGAAATTCCAATTCAGCGCTGTAATATTCTGTAATTTTTCCCCGGACCATCTTTAGCAAAGCGTTTAACATTTTATTTTCGGCATTGAAAGTTTCAGGAAGCACAGCAACTGATGCAGGTAACCAGCGTTCAGGAAACAAACCTTCATATTTTCCGCCTTTTTTAAATTGATTGATATCGTTTTGAATTATTTTAAGCGCTTCCTTGTTCCCTTCTTCAGTCCCCTTTTCAATGCCGCGGTTTTTTAATTCACGGTTGATGGCTTCCATATCCGGAACTATCATTCCCACTGTATAGGGATTTTGATTATTGTAAAGCATCACCTGCTGAATATGCGGCGAATGGATTAAGATTGCATCTTCTATGCCTTCAGGACTGTATTTCTCGCCGTCGTTTCCAATTAAAAGGCTTTTAAATCTGCCAAGTACATATAAAAACCCGTCCCCGTCAACATAACCCATATCGCCGGTATGAAGCCAGCCGTTTTTAAGGGTCTCAGCCGTTGCTGTCGGATTATTCCAATAGCCAAGCATTACATTATCACCATAAATACATATTTCTCCTTTTTCCCCCTGGGGCAAAGTATTACCGTCATCATCAACTATTTTTAGTTCCATGTTTTTTACGGGTTTCCCTGAAGAACCAAATTTAACGCAATCCGGCACATTTGATGAAATAACCGGCGATGCCTCAGTTAGGCCGTAACCCTGGCAAATGGGCAATCCAATGGCGTAAAAAAACTGCTGCATTTCGGTATCAAGAATGGCGCCACCACCAATAAAAAATAACAGGTTTCCTCCAAAACCTTCCTGTATTTTTTTGAACAAAACGGCATTAAAAAGGGCCAGCAATGGTTTCAGAAATATGCTGAACCCTTTCCCTTTGCTGGTTCCGTCACCATTGTATTTATAGGCAACTTTCAGGGCAAACTGAAAAACTTTATAAAGTGTTTCCCCTTTTGCACGGATTCCGGCCTCAATATTTTTCCTGAAGGTTTTTGAATAAGCCGGAACACTCATCATTATGTGTGGTTTGATCTCTTTTATATTTTTCGGGATATTTTTGAGCGTTTCCAGAGGAGAGTTGCCTATTTCAACAGAGGCAATACTTGCGCCTTTGTACATGAAAACATATAAACAGGTGGTGTGGGCAAAAGCGTGGTCCCAGGGCAGAATAGCCAGGGTTTTCCAGTAAGTTTGAAGTTCAAGGAGCCCATTCGATTGTACTACATTTGCAGCATAGTTCAGGTGCGAAAGCATAATTCCTTTTGGATCGGCTGTTGTACCCGAAGTATATGAAATGTTTGCCAGGTCGCCTGGCTGAATATTTTTCCAGATTGCATCGTAACCTTCCGGGTTTGTTTCCCTCAGTTTTAACCCACGGCTCATCAAATCCCTGTAAATGATATCGTTTTTACCCGGATTTTCTTTTCCATCGATGAATACTACCTTTTCAAGATGTGGAAGTTCTCCTCTTATTTCTTCGATTTTTTGAGCGTGTAATTTCGAAACGAAAATGATTTTTGAGCCACTGTGTTTTAACCTGAAAGCCAATTCGTTGGTTTCGAGCCTGATGGAGAGCGGAACGTTTGCTCCACCTGCGTACAACATTCCAAGTTCACTGATAATCCAGTCGTTTCTGCCATCGGCAACCAAAGCTGCCCTGTCGCCCTTTTTAAAACCGAGGCCAACCAG
Organism: Prolixibacteraceae bacterium; assembly: GCA_009773765.1. Classification (GTDB taxonomy): domain Bacteria; phylum Bacteroidota; class Bacteroidia; order Bacteroidales; family Prolixibacteraceae; genus Draconibacterium. Next base: position 35,117 of record WTWZ01000019.1, on the reverse strand, counting down.
TCCGGCGGCCAGGTTTAATACCTGCCGACGGGTTTCGCTGTACGTTGTACCTTCGTACTTTCCGCCCTTTTTCTCCCATAAATAAACGTTTTCGGGGTATTTTTGAACTGCAGTTTCGAAAAGTTCGATTATTGAATTCATTTTGTATTGATTTAAATTGATTTAATAAGATTATTAATTCCAAATGTATAAAATTTAGTCCAGAAATTTTATGGGGTTTCAAGCAATTAAAAAGCCCGTAACTCGGGCTTTTCGTTATTCGGTTACAAATCTGTAAACTGTTTTTTCGTTGTATTTTTCACCGGGCCGTAAAATAGTTGTTGGAAATACGGGTTGGTTAACAGAGTCAGGATAATGTTGAGTTTCGAGCGCAACTCCCGAAAAGCGGCCAAATTTTCTCTTTCCGTTAATCACTAATTCCGGATTCCAATAACCTGTATAAACCTGTATTCCGGGCTGGGTGGTTAATATTTCAACTTTTCGTCCGGTTGAAAATTCTTTGAGGGATCCGGTAAATTTTAGTTCGCCTGTTTCATTATCCAACACAAAATTGTCATCATAGCCCATCGGGGTTTCTGAAAAGCGGTGGTTTAATTTTTTCGCAGTTGTTAAATCGAAAGGTGTTCCTGCAACAGGTATAATTTTTCCGGTAGGAATCTGTTCAACCATTTCGGTCATTTTGGTGGCTGTTAATTCCAGTTCGTGGTTTAAAATGTTTTCTTTTCCGCCTGTTAAATTGAAATAAGTGTGGTTAGTCAGATTTACTACAGTTGTTTTGTCGGTTTCAGCAAAATATTCAATGCCAAGCTCATTCAGGTTATTTAGGGAATAAATGCAGGTTACTTCTAAACTTCCGGGATAATTTTCTTCCATGTCGGGACTTAAATAGGTAAGTTTTACACCTGCCAGGTTTTCGTCCTGAAAAGTTTCTGCTTCGAAAAGCCGGCGGTCGAATCCTGTTTTACCCCCGTGTAAATGGTTGGGGCCGTTGTTGATTGCCATTTGGTAAGTTTTTCCTTCAATTTCGAGATGGCCCCTGGCAATCCGGTTTCCAAATCTTCCGATTATTGCCCCAAAATAAGGGTAACTCGCTAAATACGCATCACTGAGATAGGTTCCCAGGTTTTCGAAACCACAAACAATATTGTCAGCGCTGCCGTTTTTATCAGGCATTTCAATACTGGTTATAATAGCGCCGTAATTGATAATTTTCACTGTCAGGTTATTCTGATTTGTGATTGTGAAAAGGGTAACATCGCTACCATCGTGCAATTTTCCGAAAGGAGATGTTTCTAATTTCATAGGAATATTTTTACTAATTTTTAGTGGAAGTTCAAAGTTGCAAAAAAAGTGGGTGCAAACTGGTTGGTACTGGTAGTGTTATATAACATGATTTAAATTTCGGTTATCTTACTATTTTTACAAAAACTAAACCCAATGACAAAAAGCATTGTTAAAATCGATCCGAAATCTGCATTGCCAAAATACAGGCAGATTATCAGTTCTGTTCAACAGGCAATCGAAAAAAAATTACTTAAAAAGGGCGACAAAATTCCTTCGATAAATCAAATTTGCACCGATTTTAATTTGAGCAGGGACACAGTTATGTTCGCTTTTAATGAATTGAAATCCAGGGGAATACTTCATAGTCAGCCTGGGAAAGGATATTATATTGTAACCACTGAAATACAGCCTGAAGAAAATATATTTGTGCTTTTCGATGAATTAAATGCCTTTAAGGAAGATTTGTACAATTCATTGATTGCCAGCTTAAAAGGTAAAGCGATAGTGGATATTTATTTTCATCATTTTAATTACAAATTGTTTAAGAATTTGATTGCCGAAAGTATTGGAAATTATACCTCGTATGTAATAATGCCTGCAACATTCGACATTACCAGCCATTTACTTACTAAATACCCAAAAGAAAAGGTATTTATTTTAGATCGTTTTAAACCTGATTTAAAAATGTATCCGGTTATTTATCAGGATTTTGAAAAAGACTTTTGTGATGCATTAAATCAAGGAATAGAGTTATTAAAGAAATACCAAAAACTGATATTTGTGAATTCGGGAGGAAAGGAACCGGTTGAACGGACAAAAGGTTTTGAAAGGTTTTGTGTGGAAAATGGTTGTAATTTTCAGGTTGTAAAATCACTTGATGGGATAAGGCCTGAATTGTATGAAGCCTATTTTGTTACTTCCGACCGCGATTTGGTTGAAATGGTAAAAATTGCAAAAAATTACAATTATAAACTTGGAAAAAAATTTGGTTTGGTTTCTTTTAACGATACAATGTTAAAGGAAGTAGTTGCAGGAGGTATAACAACCATTTCTACTGACTTTATTGAGATGGGCAAAACATTGGCCGATATGGTTTTAAATAAAAAAACAGGACAGGTTAGAAACCCGTCGAAGTTGATAGTACGTAACAGCCTTTGAGTATAAAAGTGTTTTTTAACATCTTTTTTCCATATTTAACAGACTATTTAAAATATATATTTGTTCCCACCAGTACCTACCAGTTTGCAATGGGCCTGGTAAATTTAAATTTCAACGAATAAACTTTGCATATTGATTTAAATCATTAACAGTTAAAACATAAGGAAAATATGACAAAAATAAGTAGTTTGACAGAGAAGATAAACAATGGTAACAATCCATTATTTCGTGAATTATATGGAACGGATGAAGTAATACTAAGGCAGCAGTCGGTAAGGTATGCAAACCTGATGAGCGGCTTTAAGGAAGCTTATGGTACAGACGATGTTCAATTATTCAGTTCTCCCGGCCGTACCGAAATTGGCGGTAATCATACCGATCATAATTATGGCAGGGTTCTGGCAGGGGCAGTTAACCTCGATAATATTGCAGCAGTTGCCAAAAACGGTACAAATATAATTCGGATTAAATCAGCCGGTTATCCCGAATTTCAGGTTGAACTTACCGATTTCAAACCAAAGGAAGAAGAGTTTTATACTTCAACTTCATTGGTAAAAGGTATCGCCGCCAAAATGAAAGCAAACGGATACAACGTTGGAGGATTCAACGCGTGCATCGACGGTCGCGTTCCAAAAGGTTCGGGCTTAAGTTCTTCAGCTTCGTTTGAAGTATTGATTGGTGAGATTTTTAATGTACTTTTCAATGAGGGTAAAATGAGTGCGGTTGAAAATGCAATTATTGGACAATGGAGCGAAAACAACTATTTCGGAAAACCATGTGGCCTGATGGATCAAACAGCGTGCTCGGTGGGCGGTTTAATTACCATCGATTTTAAAGATCCGGCAAATCCAATCGTTAAAGAAGTTGATTTCGACTTTGTTTCCACAGGATTTGCACTTGTAATTACCGACGTTGGCGGCGGGCATGATGATGCTGCTTCACAGGCCGAATATGCATCGTTGCCAACTGAAATGAAATCGGTTGCAGCAGTGTTGGGAGCAAAAGTTTTAAGAGAAGTTACTTTGCAGCAAATCGTTGAAAACATACCTGCCATCCGCTCCAAAACCGGCGACAGGGCTATTCTTCGCGCATATCATTTCCAGGGCGATAACCAACGTGTGGTGGAGCAGGTTGCTGCATTGGAAAGAAACGATTTTCAAGCTTTCCTTAAAATGGTTGTAGAATCCGGTTACAGTTCTTACATGTACAACCAGAATATTTTTGATGTTGTCCATAAAGACGAACAGGTTGTTTCGCTGGCACTTGCGCTTAGTGAAATGGTGTTGAAAAGTTCAGGGGCATGGCGCGTTCACGGGGGTGGTTTTGGGGGCACAATCCAGGCTTTTGTCCCTCAAGATAAACTGGAAGAATACGTAAAAACGCTTGAACATGTCTATGGAAGCGGAACTTGCCATAAATTATTCATCAGGGCCAAAGGAGCGATAAAATTATATCTTTGAAAAGTTACTGACTTAAAGTTCGAAGAAATTAATAATTTTATACTTTTACCAGTAGCAAAACATTCTGGAGTGTTCATAAGTTGAATATCAATAATTAAAATAAAAAAAAGTAATTAATCAATCTAAAATTATTTATCATGAACAAAAACAAGAGTTATGTAGTGCCAATTATTATGATGATCTTACTTTTTGGTATGATCGCATTTGTTACCAATCTTGCTGCACCAATGGGTGTTGTGTTAAAATCTCAGTTTGGGGCTAGTAACTTCCTGGGGATGTTAGGTAACGCTGCAAACTTTATTGCATACGCAGTTATGGGGATTCCCGGAGGTCTTCTTCTACAAAGAATTGGATATAAAAAGACCGCACTAATTGCAATTGCAATTGGATTTATTGGTGTTGGAATTCAGTTTCTTTCAGGTCATGTTAGTCAGGAAAGTGCATTTGCAGTTTATCTTTTAGGAGCATTTGTAGCAGGTTTTTCAATGACATTGTTAAATACAGTTGTAAATCCAATGCTTAATACCTTAGGCGGTGGTGGGAACAAAGGTAACCAGTTAATTCAGGTTGGAGGTTCTTTCAACTCTGTTATGGCAACTATTACCCCTGCATTTGTCGGTATTTTAATTGGAGAAGCAGCCAAAGCACAAATTACCGATATATTTCCGGTAATGTATATTGCAATGGGGATCTTTGCACTTGTTTTCTTTGTTCTGCTTGGGGTTAAAATTCCTGAGCCTAGTATTGAATATGCTAAAGAACCTTTAAAAGATTTAATGTCAGGGGCAATGAAATTCCGTCATTTTATTTTAGGTGCAGTTGGTATTTTTGTTTATGTAGGTGTTGAAGTTGGGATTCCCGGAACTATGATATTCTGGCTTTCTGACGTTCCTGAAATTGGCCCTACTGTTGCCGGATTTGTTGCCGGCACATACTGGTTGCTTATGTTGGCGGGCAGGTTAATTGGGGCTTCAATTGGAGGTAAAGTTTCAAGTAAGGCAATGTTATCGGTAGCCTCATTTGTTGGAATGGTACTGGTTCTTGCTGCAATATTTTTCCCAACCTCAACATTGGTCGAAATACCTGTAATGCAAAGAACTGCTACAGGAATGCTTTCATTTGGTTTGACGGAAGTGCCAATTAACGCTATGTTTTTGGTGTTAGTTGGTTTGTGTACTTCAATTATGTGGGGTGGTATTTTCAACCTGGCTGTTGAAGGATTAGGCAAGTATCTGGCTGCTGCTTCAGGTATTTTTATGGTAATGGTTTGCGGGGGGGGTCTATTGCCTTTACTTCAAAACTGGATTGCCGACGTTGCCGGTTTTATCCCAAGTTATTGGGTAATGTTTGGAGGTTTGGCATACTTGTTATTCTTCGCTTTAATTGGTAGTAAAGTAAACAAACGTGCTGATGATAAGCTAAAAATATAATTCATATTTGTATCTGTTTTACAGATGTTTATATAAATCAATTCGGTATTGTTAAAAGCCACTCGTTTAGCAGCGGGTGGCTTTAATTTTTCAATCACTTATTTTCAATTACAATATTAACTAAAAGAAAATTTGTAAAATGAATAACAAATTCGATTAGTTTGGTTAAATATGTTTTCGATTTTAAAATTAAAATGTATTTTCGACACTTGAAATTAAACTTGATTTAAACCAAAAAAAATAAAACTATGAGCTTATTAGACTGGATTTTTCTGGGTGCTTTTGGGGTAGCCCTTGCAGGGATTGTAATTTGGGTAATTCTGAAAAAAGACAAAAACACTACTGACTATTTTCTTGCAGGTCGTGATGCTACATGGATTGCTATTGGAGCTTCAATTTTTGCATCAAATATTGGTTCTGAACATCTGGTGGGTCTCGCAGGTGCAGGTGCCGAAAGCGGAATGGCAATGGCCCACTGGGAAATGCATGGCTGGATGATATTGATGTTAGGGTGGTTGTTCGTGCCGTTTTATGCGCGAAGCAATGTTTTTACAATGCCCGAATTTTTGGAAAGAAGATACAACTCGCAAGCCCGCTCATTTCTGTCAATAATTTCACTTGTTAGTTACATATTAACAAAAGTGGCAGTTACTGTTTATGCTGGTGGTGTTGTTTTTAAAGATGTATTTAATATTGAGTATATCACTATTTTTGGCTGGAGTATCGATTTCTTTTGGATCAGCGCTATTGGTTTAGTTGTACTTACCGGAATTTACACCACGTTTGGTGGGATGAAAGCTGTGCTTTATACTTCAGTATTGCAGACTCCCATTTTATTAATAGGATCCATTGCTATCCTTATAATTGGGCTGGTTAAAATTGGGGGATGGGGTGAAATGATGGAAATTGTAAGGGCGCAGCCAGTAAATGAATTTGGAGATAATATGACGAACTTGATGCGTTCGCCAAAAGACCCTGATTTCCCATGGACGGGAGTTATTCTTGGTTCAGCGATTATTGGTTTTTGGTATTGGTGTACCGATCAGTACATTGTTCAGCGCGTACTTTCAGGTAAAAATATGAAGCAAGCCCGCAGGGGAACTATTTTTGGAGCTTATCTTAAACTTACACCTGTATTTATTTTTCTCATTCCTGGGATGATTGCTTACGCGCTTACTCAGAAAATTGACCCTTCCACTGGTCAGCCAATGCTTATTTTAGCCAATAATGATGCAGCTTTTTCTACTCTTGTTAAAGAATTGCTGCCTATTGGTTTTACAGGCATTGTTGTAGGTGGAATTCTTGCTGCCTTGATGAGTTCGCTGGCATCGTTGTTTAATTCATCGGCTATGCTTTTTACAATCGACTTTTATCAAAAATACAAACCTGGCCTTTCAGAAAAGCATTATGTATTTGTTGGTCGAATGGCCACAATTGCAGTTGTAATTCTTGGTATTCTATGGATTCCGGTAATGAAGGGATTAGGAAAAGTACTATACGAATACCTGCAGGATGTGCAGTCGTTGCTCGCACCTGGTATAGCAGCAGTTTTTCTTCTGGGAATTTTATCGAAACGAACAACTCCGGCAGCAGGAATCTGGGGATTGGTAATTGGATTTACACTTGGTATGCTTCGTCTGGGATTGAGTATTTTTAAAGATAGTATTCCTGCAGATTCCATATTACATCCGGTAATTTTATCTCACAACTGGTTGCATTACGAAATCTATCTTTTTGTGATAGTAATTGTTTCAATGATTATTATTAGTTATTTTACTAAAAGGAAAGATCCGGCCACAATAGTAGGTCTCACATTGGGATCGGCTACTGCCGAACAACGTGCAGAGGTGCGGGATTCATACAACAACTGGGATTTAATCAATTCAGGTATTGTGATTGTAATAATTATTGCTTTCTATGCTTATTTCTGGTAGAGAATTTTATCCATAAAAAATGAAAAATAGCTGTCATAACTGACAGCTATTTTTTTTATATTGTGGTGCATAAAATGTAAAGTATGTACGATATTATTGGCGATGTTCACGGTTATGCCGAGCTGCTTAAAAAGCTTTTACTGCATATGGGCTACAGTAAAACTGAAAGCGGCTACCTGAATCCTTCAAGAAAAGCTGTTTTTATTGGGGATTTTGTCAACCGCGGGCCCGAAATAAGAAAAACAGTCCGCATTATTCGTAAAATGGTGGAAAACGGTAATGCACTGGCAATTATTGGCAATCACGAGATAAATGCCATTACATATTATCTTAAAGATAAAGATGGGTTACCGTTGATTAAATCGCCCGGCAAGAATTTTTTAGCGTTGTTTAAAACCATTAATCAGTTTTCGGAATTTGCGGAAGAATGGAAAAGCCACCGGAAATGGATGAGCGAATTGCCCCTTTATCTGGATATGGGTGAAATTCGGATTGTTCATGCCTGTTGGTCAGAATCTGCAATTGAATTAATAAAAATCGCCGAATCGGAAGGTAAATCGAGGAATAGTATTTTCAGAAAGATGTACAAAAAACCCAAATCGCCGGTAAGCAAAAGCGTGTTGAAATTAACAAAGGGAATTGATTATAAAATGCCCGGCGATTTAAAAATTATCAACAATAAAGGAGTTTCGCCGCAATCGTTCAGGATGCGCTGGTGGGAAGACCCAGATGGAAAGACATTTGAGGAAATGTCGTTCGACAGTAAGTTTGCATTGCCCCAATATGAAATACCAAAACAAATTGGACCACAAAATACCCCTTATCCTGAAAATGCCCCGATAGTGTTTTTTGGACATTATTGCCGTCAAGCAGGGCCATTTATAATTAAGCCAAACCTTTGTTGCGTTGATTCGTGTGTTGCCGGAACAAGAATTTTAACAGCTTACCGCTGGAATGGGGAAAAAACACTAAACCTCAATAATTTAGTGCAAATTCAAAAATAACCTGGGTGTAATTATTTGTGGTTTAGAGGATTGTGAAATTTATAAAAAATAATAATTTTTGTATTGCAGGGAAAAAAAGAAAGTATATATTTGCATCACTTTTAAAAAAAGAAGTTCAAAAAAAATGGTGCGGTAGTTCAGTTTGGTTAGAATATCGGCCTGTCACGCCGAGGGTCGCGGGTTCGAGTCCCGTCCGCACCGCAAAAAGCAGTTCAAACATGAACTGCTTTTTTGTTTTATTTGGTTGAGATGGTGACTTTAATTCACCTGCTCAATAAAATCTTAAATTTATACCCGAAAATTAATATTCACCTGATAAACCTGAAATCAGAAGGTGAACCAAATTACACCAGGGTTGAAACCATAACTGCTTTAATTGTATGCAGCCGGTTTTCAGCCTGATCGAAAACTACCGAAGCGCTGCTTTCGAATACTTCATCGGTAACTTCCATGGCCTCAATTCCAAATTTTTGAAAGATTTCTTCGCCGGTTTTTGTGTCGCGGTTATGGAATGCAGGCAGGCAATGCAGGAATTTTACCTCAGGATTTCCGGTGAGTTCCATTGTTTTTTTGTTAATTTGGAATGGTAGGAGGAGTTTTATGCGTTCAGCCCAAACTTCAGCAGGTTCGCCCATCGAAACCCAAACATCCGTATAAAGAAAATCACAACTTTTTACGGCGTCTTCCACATTATCAGTAATGGTGATTTTGGCGCCGGTTCCGCGGGCAATTTCCCTGCACTGGTTTTGCAGTTCAATGGCAGGCTGGCACTGTTTTGGCGCTGCAGCCCTGAAATCCATTCCCAGCTTGGCAGCGCCTACCATCAGCGAGTTGCCCATGTTATTTTTCGCATCACCCAAATAGCAGAATTTGATTTGCGGAAGCGGTTTGTCACTGTGCTCTTTCATCGTTAAAAAGTCGGCCAGGATTTGTGTGGGGTGAAACTCGTCGGTTAAACCGTTCCATACCGGAACACCTGCATATTTGGCCAGTTCTTCAACAATATTTTGCCCAAAACCACGGTACTCAATTCCATCGTACATCCGGCCCAAAACCCGGGCAGTATCTTTCATCGATTCTTTTTGCCCTATTTGCGAACCTGTTGGGCCAAGATAAGTTACGTTTGCCCCCTGGTCGAAAGCAGCTACTTCAAAAGCGCAGCGCGTTCGGGTAGAAGCTTTTTCAAAAATCAGGGCAATGTTTTTGCCCTGCAGTTTTTGTTGTTCCGTGCCCGCTTTTTTTGCTTTTTTTAATTCAATCGAAAGGTCGAGCAAATAGGTAATTTCTGCCGGTGTAAAATCGAGAAGTTTTAAAAAGTGTCGGTTTTTCAAATTTGTATTCATGTTATTTTTTTGTTTAAAGTTTCTGATTCAAAGTTCAAAGTTTTAAGGTTCCGGGTTCAAAGTTTTAAGGTTTCAATTGTTGTTCCTTATTGTCTTATTCTTCCATTCACGCCCGACCGACCGGATTCATCCGGCAGGCATTCACGCATTGTCATATTCCATCGTAATCTTCGAACCGTATGATTTGTCTTCCAGTTTTTTAGCCTCAGTAATTACACTTTTTTTACCCCCGCTTTTAATAAAATTAAGGCATGCCCTTATTTTAGGTTCCATTGTTCCTTCGGCGAAAGTGCCGGCTTCGAGATATTTCACAGTGTCGTCATAATTCAGAAATTCCAGTTTTTCCTGTTTATGATTTCCAAAATCTTTGTAAATGAAAGAAACATCGGTTAGGATGTAAAGCTCGCCGGCATTAATGTTGGCTGCCAACAAGCTTGAAGCCATATCTTTGTCAATTACTGCATCTAATGTCCTTACATTTCCCTGCTCATCATAGTAAACCGGAATTCCACCACCACCGGCTGCAATAACTATGTTGCCATTATTTACAAGAAATTCAATCGTTTCCTTGTTAATAATTTCGAGGGGAACCGGCGATGGTACAACTCTTCGATAACCACCTTCGGCTTTTGCCGAAGGTTTGAAAATCCAGCCTTTTTCCTTTCCGAGTTTTTGGGCTTCTTCCTCGCTGTACATTTTCCCAATTCTTTTAGATGGGTTTTGAAATGCGGGGTCGTTTTGGTCAACCTGTATAAGCGTTACCATGGTTATAATATTTTTGCGAATGCCGTGCTTCCGGAGAACGTTGCGAAACATCCTCTCAATCATATAGCCAATCCCACCTTGTGAGTCGGCAACACAAATATCGAGCGGCATTGGGGCTATTCCATACAGTTGTTCACCGGCATCGTTGCGCATCAGAATATTTCCCACCTGCGGGCCATTACCGTGGGTAATTACAAGTTCATAACCTTCTTTCAGCATCCAAACCAGATTTTCAAGGGTATCAGTTGCATTTTGTTCCTGCTGTTCAATTGTCCCAATTTCGTTTTCTCTCAGCAGGGCATTCCCGCCCAAAGCCACAACTGCAAGTTTTTTCATTTCTCTTTCAATAAAAGTTTTTGGTCCTGATGTATTTATACAGATTAACTGAACCAATCCGTTAATGCTTATTTGCAACCATTGATTGAAAACAAACATAGTTAATTGAAATCATATAAGAGCTGTGTTTTTATCAGTTTTTATTAAGCTTATTCTATTACAGAACAGTAAGTTATACTACTATTTGCTAATTGAACCTGATTTCATTTAAAAACTGATGGTTTGTAATCTGGCAGAAGGGGTTTATTAACAGATTTTTATTTAAAGCTTTATCTGATACGAAAATAATCGAAATAAAAACCACGGTTTTTTTATTTAAATTTGCTGCTCGATTTCAAAAAATATTAAATTAAATGGCAACAAAAATCAAAAAGCCGACAGAATCGACTCAGAAAAAAAAGGGGGACACTATTTCTTTTCGGAAAAATGAAAAACTGAGATTTATTTTAGGCTCAGTAATTTGCATAGTTGCTGTTTACATGTTAATTGCTTTTATATCGTTTTTATTTTATGGGGCGGCCGACCAGAGTAAACTCGACCTTAGCTGGAAAGAATTGGTTTTTAACCGCGAAATCAAGGTTGAAAACAAAGCCGGAAAAACCGGTGCATTTTTGGCCGAAATGATTATCAATAAAGGCTTTGGCATTGCATCGTTGCTGGTTGTTTATATGCTTGCCGTTACTGGTTTGCGAGTTATCAGCCGAAATATCATCCGGTGGAGGAGAAATATCATTTATAGTTTACTAACCCTGGTTTGGTTCTCGCTTGCTTTGGGTTTAATCTTTTCAAAGTCTGAAGATGGCTCATTTATATATTGGGGAGGGTATTATGGATATGTTTTAACTACCTGGATGAGCGCTTTAATCGGGTTTACAGGTATGATTTTAGTGTTGCTGGTTACGGGTGTTTCACTGGTGTTTATCAGGTTCGAAAATTCTTTTGCCTCAATTAAAAAGTTATTTGCCCGGAAACCAAAGGCGAAATATAACATTGAGGAACAAAACAAGGGTGAAGCGCTGGAAAAAGGAAAGGAAATTGTGCTTCATGACAAATCCATTTCGAAAGTAATTGAGGAAGGAGATGTGGTTAAAGCCATTTTTGAACCCGATGCTGATGAAGATTCTGATGAAATGGACATGGAAATTGAACGCGAAGATCAGGATAAGAAAACAGTAAACGTTAAACAGCGGGATGCAGTAGATGAAGATTTGGATTTGGCCGTGAAACAGAAAATCAGCGATGAAGATGCCGATGAACCCTGGGGCGAAGGAATGGAAGATTATGATCCGACACTTGATTTGTCAGGTTTTAAATTTCCAACCCTCGATTTGCTTGAGGATCACAAATCTGGGAATGCCGAGGTGACCAACGAAGAATTGATTTCCAACAAAAATAAAATTGTTGAAACACTGCGGCATTATAAAATCGAAATCACCAAAATCAGGGCGACAATCGGGCCAACGATTACTTTATATGAAATTGTCCCTGCTCCCGGAATCAGAATTGCAAAAATAAAAAACCTTGAAGACGACATTGCTTTAAGCCTTTCGGCGCTTGGCATCCGTATTATCGCGCCAATTCCCGGAAGGGGGACCATCGGTATTGAGGTTCCAAATCAAAATCCCGAAGTGGTTTCAATGCGTTCGATTATCAGTTCAAAAAAATTTCAGGAATCGACAGCCGAACTGCCAATTGCGCTTGGGAAAACAATTTCGAACGAAACTTATATGTTCGATTTGGCAAAAATGCCGCACATTTTGGTAGCCGGTGCAACCGGTCAGGGTAAGTCGGTAGGTGTGAATGTAATTATTACTTCTCTGATTTATAAAAAGCACCCCGCCGAACTCAAGTTTGTATTTATCGACCCGAAAAAAGTAGAGTTAAACCTCTATTCGATAATAGAAAAACATTATCTCGCAAAATTGCCAAACGAGGCAGAACCGGTAATCACTAACATTCAAAAGGTAAAATACACGCTTACCTCAATCAATATTGAAATGGACAGCCGTTACGATTTGCTGAAAAGGGCACATGCGCGTAATGTGAAAGAGTACAATAAAAAATTTACAAGTCGCCGGCTAAACCCGATGAAAGGGCATAAATATATGCCTTACATTGTAGTAATTATCGATGAATTTGCCGATTTAATTATGACAGCCGGCAAGGAAATTGAACTTCCGATTGCACGCATTGCACAATTGGCGCGCGCTGTTGGAATACACATGATAATTGCCACACAACGCCCGTCGGTTACCATTATTACTGGTGTTATCAAAGCCAATTTCCCCGCGCGAATTGCCTTTAAAGTGGCGTCGATGATTGACTCGAGGACTATTCTCGACCAGCCGGGTGCAAACCAGTTGATTGGCAAGGGAGATATGCTGATTTCGGCCAACAGCGATATTACCCGTGTTCAATGTGCTTTTGTAGATACGCCTGAAGTTGAGAGAATTTGTGCTTTCATAGCAGGACAAAGAGGTTACCCAACTGCCTTTTTGCTGCCTGAATATGTTGGCGAGGAAGAGGCTGGCCCTGGTGAAGTGGATTTAAATAACAAAGATGAAATGTTTGAAGATTGCGCGCGCGTAGTTGTTATGAGCCAGATTGGTTCCACGTCAATGATTCAGCGCAAATTTTCGATAGGCTATAACCGGGCCGGGAGAATTATGGACCAATTGGAAGCTGCAGGAATTGTTGGCCCCAGCGAAGGAAGCAAGGCACGACAGGTTCTGATTCAGGATGAATATACTTTGGAACAGTTATTGAATTCATTAAATTAAAAATCAGACATGAAAAGCATATTCTTAATTACCACAGTTTTATTTTTATCCCTGCTTTTGACGGCACAGCAAGACCCAAAAGCAAAAAATATTTTAGATGAAGTAAGCGCTAAATCCCGCACATTTAAAACCATTTCAGCCGATTTTGTTTTTTCGATGGAAAATAAAGTAATGTCGATTAACGAAAAAAATGATGGTGCAATTAAACTGAAAGGCCAGAAATATTTCGTTGATCTTCCGGGTGCCGGCGTAAAGGTATATTCCAACGGAAAAACCATCTGGAATTACATGAAAAAGGGCAACCAGGTAACCATTTCGACCATTGAAGACGCCGGAAGCGAACTGATGGATCCTTCTTCGCTTTTCAGTATATATGAAAAGGGGTTTACTTCAAAATTTATCGCTGAGAAAAATGTGGGTGGAAAACCTGTTTATCAAATCGATTTGTTTCCTGACAACAAAGAGTACGATGTTTCAAAAATTTCAATCGAAATAAATAAAACCACAATGATGATCCAGTCGGCCCAATTGTTTGGAACTGATGGGAATATTTACGGAATTGTCGTTAAAAAAATGGAAACTGACAAAGATTTTCCTGACGGTGAATTTACATTCGACCCCAGTAAATTTCCTGATGTTGAAATAATTGATTTGAGATAAGGATTAAGTATCTGCAATGGAAACCTGCTGACAATGACTGAAGTGGCCCGGATTGCCGAATACCGCATGAAATTACAAAATAATTCACAAGTCAAAATTTTGCAGAAATGAAACGACATGACAAAATTTTGCCACACAGATGGAACATTATAAAGCGAGTTACATCGAATACCTTTAAAAATTAACAATTATAATGAGATGAAAATATGTATCGATTGCGATGACGCAGCAGTAAACCTGAAAAAGGTGCTTTTCAATCATTTGAAAAATAAAGGAACCGATATTACCGATTTGGATTACAGCGCTTCAAAAGAAGGGGCCATGTATCCTGAAATTGGCTACAACCTGGCCAAACAAATTCAGAATGGAAAATACGACCGCGGAATCAGCATTTGTGGGACAGGTTTGGGAATGGCCATGATTGCCAACAAGGTGGAAGGTGTTTATGCCGGTGTTTGCCACGATGTTTTCTCTGCCGAGCGCCTCTGCAAAAGTAACGATGCACAGGTAATTACCATGGGCGAACGTGTTATTGGCCCAGAATTGGCAAAAACCATCATCGACGCGTGGCTGGTTTCCGAATTTCAGGGCGGTGGATCAACTCCCAAAGTACAGCAAATGCGCGAACTGGAAAAACTCTCCTTCCACCCGGATGAATAAAAATGTTATGTTCACTGAAAAATCAATCAGAGCCTTTCTCACCTTTTAGGGGGGAGATGCCAATGGCAAAGGGCTAAAGGTTAATCAATTATAACTAATGGATAAAAATTAAATACCATGCAAAAATTTATAAACGATCCGTCAAAAGTAGTGGACGAAATGCTGGAAGCATACATAAAAGTCCACGCCGATTTAGTCAGCCCTACCGAAAACGAAAGGGTTATCAAATACAAATACGCCCCGGTTGAGGGGAAAGTAGGAATTGTTACCGGGGGAGGTTCCGGTCACAAACCGGCATTTATTGGTTATGTTGGCCGCAATATGGTCGATGCGGTGGCTTGCGGTGAAATTTTCTCATCGCCTCCTGCGCAAATGTTTCTCGATGCGATTAAGGTAGCGGATGCCGGAAAAGGTGTGGCTATTCTCTATGGAAACTATGCCGGCGACAATATGAATGTGGCCATGGCGATGGAAGAAGCTGAAGAAGAAGGAATTCAGGTAAAAAAAGTGGTGGCCAACGACGATGTTCCGTCGGCGCCAAAAGGAGAAGAAGCCAGCCGCCGTGGAGTTGCAGGCGAAATACTGATGTGGAAAGTCGGCGGGGCAAAAGCTGCCATGGGCGGTTCGTTGGACAATGTGATTGAGGTTGCGCAAAAGGCCGTCAACAACACACGCAGCATGGGAATTGGCCTGTCGCCATGCACTATTCCAGAGGTTGGCCACCCAAATTTTACCATCGAAAATGGTAAAATGGAAGTAGGCATCGGGCACCACGGTGAACCCGGAATTGAAGTGGTGGATTTGGAGCCGTCAGCAAAAGTGGCCGAACGTATTTGCAATGTTATTCTGCCCGACCTGCCCTTTAACAGTGGCGATGAAGTGGTGGCGCTTATTTCTGGCCTGGGCTCAACCCCGTTGATGGAGCAGTATATTGTGTACAATGATGTGGAAAAAATCCTCACTGAAAAAGGGATTAAGATTTACCATTCGTATGTGGGCAACTATTTTACCTCGCTCGAAATGGCCGGAATTACCTGTACTTTAATGAAACTTGATGATGAACTGAAAAAGTGCATCGATTTTGAATGCGATTCAGTGGGTATGCGTCAGTTTCAGCGATTATAACTATGCAAACATTCACAAACAAAGCAGGTTCGGTAATCGTCGATAAACTGATTCTTGTAATTCAGGAGAACAAACAATATTTAAGCGATATCGATGGCCTGACTGGCGACGGAGACCACGGCATTAACATGAACAAGGGTTTTACCATGTGCCGCGAAGAGCTGGACAAAAACCCCGGAGATTTATCGTACAGCCTGAAAGTACTGGCTAAAATTCTGATAATGAAAATCGGAGGTTCGATGGGGCCGCTTTATGGGAAGTTCTTTAAAGCCATTGGAACGGCGCTCGAAGGAAAAGAAGAAATCGGAATAACCGAAATGGGCGAAGCCTTAAAAGCCGCTGTTAATTCAATCGCTTCAATTTCGCCGGCAAAAGTGGGCGATAAAACCCTCATCGACACTTTGGTTCCTGCCCAGGCAGCCTACGAAAGAGCACAGGTTGAAGGAAAAACGTTATCCGAAGCCTTGGAGGCAATGAAAATTGCTGCGGCTAAAGGTCGTGATTCTACCAAAGATATGGTTGCCAAATTGGGCCGTGCCAGTCGGTTGGGCGAGCGTTCGCGCGGAGTTTTGGATGCCGGGGCCACATCATGCTGCCTGATTCTTCATGTTATAGCTGACGCTGGTAAAGATATATTATACTAAAAACGGGATAAATTTCCGCAAAATTTTGTCAGTAAATAAGGTCAAGCAACATTATCCGCAAGCCTTTTCTGAAACAATTCAGGGATATGTTGTTGAAAATAAAAAGAAGCATACCTAATTTGGCAATGAAATGACAGGCAAAATAGTTGAGTTACACCGGGATTCGGTCGGTTATCGGATAATGGTTTATAAACAAGGGGGTTTTGGTACCTTTTGCCAATACAATTATGGTATAAACAAGAGCGGGTTAGATTAATATTCAACGGGTATTCTGAAATCATTTACAGAACAGCCGCCCATGAGTTTAGGAGAAGCAAAAGCCCTAAATCATCATCAATTCTACCGGAACAGGTTGCCACAACCCATTTCAAAACCGGATTTTTTGGAAACGGTATTGACCACATGAACATCAACCTTTTTGGTCTGCCGGTAAATATTTTAAAGTCAGGCGACGAACTGGCGGTTTTCGATGGACAAACCTGTGTCGGGGCAATAACTTTAATGCCGCATCATTTGCAAAGTCAAACTGCTTCAATTGCAGCCTCGGCAAAGGATAACTAGGGAATGGCGGGATTCACTGAAGGCAACTTAATTACGCTTAAACTTTGGGATTCAAAACAAAACAGGGAATTCATTTTAAAACCTGAAATTGTAAAAGGTACATCTTCGTTTACAAAACACTAAACCACTTATGCCAGCCTGGAAAAATACGCCACAACCGGATTGGATGGAATTTCAGAATTCAATTTGACCGAAATCAACTGTTATCCAAATCCGTTCAGCGACGAAGTAAACATTGAAATCAACCTGAAAACAGATTCGGAAGTTCAGGTTGAAGTGCTTAACCAGTTGGGGCAGCAGGTGAAATTCCTGCAAACGTAGAAACTTCTGAAAAGGGGTGTCCACCTGTTGAAGTGGGATGGGAAAAATACAGAAAATCAACAGATATCAACCGGGATATATCATTTGCGGATTACAGTGGATGACACTGTTCTTATTCGGAAAATGGTTTATTCAAAATAACATTAATTCATATTCAATTAAAACAAAAGGAGATTAATAATATATTAGCAAAAATTTATTTGTTAATAATTAAAATCATTCAATATGTTCGAAAAAAGCATTTATATCAACCGGCGCAAAAAGATTAAAAACAAGGGACTTAAAGGAATTGGACTCTTTTTGGGTAACGTCGATTCGCCAATGAATTACCGTGATAATACATTTCATTTCAGACAGGACAGTTCGTTTTTATATTTTTTTGGGCTCGATTTTCCGGGACTGGCAGCCATAATTGATTTCGAGACCGGCGAAGATTTTATATTTGGCAACGATGTTGATATTTCAGATATCATTTGGATGGGGCCTCAAATTCCGATTAGTGAAAATGGTGCCAAAGTTGGAGTTGAGTACACTTACCCTTATGCAAAATTATTCGATTTCGTAACTGATGCTTTAAAAAAGGAACGAAAAGTTCATTTTCTGCCACCCTACCGTGGAGAAAACCAAATTCTGCTCGAAAAACTAACGGGTATTTCAGTACATAAAGTTCATGAAAATGCTTCGTTGCTATTGATTAAAGCGGTAATTGATATTCGTTCGGTTAAAGCTGAGGAAGAAATTGCTGAAATTGAAAAAGCTTGTGCAACGGGGTATGAAATGCATGTAACTGCAATGAGAATGGCGCAACCAGGAGTATGGGAACAAAAAATTGCCGGCACCATCGAAGGAATTGCATTGGCCGGAGGCGGAATGCCATCGTTTACAATCATCCTTTCGCAAAATGGCGAAACCTTGCACAACCATGATCATTCAAAAATTTTAAAAACCGGCAACCTGTTGCTTACCGATGCAGGCGCCGAGTCGTTGCTGCATTATGCCTCCGATTTTACGCGTACTGTGCCGGTAGGTGGAAAATTCACCACCAAACAGCGTGAAATATACGAGATAGTGCTTGCAGCCAATAATCACGCAACGGCATTAATCAAGCCCGGTATTACCTATTTATCAGTTCATTTGGCTGTAGCCGAAGTTATAGCCTCTGGATTGAAAAGCCTTGGACTGATGAAAGGCGATGTAAAAGAAGCGGTCAGAAATGGCGCACATGCCATGTTTTTCCCGCACGGACTGGGCCACATGATGGGATTGGATGTGCACGATATGGAAGATTTGGGGCAAATTTATGTTGGGTACGACGATGAAACCCAGCCTGTAAATCAATTTGGTACTGCTTATTTACGTCTGGGGAAAAAACTTCAGCCCGGATTTGTAATTACCAATGAGCCGGGAATTTATTTTATTCCGGCCTTAATCGATAAATGGAAAACTGAAAAGATTAATGCAGAGTTTATTAATTTCAGCAAAGTTGATGAATACCGCAACTTTGGCGGAATACGGCTTGAAGATGATATTTTGGTTACCGGCACCGGCAGTAAAATAATTGGCGAAAGGGTTCCGGTTAACCCCGGTGAAATAGAAGAAATTATAAATGGATAGGAGAGGAGGTAAGGGAAATTTACCCCTCTTTCCTTTTTATAATCCGGTGATAAAAATATTCAAGTTCGGTGTAAATTTCGTCCCTTATTTCTTCGCATTTTAATTTCAGCTCATTTCTGTCTTTAAAATGTTTGTAAGGATTCTGGAAACCAAGGTGCATTTTTCGTCTGTATTTTATTGAAGCCGGAATCCTCAGGTTTTCAATAGTTCCATCGCCAACTGTTATCAAATAATCAAATTCAATATTTTCGAATTCCGAATAGTGCTGAGGCACAGATGGTTCCAGCTTTATCCCAATGCCGCTCAGAACTTCAATGGCCACCGGGCTTACGTGATCGACCGGATCTATTCCGGCAGAATAAATTTCAAGTTCCTTGTCAAAACTTCTTAAAATAGCCTCTGCCATCTGGCTCCTGCACGAATTCTGGTTACTTAAAAAGAAAATCTTTACCCCATTGTTTAACAGTTTTAATGGTTTATTGATAAAATTTGTTTTTTTTCAGCCCGTTAAATTAATCAAATTGAAATCGAATAAACATAAAAAATGCTACTATTTATTCTGTATATGAAACAGTTATAAATGTTATTAAACATGATTTCAAAACATATCCGTTTATTTTAATTGAAAAACTTTGACTATTAGGGCGTAATATATATTTTCGTAGCGGCAAAGTTTACGCACACCATAAGTTATGGTATAAATTAATTAAAAATGAAATCTGAAGACCTTAATTACCCGGAGGAGTTGAAAAACGCTGAAAATACTGAATTTGTAAAATCGGGACAACCAATTGAATCCGTTACTCAGGATACAGATGATCCGGCAAATGAAATTACTGAAGAACAATTAGTTTCAATAAATGAAAACGAGATTACTGAAGTTTCTGAAACAAAAAAACCAGTTAATGAAAAAGTTAAAAAACCTTCGGTAAAACCAAAAAAAACGAAAACAGTTGATTCTATCCCTGAAATTACAGAGCAAGAAACTGAAAAACCCGTTGTTGATAATTCTATCCCTGAAACAATCGCCGAACCGGAACAACCATTGATTGAAACAGTTGAAGAAAAAACGATGGGAAAGGCAGAAAACAAAGCTGTTGAAGTTGAAGTAAAAGAAGATAAAACTGTAATACTCGAAGTAAAAGAAATTGAAGCAGCGGAAAAAGCTGAAGAAGCAATTCCTGCTGTAACCCCGAGAACCAAAGTTAAAAAAGTTACCCAGGAAGAAATCGATAAAATCAGCGCTACCGGAAACGATCGAATGGCCGAAGATTTTCATCAGGCTCATAAAAAGGAAAGAACAGATTATTCAAAATATTCTCAGGTTGAGTTGATAAATGCTTTGCGAAATTTATTGGAAGAATCTGAAGAAGCCGACATAAAAGCTGATGTTGAAGTAATTAAATCGGTATTTTATAAAAAATTTAATGAGATTATAGAAGAGGCGCGAATTGCTTTTATCGAAGACGGTGGATTAGAAGAAGAATTTGTGCCCGAAGATGATCCTTACGAAAACGACATCCGGGATCTTCTCAAAAAGTATGGTCAGTTGCGCAAGGAACATAACAAACAACTTGATTATGAAAAAGAAGAAAACCTGAAAAGAAAATTAGAGATAATCGAGAAAATAAAAGGACTGATTAACAATGAAGAATCGATAAATAAAACTTTTAACGAATTTCGTGACTTGCAACGCGAATGGCGTGAAATTGGCCCGGTACCTCAGGCAAAAATGAAAAATCTGTGGGATACTTATCATTTTCATGTCGAAAATTTTTACGACTACATTAAAATTAACCGCGAATTGCGCGACCTCGATTTAAGGAAAAATCTCGAACTTAAAATTAAACTTTGCGAAAACGCTGAAGAATTACTGGCTGAACCATCGATTTTAAAAGCATTCAACACTCTCCAGAAATACCATGAACAATGGCGCGAAATCGGGCCGGTCCCACGTGATAATAAAGATGATGTTTGGGAAAGGTTCAAACACATAACTTCTATCATCAATAAAAAGCACCAGGACTTCTTTGAATCAAAAAAGAGTGACCAGAGGAAAAATTATGACGCTAAAATGGCCCTTTGCGAAAAAGTTGAGGAAATTTGTGATGCAGAAATAAACAGTTACAGAGACTGGGATACCAAATCGAAAGAACTGGTTGAACTGCAGAAAGTTTGGAGAACAATCGGCTTTGCTCCCAAAAGGGACAACAATAAAATTTACGATCGTTTTAGAACTGCCTGCGATAATTTCTTCAATAAAAAGCGGGAGTTTTATTCAAAAAACAAAGAAATCCAACAAAATAACCTTCAGCAAAAAATAGATTTGTGCGTTCAGGCTGAAGCGCTTAGGGATAATACCGACTGGAGAAAAGCAACCCAGGATTTTATTAATATCCAGAAAAAATGGAAAGAAATAGGGCCAATACCACGTAAACATTCCGATATGGCCTGGAAACGTTTCAGGGCTGCCTGCGATTTCTTTTTCGATAAAAAATCGGAACATTTTTCGGATGTTGATACTGAACAAGTTGATAATTTGAAACTTAAAGAGGACATCATTGCTGAGCTGGAGAATTTTAAACCAGCCGACGATGTGAATGAAAACCTGAGGTTATTAAAAGATACTCAACGCCGCTGGACAGAAATAGGGCATGTTCCCTTTAAAAAGAAAGACCTGGTTCAGAATAAATTCAGGGAACTGATTAGTAAACTTTTCGACCAGTTGAGCATCAATGAAGATAAGCGCAACATGCTTAAATTCAAAACCAAAATGTCAACATTCTCTGAATCAACACGCGGACAAAGCAAAATGCGGATGGAACGCGAAAAATACATGAGCAAGTTAAAACAACTTGAAAATGATTTGGTTTTACTTGATAACAACATCGGATTTTTCGCTAAATCGAAAAATGCAGAAGTGTTGATTGAGGATGTTAAAAAGAAAATTGAAGACACCCGCCAAACTATTGAAACGTTAAAAGAAAAAATCAGGGTTATCGACGAAATGGAAGATTAAAATTACCCCTCGACTTCGCTCAGGGTGACAGTCAGACTGAGCGAAGTCGAAGTTTTTTTTATGCATTAAACTCAAAACTGTTCCAGGTTTCAAACTGCCAGATTTCCAGAACCTGCGAAACCGGTATTTCATAAGGATTATAATCCCTGTTCGATGAAACCAGTAAAAAAAAACCGCTATCAACCCGAAGATAAACCAGCTTAAAAACAAGGCCTTCGCTTTTAGTTACAACAACACAGGCTTTGCCATTTTTAATATGCTCCCAGTTTTCGACATACGAACAGGTTACCCACGAATTTTCAGGAATAGGCAACATAGAATCACCTTTAATCTGAAAAGTGCGGTAGGTTTTATTTTCGGGCAAAAAAGGCAATTTAAATTTGGGGAGCGATGCAATAAAATCCAAATCGCCGTAACTGTTGGTATAACCGGCTTGCGCTTTTAGTGGCACCATTTCAATGTTTTCCTTTCCCTTACTGTCAACCGTAATTGTTAGCAGGCGCAGTTTATTGCCGGTAACATCAACATCAAAACCCTTTTCAATTTGCGCAAGCTGAAACTCAGAAAGTACATCGAGTTTATATTTTATCAGTGCATCGAGCGAAACATTGAAATATTCCGAAATTTTAATCAAAATCCGAAAGGGCGGTTGCACATTTTTTTCGTAACCAGAAAGTGTAGTACGGAGCCAAATCGGTTTGCGATTTATTCCGCCTTAATCTTAAAAATCGCAGGTTTTCAGCAAAGTGCATAATTCTAATTAATTTTCTCAATACTCAAATCTCAAAATCTATTTAACGAACAGGGCAAATATAAAACTTTTTGACTATATTATTGACAAATTATTGACGATATTATAGTCATTTTATGAACAGACATATTGTACATCTCGATTTAGACACTTTTTTTGTTTCGTGCGAAAGGCTTTTAGACAGAAGGTTGAAACAATTACCGGTGTTAATTGGCGGCACAGGCGACAGGGGAGTGGTAGCTTCGTGCAGTTACGAGACACGGCAATTTGGTGTACACTCGGGAATGCCAATGAAAATGGCACGGGTTTTATGTCCCGGGGCTGTTGTAATTCGCGGGAACAGTGGTGTTTATTCAAAATTTTCGGATATGGTGACCGATATCATCAAAGAAAAATCGCCACTTTTTGAAAAATCGTCAATCGACGAATTTTATGTCGATGTTACAGGAATGGACCAGTTTTATGGTTGTTACGATTGGGCCAAAGAATTACGCGAAAAAATTATCAGGGAAACTATGCTTCCCATTTCATTTGGGCTTTCAATTAATAAAACGGTTTCGAAAGTAGGTACTTCGGAGGCAAAACCCAATAATTTCATTCAAATTCCCGATGGAGAAGAGAAACGTTTTTTGGCGCCGCTTTCGGTAAAAAAAATTCCGATGGTGGGCGCTCAAACATACCAGTTATTGCGGAGCATGGGAATCGAAAAAGTGAAAACCGTGCAGGAAATGCCGGTTGAACTGATGGAAAGCGTATTGGGAAAAAACGGTATTTCGTTGTGGAAAAAAGCACAGGGGATCGATAATTCGCCTGTTGTAGCATGGAATGAACGAAAATCAATTTCGATGGAACGCACTTTTGAAAAAGATTCAACCGATGTTGTCAAAATTAAAAGCATTTTGATTTCGATGGCTGAAAACATGTCTTTTCAATTGCGTGGCGGAAACAAATTAACTGCCTGTGTTTCAATAAAAATCAGGTATTCCGATTTTCAAACATACAGCAAACAACGAATTATCCCATATACTTCGCTCGACCAAACTTTAATAAAAACCACCATCGATTTATTCGATCAGCTTTACCAGCGTCGGGTTTTAATCAGGCTAATCGGAGTCAGGTTTAGCCATTTAACTGGTGGAACTTACCAAATGCGGCTGTTTGAAGATTCTGAAAAACTGATTCGGCTTTACCAGTCGATGGATTACGTACGAAAACGGTTTGGCGGCCAGGCTGTTAAACGCGCAGTTACCCTTGGTGTAAAAAGTATTGGTGGTGGCCACGATCCGTTTAATGGCCAGCCAACGGAAATACCTGCGCACAGGAGAGTTTAGAGTTGAAAGTTTAATTTATAATATTACAATTAATCAATTTACAATTTAACATGTTAATAAATTGTCACTCCTGGTTTAGTTTAAAATACGGTACAATTCCTCCGGATAAATTACTGGAAGAGCTGTCGGCAAAGGGGTTTACAAATGTTGCATTAACCGACATCAACAACACTTCAGCAAGTATCGGTTTTGTACGTTTGGCTTCACAATACAATATTAAACCGGTTTTAGGCATCGATTTCAGAAACGGGATACAGCAAAAATACATTGGCCTGGCTAAAAATATTGAGGGTTTTCGGGCATTAAATGAACATCTTACAAAATATCAGTTTGACAAAAAACAATTTGAAGAAGTAGCGCCTGAAATGCAGGGTGCAATATTTATTTACCCTTTTAAAACCATAAAGTTCAAAAATTTAAACAAAAACGAATTTATCGGGATAAAATCTTCAGAATTAATAAAACTGCCATTTTCTGAATGGCGTTCACATATTGGTAAACTGGTAATTCTTCAGCCAGCAACATTCCGGAATAAACGCGATTACAATATCCATCGTTTATTGCGGGCCATCGAAAACAATGTTTTACTCAGCCGTTTGCCATTTTCAGAGCAAACATCGGCATTTGAAATTATTATTTCTGAACAGGAGTTGAAAGGTGCATTTAAAGATTATCCGGAAATCATCTGGAATACAAACCAGGTTCTTGCCCAATGTTCGGTTGAATTTGAATACGGCGCCAATAAAAACAAAAAGTGCTTCACACAATCGCACGAAGAAGATATTAAACTGTTGCGCAATGAATGTAAAAGGGGGTTGAAATACAGATTTGGAAAACCTTCGAAAGAGGTAATTGACCGAATGGAAAAAGAGCTTAAAATGATTGACGAATTGGGATTTAGTTCCTATTTTTTAATCAACCTCGATATTGTAAAATACGCGCGCAGCCGTGATTTTCCGTATGTTGGCCGCGGAAGTGGCGCAAACAGCATGGTTGCTTATTTGTTGCGGATTACCAATGTAGATCCGATTGAACTCGACCTTTATTTCGAGCGTTTCATCAACCCGTTCCGCAGTAACCCCCCTGATTTTGACATCGACTTTTCGTGGACCGACCGCGACGACATAACGAATTACATTTTCAGCAAATATGGCTGGGACAAAACTGCTTTACTGGGATCGTACATTACCTTCGACCACAAATCGGCGTTGCGCGAAATTGGGAAGGTTTTTGGTTTGCCTGCCGATGAAATAACCCGTTTACAAAAAAATCCGGTTCCGCAGGAAAACGACGAGTATGCAAAGTGGGTGGTTCAATACAGTAAATTACTGAATGGAATGCCCAGCCACCTAGGTATCCATGCCAGCGGAATCCTGATTTCGGAAAAACCAGTCAATTATTATTCGGCAACGCATATTTTGCCCAAAGGATTTCCAACAACCCATTTTGATATGCATGTTGCTGAAGATATCGGATTATATAAATTCGATATTTTAAGTCAGCGCGGATTGGGAAAAATTAAGGATGCGGTTGAAATCATCAAAAAAAACAGAAACAAAAAAATAGACATCAACAATATAAACCTGTTTAAAGACGACCCGCGTGTAAAAAACCTGTTAAAAAAAGGTAAAGCAATTGCCTGTTTTTATGTTGAATCGCCAGCCATGCGAATGTTGCTTACCAAATTAAAGGCCGAAGATTACAAACGGCTCGTGGCAGCCAGTTCAATCATCCGTCCTGGTGTGGCAAAAAGCGGAATGATGCGGGAATACATACTCAGGTTTCAGGATGAAAAAAGACGCGAAAAAGCCCGGAAAGATTTACCTGAACTTTACGAAATTCTGGAGGAAACTTTTGGAGTGATGGTTTACCAGGAAGACGTAATAAAAGTGGCGCATTATTTTGCCGGACTTACTTTGAGCGAAGCCGATATTTTGCGGCGCGGTATGTCGTGGAAATTCAGGGAAAGAAATGATTTTCAGGTTATCAGGGAAAAGTTTTTCAATAATTGTAAATTGAAAGGATATTCTGAAAATACCATTTCAGAAATTTGGACCCAGATTGAAAGTTTTGCCAACTATGCTTTTTCAAAAGGGCACTCGGCAAGTTATGCAGTCGAAAGTTTTCAGGCATTGTATTTAAAAGCCTATTATCCAATAGAATACATGGTTGCTACGTTAAATAATGGCGGCGGGTTTTATTCTCCCGAACTCTATTTTCATGAAGCAAAAATGCATGGGGCAAAAATTGAATTGCCATGTGTTAACAAAAGCCAGTGGAAAAATTTAATTGAAAATGAAACTATATATATTGGTTTTTATATTATTCATGAACTGGATCAGGCCGTTGCAGGGCATATTCTTGTTGAACGTTGCCGAAATGGCAAATACAGAAGTTTGAATGATTTTTTAAATCGGGTACAAATATCTCTGGAACAACTCATTATTCTTATTCGCTCAGGCTCTTTTCGATTTGCCGGTAAAAGTAAAAAAGAGTTGCTGTGGGATGCCCATTATTTATTGGGACATTCGGGAAAAACGGCTCCCGAATCCACTCTTTTCGAAACAAAAACACGGGAATTTAATCTTCCTGAGTTGTGGAAACATGAATTGGAAGATACGTTCGATGAGATTGAGTTACTTGGATTTCCAATCCGTTCGCCGTTTGGATTGCTTGAATCTGCTTTGCCTGTTCATTTAAAAGCCTCGCAATTGCCCGGAATGGTTGGCAAGACAATTGAAATTGCCGGTTACCTTGTTCACCACAAACCAACCCGGGCCAGCAGCGGTAAAATCATGTATTTTGGCACCTGGCTTGATATGGAAGGGGAGTGGCTTGATACGGTCCACTTCATGGGTTCAAATAATAAAAATCCCTTTTCCGGCCCTGGCTGTTACCTTATTCGGGGCAAAGTGGTTGAAGAATATGGTTTTTACAGCATCGAAACACAATGGATGAACCGTTTGAAATATAAAAATCCCCATGATTTTACTTGACTTCTGAATAAGTAAATGATTAGCTAACTTGTTGTTCAAATGAATCAATATACTGGATACTTTTACGAGTTATCAACAATCATATTTCTTAAAAACTAAAAATTAATTAGTTACAAATATTGATTTGCAGTTAATAACTTTTTTTATACATTTACGACCATTATTGAATTATAAACGACCAACCATTATGGAAATCTTTGCAAAGCTAATCCACAAATCGTTTGTAACATATTTGCCTACTAATTTTCCTGCTCAGTTTTATGGCTTGCCCGATGGTAAGGTGTATATTATTTATGCACGCTTTTATGAAATTAAGTTTCAGCGTTCAGGCCTCGAATTTGTTTTGGCAGAGCACCAGGAGTTTTTGTTCAACTACGAAGAGGATAAATTAATTGCATTTGGTAATCAGGATACTAAAAAACCTGTTTATGCTGAATTAGTGGACAAGCCAAATCCAAAAATTAAAATTTTAAAAGTCAACAGGGAATTTAATTCTTTTGCTGAGGCATTTGCTCAGTTGAATAAAAAAGCAAAAACACAGCTTGAGAAAAAGCCTGACGACATACAAATTATTCCAAATAAGGGGAATCAGGACAGATTATCCATTGCTTAACCCAACTTGCAATATCTAACTTGTAATTTCCAAACAATCAGTATCAACCGTTTTTCGGGATTGCTTTTCGGGTAACACGCCTGTCTGCCGAACAGGCAGGGATTTTCGTATCCAGGGTTGGTATTTATACCCCAGGGCATCGTAAATTTCACTTACTTCTTTATTGAAATAAACACTTGCTTTGGTTTCGGGTTTACTGCATTTACGGATGTATATTTTCCGGTCGTTTTTGTCCTGCATGGTAACGGTTGCAGCTTTCTGCGTGTTCATAATCCTGACGATGTGCGACCAGTCGTAGTGTATCCCTTTTGCCTTTAAACGGTATCGGATGGTACTTACCAGTTGGTATGCCAGTACGGCAAGGAACAGGTGTGCCATCGTGTTTTCGTCGGTTTTATGGAAAACAAGGCGTATTTCGAGGTCGGTTTTCAGGATGCGGAACGAGGCCTCTATTTCGCGGATGGTATTGTAGATGTTCCAGAACGTTACTTCGTTGATGTCTTTTTCGGAGGTTCTCAGGAAATAAACCCCTTCTTCTTTCCGGGAAGCAGGAACTGCCCTTTTCCATGCCATACTTGTTGCCTTTTTTCCTTGTTGTTATAGAGCAAACGGCTGGTGGCATACAACTGATGGCGGTTTACCAACGGGGCTTCCATTCCCATCAGTTCGCACAGTGCACTGTTATCGTTCAGCCAGTCAACCGTGGCATGTTCCGAGGCCGGGTGGACCGCGCGGCTGAAATAAGCACAATAATCTGGTTATAGAACCTGTGCGCCAGGGCTTCCACCACAGGCGGTGTTGGGTACAGTGGCAGGTTGCCGCAAACAAGTTGCTCAATACGGTCGGCAAGTAGCTTAAAGTCCTTATTGTCTGATAGTTCAATCAGGTTGCCAAGCGACAGGATGCTGCGGTGCCGCACTTTACCGCCAAGGCGGTAGCTTTCGCATAACTGGTAATAGTTGTACGCCTTGCCAGTGTTGCGGTCGATTTTAGGTATGACTTTTATAAACATGCCACAAACATACAATATGTAATTTTTTTATATGTAACTCGTTTTAGGGGACTACAAAGCACTTTCGAAATTCCTATCATTGATTATCAGTGCTTTGCAAATAAGGCTATAAGAAAATATTTTAGCCAAATTTTGTATGTAATTAATAATCAGCACTATAAAAAATGATGTTTTTTTCAGGGAATTGATTCTTGCGCAAGTTGGGTTAATCCCGGCCAGGTTTATTTTACTTCCTAACGGCTTAGCCAGGATTTCCGATAAAATTATACTTTTGTTTTATCCATAATATTGTTTAACGGTTTATTTTGAGGGCAATAAGGTTTTGAAAACATCTCAACAATAAATTGTTAATTGTTTATGTAAAAACTTGTGCATCTGTTTGATTATTTTGCAAAAAAGTATTTTCTTTGCACTCCGTTTAAAGAAAGTGTTTATTTTGAACATTAAGAAATAATATATGTCACGAGTTTGTCAGATAACAGGTAAAAGAGCGATGGGTGGGAACAACGTTTCGCACTCGAAAAGGAGAACGAAAAGAAAGTTCGATGTAAACCTGTTTAAAAAGAAGTTTTTTTTACCCGATGAAAATCGCTGGGTATATTTAACAATTTCAGCGGCAGGTATCCGCACCGTTAATAAAAATGGCCTGAATGCAGCTTTGAAAAACGCGCGCGAAAAAGGTTTAGTCGAAAAAAATTAAAGACTTTCAACAATGGCTAAGAAAAGTAAAGGCAACAGAATTCAGGTGATAATGGAATGCACTGAGCATAAAACAAGTGGCATTGCCGGGACCTCGAGGTATATTACCACCAAAAACAGGAAAAATACAACTGAACGGTTGGAATTAAGAAAGTACAACCCGATTTTGAAAAAGGTAACAGTACATAAAGAAATTAAATAGTTTAAGTCATGGCAAAGAAAACGGTTGCAACATTACAAAAAGGTGAAGGTAAAGGGTATGCAAAAGTGATTAAAGTGAGCAAATCGCCAAAAACCGGAGCTTATATTTTTAAAGAAGAAGTTGTTCCAAACGAGGAAGTTACAGGTTATTTTTCAAAATAATCCTGAATTTTACAATCGTATTCCATAAAACAGGAAAAGCTTTCATCATAGGTGAGAGCTTTTTTTGTTTTAATTTCTGAATGATGGGAACAAACCAAAATATTATTATTTTAGTCGCTGAAAATCAGTAAAGTATGGGAATATTTGGATTTTTTGACAAAAAGAAAAAGCAAAATCTTGATGAAGGGCTAGCCAAAACAAAAGAGAGCGTTTTTGTTAAACTTGGCCGGGCAGTTATCGGTAAGTCGAAGGTTGACGATGAAGTGCTCGACAACCTGGAAGAGGTTTTAATTTCATCGGATGTGGGGGTTGACACCACCTTGAAAATTATCAAAAGAATCGAGGAACGTGTTGCGCGCGATAAGTATTTGGGTGTGGATGAGTTAAATAAAATACTGAAAGAGGAAATAACTGCGCTTCTGGATGAAAATAATTCGGCCGATGTTTCGGATTTCGATTTGCCTGAAACCGATGGGCCATATGTAATTATGGTGGTAGGGGTAAATGGCGTTGGAAAAACAACAACTATTGGTAAACTGGCATATAATTTTAAACAAGCCGGAAAAAAAGTAGTGCTTGGCGCGGCAGATACTTTCAGGGCTGCAGCAATCGAACAGCTTGAAATTTGGGCAAAACGTGTCGATGTTCCGATTGTGAAACAAAAAATGGGCGCCGACCCGGCTTCAGTAACTTACGATACCATCGCTTCAGCAAAGGCATCGGGCGCAGATGTAGTAATTATCGATACCGCAGGCCGTTTGCACAATAAGGTGAACCTGATGAACGAATTGTCGAAAATAAAAAAAGTGATGCAGAAAATTGTTCCAGAAGCGCCACACGAGGTTTTACTGATCCTTGATGGTTCAACGGGACAGAATGCATTTGAACAGGCCAAACAATTTACATTGGCAACCGAAGTTACCGCGCTGGCCCTCACTAAACTCGATGGGACGGCAAAGGGTGGGGTAGTGATTGGCATTTCAGACCAGTTTAAAATACCGGTTAAATACATCGGAATTGGCGAAAAAATGGAACATCTCCAGATTTTCAGAAAACACGAATTTGTTGAATCGCTATTCTCCTGATAATTCAACCGTAAATAAATTTATTCCCGGGTTTCCTTTTTCTCAACCGAATTTTCTGATTCTCTCAGAAAAGGTGCAATCAATTTAAATACAGGAATTTCATCAGATGAGGTTAAGTTAACCGTTCCTGCAATAACCAGTTTTTTGTCGGGGATGATAAGTATAACAGCCCCTCCGCCAGTTACCCCGCCAACTCTGCCATACGATAATTCTCCACGTTTATTTCTGAGAAAAAGCCAACCGTTGGCCATGGTTGGCTGAAAATCTCCCTTTAACTGGACAGGTTCAAATAAACGCTTTTTTATTTGTTCAGGGATTTCATCAGAATATAGCAAGGCATTTCCCAGTTTTACAAGGTCTTCGGCATTTGAAAGCAGCCCTTCAGACGGGGCACGAAAGCGCAAATCCCTGAATGTGGCATTCATAACCTGCGAAACCATGTTGTAATCATAAAAGTCCGTACGTCCTGTAATGGTCCTAAACGGATTGTCAACCACCGTGTTGGTTAATTTTAACGTGTCGGTTATGTAGTTCTTTACCAGTTCAGGAAAAATTTTTCCGGTTGCTTTTTCCATAATGGCGCCCAGCAAATTGTAATTAAATACGGAGGAATTTTCATTCCAGCCGGGAATGCTGTTCAGAGGGTCATTTTTAAACAAATCCAGCCCGGTTTGAATGGTTGTGTTTAGTTTGGCCCAATCCAGTTCATCATCGGTAGATTGCCTTATTCCCGATGAATGATTTACCAACTGGCTGATGGTTATTTTTTGCTGTGTATTCATTAAAACTGGCACCGGATAATCAGGTAAATAATGCTGCACACTGGAATCGGGGTGCAAAGTGCCATCTTCAACCATTATCTGGTAAATTAATGAAGTAAACAGTTCCGAAATCTCTCCAATCCTGAATTTAGTTTTTCTGTTGGCCGGTACTTCAAGGTCCGTTGAGGCAAGTCCTATTGCCTCGGCATAAATTATTTTTCCTTCTTTGGCAATAGCAATTGAGCCGCCCGGAATATTGTTGATCATCAGGTACATCGACGCCTCTTTTTTGACTTCAGCAATTTCCTTTTTGTATTTACTGTCGAAAAGAATATCATTCGTTATCTTTTTGCAGCTTGAAAAGGCAAGTAATGTCGCCAGCAGTATCACAATTTGAAATCCACGTTTCATTTTAAAATCGATTTTTCGGATTATATAATCGCACAAAAATAAAAATTTTGCAAAAAAACGAAGATACAACCAGAAATTACAATTGGATAAAATTCTGAGCGCCGGGCAATGCATTAAATGTATTTTTATAACTGGTGCGGAGCGGAATAAAAGGGTGTTTTTGCTGATTGGAATCGCTGTTTTGCAGATTTAATAACCTGAAATGGTAATTTTGAACATTGCACTTTCAAATTTACTCTCCTTAAACCCGGTAAATACACCAATGTTGCCCACAAAAAATAAACTGTTTAAACTGTACCCGGCTTCCCAATAGTTGTTGAGCGCCGGTGTTGTAATATAATTGAGATGCAAACTTTCGCTCCAGGTTTTGGTATTGATTAGCGACAGGTAACGCAGCAGAATATACTCCGTGCGCAATTCGGCCCAAATATTCAGATAGCTTTGGTTGGTGGCTGGCCCGTAATCGCTTAACAATTGAAAAGAATGAGTAAAGAAGTTGAGCAGGACCGGTATTTCGTTGGTTCTGAAATGTTGAAACTGCGAGAAGTGCATTTGGCCCGTACTAAAAAAATGGCCGGCATTTACCCGTACGTCAATACCTGCCGAGGGTGAAATGTTGGCCTGCTGATGATAACTGAAATCAATCTGGCTGAAATCTGAAACCGACGAAAAAATATCTTTTACACCCTGTTTCCACTGAAGGTTAAAAGTGTAAAAATCTTTTATAAAAATAAATGGCGATTCCTGCAACCAGGGTTTTCGCTGGCGCCTGTAACAGTTGGCGCCAATGGTGTACATAAAACTTTTTTGAGCTGCTAATTCCGGACTTTCGAAATTAAAATCTTGCGGGAGGTTGGATGAAAATTCGTTCCCTTTAGAGAAAATATATACAGCGATGTTGTCAAGCGGCCTGAAATCGTTGTATTCTGCCAAAGTAAACAATGTGAACTTTTCTTTGAACCGGTGCGATACTTGAAGTTTTAAAAAGGCTGTTTCGTATAATTTCATATAGTTTTCGGCAAAAAACCAGGTGCTTGCAGCATTTAAAATTGGTTGAATCCCGGGAGGACTGGTTTTAAAGTCGCGGCTTTCTTTTCCAATTCCAAATTTCAAGCTACCGTTTTTCCAAAAAATATTTCTGAAAGTGTTGTTTACCGATCCAAATATCGTATTCCTGTTGAAAGCATAACCAATTTCGGGAGTAATTTCGATTCTTTTTTCTGGGCCCAATCTGAAATCAAACTCCATTTTCTGACGGTATTTGTAGCCGTCAACAGCGTTAAAATCAAAATTTTTAAATGAAAACAGCCCATCGTATCCAAGTCTTAAAGCCGAATCTTTAGCTAAATCCCAGTTGCCAAGAAGTATTTTTGAAGCCAGTGTTTTTTCATTTGCAGGTTTTGCTTCGCTCAGTGAACCCGTTTCGGCCTGTTTCATGCGCATCAGTGAGTCGGTTGTTGCATAACTTTGCATTTCGGCCTGGGTTAGCGGAATTGCCCTGATGGTATCCCAAAATGCAAAATCGTTTGCCAGGGTATCTTTTAGCTTTTCAACTTTGTAATTGGTTCGAAAAACATCGGTTAATAAAGTATCTTTGTATTGTTCTTTAAGGATTTTGCGGTTAAGTTTTGATGCCTTGGCCACTTCCCGGTTGGTAAGTTCTTCTTTTGCCAAAAGTGCCCCTGCTTCTGTCCTCAGTTTTTTCTCTTTCTCCCCGGGTTGCCTTGTTTGGGCGGTGGCAGGTTTTTCAGTTTCCCGGAATTGGATTTCACCGAAATTATTTTCATCAACAACATTGTATTTTAAGGCAACACCATAATAAAACTGTCCTTTAAGCCCCAGCATCGATAAATTAACGTCGGTTTGGTTGGAAACCGGCAACCAGTTGTTGTTGCCTAAATTTTCGAATTGCTGTTTTATGCGGTAATCAAAAAACTCGAAACGTCCCTTGAAATCGAGGTTGTAGATGCACCAAAGTTTGTCAGCAATATAAATATAACCATCAACCAACTCGTCGCTTTTGCGGTTGGGGGTAACTTTAATTTTGAAAACGTCGTAATTTCCAACTGTAATAAAACCTTCGTACCTGAAACTGTAATGTTTAAACGCGAGCGATGATAGCGGAGAAATAACCCGGATTGGGCGTTCATCGTAAAAACTGGCCGACATAAATTCAAGTACGGGTGGCTCATCAAAACCTGTTAGCGATGTTTTTTTGCTGATTACCTTTTGTTCGTATTTGTTGGGGTAAGTATAAATAATTTTGTTTTGGGATTCAATAATATAAGTAACATTTTCCTTGATTAATTCCTTTAGTTTCCTTCCTTCAACTTCAATTTTGTTTTGATAAACTTTTGGAATGCTGGTAAATGCAAAATTACTTTTGATGTACATGTCGGCTTCATAATGTTTAATTTTGGTTCGGTAGAAAGGCGCTTTTGCTATGGCCTTTCGCATAATGAACCACGCCGGGTCTTCCTTTCCGGGAAATACTTTTACCTCCTTGATTTCGAAAGGTTGAAGCCGAAGTTTAATATCCAGGGTTATACTGTCGGCATCTACATTTATTTCCTTAAATACCTGTTGATAGCCCAACGACCGTATGGTAAAATGATAAATGCCATTCGCTAATTGGATCAGATAATTGCCATGGTCGTTTGAAATAGTCCCCTCCTTCGTTTCTGATACAAAAATAGTTGCGAATGGGACAGGCTCATTTTTTTCGTTGATAATTTTGCCTCTAACAAATTGTGCCCGTGATTGAAATGAAACTAACAGGAAGAATATTATAAACGGAAATAAATGAAAATCCCTTAGATGCATAAAATCTGTTTTTGTTTTCTGAATAATTGTTAACCAAAAATAGGCCGATTTATAAGAAAAATAATTACAGATATTGATGTTTAAGGGTTTTTAAGAAATTGAAAGATATGAGAAGGCCCGTGCGTGATTTTATTCTGCGATCTCTTTGATTTCTTTTACCGATAAACCCTGTAT
>WTWZ01000018.1 GCA_009773765.1 Prolixibacteraceae bacterium | reverse complement strand
TTCATGAATCCAACATTCAAGTTCGTTAACATTTATCCCTGATATATTTACCGGTTTTCCTCTTGTCTTCATATTACCTTCGTTTTTAAACAAAGGTAACAATTTTATAAATATGTCAGATTATTAAATGCGTTTTATATAATGTATTTGTAATTGCCGGATTCAAGCAGGGCAATGTTACTTTGGTTCATTAACCCGGAATCGGACACAACGATAAAATCATCCAGGTGCAATTGTGCGTCTTCGCCAAAGTGTGGTTTAAGGCATTCGACCGTTGCCAACTTGCTCATTGGCTGGCTTAAACGGGCTATAACCAGTTGCCGGAAAATATCGTCTTCAATGGCATCAGACCCCGTTAGTTTAAATACTTTGTTAAGTATCAACTGTGCTCCATTGAGCAGAATGTTTTCAATATTTGAAAGCAAAGACCCGGTAACCTGTTTCACTTCAATTTTTTAAAACTAATGGCATTTAAATGTTTTTAACTTGATTTGATCCGTTATTTTGTTTGTGTTCCGGCCATAATCCTATTTTTGCATTCTTTTGAAATAAGGAAATGACAACAAAATATATTTGCAGAATTTTATCAGTATTGTTTTTTTTAGGTTTGATGGCTTCATTTAATTCATGCAAGTTATTTCATAAAAAGGAAATAGCAGCACCTGCCGAAGTATTACCCGTACCAACCATAAAATACGGCCTGCCCATTGACTCGTTTTATGTGG
Organism: Prolixibacteraceae bacterium; assembly: GCA_009773765.1. Taxonomy (GTDB): domain Bacteria; phylum Bacteroidota; class Bacteroidia; order Bacteroidales; family Prolixibacteraceae; genus Draconibacterium. The sequence goes on along the minus strand of WTWZ01000018.1, from coordinate 47,330 downwards.
TTGAATCAACTGTTGGGGCGGGCCGGCATTTAAGCAGCATATTAATTGGGTACGGTGTTAAACTTGGTACAATCGATACAATTGCACAAAATGCAAAACCGGTTTTCGATGTCAGGAAAATAAGGCAAGGCAATAATTACACGATTTTTCAGTCCCGGGACTCAATCCGGAGGCCGATGTATTTTGTTTATGAAAACTCACCCGTTCTTTACACGGTTTTTGAGCTTTTTGACTCATTGCGGGTTTATCAGGGGGAAAAGGAAGTGGTTTACAAATTGAAAACCGCACAGGGCGAGATTCAGTCTTCGTTGTGGAATGCAATGAAATCGAATGGCCTCGACCCCATGTTGGCGTTAAACCTGGAGAATGTTTACGCCTGGACCATTGATTTTTTTGGTTTGCAGAAAGGCGACAGGTTCAGGTTTATTTATGATGAAATTTTTGTTGATTCGGTTTCGATTGGTATCAACAACATTTACGCGGCACAGTTCGATTACTACGGGAAGGAAATTCTGGCTTTCCGGTTTGAGAAGAACGATTCGACAGGTTATTACAACGAAAAAGGTGAAAATCTGCAGAAGCAGTTTTTAAAAGCTCCACTGAAGTTTTCGAGGATCAGTTCAGGGTTTTCGGGTGGCCGCTTGCATCCGATTTTGCGCATTGTGCGCCCACATCACGGGGTGGATTACTCGGCTCCCACGGGTACTCCGGTGATGAGTATCGGGGAAGGCACAGTAATTTCGAAAGGCTGGGCAGGCGGTGGCGGAAATACGGTTAAAATCAGGCATAACTCTGTTTATACCACGGTTTACATGCACCTTTCGAGGTATGCCGACGGGCTTAACACAGGCTCCCGTGTGCGGCAGGGACAAGTAATTGGTTATGTTGGTTCAACCGGCCTCTCTACCGGGCCACACCTCGATTTCAGGGTATATAAAGGCGGAAGCGCAGTAAACCCGTTAACCGTAGAATCACCGCCGGCAAAACCTGTGGATGAAAAGTACATGCCCGAATACTCGGTTCTCAAAGATTCGTTGCTAAAGGAATTACAGAAGATTGAATGGAAAGAAAAGATTCTTGTAGAAACGGAATAATCCGTTTCTTTCAATTTTAACCCTATCAAAATAAACCTCCGGTACGATACCAATACGGGTGTTCCGTTATCTTATAATTCGAGTATAAAATGGATTTCTTTTACGTTTAAATCATCTGGAACAACCAGCTTTTGTATGACGGATGATGGATTACTGATTTGAAAACGGCCTTTGCTGTTGAAATTATAATCGGCAACTGGGGAGTTATAATAATCGCCTCGGTTTCGAAAAGATGCGAATAATTCAGGTTTTTTAAATAAGTAAAATAAAAAGATGTTTCGCTTGAAACAGTATATTTACAACTGTTTTTTAAATCTTTAAAAATGAATGATATAAAAACCATGTTCAGAATTATTTTACTAACCGGATTATTGGCCGGAGCTGTTTCGTGCGAAAAAAAGCCACCGAAAGAGTTAGATATGAAAAATTACTTTGCCTGGTGCATTGTGCCGTTTGATAACCAAAACCGCACTCCGGAACAGCGGATTGAAATGCTGAAAAGGCTTGGTTTTGTTTCGTACGCTTACGACTGGCGCGAAAAACACTTGCCCGAAATGGCAAAGGAAATTAATCTTGCTGCCGAAAATGGTATTAAAATGAATGCCGTTTGGATGTGGATTGACAAGACTGATTCAATTGGCCAGCTTTCGCCAAACAACCAAAAAGTTTTGCAGGCCCTGGCCGTAACCGGATTAAAAACGCAAATCTGGGTGAGTTTTCCGGAAGATTATTTTGATGAAATGGGCGAAGATGAGCGGTTGGACAGGTCCAGAGAAGCGATATCGTATTTAAGTGGTGAAGCTGATAAACTGGGTTGTAAAATCGGGTTGTACAATCACGGCGGCTGGTTTGGAAACCCAAATAACCTGGTGGAAATTATTGAAATGTTGCCCGAAAAAGAAATCGGGATTATTTTCAATTTTCATCATGCACACGATTTGTTGGCAAATTACGAAGAAATGGTGAAAAACATGACGCCCCATTTATGGGCGGTAAACCTGAATGGAATGAACCCGGATGGGCCAAAAATCCTGCCAGTTGGCAGCGGTGAAAAAGAGGCAGAAATGATCTCCATTTTAAAGGATAATGGTTTTACCGGGCCTTTTGGAATTATGGGTCACGTTGAGGATGCAGATGTAGAATTGGTTTTGCAGGAAAATCTGGAAGGGTTGAAAAAGTTAATGGGCACTAAAAATTGAGGTTAATTAACTGTTAGTTTCGAAAATTGGGCATTCACTTTTTCAGTATTATCAAGGAGAAAAAGGGCAAAAATATTGGGTTTTTCAGTAGTTTGGCCCGAAGCAGGTTTTCAATATATAAAGCCGGATTATTTTTGCATTGTCCGAAAAGGAATGTTTGATTAAAACTTTATATTTGACCGTTTTTAAAATTTATTAATTTAAAAAAGTGGAGTTATGAGAATTTTAGTGATGTTGGTTTTAGTGGTTGTTTTTGCATCATGTGTACGCAATAAAAGTGGAGTAATGACCCAAAGTCAGTCGGCGGTGGATGATAAATCGTTTGAAGTATCTGAAATTATACAGGGAAGCAGTTACACCTATATTAAAGCAAAGGAAAGTTCTGGCAACAAGTGGATGGCAGTTTCCAGACAGGAGGTGCAAACCGGGGCTGTTTATTATTATGATGAAGCCCTGCCCATGAATAATTTTCACAGCAAGGAAATTGACCGTACTTTCGAAGAAATATTTTTTGTGAACAGCATTAGCACATCTCCGATAGCACAAGGACAGATGGGGCAAATGGAAAGCCACATGGGCAAAGTGGATATTCAGCAAAACAGCGCCATTAATATTGAAAAGGAGGCTGGTGAAATTACAGTTGCCCAAATTTTTGCAAACCGCGGCGAATATTCGGGGAAAGAAACAGAAATACGCGGTGTAGTTGTAAAAGTTAATGAACAGGTAATGGGCAAAAACTGGATACACATTCAGGATGGCACCAGCGATAATGGCAATTTCGACCTTACCGTTACCAGTGCCGACCTGCCAAATTTAAACGACGAAGTTACCCTGAAAGGTAAAATAATTCTAAACAAGGATTTTGGTTACGGTTATATTTACGAGGTAATTATGGAAGATGCAAAGGTGGTTTCGGTAAAACCGGGAGTTTCGGATATTTAAAGTTTTTCGGTACATATTGCATCAGAGAATTTCCGGAAAGTAAAATTATCTGTTAATCAAACAAAGAAGGGTTGATTGTATTAATCTATTTTATTTCCCGGTGTTAATTTCAAAAATAGCCGGTATTGGTTTGAATTTGTTGATTACCGTCAGAAACCGCATAAAAAATCCGGGAATCAATGGCCCCCGGATATAATTGTAAACTTAAGAAATATTAAGAAATTGGGTTAATGCTCTAATATCCTAATATTACGGAATCATACATCATCGCCGTGATCCTGCAAAGCAATTACGTATTATTAATAGTGATATTCAGTTTGGAATAAAAATAATAAAATCGGTTATTCTTTTGTACATTCGAAAAACGAAAATGAAATAGGTTGAACAGTTTAAACTCAAGGTTATGAGTATTACAAAAAAATCAAAAAAAATAGGAATTTTAACTGCCGGTGGCGACTGCCCCGGTTTGAATGCCGCTATTCGCGGAGTGGGAAAAACAGCTATTGTTGAATACGGGATGGAGGTGCTTGGCTTTAATGCCGGTTTCCTCGGATTGATAAACGGCGATTATATTGAACTGAAAGAAGCACAGCTTTCGGGAATCCTGACTTTGGGCGGCACCATTCTGGGTACTTCGCGCGAAAAACCATACAAACTGGTTTCCGAAAATGGAGAAGAAAACCACAAACCTGAAAAAATAATTGAAACTTACAAAAATCTGGGCCTCGATGCTGTAGTTTGCATTGGAGGAAACGGAACTATGAAAACAGCCGATTTACTGTCGAAAGAAGGGCTGAATATCATAGATTGCCACCGATGCCATCGACCGTTTACATACCACGGCCAACTCACACCAAAGGGTGATGATTATCGAAATTATGGGGCACAATGCTGGCTGGCTGGCGCTGTACTCGGGGATTGCAGGTGGTGGCGACATCATCCTCATCCCTGAATTACCTTTCAACCCCAATACGGTTATCCGGAAAATTGAAAAACGCTACGAAGACAAAAAGCGGTACTCCATTGTGGTTGTAGCCGAGGGGATTGAACATCCCAAAGGCCAAAGTGCTGCCAATTATATGGCAAAAACCATTGAGGAAAAAACGGGTATTGAAACCCGTGAAACAGTACTCGGGTACATTCAACGCGGCGGCAGCCCTTCGCCAATGGACCGCATTTTAGCTACCCGTTATGGCGCTTTTGCCGCCCAATGTATTGCCGAAGGGTGCTTCGGAACCATGGTTGCAATGAAAAAGAACGAACTGACCACGGTTCCCCTGGGCGATGTGGGCGGTAAATTGCGTTTGGTGAACCCTGACCTCGGACTGATTCAGAAAGCCAGAAAAATGGGCGTTTCGTTTGGTGATGAGGGGTAGGAATGCTTGAATGCGTGAATGGCTGCCTATATTTTCAATTGTGGTTGTTTGGAAGCAAAACACATATTTCAAACCTTCAAATATTATTACAGATAAATTTCTTTACACCGCCAAATGCACCACTTTTTTTGTTTCGAAATACTCCTCTTCGAACCATTCGGAGAGGTTTTTTACAAAAACACGGTTTTTAAAAGGTTTTATTTCTTCGGTTAAATCGCCGCCTTTTAAGTAAATAATGCCATTGGGCATAGCGTTTTTCTGTTTTTTGGAGATGTTTTTGCGAACCCACGGCACAAATTCGGGAAGGCTGGTTACCGCGCGGCTCACCACAAAATCGTATTCCCCCTTCAATTCCTCGGCGCGAATTTGTTCAGCGGTGGCATTTTGCAAGCCGAGCGATTCAATTACATTGTTTACCACTTTAATTTTTTTGCCGATTGAATCGATAAGGTGAAACTGCGCTTCGGGGAAAAAAATTGCCAGCGGAATTCCCGGAAAACCTCCGCCAGTTCCTGCATCGAGTATTTTTGTTCCCGGGGTGAAAGCCAGAAATTTTGCAATGGCCAGCGAGTGCAAAACATGGCGTTCGTAAAAACCGTCGAAATCTTTACGCGAAATCACGTTTATCTGCGCGTTCCATCCGGCGTACAAAGGCTGTAACTGACTGAAAAGTTCAGCTTGTCCATGTTTTAACCTGGGAAAATATTTGGTAATGATGTCCATCGGGTGCTTCAGTCGTGTTCGTTCATTTCGGTACTTTCAATCAGTTTGAACAGCATCTGGCGGGCCCTGAACAGTTGGGCTTTTACAGTGCCAAGGGGCAGGTTTAGTTCTTTGGATATTTCTTCGTACGAAAATTCATTAAAATACCGTAGTTCGACTAAAGTTTGATAATGAGGCTTTAGCTGGCGCACCACTTTGCGCAATAATATAGCTTTTTGTTTTTTGATTAATCTTTCTTCCGGGTCTAAATCCTTCGATTTCAGTTTAATGGTTTCGTTAATTTCAAGTTGCTCTTTTTCGTTTTCAATAGAAATAATTACACCCTTTTTCTTTCGCAAAAAATCGACACAATTATTTGATGCAATTTTAAAAAGCCAGGTGCTAAAAGCGTAAGTAGGCGAATACTGGTGAAGGTTTTTAAATGCCTTGCCAAAAGCCTCAAGCGTTAAATCTTCGGCGTCGCTGCGGTTATTCAGCATTTTAAGTAGCATAAAATAAATGGTGTCTTTGTAACGGATTAACAACCTGGCAAAAGCTTTTTCGTCGCCTTTTAACGCTTTCTGGACCATTTCGTAATCCTGCAGCGCTTTCTCCGATAATTTTATGCCTTCACTTTCCATTTTTGCTTTTCACGTCGATTGTTAAAATACCATCGGTAAAATAATTTGAAATAAGGAACAACCAAATCGTACAGTAACGAAGATATAAATATTTTGCGTTCGTTCAAACGATTTTGCGTTAATTTTATGATAACCAAACGTGAAATGAAATTGATTAGGAGAAAACCAGCAATTATTGGCCAGAGTTCAAATACAAAAATCAGTACAGCAATTGTAACGGGGGTAAACAGTATTTTTGTGGCTTCGTCAAGTGCCAGTAATGCTTTTTTGCGCGTTGTAAGGTGTTTTTCAATTCTAAGATTTTTTTTCAGAATATCGAGATAATCATTCCAAACCAATTCTTCGGTTTTTTTAATGGCTGTTTCAGGTTGAAAAAGAATTGTAGTTGTTTTTTTCCGGATAAAATAATTGATCAACAATTCGAGGTTTGCATACTGTTCACTGATTTTTAACCCATGCCCGCCCAACTCAAAATATTTTTTCTTTTGAAAGGCTACGTTCTCTTCAGAATAAACAAAAGGAAAACCATTCAGAATGCAACCTACACTTTTCATAAACGATAAGTAGTTTTCGATTCGGTAAATGCGGTTAACAAGCCCTTTTGAATTTTGCGCGCTGCTGTAACTTACAACCAATGTTTTGTCGTTGCCGAGTGCGTTTGAAATGCCCGAAATCCATCCGGGTGTTGCGTTTGCAAATGTAATGGGAACAGGAAGTATCCATTCGTAACTGGCTGCTTTTAGAGCAAGGTTTTGCGCCATCTTGGTCGAAAACCGGGTTTCCTGGTGCATGGTTGAAACTTTCAGCCGGTCGCTTCTCCCGCGCAATAGCCCCAAAACCTGGAACGAATTGTCCTGCGAGAAATTATCGACTACTATTACTTCAAATTCTACATCATTAATTGATAATACCGGGGCAAGGTTATTTTTAAGCCTGGTTTCCTCGTTTCTAACCGTGTAGATTAGGGAAATGGGTTTAGGGGTTAATTGTATTGTTTTTTTTCGGAATAAAATTCGACCGGTAAACAAAAACAGAAATAACATACGGATTATGAAAAGCGTTGCAAAAGATGCCGGCAAAATCCAATCTGCTCCCTGCAATTCTTTGATTGTGTTGATTAAAGTCTGAATCATTCGGATATTAAAAAGTGATTTCGAATTTGACGCTCAAAAATGGAAACATTATATCCAATTTCAATTCGATTTCAATTAAATTTTTTAACGCTTCAATTACAATTTATTAACAGGGTTGCCGGTTTAGGCTTTCCGCAGGGTTCAGGTATAATAGTTATATTTGCGAACTTTTAAATGAAATGGCGAATGAATTTTGAATTAATTACGGTTTCAACCAATTCAAGGGCAAGGGCCGGGGTGCTTACAACCGGCCACGGTAAAATTGAGACTCCCATTTTTATGCCTGTTGGAACGGCTGGCACAGTAAAGGGCATTCATACACGCGATTTAAAAGAAGATATCAAAGCACAGATTATTCTCGGCAACACCTATCATTTGTACCTGCGTCCGGGAATGGATGTAATTGAAAAAGCAGGAGGTTTGCATAAATTTAACGGATGGGATAAACCGATTTTAACTGACAGTGGTGGTTTCCAGGTTTTTTCGCTGGGCGATATCAGGAAACTGAGCGAACTTGGTGCAAAGTTTCAGTCGCACATCGACGGGTCGTATCACCAGTTTACCCCCGAAGGTGTTATTGATATTCAGCGGACCATTGGCGCCGATATAATAATGGCTTTTGATGAATGTACCCCCGGTGATGCTGATTACGATTACGCCAGAAAATCGATGGAACTTACACTCCGCTGGCTCGACCGGTGTTTCGAACAGTTTAATAAAACCGAACCAAAGTATGGTTATCAGCAAAGCCTTTTTCCCATTGTTCAGGGCAGTACTTATGCCGATTTGCGAAGAAAGGCTGTTGCACAGGTTAAAACTTTCGATGCCCATGGTTACGCAATCGGGGGGCTTGCAGTGGGTGAAAAGGAGGATGTGATGTATGAAATGACGGAGGTTGTTACTGCCGATTTGCCCGAAAACAGGCCGCGTTACCTGATGGGAGTTGGCACTCCTGAAAATATTCTGGAATCGATTGACCGCGGGGTTGATATGTTCGATTGTGTAATGCCGTCGCGAAACGGGAGAAACGGTATGTTGTTTACAGCCAATGGCAAAATTAACATCAGGAACAAAAAGTGGGAGAATGACCATTCACCTATCGACGAAAACGGGACATCGTTTGTTGACAGCTATTCAAAAGCCTATCTCCGGCATTTGATAATTTCGAATGAAATGCTGGGGGCGCAGATTGCCACACAACACAACCTTGCTTTTTATTTGTGGCTGGTGCAAACGGCCCGGCAGAAAATTATGGATGGCAGCTTTTCGTTGTGGAAAAACGAAATGGCGACCAGGTTAAAACATCGTTTGTAACTACCCCGATGAAGTACTACAAAACCATAGATTTTTATATTACCAGAAAATTTCTTGGCACTTTTTTTTATGCAATTACATTAATTTTGAGTATTGCCGTGGTTTTCGATTTGGCCGAGAATTTAGATGAGTTTCTGTCGAAGGACTTACCTGTGAAAGAAATTATCAAAGATTACTACCTCAATTTTATACCCTATTTTGCCAATCTTTTCAGCCCGTTGTTTACGTTTATTGCCGTAATTTACTTCACCTCGAAAATGGCATACAATACCGAAATTATAGCAATTTTAAGCAGCGGTGTTTCGTATGTGCGGTTAATGCGGCCTTACATGGTTTCGGCACTTATAATTACTATTTTTAGTTTTGTGTTGGGAAATTATATTATTCCGCCGGCCACCAAAACCATGAACGATTTCAGATTAAAAAATATTGAAAATGCAAGATTTGGGGTTGAACGCGACATTCACCGGCAAATAGAGCCCGGTGTTTATATTTACATGCGAAGCTACACCCCAAACGATATTGGGAATATATTTACACTGGAACGCTTTGAGGGGTCAAAACTCGTAGAAAAACTTACAGCAGACAATATTCGTTATGACAGGGAAACAGGGAAATGGGTTATCAACAATTACTGGAAGCGCACCATTTTTGATGATTATGAGATACTTGAAAATGGTTACCGTATTGATACAACCCTGAATATGACCCCAGAAGAATTCAGGGTCCAAAAGAATGAAATGGAAACCTATATTACGCCAGATTTGATTGATGAAATTGAAAAAATGAAAACCCGTGGGGTGAACTATATTGAGTGGGAAATAGAAAAACACAAAAGAATGGCAACCCCTTTTTCAACGTTTATTCTTACATTGATTGGCGCTGGTTTGGCTTCGAGAAAAATTAAAGGAGGGCTTGGGTTTCATCTTGGACTGGGGCTGGCGCTTAGTTTCTCGTACATTCTTTTTATGCAGATCTCTACCGTTTTTGCAGTGAGCGGTTCAACACCCGTTATTGTCGCCATGTGGATCCCTAATATTCTTTACAGTATTATTGCCCTTTTTGTATCGCACTGGGCTGCTAAATAACTAAAATTCACTTCGGTTTTTGTTTCAGGAACTCATTGATTTGCCCATGGATTATCCGCGAATAATTGTGTACAAACCGTTTATTCAAAACACCAATAATCCATTGGATGCCAAATTCTTCGCTTGCCATAAAAACTTCGTTCATCTGATATATTTCTTCCTTTTTGATATTGTCAGATTCAACAACGTTTAACCCTGTTTTTTCGGCAACATTCAGAATGTATTTTCTTAATGTGTCAGTATAACAGCCGGTTTCAACTGAAGGCGTAATTAGTGTTTTGCCCTTAACCATGAAAATATTTGCCGATATGCAATCGCAAACAAATCCTTTCTCATTCAGTATAATTGAATTCTGAAATGCAGTTCCCCTGATTCTGGAATCTGCAAATTTCCAGATGGGTTCGTTTGAAAATGTAAACGGGCCTAACGGATTTGCACTGTATTTTTCGAATTCAGAATAATTTACAATGATTCCGTGCTGCGAAACCGGAAAATCGAAACCGGGAAAATTAACACTGGTTAAAACCACATTCGTTTCGGTTTTTCCAATGTAAACCTGACAAGTAATTAATCCTGACCGGTAAAACCGGTTTTTATTCAGCATCCGTTTTGTAATCCTGAATAATTCCTTTTCATTGTGCAGTATATCAGGTACATCGGCATTTATCGTGTTTAAAACCAGCTTTATGGTTTCAATGTTTTCGAAGAAAAGGGGAATACCGCCAAAACCAAACCACATTTTTTGGGTAATTACAAACGGTTCGTTCCAAAAAAAAGGCGTAAAACCAGTTTCATGTTTTTTAAGAATCCCGCCGTTTAGAATCACGTATTCCATTTTTTCGGGCGCTTACAAAAACGGAATTAACTGATCAATAAACTGTCTGAACAGCTCAGGCCGGAGAATTATGGGTAATACAAATCCGAAAATGGCGCCTAAAATGTGGGCATCGTGCGCAACATTGTCGGTGCTTTTTTTGCTCATCTGGTACGAGTAAAACAGGTATCCGGCGGCAAACAAAATTCCCGGAATTGGCAGAATTCCAAAAAAGTACAACTTCTCCCAGGGATTAAAAAAGATAAAGGCAAAAAGCATTGCCGAAACCGCGCCCGAAGCGCCAACTGCGTTGTAATAGTAATTGTTCTGATGTTTAATCAGGCTCCAGAGGTTCGATGCCAGAATACCGCCAAAATAGAGCAACAAAAAATAGAAGATGGCCCGGTTTTCAAAATAATGCCCGAAATACTGCTCGATTCCGCGGCCAAAAAAAAACAGAACAAACATATTAACCAGCAAATGCGGCCAGTTTGCATGAATAAATGCATGTGAAACCAGCCTGTAATACTGTTTCTGGTGAATCACTTTTGCAGCATTAAACTGCAGTTTATCCATTAATTCGTGGTTTTGAAAGGCCAGGTACGAAACCAGTACAGTAAAACCAATGATAAAATAGGTAATCATTTAATGTAAGATTTTATAAATCATTTCTTTTTGCAAATCGGCAGTGCTTACCAGCCCTGAAACATCCAACCCTTTTGTTTTCATGTCGTATTCGCGCAGAATGCCAATAATTTCAAACAGTTTGGTGGGCGTGTAACGTTTGGCGGCAACAGCAACATTTTTAGCAACATACGTATGTATGCCAAGTTCTGCGGCCACGGCGCTTTCCGATTTGTCTTTTAAGAAATGCCATGCAAACATATTCGAAAAAAAACCAAAAAGTGTGGGAATTGTGCGTTGCACAGGGTTGGCTGTTGGATTTGCGCCAAAATACCGAATGATTTGGTTTGCCTTAAAAACATTTTTTTCGCCAAGTGCATTCTGAAGTTCAAAAAGGTTAAATTCCTTGCTTAACCCTATATTTTTTTCGATATGTTCGGCAGTTATCCTGTTTGTATCTTTTACTGCAACAATTAGTTTATTGAGTTCGTTGGCCACTTTACCCAAATCGGCGCCCAGGTACGATGATAAAAGAAGTGCAGCCTGCGGGGTAATGGAATATTCGCGTTTTGAGAGGTAGTTTTCTATCCAGCCTGGCAGTTTCCATTCTTTTAATTTTTCGGAAGTAAAGATTACGCTGTTCTTTTTTATTGCTTTGAAAAGTTTGGTCTTTGAATCGAGGTTCCTGTATTTGTAATTTAACACCAAAACTGTTGATGCCAGTGGTTTTTCGGCATACGGGGCCAGTACTTCGATTTTGTTAAGGCTTTGCGCCTCTTTCACAATAATAACCTGTCGCTGCGCCATCATTGGGAAACGAAGGCAACTCTCGGCAATGGTTATAGCGTTCGAATCTTTACCGTAAAATATGGTTTGGTTAAACCCTTTTTCAGCATCGGTCAATACGTTTTTCTCGATGTAGTCCGAAATTTCGTCGATATAGTAAGGTTCCTCGCCCTGAAGCAAATAAATAGGATGGATGATTTTCTTTTTCAGGTTTTGAATGATGGCCTCGAAATCCATTTTAAAATCTTAAGTGTTTAACCGACAAGCCATTGTTTTTTATCTCGAAAAGCGCGTTAATTCCCGATTCAATATGCAAATCAACAAATGCTGACGACACTTTTTTATCGCTTTCGGCAGTTTTTACCCCGCTCGAAATCATGGGTTGGTCGGAAACCAACAGCAATGCCCCGGTGGGTATTTTGTTGGCAAAGCCTACTGTAAAAAGTGTTGCTGTTTCCATATCAATTGCAATTGCGCGGGTTTTTGTAAGGAGTTTTTTAAACCGGGAATCAAATTCCCAAACCCTGCGGTTGGTGGTAAAAACAACGCCGGTCCAGTAATCTTTGCCCATATCGCGGAGGATATGCGAAATTGCCCTTTGCAGTGTAAATGCCGGGAGGGCAGGTATTTCAGGTGGCATATAATCGTTGGATGTACCTTCGTTTCTGATTGCTGCTATTGGAAGTATAAAATCACCCAGTTGGTTTTTCTTTTTCAATCCGCCGCATTTGCCCAGAAAAAGCACAGCCCGCGGATTTATCGAACTCAGCAAATCCATGATGGTTGCCGCGTTTGGGCTGCCCATCCCGAAATTGATGATGGTAATTCCGTCGGCAGTGGCATTTGGCATGTTTTTATCCAGTCCTTCAACCGGTACGCCAAACCGGTTCGCAAATTTTTCGACATAACCGGTGAAATTGGCCAGTAAAATGTAACTGCCGATATCTTCAAGGTTTTTCCCCGTATATCGCGGAAGCCAGTTATCAACAATTTCTTTTTTTGTCTTCATTTTGTGTTTAATTTTACCTTTGAACAAATATTTTTTGTTATTGGCAAACAGATGCAAATGTACATTTTTACTTTGCCACAGCCAAAACAGGTTAATTAGAAATGACAAATGGAATGCAAAAACTGAATTTGCCGGAATACGATTTCAGAATAAAAACCGAAGATGGGAAAAACCTTATTTTTGACGGAATCAGGAGGAAATTTGTGGTTTTAACACCCGAAGAATGGGTTCGCCAGAATTTTATTCAATATTTAAAAACTGAAAAGAAATATCCCGAAACGTTTATGGCAGTTGAAAAACAAATTGTGGTGAACCATAATCAGCGGCGGTTTGATTTGCTGGTTTATTCGCGTACTGGGCAGCCTCATTTAATTGCCGAATTTAAAGCGCCAAATGTAAAAATCACGCAGGAAACTTTCGACCAGGTGGTGCGGTACAATATGGCGCTCCGGGTTGAGAAAGTAGTTGTTTCGAATGGTTTGCAGCATTTTGCCTGCGAAATTGATTATACGAAGAACAGCTTTTCGTATTTGCCAGAAATTCCCGGGTATTGCGAAAAGTGCAGGAATGACGGGGTGGGGTTTAATTGATTGACAATATATTCAGGTTAACATTTTTTGAAGAAAAACTTCATCTTCCCAGCCTTTGATAGTTTTCAGCCAGTTTTTTTTCGTGCCTGTTTTTTTAAATCCGGCTTTTTCAAACAAATGAATACTAACCTCGTTTTTTGCAGAGATGTTGGCATAAATTTGTTTCAATCCCAGTGCTTCGAGAGCATAATTAAAAATGGCATTCAGCGCATCGGTTGCATAACCGTGGTTGCGATTTTTGGCATCGTGAATCAGAATCCCGATTCCGGCGCGCATGTGGTATGGGTCAAATTCGAATAAATCGACAGTGCCAACCGGCTCCAGATTTTCGTTCTGAATAATCAGCCTCAATTGTTTTGTTTCGTAAATGTCTTTGGCCGATTCCTTTAAATATTCAGCAAGAATATATTTTGAAAATGGTGTGCGGGTATTGCTGACATTCCAGATTTCCATATTGTTTTCCCACTGGTAAAGCAATTCAATATCCTCGGGCTCTATTGGCCTGAGTATGATTTTTCCGTATGTAAGCAGGTTTTTCATTTAATAATGGCCTTTGCAGGATATAATTTCAATTTTATCGGTTTCAACTTTGTAAACCAGCCTGTTCTCTTTATCAATTCTTCTCGACCAAAATCCGGATAACCGATGTTTTAAAGGTTCCGGCTGACCTGTGCCTTCAAAAGGAGTTCTGGTTATTTCTTCAATCAGTGAATTTATTTTTTTTAGTTTTTTCTGATCGGAATTTACCCAATAAATGTAATCAGCCCACGCTGCTTTGGTGAAAGAAATGGATTTCACTTTTCAAAACTTTTGAGTTCTTCCAGGGTAACTGTTATCATTTCACCGTTTTCAATCTGTCTTAAACTTTCAAAAAGGTGTTCTGCGTTTTTTGGAGAACTCAGCAAATATTCTGTTTCCTTTTGCGAATTGTATTCATCAAGCGACATCATAACAACACTTTTACCGCCGGGCCGGTGAATAATTAATGTTTCGTGATTTTCGCAAACCATATCAAGGTTCGATTTTAGTTTGTCCCTTAATTCTGTATAATTTACTGTCTTCATAATCTCAAATTTTCAATTAAGTACAAATATACGTACTTTTTCATGAAAAAAATCAAATTACCTGTCCAGGTTGCGCCATCCTTTTAAAAGTATTTCAGTGTCGGTAGAAATGCTGTAATCTTTGGCATACAACATATTCAGCCGTATCATTTTTTCTTCATCGAGTGAAAGTTCGGAAAACAAATCGCCCGGATGCAAAATACCTGGTTTTAAAACAGGTAAATTATTTGTTGTTTTCAGGTTGGGAATATACCCAATCCACGACTTTTTGCCCGATAAAACACTGAAAATGTTGTTTATGAACTTTGATTTCCGGTTGTAAAACCAAATCAAAACCGGGCTTAAAAACAAGCAGGCTGCCGCAACTCCGACATCAAAAACCCGTTTTTTTCGTTGGTTTACTGTTTTCGAAATGGCGTTGATATTAACAACATACAAATCGCCGGCGGTGTGTATTGAATTGCTGCCAATGATGCTGATACTTTCGGGCGGGGCGATTTTGTATTCCACATCCAGTTGGGTTAAATCGAGCATAGCCCTGATAATTTGAGCTGAACTGATGTTTTCGGCGCAGAAAATAATTTCGTTGATGCGGTTGATCCTGATAATTTCGGAAAGTTGTTCGATTTGGCCAATATAATTTTGTCCCCTGTCGGTGCTGTCGATGGCAATAAAACCAACCATTTCAGATTGTATTTGCGAATCTTCGAGCAGATTTTTAACACGCGCCGCCCCGGTTGAATGGCCAACAATTGCAATCCGTTTTGCTTTTTTTACATCGAGCCTGAATTCCGTAATTTTCAGCCAGTGAAAGAGCAACCTTGAAAAAAGGATTGAAAAAACCGACCAAAAAGCCCCAAGCAAAATTAGTACCCGCGAAAACCTTAAATCTTCATCAACCAAGGAATAAATCAATAATATAGTTATAGTTCCCCAAAGTAAACCGCGTAAAATTTTGTATAAACCCACAGGTTTTTTGTAGCCTCCTGAAAAGAGGATTCCTCCCAGCCAGATTGCGATATAAACCGGGACCACTATGTGTAAAAATCCGGCGGGATAATGTCCGGGGACGAACATGGTTTTTTCCCAAACCGGTGTGATAAAAAGAAAGCCCGTAAAAATCAGAATAGCATCAAAAACCGGCAAGTAAATTTTTTCGAATATCCTTTTAAAAACTGAAATTAACGCCCTGAAATAAATTGCCAGATGAATGATAAAAGCAAAAATTCCCGCCTTTCCACCCGAAAAATGTTTGCGGGCAAAAATAATCATGGCATTGTAAAATACTTTCACATAATTAAGCGACCCTTTTTTAGTGCTTTCTCCTTTATAATGAATGATGGTTGTTTCAGGGAAATAGTAGTTTTTGTAACCACCTTGAATGATTCGGTATGAAAGGTCGATATCCTCGCCGTACATGAAAAAAGCTTCATCAAGCAAACCCACTTTATCGAGCGCTTTTTTGCGCAGTAACATGAAAGCGCCCGCGAGTATTTCAATCTCGTGAATTTCGTTTGGGTTTAAATAGGAGAGGTGGTATTTGCCAAATTTACGTGATTTTGGAAAAAGTTTAGCGAGGCCAAACATTTTGTAAAAAGCCACCCACGGAGTTGGTAGTCCGCGTTTTGATTCGGGCAAAAAATTGCCTTTTCCGTCAATCATTTTTACCCCAAGCCCGCCGGCTTCGGGATGTTGATCCATAAAAACAGTCACTTTTGCGAAAGTATTTTCTTCAACTACCGTATCAGGATTGAGCAGTAAAATGTATTCTCCCTTAGCTTTTCTGACTGCCTGGTTGTTGGCGCGGGAGAAACCAATATTTTCCTTGTTTTCAATGAAATGCAGGCCGGGGAATTTTTCGCGTATCAACTGGGCCGAACCATCAACCGAATTATTGTCAACCACAAAAATTTCGGTTTCAATTCCTTCTGCAGCCCTGTAAACCGAATGCAGGCACTGTTCAAGGAAATGTTTTACGTTATAGTTGACTATGATTACGGATAGTTTCATATTGTAATTTATTTTCCCATTGAACTTTCGTAAGGTATCCGGTTGGCAAGCGACCGGCCTAACGTAATTTCATCTGTGTATTCCAGTTCATCGCCAACCGAAACTCCGCGTGCCAGTGTTGAAATTTTCACTTCCTTGTCTTTCAGTTTCCGGTAAATGTAAAAATTGGTCGTGTCGCCTTCCATAGTTGTTGAAAGCGCCAGAATAACTTCAGTAATATCCTCTTTTTCAACGCGGTTTACCAGCGATTCAATTTCGAGTTCAGACGGGCCGATACCGTCCATCGGTGATATTATCCCACCTAAAACATGGTATAAACCGTTGAATTGCTGTGTGTTTTCTACCGACATCACATCGCGGATATTTTCAACAACACAAATCACACTGCGGTTTCGGGAAGCATTGTTGCAAATCCGGCAAATTTCGGTATCAGAAATGTTGTGGCAGATTTTGCAATGTTTTATGTTGTTACGCAACTGAATAATGCTGTTGCCAAAGTAAGTTACCGGCCCAACATCCTGCCTTAACAAATGAAGCACCAGCCGCAGCGCGCTTTTCCGGCCTATTCCAGGCAGTTTCGAAAATTCGTTCACCGCGTTTTCAAGCAATTTTGATGGATATTTATCGATGTTCATTTGTGATGTTTTTCAACCATAAAAAGTAAAGCGAAGATAGATATAAACTGTAAATTTCACTTATCACATTTCCTCTGGAAATAAAACATGAATAACTTTTTCAAAACCGGAAGAATTCAATAAATTTAGCTTTCTGTAAATCATCAAAATATTATAAAAAATGAATAATAAATCAGCTTTAAATCTATCGCGCCGTAAATTTATCGGCGCCACAACTACTGCGTTGGCAGGGTTTACCGTAATACCGAGTTACGCAGTTTCCGGGCTTGGGCACGTTGCCCCGAGTGATAAACTTAATATTGCCGGAATAGGTATAGGCGGGAAGGGTGTGGTCAATCTCAGAAATATGCCAGGACAAAACATGGTTGCCCTGTGCGACGTTGACTGGGATTATGCCGAACCTGTTTTTAAAACATATCCGAAAGCAAAAAAATACAAGGATTTCAGGGAAATGCTCGAAAAGCAGAAAGATATTGATGCAGTGGTTATTGCCACGCCCGATCACACGCACGCTATACAGGCGATGATTGCCATGCAGTTGGGGAAACACGTTTATTGCCAGAAACCATTGACACATACCGTTTGGGAAGCCCGGCAACTTACCGAAGCGGCAAAAAAGTATAAAGTTGCCACACAAATGGGAAACGAAGGGCATTCGAACGATGAGGTCAGGGAAGTAACCGAAATTATACACGCCGGAATTATAGGCAATGTTTATGAAGTGCAGGTTACCACCAACCGTCCAATCTGGCCTCAAGGGTTGCACCGGCCCGCCGAAGAACATAAAATTCCGAAAAACCTCGACTGGGACCTGTTTCTTGGAACAGCGCCATATCGCCCGTTTAACGAAGCTTACCATCCGTGGAGCTGGCGTGCATGGTGGGACTACGGTACAGGCGCTTTGGGAGATATGGGATGTCACGTTTTGGATGTGCCGTTTTACGCTTTGAACCTGAAATACCCAACAAAAGTACAATCGTGCTCAACATTGGTAAATACCGAAAGCGCCCCGCAGGCATCGCGGGTTGGATATGTTTTCCCGGCACGAAAAAACCTGCCAGACTGTGCCATGCCCGAACTGAAACTGGTTTGGCAGGATGGTGGAATGGCCCCGGAAAGAACTGCCGATTTGCCAAAAGGAATAAACCTTGAACAAATTAATTTGTACATCGGGACAAAGGGGAAAATAATCACCGGTAATTATGGTTCGGATTACAAAGTAATTATTGATGATTACAAAACTCCGCCAAAAACACTAGAAAGGGTAAAAGATCACGAATTGGGCGGTGGCCGCCACGAAATGGATTGGGTCCGCGCCTGCAAAGAGAGGCCGGGTTCCAGAAAGGAAGCCTGTTCCAGTTTCGATTTTGCTGGTCCGCTAACCGAAATGGTACTTATGGGAAATCTTGCAATTCGTTTGCAGGGATTAAACCGCGAACTGGAATGGGACGGCGTAAATATGACATTTAAAAATATCGATGCAAACGAAAAACTGAAGCTGATTACTTCTCACATTTACAAAAAAGAAAATATGCAGCCCAGTTTTAAAACCAATTTCTTGGAAGTGAATGCAACGGAATTTGCAAACGAAATGATAAAGCATAAATACCGCGATGGCTGGAAATGGTAATATTGTGAAGAATTGCCATTTGATGCAGGTTAGCCTGCTTTAGATAATGGGCATTTTTGAGATTTTAAATTCAACATTTTTGCAGCCATCTGATTGAATCATTTTTGTTAATATACTTTGTTAAGGGAGTGTGATAAAACCAGCAATGGTTAAGCCATCTGTCAGTCGGCGGATGGCTTTTATTTAACCGGAAAACTATTTTATCTTTGAGCCAGTTAAATCAAACAATTTTAAAAATGGTAAAATACAAACGAATCCTGTTAAAATTGAGTGGAGAGTCATTAATGGGCAAACAACAGTACGGAATCGATCAAAACCGGTTAAACGATTACGCTGAAGAAATTGCATCATTGGTCCAGTCTGGGGTCCAGATTGGGATTGTAATTGGGGGCGGCAACATTTTTCGGGGTTTAAGCGGCGCTGCAAAAGGTTTTGACAGGGTTAAGGGCGACCAGATGGGAATGCTGGCTACAGCTATAAATAGTTTAGCTTTGAATTCAGCCCTGAAAATTCATAATGTAAAGTCAAGGGTTTTAACCGCTATCCGAATGGAGCCAATCGGCGAATATTATTCCAAAGAAAAAGCAGTGGAATATCTTGAAAAGGGAGAAGTTGTTATTATTTCGGGCGGAACAGGCAACCCATATTTTACAACCGATACGGCAAGCGCTCTTCGTGGAATTGAAATTGAGGCTGATATTATGCTTAAAGGGACTCGTGTTGATGGTATTTATACTGCCGATCCTGAAAAAAATCCGGATGCCGTAAAATTCGACACTATCAGTTTTGAGGAAATCTATAATCGCAATCTGCGCATCATGGACTTAACTGCAACAACCATGTGCAACGATAATAATTTGCCGGTTTTGGTGTTTAACATGGACAAAAAAGGAAATTTGAAAAAAATATTGGCTGGTGAAAGCCTTGGTACCCTGGTTAATCGTTGATTTTTTTTAACCAATTTTTAATATTTTACAGATTAAATTTCATCTGTATATTTTTTTTCTATATTTGCTATCAGTTAATTGAAACAGGCTTATCCTGATGCAAGAAGAAGTTGACTTTGTTTTAGAGCATACCGGGGAAAAAATGAAAGCTGCAATTGCGCACCTCGAGAAAGAATTGATACACATTAGGGCAGGCAAAGCGTCGCCGGCAATGCTGGATGGGGTGATGGTGGATTATTACGGGAGTTTGACCCCGTTAAATAAAATCGCTAATGTAAGTACGCCCGATGCAAGGACAATTGCAGTACAACCGTGGGAAAAGGCAATTATACCGGCAATTGAAAAGGCAATTTTAAATTCCAATTTGGGGTTTAATCCGGGCAACAACGGAGAAATAATAAGGTTGAATGTTCCGGTACTTACTGAAGAAAGAAGAAAATTGCTTGTAAAACAAGCAGGCCAGGAAGGTGAAATAGCCAAAGTTAGTATCAGGTCTGCCCGAAAAGAGGCAAACGAAAGCCTGAAAAAACTACAAAAAGACGGAGTGGCCGAAGACGTTGTTAAAGGCGCGGAAGAGGAAGTTCAAAAGATGACGAATAATTTTAGTATGAAAATTGATAACTTAGTGAAAACTAAGGAAAAAGATATAATGACGATTTAATTGTTTCTAGTTTTCTGTTTTCTGAACATTGTTTAATTGTTTTCATGGCTTTGAGGCAGCTTGTAGAAGCTGCCTTTTTTTTGCCCTGAATGGAATTAAGCTGGCAGGATGCAAAACAAACATCATTAAGGAAACTAATCGGCATTAATTTTTTTTTCACTTACAGCTTTAACCTTTTTATATTATTAAAGTCAAATTAGCCAGTTAAATTTGTTAACAAAAGTATATTACTAAAACCATCAACTGTGTCTATAAATAAAAAATTCAGACTATCTGTTACTGCATTAGCCATTTTGGTAATGGCTGGAATCATATTTTTCCCAAAGTTAAAACCCGTTTTATTTCATGGCGATAAAGCAAATCAAACCGTGTCTGCCGGAGGAGGTGGCCCCCAAAGATTATTTGCCAGTGGTTACGTTCTTGTTCCCACAAAAATGTTCGAGGTCAGAAAAAGTACCAGTTCATTGCTGCCCGATGAAGAGGTTGAAATGTCATTTGAGACGTCGGGAAAAGTTGTGGGAATTTATTTTGAGGAAGGAACCCGCGTGAAAAAGGGCGACCTTCTGGCAAAAATTAACGACAGGCCCTTGCAGGCACAACTGTTAAAGCTGAAAGCCCAAATAAAACTTTCGGAAGAAAAAGAATTCAGGCAGCGGCAGTTGCTCGAAAGTGATGCCATCAGCCGCGAAAGTTACGACCAGGTTGCCACAGAACTTCAGTCGCTGCAAGCTGATATTATGCTGATTGAAGCCCGGATTTCAGAAACAGAAATGCGCGCTCCCTTTGACGGGATTGTTGGGTTACGGATGATAAGCGAAGGCGCGTTTGCAACAACACAAACAAAAATAGTACGGTTGGTAAAAATCAGCCCGCTAAAAATTGAATTCTCCATTCCCGAGCGTTACGCCGGTGAAGTCACACCGGGTTTCCCAATTAAGTTTGCCATTGATGGCATTTCAAAAGAATTCGATGCTGTTGTTTATGCTGTTGACCCAAAAATTGATATCAACACCCGCACCATTGTTGTACGGGCGTTGTATCCGAACAAAAATGAAGAATTAAAACCAGGCCGTTATGCAAGTGTTACAACTTTATTGTCGCAAATTGAAAATGCAGTTTCAATACCTACTGAAGCAGTAATTCCAGAGATGGAAGGTGAAAAAGTATTTATTTATAGAAACGGGAAAGCGGAACAGGTGCGGGTTGTTACCGGATTGCGCACCGAATCGCACATTCAGATAAAGGAAGGGCTTAATTTTGGGGACACCTTGCTGACAACAGCAATTTTACAACTCAGGCAAGGCCTGCCTGTTCAGTTGGATACGTTGGTGACAAATCAAAACCTCACAAATAAGTAACCATGAGCCTGTCTTCAATTAGTATAAAACGACCGGTGCTTGCCACTGTATTTTCACTGGTTATCCTGATTTTTGGAGGAATCGGAATAACTTATCTGGGAATCAGGGAATTTCCAAGCGTTGACCCGCCAATTATTTCAGTGAGCACGTCATATCCCGGCGCCAATTCCGATGTAATTGAAACACAAATTACCGAACCACTTGAGCAATCGATAAACGGAATACCCGGAATACGTACATTAACCAGCCGAAGCAGTCAGGGGAGGAGCGAAGTAACTGTGGAATTTGAACTTACAGTTGACCTTGAAACCGCAGCCAACGATGTGCGCGACAAAGTTTCGCAGGCACAAAGGTTTCTGCCGCGCGACTGCGACCCTCCAACAGTTTCCAAAGCCGATGCAGACGCAAATCCAATTATGTTTCTCGCGGTAAAAAGCCCGAAACGTTCCTTGCTCGAACTCTCAGAAATAGCAGAACTGACATTTAAAGAACAGTTGCAAACCATTTCGGGGGTAAGCGCAGTTCAAATTTGGGGAGAAAAAAGGTATGCCATGCGAATCTGGCTCGATCCCGCAAAATTGGCGGGATATCAAATGACGCCCCTGGATGTTAGAAACGCAATACTACGCGAAAACATTGAACTGCCGGCCGGAAGTATTGAAGGCAACACAACCGAACTAACAATCCGGACTCTTGGATTAATGACCAAACCGGAAGAATTTAACAGCCTGATATTGAAACAAACCGGCGATCAGTTAATCCGCGTTCGCGATATAGGCCGGGCAGAAATCGGCCCTGAAGATATCAGGGGAATAATGAAAATGAACGGTATTCCGATGGTTGGGACGGTCATTGTTCCTCAACCCGGCGCCAACCATATCGAAATTGCCGACGCTGTTTACGAACGACTCGATTTTATTAAAAAAGACCTCCCCGGGGATGTGGAAATTGAAATCGGTTTCGATAATACTGAATATATCCGTACTTCTATCGACGAGGTAATGAACACCATTTATCTTGCATTTTTCCTTGTAGTGGTAATCATATTTGTTTTTTTACGCGACTGGAGAACTACACTGCTTCCCATACTTGTTATTCCGGTGTCGCTGGTTGGTTCGTTTTTTGTCATGTATTTGGCTGGATTTTCCATAAATGTGCTTACACTTCTGGCTATCGTTCTGTCTATTGGGCTTGTTGTTGACGATGCTATAGTGATGATGGAAAATATTTATGTAAAAATCGAACAGGGAATGTCCCCGCTTGAAGCAGGCATAAAAGGGGCAAACGAAATATTTTTTGCCATTATCGCCACAACTATCACATTAATTGCGGTATTCTTCCCCATCGTTTTTCTGGAAGGAATGACAGGAAGGCTTTTCCGCGAATTTAGTATTGTAATTGCCAGCGCAGTTGCCATTTCATCGTTTGTGGCCCTTACATTAACACCGATGCTTTCCACCAAAATTCTGAAAACACGGCACAAAAGAAGTAAAGCCTATAATTATACAGAGAAATTTTTTATTTGGCTGAACAACGTTTATCGCAGTTCGCTTGAATCGGTCCTAAAAAGAAAAAATATTGCCATTGTAATTGTTTTGGTATCCTTTGTGCTTATTTTCTTTTTATGGAAAAATATCCCTGCCGAAATGGCACCGCTCGAAGACCGTTCTCAATTAAACATCAGGACTACATTGCCCGAAGGTTCGACCTACGAATTCAATGTAGCCTATACTGAAGAAGTTGTTTCACTGGTGGAAAGAACTGTGCCCGAAAGGGATAAGGTAACTTCAATGGTCCGCGGAAGTTTTGCATTTGTCCGGATTGTACTTGTTCCGCCTTCGCAACGGAAACGTTCGCAACAGGAGATTGCAAACCAGTTAACGGTCGAATTAAGAAAAATGACAAAAGCAAGAGCGAATGTAATTCAGCAATCTACTTTTGGTGGAAGACGGGCCGGACAACCCATTCAATATGTTTTACAGGCGCCGAACATTGAAAAACTTCGTGAAATTATTCCTGCTTTCATGGCCGAAGTTCAGGATAATCCTGTATTCTCGATGGCAGATATTGATTTGAAATTCACAAAACCTGAACTGCAAATTGTAATTAACCGGGACAAAGCCAACCTGCTGGGCGTTTCAACCCAGAATATTGGGCAAACCCTGCAGTTGGCCCTCAGCGGACAGCGTTTGGGCTACTTTATAATGAACGGCAAACAATACCAGATTTTGGGAGAACTGGCCCGCCAGGACAGAAACAAGCCACTCGACCTGAAATCGTTGTACGTTAGAAACAGCTCGGGGCAAATGGTTCAACTCGATAATTTTGTTGAACTGGTTGAATCAACAGCACCGCCGCAACTTTACCGTTATAACCGTTTTGTTGCCGCAACCGTTTCTTCAGGATTGGCACAGGGGAAAACCATTAGCGAAGGTCTTGAAGAGATGGATATAATTGCTGAAAAGGTACTTGATGATACATTTCGTACAGCTCTTGCCGGCGACTCCAAGGATTTTATGGAAAGTTCGTCAAGTTTGATGTTTGCATTTCTTCTGGCAATCGTTCTCATCTTCCTTGTGCTTTCCGCACAGTTCGAAAGTTTTAAAGACCCGCTGATTGTGATGATGACAGTGCCTTTAGCGCTTGCCGGAGCATTAATTTTTATGTGGTATTTCAACATAACTATGAATATATTTAGTCAGATTGGAATAATCATGCTGATAGGGCTTGTTTCGAAAAACGGAATTTTAATTGTGGAATTTGCCAACCAGCGAAAAGCAACCGGAATGAATAAACTGGAAGCAATAAAATATGCTTCGGCTGCCCGTTTCAGGCCAATTTTAATGACAAGCCTGTCAACCATTCTCGGAATTTTACCACTGGCCATCGGTTTGGGCGAAGGCGCCCAAAGCCGCGTTGCAATGGGGATAGCAGTTGTAGGCGGATTAACCATTTCCACTTTCCTTACACTTTATGTTGTTCCGGGCATATATCTGTTAATATCAAGCGAAACAAAAGTTAAAAGTGATGAACTCAGCCATTCTGAAAAAATTGAACTATATGAAAAATAACAGGATTATTATAGCGGTAATCTTTATCCTGATCTCTTTTCAAAACGTCAGTTCTCAGGAAGTTTATGATTTGGGCCGTTGTGTGCTTACCGGCCTCGAACGCAATTTTTCGCTTCAGGTTTCCAGAAAACGAGAACAGATTTTGAACAATAATTTCACCAAAGGAAATGCCGGATTTCTGCCCTCAATCACAACTTCAAACCGTTATGGAGGGAACATGGCCACAACAACCCAGGCGCTTCGCGAAGGTGGCGAAAATGTAAATAAAGGAATTTACAACACTTCAGGCATGGCTAATGTAAACCTCGACATGGCCATCTTCAGGGGTTTTAATGTCCAGTCAACCTATCAGAAATTAAATGAACTGAAACAGGTTGGCGAACTGAGCACTCAAATGAATGTTGAAAACCTTGTTTCACGGATCATTTCTGAATACTATTTACATATTCAACAGTTAAACCTGTACAAAAATCTGGCTTATGCCGTTGAACTCTCCCGCGAGCGTGTACGGATTGACAAACAGCGCTACCTGCTGGGTTCATCGTCGAAACTGGAATTATTGCAATCGATGGTTTACCTGAACGCCGACAGCTCGAGATTTGCAAAACAGGATGAAGTTTTAAAAGCATCGCAAATGAGGTTGAAAACATTAATGTCGGTTGAAAATCTGGAAGAAAATATTGTTCTGTCTGATACTTCTTTTCAAATAAATGCAGGCCTGATATACGACGAATTGCTTAAACTGACGCTTCAAATGAACACCAGTTTGCTGATTGCATCGAAAAACCAGGTGATTTCCGAAATCGATTACAAAATTATAGCTTCCCGTTCATATCCGTATTTGAATTTTACCACCGGTTATTCATTAGGTTACAGCGGATACGAAACCGGCGCTTACGATAACCAGAAAACACGGGGAATGAACTATGGGCTAACATTGGGATTGGATATTTTTGACGGATTTACACGAAGGCTGGAAAAAACAAATGCAAAAATTGGTATTGAAACCCAAAAAATACAGTATCAGGAAATGGAACAGGAAATAAAGGCTGACCTGATTACTATATTTTATGCCTACGAAAATAATCTTAAACTTTTAAATCTCGAGGAACAAAACCTTGGAGTAGCCCGCGAAAACCTGGGAATAGCGCTCGAAAGATACAAACTTGGCAATCTTTCGGGGCTTGAATTGCGCGAAGTTCAAAAAAGTCTGCTCGACGCCGAAGAACGGCTCATTTCAGTCCAGTATCTCACAAAACTGGCGGAGATTTCATTACTGAAAATCTCAGGACAAATAATGGAATACGTTTAAAAACTGGCACGTCACCAAAGCCGGCGACAGTTGGTGCATACCCGAAAATACGGGGCACGAAGTTGAAATTTGGGGAAATTCAATTATACTGGGACTGTTTTCTCCAATCCGCCCCGATTACCTTCCTTAAAATTGGCAGGAATAGTGAAATAATTCATGCGATTGCGTGAAAGAAATACTAACTTTGCCGGTCGTTTGCAAAATACATTTTAATAATGCAAGTATTTGAATTTGATACAGTTGTAATAGGCAGTGGGCTGGCAGGGCTTTCTGCTGCATATCATTCGGCCAAATATGGAAAGGTTGCTGTTGTAACCAAATCTCAACTCGATATCAGTAATTCATATTATGCGCAGGGTGGCATTGCAGCGGCTATTGGCAAAAACGATTCACCTCAGGAACACCTGCGCGACACAAGTATTGCAGGGCGGGGGCTTTGCGATATTGATGCTGTTGAAGTTTTGGTAAACGAAGGTCCGCGGAGAGTTTCGGAATTGATAGAATTGGGCATGCAATTCGACAAAAAAGATGGCGAACTGGTTCTTGGGCTCGAAGGTGGGCACAATCAGCGGCGCATAATTCATGCAGGCGGGGACGCCACCGGCAAATTGGTAACCAGCTTTAAACTGGGAAAAGTATTGGAACAGCCAACCATTACGCCATTCGAAAATGTAACAGCTATAAAACTGATGAAGCAAAACAACTGTATTGCTGGTTTACATGCATACGATTTTGTTACGCGCAAAAACATCATTTTCAAAACTAAAGCTGTAATAGTGGCTACCGGAGGATTATCCAGGGTATTTCTTCGTTCAACCAATCCTTATACTGCAACCGGCGATGGTATTGCAATGGCATTTGAAGCCGGGGCCAAAATTGCCGACCTCGAGTTTATCCAGTTCCACCCAACCGCATTGTTTGTGCCTGGCAAAGAAGCATACCTAATCAGCGAGGCAGTGCGGGGAGAAGGCGCCTGGCTGCTAAACGAAAAAGGCGAACGGTTTATGACTGATATTCATCAGCTTGCCGAACTTGCACCCCGCGATGTTGTGGCTTTCAACATTTACAAACAATTGCAACAGACAGGTAACCACCGTATTTACCTTTCGCTCAGGCACCTTGATAAAAACGAAATTATTGCCCGTTTCAGTAATATTTATCAACAACTGAAAGAATTCGGGTTCGACTTAACTGCCGACCTTTTGCCAGTTGCACCCGCAGCACATTATATGGTTGGCGGGATCAGGACAAACCTCGATGCAGAAACCAATATTTCAGGTCTTTTTGTTTGTGGCGAAGCTGCCTCAACAGGGGTTATGGGCGCCAACAGGCTGGCGAGCAATTCACTGCTCGAATGTCTGGTTTTTGGAAAACGTGCAAGCGAAAAGGCCGCCAAATTGTCAAATTCCGGATGCCAAATCAACGAAGTGGAACCAATTTATATCGAAAGTAAAAATGAACCGCTGTACCTTGAGATGCAAAACGAAATAGCTGAACTGATGTCGGAAAACCTTGGTATTGTGCGAAATGCAGAAGGAATTGGAAAAGCAATTGAAAGACTTTCAGAAATTGAATCGAAATTTGGGGACTATCAAAATGAATATAATCTGTTCAAAATTAAAAATACTGCAACAGTTTGTAAGCTTATTGCGCAAGCAGCATTAATACGTAAAGAAAGCAGGGGCGGGCACATTCGCGAAGATTTTCAGAAAGAAAATACCGATTTCGAAATTCATATCATTCAACAAAAAAACAACGATATACAATTTGAACCTGTAAGGAAATAGAAAAATGGACAGTAAAACATTAAAATCGGCCGAGGTTTTATTTGATTTGGCTTGTGCAGAAGATATTGGCGATGGCGATATTACTACGAACAACCTGATCCCCCTGGGGGAAAACAAAACGGCAATTTTGGTGGCAAAGGATGAGGGTGTTGTTGCAGGATTACCAGTTGCCGAAATGGTATTCAGAAAGTTCGATAAAAAACTGATTTGGAAAGAAATAAAACCCGATGGGAGCAAAATTTTTCAGGGCGATATTCTGGTTGAATTTAAAGCAAATTACAGGGCGCTTTTAACCGGAGAAAGAAAAGCGCTTAATTTTTTACAGCGCCTGTCGGGCATTGCCACTTATGCCAATCTTTGCATGAAAGAAATCGAGGGATTGGATGTTGAAATTCTGGATACCCGCAAAACTTTGCCCGGATACCGGCACCTCGATAAATATGCCGTGCGTATGGGTGGAGCATCGAACCACCGTTTTGGGTTGTATGACATGGTAATGATAAAAGATAACCATATTCAGGTGGCAGGAGGAATAAAACCTGCTGTTGAAGCCTTACGGAAAAAAATCCCAAAAAGCATTAAAATCGAAGTTGAAACATCAAACCTTGACGAAGTACAGGAAGCAATTGACGCCAAAGTGGATATTATAATGCTCGATAATATGAGTTCGGCCATGATGACAGAAGCAGTAAAACTGATTAACGGACAGGCAAAAATTGAGGCGTCAGGTAATATGACACTGAAAAGAATCAGAAAAGTTGCATTAACTGGCGTTGATTATATCTCAATTGGCGCGCTTACACATTCAGTAAAGGCATTCGATATAAGCCAAAAAATTATCAGTTAGATGAACCTGGTTATAGATATAGGCAACACTCGTACCAGGTTTTCTGTTTTCAACCGGGGTGAAATACTTATTACCGTGCCGGTATATGAATTTATGCCGGAACATATAGATGTTTTGCAGCAGGAACATCCCGCATTGCAAAATGTAATTCTTTCGGCTGTAAAAGATTATTCACCTGAAGTAAAATTGGCTCTTCAGCATAAATTTGAATATTTTATCGAGTTGAACGAACATACACCGCTACCCATCGAAAACTGTTACAAAACACCGGAAACTTTAGGTAAAGACAGAATTGCCGCAGCAGTAGGGGGTTTCGATTTATATCCCGATACCAATTTGCTGATTATTGACGCCGGCACCGCAATAACTTACGATATTGTAAACGACAAAAATCAATATCTCGGAGGAAATATTTCCCCGGGAATTGAGATGCGATATAAAGCGCTCCACCAGTTTACCGGAAAATTACCATTGGTAAAACAACAGGATTTCGGCAAACTGTTTGGAACAACAACCGAAGAAGCAATTCGGGCCGGTGTTCAAAATGGCGTTGTTTTTGAGATTGATAAAGCCATTGATACTTTTAAGGAATTTTATAAAAAATTAAAAGTTATTATTACAGGTGGAGATGCTGAATTTTTTGATAAGAAATTAAAAAACTCTTTCTTTGTGAACTTTAATTTAACAGCCTTGGGCTTAAACCGCATATTGGAATATAATGGGGAAATACAATAAAGTTTTTGTTTTGTTCGCACTGGTAATGTTCCCGGCATTATTATCCGCACAATTTAACAACAATACATCATCGCCTTATTCAAGGTATGGCCTGGGCGAACTTCATCCATACAGTTTTGGCCGTTCAACAGCGCTGGGGGGCGCCTCCATAGCAAGCAGGAATAATGAACAAATTAACCTGGCCAACCCGGCATCGTTCGACGCAGTTGATTCGCTTGGTTTCATGTTCGAATTTGCTGTAAATGCAAAATCAGTCCAATTCGCTGATAATATTGGAAAGGTAACAGCAAACGATGTTAATTTCCAATACTTTGCAATGAACTTTCAAATAAATAACCGTCTTGGGACAAGTATGGGTTTGGTTCCGTTTTCTGATGTTGGATACAGCGTGGTTATCGATCAGGATATTGAAAATACCGGGCCTGTAAGGACAACTTATTATGGTGCAGGTACAATTTCGAACGTTTTTCTTGGAGCAGCTTACCAGCCGTTTAAGTTTCTTTCGGTTGGGGCAAACCTCAATTACTATTTCGGATTATTAAACCGAAATGCCGAGGTTGTATTTTTGGGAGCGTCCGATTTTTACAATATGCAGCAATATAAAAGTTTAAGGATAAGCGACTTTAGTTTCGATTATGGTTTGCAGGCAACAATTCCGTTAAAAGAAAGGAATAAAATCGTACTTGGTGCTGTTTTTGAGAATAATCCAAGATACAATGCTTTTTTCTCGGATATAACGCAAAAAAATCTTGCTTCAGGTTCTACTGTTGACCAGGACACTTTGTATTATATTGAAGAGTCAAAAGGGGTAATTGAATTTCCCTTTACCTATGGTCTTGGGATTTCATACGTAAAAGAAAACAAACTTGAGATTAATGCCGATTACTACCACCAGCCGTGGGGCGAAGCCAAATTTCTTGGAACAAAAAGTAATTTTTTAACAGATTTAAATAAATTTGCAATAGGTGCCGAATGGATACCCGACAAGTTCTCCATTAAAAGTTATACAAGCAGAATAGCATATCGTGCAGGAGTGAGATATGAGCAAACTTATCTGATATTCAACAACCGGCAGATAACTGATTTTGGCATAACATTTGGAGTTGGGTTACCAGTATATCGTTCAAAATCAACAATAAATGTTGCAGCAGAATTGGGGAAGAAAGGTACAAAAGAAGAAAATCTGGTCCAGG
Organism: Prolixibacteraceae bacterium; assembly: GCA_009773765.1. GTDB lineage: Bacteria > Bacteroidota > Bacteroidia > Bacteroidales > Prolixibacteraceae > Draconibacterium. Next base: position 16,768 of record WTWZ01000018.1, on the reverse strand, counting down.
AAAATTATTTCAGGCTAAACCTGATGGTCAATTTATATGATTTGTGGTTTATTAAGAGACGATTTGATTAAAAAATAACAACAAAATACAATCATTATGAAAGCTTTTATGCAGATAATATTTTTAAAAGCCTTAATTGTTTTAGCGGGCGTTTACGGAACAACAGCCCAAAAAATATTTAAAGGCACAGTTTATATGGAAGGAGAACCTGCTGCCGGGATTATAGTTGAAGCCCACAGGGGAACTTCGATGATGACCAGTTTCGACGGCAAATACGAGGTAACTGGAGATTCAAAATCTAAATTCATCAAATTTACCCTGATGGCAACCAACGAATCGAAAAGATTTGATTTGAATGAAAATTCAACTGGTGAAATTGATTTTGCATTTACAGGTGTTTTACCGGGTGCAGGGGGAAATGAAGAAGAAGTTGCCAGCGGCGACCTGGTTTTAAAAACAGACGAAGAGCTTCTGGCAGCGCAGGATAAAGATTTTATGACCCAGTACTCATTATATACTGAATTCTATAAACAGGGAGATTTTGCTTCAGCGCTTCCCTACTGGAAACATATCTATAATAAATATCCTAAATCAACATCCAACATTTATATTCATGGGGCAAAGATTTTTGAGTACCTGATTGAAAATGCAAAAACCGATGCAGAGAAAGATAAATATCTCGATGAATTTATAAAAGTATATGACCAAAGGATAAAATATTTTAACGGGGAAGGTTTTGTAAATGGACGTAAAGGAACTACCTGGTTAAAATATAAACTCGACGAAAACAGAACAACCCAGTTAGAAGGAGATGCCCTGAAAGAAGTAATGTTGAAGGGTTACGAATGGTTAAACCTCTCTGTTGATGCTGAAAAAGCAGAAACTGAGTTGCCCGTGTTTTTATTGCTTATGCAAACAACACGTTCGCTGTTTAAATTAAATGCGCTCCCAAAAGAAACTGTCGTAAAAAATTACGATAAATGCAATACATATCTGAACGCAATAATTGCAAAAAATACAGATAAACAAAAAACAGACGACGCAAAGGAAATTCAAACCTATATCGAAAGTTTGTTCACCACTTCGGGTGCAGCAGATTGCGAAGCATTGGTAAACATATTCTCACCACAATTCGAGGCAAGAAACAGTGATATTGATTTTATTAAATCGATGCTCCGCCGTTTACGACAGGCTAAGTGCGATGACAGCCAACTTGTTGAAAAAGCAACAATCCGGCTTTACGAACTGGAACCATCGGCCGAAGCCGCTTTCAACATGGCACGTGGCTATGTGGAAAAAGATGATTTGGAAAACGCAAAGAAATTCTATCAGCAGGCTATCAGTCAGGAAACAGATAAAATATTGCTCGCCAGCTATTATTATGAACGAGGTTTGGTATTGTATGTTAAAGAAGGCAATTACCAGGAAGCCAGGGAAATGGCGCGTATGGCAATTTCGCTTGACCCTGAATTATGCGATGCCTACATGTTAATTGGTAATATTTACGCATCAGCAAGTAGTTCATTTAGCGGAACAAATTTAGAGAAATCGGCTGTTTTCTGGGTTGTTGTTGATTATTTCAACAAGGCCAGAAAATATGACGACTGCGCCGCCGAAGCAGCAAATAAAGCATCGGATTACAGAAAATATTTCCCAAATAAGGAAGACGGATTTATGGAAGGCCTTAGGGAGGGACAAAGCTATAAAGTTGAAGGCTGGATAAATGAAACTACAACTGTCAGGTTTTAAAACCGGCAAATACATCAAAAGGTTAGGTATTGCAGCTCTTTTTACAGGGGCTGCAATACTTTTTTATAGCTGCGAAAACAATATTGAACAAATAAAGGCTTTCTATTCTACCGAGAACCTGCCCATTCTTGAAGCTACAAATTTTGAAACGCTTTTTACCGATTCCGGAAAGATAAGTTATTCGCTCAAAGCGCCCAAATTGCTTCGTTTTGAGGATGAAGGAAGAAATTATATTGAATTTCCGGAAGGAATGCAATTAGTGAAATTCGATAATAACAAAAATATCATTTCAAGTATTACAGCCAATTATGCCAGGCAATTTGTTGCCGATGACAAATGGGAAGCAAAAAACAACGTGGTTGCAACCAATGCGCAAGGCGACACCTTAAAAACTGAACATATGATTTGGGAAGAGAAAAAAGAAATAATATATACTGATGATTTTGTAAAAATTATTCGCACCGATCAAATTATTACTGGTGTAGGATTTACTTCGGATCAAAATCTTCAAAACTGGAAAATTAAAAACCCAAAAGGTACAATTTATGTTAGTGTCAGTGAAGATGACCAGCAAACGGATTTTCCAAATCAATCGCCTGAAAACAATCCGGACGAATCTAAACCGGCAAACGGGCAGTTGCAATTTCCAAATTAATTTAACTGATCGGACTTTTTCATATTTTTTACTTTTTTTGAATATTAATAAGCAACAATCCAGATAGGCAGCAATATTGCCCCTGTAGTTTCTAAAAATCCGGATGCAATAAATCCGTGTTTATATAACGCTTTGATAGTGCCCAAAACTATGCCGGCCAACAAATTCTAAAATTGAATTTGTAAAACTGACCATCGCGGATGTTAAAAAATTCTCGTTGTAAATTTTTATTGAATTGATAATCAGATATTAGAATCAATAAATCATACCTCTTCAAAAAAAAATCCAATTTACAGGTAGAATATTTAAAATTGTTATCTTCGTAGCTCAAAAATTTTAAGTAAAATCTGTTAAAAATTAACTGTTAATCAATGGCAACGTTACAAACGATTAGAACAAGGGCGGGATTATTAATTGCAATTGTAATCGGTATTTCATTGGCCGCATTTATTCTTGGGGACTTATTGCAAAGCGGTTCATCAATTTTTCAAAAAAATCAAATGGAAATTGGTGAAATCAATGGGGAATCAGTTCAATATCCGGCTTTTCAAAGACAAGTGGAAGAACTTGGCGCAATTTATAAACAAAACACCCAACAGTCGCAACTCGATGAAAATAGCTGGGTTCAGGTTAGAGAGCAAACATGGCAGAATACAGTGCAAAAAATTGTGATGGGCGATGTGTACAAAAAACTCGGCATTGAAGTTACATCCGATGAATTGTTCGATATGCTTCAGGGAGCTAATCTCCATCCAATCATTCAGCAATTATTTCGTAACCCGAACACCGGCCAGGTTGACCGCGGCGCAGTTGTTGCCTTTCTGAAACAACTTGAAACCAGCGTTGCACCCGAACAAAGGGCATACTGGCTGTATCTCGAAAACCAGATTGTTGAAGAAAGAACACAGTCGAAATATGCAAACATGGTTGGCAAAGGTTTATTTGTTACCAGCGCCGAAGCAAAAGAAAGTCTGACTTTTGGAAATAAAACAGTCAATTTCGATTTTATTGCCTTGAATCACACCACCGTTGCTGATAGCGCCGTATCTGTTACAGAAAAAGATTTGAGGGACTATTACAATGCCAACAAGAACGACTTTAAACAGGAGAAAATCCGTGAAATTGAATATATTGCTTTCACAGTTAATCCCTCGGCGGCTGATTATAAAGATGCTGAAAACTGGATTGCTGACATAAAGGACGATTTTGAAAATGCTACTAATAATGCACAGTTCGTAAATTCAAATTCGGATGTTAATTTCGACGGGACCTGGTATAAAAAAGAATCGTTGCCCGTAAATCAGGCAACCTGGATTTTTGACGAAAACGCTCCCATAAATTCGGTTTTAGGCCCTTACTTTGAAAATGAATCATACACCCTGGCAAAACTCGACTCGCTTGCCATGATGCCCGATTCGGTAAAAGCCAGACATATTTTGCTGAAACCAAATACACAGGAAGAAATGATCGCAATGCAGCGTTTAGCCGACAGTTTAAAAACGGTTATCGAAAAAGGCGGCGACTTTGCAGCACTTGCCATGCAGTACTCAACCGACCAGGGTTCTGCAATTAGCGGAGGAGATCTTGGATGGTTCGGACGAGGACAGATGGTGCAGCCTTTCGAGGAAGCTGCATTTTCAAATGCCAAAAACGAAGTAAGGATAGTTCCGAGCCAATTCGGAATTCACATTGTTCAAACAACCGATCGCGGCATATTAACGCAGCAGGCAAGGGTTGCTCTTTTGGTCAGGAAAGTACAGCCAAGTACACGCACTTACCAGGACACATATTCTCAGGCAAGCAAATTTGCCAGTACCAATACAACTGCCGATAAATTTAACGCTGCAGTTACAGAAGAAAAACTAAACAAACGCGTTGCATCGGTCCGTGAAAACGACCGCGATATTATCGGCCTTGAAAATGCCCGAATTCTGATTCGTGCCGCTTATGAAGCAGACAAGGGCGATATTTTGGTAACCAGTCAGGAGTCGCCCATTTTTGAATTGGGAAATAATTTTGTTATTGCAGTTTTAACAAAAGTAACTGAAGAAGGTATTTCAACTTTTGAAGAAGCAAAAGCAAGAGTTGAACTTGCAGTTACAAATCAAAAGAAATCAGATTATCTTTCGAAAAAAGCCGCAGATGCACTTACGGGTAAATCGGATTTGGAAGCCGTTGCATCTCAATTGAATACTTCAGTGAGAAATGCGGCAAACATTAATTTCAACAGCTTCTCCGTGCCCGGGTTAGGCTCAGAGCCCGCAGTTGTTGGCACGGTTACTTCACTTGATGTTGATAAAATATCAAAACCAATTGTCGGCAACAATGGTGTTTACATTGTAAAAGTAACATCGGTTAACCAGGGCTCCGTGCAGGATTTTGAAACTGAGCAGGCCCGTTTGACACAAAGTTTAAATTTCCGTGCTACGTCGCAGGCTTTTGAAGCACAACGCAAGAAAGCTGAAATTGTTGACAATAGATCAAAGTTCTATTAACAGAAGATTTTAAAATATTAAAAGCCGACTTTGCAAAAAACCGGCTTTTTTCATGGAAAAACATTCTTTCCCACTTCAATTCAACAATCCAATTTATTAAAAAACCACCCATTCATCTGTTAAATTATTTTGTAGTTAAACTTCTGCAAAATTTTAAGAAAAGCCGAAAATTTTAAATCTGCTTTTTTACAAACCTGATATCCCTGTCATCAATCATTGTTTGGAATTCTCTAAGCAATGCCTTTTCGTGGTGGTCGATATGTCCATCCTCTGTTATAATATGAATAATCTTATCATAATCCTCGCGGGTTATCTCGTGGCTTTGTATTGCTTTTTCAATCTTTTCACGCAATTCCAGTGCACTTTTACTAATATTTCTTTCCATCTTTTCAATATAATTTATTACAAAAATAGCCAATAAATAAATACACCAAAGCAGCTAAACCTGCTCCTGCAACCGGGCCAACTATCGGAATCCAGGCATATTTCCAGTCGTTATTGTCTTTAAACGGAATCGGGAGCAATGAGTGGACAATTCGCGGCCCTAAATCGCGCGCCGGATTTATTGCGTACCCAGTAGTTCCGCCTAAACTCAAACCAATTGAAAAAACCACCAGTGCAACCGGCAGCGCCCCGAGTGAACCCATTCCCACTTTTTGTCCGACAAGACTTTCGTACTCCAGTTGTGGCAAGGTGATTAATAAAACCGCCAAAATCAGGACAAATGTCCCAACCACTTCCGAAAAAAAATTATTCCTGAAATCCCGGATAGCAGGGCCAGTGCAAAAACAGGCCTTTTTTACCCCGGAGGTTTCAGTAATCCTGAAATGATTTTTAAAGAAAACAAAAACCAAAGAAGCGCCTGCCATTGCCCCTAAAACCTGAAACAATATAAAAGGCGCCACTTTCAGCCAACTGAATAAGCCGCTAAAAGCCAAACCCAGTGTTACTGCGGGATTTAAATGCGCCCCGCTCATATCGGCAGAAATCAAAACCGCAACATATACGGCCATGCCCCATCCAAATGTTATCACTATCCACCCTGCGCCAAAACTGTGTGTTTTGTTTAGGTTTACATTCGCAACCACACCATTTCCCAGAAGGATTAAAATCATGGTGCCCAAAAATTCGCCAAAATATTCAATCATAAGTTTCTTTGTTTAATCTTCGAAATAATAATTTTTCGCCACTTTTTTAAAATCTTCAATTTGTCTCTCTATCCACTCTTCAGCACGGTTCAATTCTTTCGCCATTATTACGGCTGTTTCGGGAGCTATCCGAATGCTTTCCCTGGCATCAAGAAAGAGAGCTCTTGTACGCCGGGCCAAAACATCTTCAACTGTGCGTGCCATTTCTTTTCTGACAGCCCATACAATTTGTGACTTCAGAATATTTAACTTTTCGCTGATATATCCTGACATCCCTTCTTCTTCTTCACCGATTGCCAGTATATCCTCCTTGTCTAATCCGTAATGCGACATCGAATCGTTGTACGGGTCGATATCGAGCCGGAAACCATGAATGGGCAAGTGTTTTGTAATACATTCCCTTTCGGGGAACCCACCAAGCAATGCTGCTTTATCGATAGTGTCCTGGGCCATTTTGCGGTAAGTGGTCCATTTTCCGCCAATGATGGTAATTAATCCTGAAACCGAAATTATAATTTTGTGACCGCGCGAAATTTCCCTTGTAGCCTTATTCTCATCTTCGGGTTTTGCGAGAGGCCGCAAACCTGCAAAAACGCTCAGGACATCTTTTCGGGTTGGATTTTTCACAAGGTACTGCCCTGCAGTTTTAAGTACAAAATCAACTTCCGGTTCCAAAGCAACAGGTTCGAGCGAATGGTTGTCAAGCAAGGTATCGGTAGTGCCAATAACCGCATGGTTGTGCCATGGAACTGCAAACATTACACGTCCGTCAGAAGTATGTGGCACCATTATCGCGTATTTGCCAGGCAGGAACGTTTTGTCGAGTACCAGGTGAATCCCCTGGCTGGGTGTTATCATGTAAGGCTTTCCGGATTCGTCCATTTGAATCACTTCGTCGGCAAAAACCCCGGTGGCGTTAATCACAACCTTCGTTTTAATTTTGAACTCTTCACCTGTTTCCTGATCAATTGCAACTACACCATTTACCAGTTCGCCATCTTTTAATAAAGAAGTTACCTTGCAGTAGTTAAGCACTGTTCCGCCATAATCTGCACAGGTTTGTGCCAGGCTGATTGCCATTCGCGAATCATCGAACTGGCCGTCCTGGTAAATTACGCCCCCCCTTAAACCCTCTTTTTCAACTGTGGGAATTGCTTCAATTGCTTCTTCAAGCGATATATGTTTCGATGGGCCCAATCCAAGTTTACCTGCCATTAAATCATAAAACTTTAAACCAACAGTGTAAAACGGGCCACCCCAAAAATCGTAGGTTGGAATAACAAACGACTGGTTTGTAACCAGTTGAGGCGCATTTTTAAACATCAGGCCGCGCTCCTGTAATGCTTCAAAAACCAGCGAAACATCTCCCTGCTGCAGATATCGCACCCCTCCATGCACCAGTTTTGTGCTGCGGCTCGAAGTTCCTTTTGCAAAATCGATTTGCTCCAGTAAAAGGGTTTTGTAACCACGCGATGCGGCATCAACAGCACAGCCCAAGCCGGTTGAACCTCCACCGATAACTACAATGTCCCACTCCTTTTCCCTTTTCCTGATTTTCTTCAGTACTGCTTTTCTGTTCATGTTTTATTTTTATGGTTTGAAAAAGTTCGCTTTTTTGTTTTGCTTAGCTTTTTAAGGTGTATGAAACAATACTTTGTACTTTAAACCCGAAACTTTAAACTTATCTTATTCCTCATACCAGTGTTTACTGCGTTCAACAGCTTTTCTCCATCTGTCGGTTGTTTTTTTGATTTTTGCCGGATCTATAACAGGTTCGAAAACAGCGTCAACCTGCCACTGATTTTTAATTTCAGCAACACTTTCCCAGAAACCAACCGCCAAACCAGCCAGATAAGCAACGCCCAACGCAGTGGTTTCCGTAATTGCAGGGCGCACAAGCCTTGTTTGTATAGCTTCCGACTGTATCTGCATTAAAAGATTATTTACCGAAGCGCCGCCGTCAACGCGAAGCTCATTAAGTTCAATTCCCGAATCATCAACCATAGTTTCAATCACTTCCATTGTACTGAATGCTATTGCCTCAAGCGCTGCCATGGCAATGTGTGCTTTACCCGATTCGCGCCGCAAACCTATAATAGCGCCTGTGGCGTACTGGTCCCAGTGCGGGGCACCAAGGCCCACAAACCCCTGCACAAGGGCCACCCCGCCGCTATCCTCCACCTGTCCTGCAAGTTCCTCAATTTCAGACGATGATTGAATTATCCCCATTTTATCGCGCAACCACTGAACGACCGCACCCCCCATGAAAATACTCCCCTCAAGGGCATAGGTAACTTCTTTGCCTATTTGCCAGCCAATGGTTGTCAGTAATTTATGTTTCGAGGCAATGGGTTTTTTACCAGTGTTCATCACAACAAAGCAGCCGGTTCCGTAAGTGTTTTTAACCATCCCCGGCTCAATGCACATTTGCCCGAATAATGCAGCCTGCTGATCGCCGGCGATACCCGCCAAAGGGATTTCCTTTCCAAACAGGGCGGCATCGGTAGCTCCGTAAAGCATACTGCTGGGTTTTACTTCCGGAAGAATTGATTCCGGAATATCCAGGACCCTGAGCAACTCTTTATCCCAGCAAAGTTCATGGATATTGTAAATCATGGTTCTGCTGGCATTGCTGACATCGGTAATATGCAACCTGCCCCCGGTAAGTTTCCATAGCAGCCAGGAATCAACGGTGCCGAATGCAATTTTACCTTCGTTTGCCAGCTCCCGCACTCCCGGCACATTATCGAGAATCCATTTGATTTTTGTGCCCGAAAAATATGCGTCAACTACCAGCCCGGTTTTACCGGCAATTGTATGTTCGAGGCCTTTGGCTTTAAGTTCATCGCATATTGCCGCTGTACGTCGATCCTGCCAAACAATGGCATTATAAACGGGTTTTCCGGTTTCGCGGTTCCACAGGATTGTGGTTTCGCGTTGGTTGGTAAGGCCGGCAGCAGCAATTTGTTCGGGCAAAACCCCGGCTTTATCAAAAACTTCCCGAACCACTCCCAACTGTGTTTCCCAGATTACTTCAGGGTTGTGTTCAACCCAGCCCGAATGCGGGTAAATCTGTTCGAACTCCTTTTGTGCGGTAGCCACAATTTCGCCTGAATGATTGAAAAGAATAGCCCGGTTGCTGGTAGTTCCGGCATCGAGCGAAAGAATGTATTTTGTCATAAGTTGTAGTTTTGAATTGGTTGCCGGAATTTACGATAATTTTTAAATTCTGACAGCTACACGAAGCATGAATTGTAACAGAAGATGGTAAAAAACAGATTAGAAATTTTGTTTAGGCAATTTTTTGGATGAATACCACCAACACGGAATTTTATTGGCAATTATCAGCAATTCTGGTTTCGTCATTAATCACTATCTTTGCCAACTTTCATTTTTAATGTATGATTTCGTTAGATAAAATAAGTCTGAATTTCGGTGGTTTTGATCTTTTTAAGGAGATTAGCTTTCTGATCAACCCAAAAGACAGAATTGGTTTAATTGGCAAAAATGGTGCGGGTAAAACCACTTTATTAAAAGTCATTAAAGGAATTGATGCACCAACATCAGGAAGCATTGGAATTCCTAAAAATACAACCATCGGATACTTGCCACAGCAAATGAAACTGAGCGATGTACGTACATTAAAAGAAGAAACTGTGCTTGCCTTCGAGGAATTGATTAACATTCAGCATAAAATTACATGTTTAAATACAGAAATTTCAGAAGTCCATGATTATCATTCCGATTTGTATCTTAAAAAATTAGATTGCTTAAACGAACTTAACGAACGTTTTAATATTCTGGGGGGAGATAATTACGAAGCCGAACTTGAACAAACCCTTGTCGGGCTTGGATTTGAAAGATCTGATTTTAACCGCCACACTTCCGAGTTTAGCGGTGGCTGGAGGATGCGTGTTGAACTTGCCAAATTACTATTAAAAAAACCAGACGTATTTTTACTGGATGAGCCAACCAACCACCTTGACATTGAATCAATCCAGTGGCTTGAAGATTTTCTTAAAAATTACAACGGGGCGATTGTGCTTGTCTCTCACGACAAGGCTTTCCTTGATGCAGTTTGCAACCGTACGATTGAAATTTCGCTTGGTAAAATCACCGACCAAAAAATGAATTACTCAAAATTCATGACATGGAAAACTGAACAGCGTGAAATTCAACTTGCAGCATACCGAAATCAACAAAAACAGATTGAAGATATCGAAACTTTTATTGAACGTTTCAGATACAAGGCAACAAAGGCAGTTCAGGTTCAATCGAGAATAAAACAACTCGGGAAAATTAACCGGATTGAAATTGAAGAAGTTGATAATTCCGCCTTTAAAATCAGTTTTCCACCGGCTCCCCGGTCGGGGCGGGTAATTGTTGAAGCCAGAAATATCAGTAAACGTTATAATAACCTTTTAGTTTTAAACGATATCGATTTTAAAATTGAACAAGGGGAAAAAATTGCCTTTGTTGGCCGGAATGGTGAAGGCAAAACAACCCTGGCCCGGATAATAATGCAGGAATTGGAACACGAAGGTGAGTTAACTCTGGGCCATAATGTAAAAATCGGGTATTTCGCACAAAATCAGGCACAGCTTTTAAATGAAGGCCCCACTGTTTTTGAAACCATCGATCAAATTGCGGTTGGTGAGGTAAGAACAAAGATCAGGGATATTCTCGGTGCTTTCCTTTTCTCGGGCGAAGATGTGGACAAGAAAGTTAAAGTATTGAGCGGTGGTGAAAAAACCAGGCTGGCAATGATAAAATTAATGCTTGAGCCTGTTAATTTCCTGGTACTCGACGAACCCACCAACCACCTCGACATCCGTTCGAAGGAAATTTTAAAGAATGCTTTGATAAATTTCAACGGAACGGTTTTGGTCGTATCTCACGACAGGGAGTTTTTGGATGGTTTGGTAAACTGCGTGTACGAATTCAGAAATAAAAAGGCGAAACAACATTTGGGCGGCATTTATGATTTTCTGGAGAAAAAGAAAATTGAGTCGCTAAAAGAACTTGAAATTAATAACAACCCCCGGAGAACTGAAAGGTTAAATGGTACGAAAATCAATTCGTTGCAGGAGTTCAGCTTTCAGGAACAAAAAGAAATCAACAGAACAATATTGCGGCTCGAAAAGCAGGTTGAAAAAACCGAATCTGAAATTCAAACCATTGAGAATGAAAGCGATGAACTGGACAGGTTATTGTCCGCACCGGATAATCTGGAAGGCCACACCATTTTCGACAAATATGAATTACTGAAAAAGCAGCTTAAAACAGCCATGGAAGAATGGGAAAAACAACATGAGGAACTGGAAAACTGGAAAATGAAAAAAAACTGGTAATGGAAAAAGACGAATATATTTTCGGAACACGTGCCATAATTGAAGCCATAAATAAGGGAAATAACATCGAGAAAGTTTTTATTAAAACCGGCTTGGATAACGAATTATACCAACAATTGATTTCGTTAATTAAAGAAAATGGGATTCCGTTCCAGTTTGTGCCGCTCGAAAAAAATTGAATTTATCAGCATCGAAATGCTGTTGCCCGTGCTTTTTGAAAAAGGCAGCGAACCGCTGCTTCTCGTACTCGACCAGATTACGGATGTCAGAAATTTTGGGGCTATTGCCAGATCGGCTGAATGTGCGGGTGTTGACGCTATAATTATTCCTGAAAAAGGAATGGCGCGGATTGGAGCCGACTCCATAAAAACTTCTTCCGGCGCATTGCATCATATTCCCGTATGTAAAGTTCCGAATCTTTTCAGAACCATTCAGTTTTTAAAAGATTCGGGGATACAAATAGTGGCGGCTACCGAAAAAGCAAATCAAATTTATACCGGGGGTAATTTTAAAATACCTGTTGCTATTGTTGTGGGTTCAGAAGAAAGTGGCATTTCGCAGGCCATATTGAATATTGCAGACCAGCAACTTAAAATACCCTTGTTTGGGAATATTGAATCGCTGAATGTATCAGTTTCAGCAGCGTTAATGATTTATGAGGCAGTGCGCCAGCGAAATTAACCGAGAACCTGAATTGTTCTTTTAAACGATTCTTCAAGGGAAATAAAAGTTTCGGTACTGGATACTCCTTGAATTTTCTGTATTTGTCCGCTTAAAATCGTTTTGAGATGTTCGTTGTCACGGGCGTAAACTTTAATAAAAATTGCATACTGCCCTGTGGTATAATGACATTCAACAATCTCCTGGATATTTTTTAAACGCTCTACCACTTCGGAAAATAATCCTCCTTTTTCGAGAAATATACCAATATAAGTACAGGTTCTGAAATCAACCTTCTTGGGATCGATATGATATCCTGAACCAACTATTACTTCCAGTTCAATCATCCGGTTTACGCGCTGATGAATTGCAGCTCTTGAAATTCCAACCTCAACGGCAACATCTTTAAAAGGAATTCGTGCATTTTTTGTAATAATGTCCAAAATCCTCAAATCAATATCATCTAATTTGTTTCTCAATGTCATATCTTACAATTTTCCAATAAAAGTATGAATATAATATCATAATACCTGCATTTGACTAAAACTTTATCATAAAAGTAACAAAATGAAAACATTTGATTCATATATGCAATAAAACAATTATTTGTTATCAAAACGTTAATTAAAATATTAATAAACTTTCATAATTCTATTATTAGGAGAATAATAATTGTATAATGACATATTTGTTTTATTTTCATGACACAAAGACAATAAACCTTAAATTTAACAGATATGAAAAGCACAGTCAGATGGTGGATTATTTTAGTACTTTTAATCATTGTTGCCTTTTTAGGCGTAATTGTTCCAACTGGAACAGGAGAGCAGGATTTATCGAAAATTGACCCGGGAGATACAGCATGGATGCTTACAGCTACTGGGCTGGTTTTATTAATGACGCCCGGTCTTGCCTTTTTTTACGGGGGCATGGTTCACCCGAAAAATATAATTTCAACCATGATGCAGAGTTACATTGCCATGGGGATTGTAAGTGTTTTGTGGGTAGTGGTGGGATTTAGCATTGCTTTTGGCGAAAGTATCGGGAGCGGGGGATTTGGCCTGTTTGGAAATCCACTGACCTATTTTATGTTTCGTGGGGTGGGGGCAGGGACACACCCTGATTTGGCCCCAACATTTCCGCTGGCAGTTTTTGCCATGTTCCAATTAAAATTTGCAATTATCACGCCTGCACTGATAACAGGCTCATTTGCCGGAAGGGTGCGTTTCAGGGCTTACATGTTATTTATAAGCCTGTTTGTAATTTTTGTTTACGCGCCGCTGGCGCACTGGACCTGGCACCCTAATGGTTTTTTGCGCAACTGGGGCGTACTCGATTTTGCAGGTGGAACCGTTGTACACATGTCGGCAGGTTTTGCCGCACTGACCGGGGCCTTGTTTCTGGGTCGCAGAAAAGAACTTAAAGAGTTTAAACCGGCCAATATTCCATATATTTTACTGAGTGCCGGTATGCTTTGGTTTGGCTGGTTTGGATTTAGCCGGTTCGGCCCTGGCTGCCAACGGGGTAGCCGCTTCTGCACTGGTAAATACAAATACTGCATCGGCAGCCGCAATGCTAACCTGGATTTTTTACGATGCTGCAAAAGGGAAAAAACCATCGGCTGTGGGCTCTGCCATCGGATTGGTTGTTGGATTGGTTGCCATTACGCCGGCTGCAGGTTTTGTAAATGTGGGGTCAAGCATTTTTATTGGCGTGATAGCAGCAATTGTAAGCAACTATGCCATTACGCTCAGAACCAAATCCACACTCGATGATACATTGGATGTTTTTCCTGCACACGGTATGGGTGGAATCGTCGGTATGTTGGCAACCGCGGTTTTTGCAAACGAAGTTGGGTTAATTCATGGCGAAACAACAACATTCCTTTACCATTTGCTTGCCCTAGTTATTGTTGCAATATTTACTTTCGGAGGCTCTTTGCTGATGTATAAAATAACCGATTTAATCGTGCCGCTTCGCATTTCGCCGCACGGAGAAAAAATTGGTCTCGACATTAGTCAACACGATGAATCGTACAATTTTTTGTATAAGGACGAATAAAATCAGAATAAAAAGGCTGCTCAGAAACGGGCAGCCTTTTTTTATTTTCCAATTTAAACAACCGGCGTTTTTTATATTTTTACCGCCTGATTATAAAATTGCAATATTCATTTTCAACAAATACAAAAACAGATAAAGATTATAAATATGAAACCTACGCTATTGATTTTGGCAGCCGGAATGGGAAGCCGCTTTGGAGGATTAAAACAGGTTGAACCCGTTGGCCCAAACGGAGAAGCAATTATCGATTACTCGATTTATGATGCGATAAGGGCCGGATTTGGAAAAGTGGTTTTTATTATCCGCGAAAGTTTTGCCGATGCTTTCAAAGAAAATTTCGATAAAAAATTAAAAGGAAAAATAGAGGTTGAATACGTTTTTCAGGAATTGAATATGTTGCCCGAAGGATTCACTTTGCCCGAAGGACGCGAAAAACCGTGGGGAACTGCTCATGCAATCCTGGTTGCCAAAGATGTTATAAATGAACCATTTTGCGCCCTGAACGCCGACGACTTTTACGGATTCAACGCGTACAAGGCAATGGCAAAATTTTTAACTGAATCAATCGACCCTCAAGAATATGCAATGGTGGGCTACAAACTGAATGACACCCTCTCGGAATTTGGTTCCGTTTCGCGCGGGATTTGCGAGGAAGACGAAAACAAAAACCTCGTTAAAATTGTGGAGGCACTCAAAATTGTGAAACACGAAAACAAAATAATTTCGATTGAAAACGATGGCAGCGAAACTTTACTCACCGGAAACGAAATTGCATCGATGAACAACTGGGGTTTTAAACCATCGGTTTTCGCCCAGTTGGAAAAAAGATTTACCCAATTCTTAAAAATCGAAATCGACAAACCCAAATCGGAAATGTATATTCCATCGGTGGTTTTCGACTTAATCGACGACAAAGAGGCAACGGTAAAAGTACTGGAAGCCAATTCGCCCTGGTTTGGAGTTACATACAAAGAGGACAAACCATTTGTTATTGAAAAAATAAATGCGCTAATTGCAAAAGGCGAATATCCGAAGAAAATCTGGGAGTAAGAAAGCCGGCAGACAGAAGTAAGATGTTTAAAGTTTAAAGTTTAAAGTTCAAAGTTTTGAACCCGGAACCTGGAACCTGGAACTAAAACAACATATATTATACACTATGAATACAAAACTGATTTCAATAGCGCAAAATTTTCAGCTTGAAGGCGAAATTAAAGAAGTAACCAACCTGGGCGAAGGTTTTATCAACGACACATTCATTATAAAAACTGTTGCGGGCAGGCCCAATTATATTCTCCAGCGGAAAAACAAACGGATTTTTTCGCCAATACCGGCCATGATGGACAACATACAAAAGGTGTGTCTGCACATTAAAAAGAAAGTTGAAAAAGCGGGCGGCAATCCGATGAGAGAAGCAATGACTATTATTCCTGCTCTTGACGGAAAACTTTATTTTTTAGACGAAGAAGATGAATACTGGGCAGTTTGCCTTTTTATTGATGATACAATTGCTTACAATGCTGCCGAAACTCCTGAGTTGGCAACTGCTGGAGGAAAGGGAATTGGAAAATTCCAGTCGCTGGTGGCCGATTTAAAAGAACCGTTGGTGAATATTTTACCGGGTTTCCACGATATTCGTTACCGTTTTAAACAGTGGGATGCAGTTTTGGCAAAAGATCCGGTTGGCCGGAAAGCTGAAGTGCCAGAAGAAATCAGTTGGATTGAAAGCCGCCGCGATGAGATGCTTGATTTTTACCAATTGGTGGAAAACGGAACAATCCCAACCCGAATCAGCCACAACGACACAAAAATCAACAACATTCTTTTCGACAAACAAGGCGAAGTGCTTTGTGTAATTGATTTGGATACCGTTTTAAGCAGCACCGTTTTAAATGATTTTGGCGATGCCATTCGTTTTTACACCAATACCGGGCTTGAAGACGACCTCAACCTTGATAATGTTTCGATGGATATGAAGATTTTTGAAGCTTTTACCAAAGGTTATCTCGAAGAGGCAAAATCGTTTCTTACCGAAAAAGAGCTTGAATATCTGGCCTTTTCAGCAAAATACATTACCTACGAGCAGGTGCTGCGGTTTTTAATGGATTACATTGACGGCGACAACTACTACAAAACCAAATCGAAGGAACACAACCTGGTCAGAACAAGGGCACAATATAAATTGCTGACAAGTATTGAAGAGCAGTTTGAGCAGATGAACCGGACTGTAAAGAAATTTTGTTAGCAGGCCGAATTAAAAACGAACATGCTCCGCCACAACTCTCTGGTCCATAAACAATGCTGCTTTCCCTTCAAAATTTTCAGCCGATTCGGTAGTCTGAAATCTGAGGTTCCCGGATTTTGATAACCTGCTGTCAATTTCGGGATGGCGTTTTAAATATTCGCATAGTTTTTCGGCGGTAATTTCTCCCTGCTGCAATATTTTAATGTTTTCGGGAACATATTTCTGAATGGTATCTATTAAAAGCGGATAATGCGTACACCCTAAAACAAGCGTATCCAAATCCTTATCTTTCTGAAGTATATTCTGAATGTTTTTCTTTATAAAATACTCAGCCCCTTCAGTCCCAATTTCATTGTTCTCCACAATGGGAACCCACATGGGGCAGGCCTCCTGCACGGTTGAAACCA
>WTWZ01000105.1 GCA_009773765.1 Prolixibacteraceae bacterium | reverse complement strand
CGAAGGTTTAGCAACTTATGTTTCAATATTGAGTTTTAATAAACAATTGAATGAAGTGCTTAATTATGCTCAAATTGTCAATAATGAAATTAGTCTGGACAATATCATTTGGTATAAATTCAACTTTGATAATTTTAGTGATGATGCTTGGGATTTTAATTTGAATCAAAGTATAAAAAATAAAATTTATCAATATTCTGTTCTTCTCGGCGATTGTGCAGATTTTGTTTATGGAATTATCTCAGGATATGATGCAGCTTTTATTGTTTCACATGAAGAGGCCAAAAAACACAACTTAGAAGAAGAAATGTTATTTGAATTTGTAAAACCAGAGAATTATTCAAGATATGGACTTGAAAAATTAGATAAATTCATCATTTATCCATATGATAATGACAATAATCTTTATTCAGAAGATTTATTAAAAACACAATTTCCAAACACATACAATTATCTCTATCAAAATAAAGAAATTCTAGAAAACAGAAAGGATAGCAGATTTACGATTCTTGAGAAAGGATTGAATTGGTATGTTATTATGAGAAGGATTGATTCAAGAGAAATTGCGAAATCAAAAATTGTCTTTTATGATGTTGGAATGTTACCAAATTTTTATTTGGATATTAATGGGGTTGCTTTTGGCGGCGGAACTAGTCATTCGCTTTCTGTTAAAAATATTAATGATTTTCACCTTGAATATTTATTAGCATTACTAAATTCCAAACTCATTGGTTGGATTATACAAGATATTTGTCCAGTAAAAATGGGTGGAGCAAGGAAATATGGACTTGACTACATGCGGAGACTACCAATTAGAAAAATTGCTATTGACAATCAGAAACAATATTTGGTTTTATCACAAATCATTACTGATTCTATCTCTAAACTTAATTCAATAAAAATTCAGTTTTCCACTTTGCTCCGAAGCAAATATGAACTAGAAAAAATCAGCAAAAATTTACAAAATTGGTTTGACTTAGAGTTCAAGGATTTCCTCAAAGAACTTCAAAAAGCCAATGTAAAACTCACCCTTTCGGAAGAAGCCGATTGGATGAACTATTTCACCGAGCAAAAACAAAAAGCCCAAACCCTGAAATCAGAAATCGATAAAACCGACAGGGAAATTGACCGAATGGTTTATGCTTTGTATGGATTGACGGAAGAAGAGATTAAAATTGTGGAGGAAAGTGTTTAAGCCGGAATTAATTGATTTAGCAAAAAAAATGAAAAACTAAATTGCCGTTGGAACCAATATCGGCGGGAGTCATGTTTCATGCCAGCTTTTCGATTTGTAAATGCGCCGGTTAATCGAAAATACACTGGTCAGAAAAAAGGTAAACGGACAGGGCGCTGGTTATGAAATTCTTAACAGTTTTGCAGTTGCCGAATCGTTGCAGGGTGAAACAGCAAATAACCGGTGGTTGCTGGCAATTACTTTGGAAACCGGTTTTTGGGCACTTTTATCGATAATCTGGGCTGATTACTGGTTATATGGCTGGCGCGGTTTGAATCGAATTGCCATTTAATTGGCAGAATTATTTCTGCTACTTACGCACACTTAAAAATCGCTTTGAAAAAGAACTTAAAAAGAGAAACCTCTCCGTTCCGGTTTACATTTAAATTTTGCAGGAAAATATTGCGCTGGCCGGCAGTGCATTCCTTTTGCGATAATGATTTTTACAATAAATTGAATGCTGTTGTTTAGTTAAGATGAAAGTTTTAAGAATATCATCGTATTAGCACCCTTCGACTTCGCTCAGGATGACCGTCAGACTAAACGTATCCCCGCCTGAACGGACGGACGGGAAAGTCAGGATGCACTAACTAAAAGTAAATGAATAACAATCAGTAAATGCAGAATTGGAGAAAAACGGCGCAATACCTGATGCCGGCAAAAAAATGAAAACACAGTAATTGGCGAATATGATATCTACCCGGCATTTCGGTATTATCAGTTCTTATGGCAGTTTCGGAATTGAATTGTGCAAACCGCAGTTCCTTTTGTGTGATTTGAAAATCGCTTTATTCCTGTACTGCATTTAAAAAGGTTAAGTTTTTTTCGTTCTCAGAAATAAATTTGCCAAGCCGGGCATTTTCGCTTTTTAACCAAATCATTTCGATATTCTCTGATTTATGGTTACTAACCATTTTTTCTGTTTGCCTGCTGCTGATTTCAGTAGAGGTATTCATTAATTGTACATCGGTAATCAAGCCTTCCTGCCAGCTTTTTCCACTTTCCTGGACCAATATAATCATCTCATTGCCTTTGTTTCTAATAAACGACAGGTTTTGTTCTAACTTGCCAAATGTATTTAACATTTCGTTTATCACCGAATCCCTCTCTTCGAGTGTTTCATTAAGGGCCGATTGTTTTTGCTTAAGTTGTTCTATTTCAGCTTTGTCATTTAGAATAATTACTCCTGCAGTTACCAAAACCAGTAACATCAAAAATATTGAAACGAATGATGGCGATGTTTCTTTTTCGTTTTTCATGGGATTTATGGTATTTCAATTTAATGGTTCGTAAAATCGCTGGCAAATATTATCAAAATTAACACCATTTATCAAATTGAATGTAAATAATTGTAATTTAGCGGGATAGCTGTGGATAAAAAACAAATAAATATATCAAAACGATAATTTATTATCAATAACAGAGTTATTGGCAAATTGTTTTGTCAGCCATTTTGGGGATAAAATTTATTTGAATTCTTTTAACATCCTATAAACAGTAGCTACGCCAATATCCAGTTTTTCGGCAACCAGTTTGTGGTTGTTATTGTATTTTTCCATGTATTTTTTTACAACACGGATGTTGTATTCACGCAAGGATATTTCTTTTCCGGTATTTTCTTCCAACAGAAGATTGTTGCCTAAATTAATATTGTCACCGCTGATTTCATCATTATCGGAAATGGTGATTGCCAGTTCGATAACTGATTTTAACTCCCTGATGTTACCGGGATAGGAATAGGCAAGCAATTTTTCGATCGCAGCCGTTGATAGTGTTTTTTGCCGGATGTTATTTTCGTTGCAAAACTCTTTAATGAAATGTTTAGAGAGAATAATTACGTCGTTGCCCCTTTCGCGGAGTGGCGGTAATTCGATGGGGAAACCATAAAGCCGGTAAAATAAATCCTGCCTGAAAGTGCCTTTCAAAACAGCCTCCTGAAGATTTTGGTGAGTTGAAGCAATAATCCGGCAGTCGGTTTTTATCGTTTTGTTGCTGCCAACCTTCACAATTTCTTTTTCCTGCAAAGCACGAAGTAATTTGGCCTGAACAGAAATGTCCATGTCTGCAATTTCATCGAGAAAAAGTGTTCCGCCTTTTGCTTCTTCAAATTTTCCGATACGTTGGAAGCTGGCTCCGGTGAAAGAGCCTTTTTCGTGTCCAAATAGTTCGCTTTCAATCAATTCCTTGGGTTTTGCAGCGATGTTTACTGCCACAAAT
>WTWZ01000104.1 GCA_009773765.1 Prolixibacteraceae bacterium | reverse complement strand
GACGGTTCGGCATCAACCGACCCGGACGGAAATACATTGACTTACCTGTGGACAGCGCCAACGGGAATTACGCTCAGTTCAGCTTCAGCAGAAAAACCAACTTTTATTGCCCCTGAAGTAAATTCCGACACGCAATATTCCTTCATGTTCGTGGTAAATGATGGCAGTCTTTCTTCTGACCCTGTAAGTGTGTTGGTTACCGTGAAACAAGTAAACAAAGCGCCGGTCGCCAGTGCCGGTTCTGGTCAGACCGTAGATGAAGGAACTATTGTAACGCTTGACGGTTCGGCATCAACCGACCCGGACGGAAATACATTGACTTACCTGTGGACAGCGCCAACGGGAATTACGCTCAGTTCAGTTTCAGCAGCAAAACCAACTTTTACTGCCCCGGAAGTAAATTCCGATACGCAATATTCTTTCACGTTCGTGGTAAATGACGGCAGTCTTTCTTCTGACCCTGTAAGTGTGTTGGTAACCGTGAAACAAGTAAACAAAACTCCGGTCGCCAATGCCGGTTCTGGTCAGACCGTAGATGAAGGAACTATTGTAACGCTTGACGGTTCGGCATCAACCGACCCGGACGGAAATACATTAACTTACCAGTGGACGGCGCCAACGGGAATTACCCTTAGTTCAACTTCAGCGGCAAAACCAACATTCATGGCTCCTGAAGTAAAACAAGACACGACAGTAACTTTCACTCTTGTTGTAAGCAACGGATTAACCAACTCAGTGCCATCTATAGTAAGTATTTTAGTAATGAATGTTATCAATACAACAGTAGAATTTTCAGGCATGGATGATTTTAATATTTATCCCAACCCATCTGATGGAATTTTTAATATTGACGGCTTGAATGGCAGCAAACAAAATGTAATTGAAATTTATACGATTGATGGCAAACTGATAAAACAGAAAAAAAGTAATTCAGTTAAGGAAATGATTGATATCAGCAATCAAATCTCAGGTACATATTTGTTGTTGATAAATAAAAAAGTATTTAAAATTATAAAACAATAGACATTTGCACAGAAGAGGAAAGAGGGGAATTTAATTCATGTTGGCACAGGACACCTTTTTCTGCCGAAAAGTGTTATTTTGGATGCAAAAAACTGATAATGGCAAAATCATCATTTCTTGCATTCGATATCGGCGCTTCCAGTGGCCGGGCAATACTGGGAATCCTTGAAAACGGGAAACTCGGATTAACAGAGGTTCACAGGTTTAAAAATCAAATGACAAGAATTCACGATAGTTATTTCTGGAATATTTTCAGTTTGTTTGATGAGCTGAAAACAGGATTGAAAAAATGTATCTCAGAATTTAAGGTTCAACCCAATTCCATTGGTATTGATACCTGGGGCGTTGATTATGCGCTGGTTACAGGCGATGGCCATTTGGCCGGATTGCCTTTTGCTTACCGCGATCACCGCACTGATAATTCGATGGAAGAATTTTTCAGGATATTGCCCAAAAAGCAAACTTACCTGTTGTCCGGAATTCAGTTTATGCAATTTAATACGTTGTTCCAGCTATTCGCTTCCGTTCAGCAAGACTATTCGGGTTTAAAAATTGCTGATAACCTTCTGTTTACACCCGATACTTTGAATTATTTGTTTACAGGAATCAAGAAAAATGAATATACCATTGCCAGTACTTCGCAATTGCTGAAACCCGGAAAATCGGAATGGGAGTCGAAACTTTTTGAAGCTGCCGGAATTCCGCAAACGTTGGCTGGTGAAATCATTCAACCCGGAACTAATTTAGGAGAATTGTTACCCGAAGTTTTAGTCGAAACCGGAAGCGCTCCAATTCCGTGCATCGCGGTTGCCAGCCACGATACTGCTTCTGCGGTAGTTTCGGTGCCTGCGCAAGGCGAAAACTGGGCTTACCTAAGTTCGGGAACCTGGTCGCTGCTGGGCATCGAAAGCCCTGTTCCATTGGTTTCGGAGCAAACACTCGAAATGAATTTCACCAACGAAGGAGGAGTTGAAGGAACCACACGTTTTCTGAAAAACATCATGGGAATGTGGTTGATTCAGGAATGTAAACGGATTTGGGATTCGCAAAGTATTATGGGATGGCATGAAATAGTTGCTCTGGCCAATAATGTTAAACCTTTTAAAAGCCTTATCAATCCTGATGATTCCTGTTTTCTGAACCCTGGTAATATGCCAAAGGCTGTACAGGAATTTTGCGCAAAAACCAACCAACCTGTGCCACAAACCAAAGGCGAAATTGCCCGCTGCATCTACGATAGCCTGGTTTTGAAATACAAGTTTACTATCAAACAAATTGAATCGGTAACCGGAAACAAGATTGAAAAATTGCATATTATCGGAGGCGGAGCTCACAATGCCACAATGAACCAACTCACTGCCGACGCTACCGGAGTTCCGGTTTTTGCCGGCCCAACAGAAGCTACTGCCATCGGGAACATTTTGTTGCAGGCAAAAGCGCTTGATAAAGTGAAATCGCTGGCCGAAATTCGCGAAATCGTTCGAAATTCGTTTGAGGTAACAGAATATACACCTTCTCCTAAACTGGATTGGGAGACTGCGTTTGGGAAATTTGAAAAAATATTGAAATAGTTTCAATGATTTAGTATAGGTGTTTTCAGACTTCGACTGCGCTCAGTCTGACTGTCACCCTGAGAAAACGTTTCATGCTGTCACCTTCAGAAAACGTTTCATGCTGTCAACCTGAGCGTAGTCGAAGGGTGTTAGAAATGCCATCATATTTAAATTAACCAAAAGACAATGAGAACCAATTAATAAAATCATTTTTGTACTTTATAATAAAAAACTATACCAATGAAATTAGTCTTATTCTATCTGTTCCTTTTGTATGGCATAACTTCTTTTGCCATTGAAAACCTCCCAAAATCGAAAATTAATCCTGAATTGCTTACAAAATACTGGTCGGCCCGCTGGATTGCATATCCCGATGATTCGGGGCTGGATTATGGCGTTTATCATTTCAGAAAAAATTTTAGCTTGTATGAAGTTCCACCAGAGTTTATCATTCATGTTTCTGCCGATAACCGGTACCGGCTTTTTGTAAATGGCGAACCGGTATGTTTTGGCCCGGCACGCGGCGATTTGATGCACTGGCGTTATGAAAGTATTGATATTTCTGCTTATCTGAAAGCAGGAGAAAATACTTTAGCAGCCGTGGTTTGGAACTTTGCCGGACTAAAACCCTGGGCGCAGCATTCGTTACAAACCGCGTTTATTTTACAGGGAAACACTGAAACAGAAAAAATTGTCGATACAAATTCTTCGTGGAAAGTGCTAAAAAACAATGCTTACAAACCAGCCGATGCGGGCAGCGAAAAAACCGGCGGACAGTTTATCGTAGTTGGCCCGTGCGATGAGGTTGATGCCGCTAAATATCCGTGGAACTGGGAGAAACCCGGTTTTGATGATTCGGCCTGGAAAAATGCAAAAAACATTGAACAAGGCCGTCCAAAAGAAGCAGGAACCGGGATTGCCTGGGGTTT
>WTWZ01000017.1 GCA_009773765.1 Prolixibacteraceae bacterium | reverse complement strand
GACACCAACTTTATTCGAAAAAATCAACGAAATGGCCATTTCTAAGGGTATTCCAACTGCAGTGGACCCCAAAAAACGAAATTTCAGGCACTACAAAAATGTATCTCTTTTCAAACCCAATTTTAAGGAGTTTACCGATGGTGTTGACATTCCGGTTGAAAAGGGCGATTTGGAAAAAATCAGGAGGGAAGCTGGCCTGTTCAGGGAAAAACAAAGTTTCAAAATCATTTTTATCACGCTTTCAGAGTTGGGGGTTTTTATCAGTAATGGTGTTCAGGAACTGTATTTTCCTGCAAATATTCGTTACGTTGCCGATGTTTCAGGGGCAGGTGATACGGTTATCAGCGTGGCAAGCCTGGCTTTGGCAACGGGTTTAAATCCCGGAATACTTGCTTGGATGTCGAATTTGGCCGGTGGCCTGGTTTGTGAAAAAACCGGGGTTTCTCCTGTAAATAAGGATCAACTCATTAACGAAATGTTATTGCAAAAAACAGCTCTTTTTTAATTTAATTTCAACTATTTATCCATGTTCAGGCAGGCATGGAAAAAAAACGGAATGAGGTTTATTTGAAATTGTTAACTTTGAAGCCTTTCAATTTTAAATTTAGGCAATTAGATGGGAAAAATTATATCGTTGGCAAACCAGAAAGGCGGCGTGGGTAAAACAACTACTACTATTAACCTCGCGGCCAGCCTGGCAGTTCTGGAGCAGAAAGTTCTGATTATCGACGCCGATCCCCAGGCTAATGCAACATCAGGATTGGGTTTTGACCTGAAAAATATTCAATCGAGTATTTACGAATGTATTATTGATGAGGTAGATGCTGAAAAGGTGGTTTTGAAAACCGATATTGCCAACCTGGATATTATTCCATCGCACATTGATTTGGTTGGCGCTGAAATTGAAATGCTTAACCTGCCTAATCGCGAAAAGGTTTTAAAAAATGCAATCGGGCACCTGAAAGAAGTTTACGATTTTATTTTTATCGATTGTTCTCCGTCTTTGGGATTGATTACAGTAAATGCTTTAACCGCATCCGATTCTGTAATTATTCCGGTTCAGTGCGAGTATTTCGCTCTCGAAGGATTGGGCAAATTGTTAAATACCATCAAAATAATTCAAAACAGGCTGAATAAAAACCTTGAAATCGAAGGTTTTCTGCTTACCATGTTCGATGGCCGGCTTAATTTATCGAACCAGGTTTATGAAGAGGTAAAGCGTCATTTTCAGGAAATGGTTTTTGAAACCGTGATTCAGCGAAACGTTAAGCTGGGCGAGGCCCCAAGTTACGGTAAACCGGTAATTCTCTATGATGCCAGTTCAAAAGGTTCAATAAGCCACATGAACCTTGCGCGCGAAATTTTGCAGCGTAACAAAATGACACAATTGGGGAAAGAAAAAAATATAGTTATCAATTAATTTTTACAATGGTTAAAAGGAACGTACTTGGCAGGGGACTTGGGGCGCTGATGGATGATGCAGACAGAATGCAGCCGGGCGCAGGAATAGATGAAATTGAATTGTCGAAGATTGAAGCAAATCCATTTCAGCCTCGATCCAGGTTCGACGAGGAAACCTTAAAGGAATTGGCCGAATCGATAAAGGAAATTGGTTTGATTCAGCCTATTACTTTGCGAAAGGTAGCCGATAGTAAATACCAGATTATTGCCGGAGAAAGAAGGTACAGGGCTGCACAAATGGCTGGCATGGAGTCAATACCGGCATTTATCAGAAAAGCCAAAGACGAAGGCATGCTCGAAATGGCACTCGTTGAAAATATTCAGCGCGAAGATTTGGACGCCATCGAAATAGCCATGAGTTACCAGCGTTTGCTTGAGGAGCTTCAATTTACCCAGGAAGAACTTAGCTCGCGGGTGGGGAAAAAACGTTCGACCATTGCTAATTACCTGAGGCTATTGAAGTTGCCTGCGGTAATTCAAAAAGGGTTGATTGAAAAGCTGATTTCGATGGGACATGCCCGCGCCATTATCAATATTGAGGACCCGGAAAAACAAACCTTAATTTATAGCCAGATTTTGAAAATGGGTTTGTCGGTTAGGCGCGTGGAGGAAATTGTCCGGAACCTGAACGATGAAACACAAAAGGAACCAGCAGAAATCGGGAAAATAAGAGTTCCGAAAGAATATCAGAACCTGAAAAAACAACTGGATAAAATATTCAGCTCCAAAATTGATATTTCGGTGAACAGTCACGGACGGGGGAAAATTGTTATTCCGTTTAAATCGGTGCCTGATTTGGAAAGAATTGTTAAAATAATTGAAAATCAAGGGTAGCCCAATAATTACTTCCGGTTTACGCAAGTAAACTTCTATTTTTGGGTAAAATTAATACGTGTGGGTTTAAATAAAAATATCATTTTCGTTCTGCTTGTTTTAATTACGTTCAACCTTTACGGGCAGGGATTGGAAATTGATACCAGGCAAGTTGCAGAAATCCCGGTTGATACAGTACAACTTCATTCCCCAAAAAAGGCCGCCATTTATTCAGCCATTTTACCAGGATTGGGGCAGGCCTACAACAAAAAATACTGGAAAATTCCATTAATTTATGCTGGTTTTGGAACGATTGGTTATTTTATTGGCTGGAACAATGGGTTTTACAGTACCTATAAAAAAGCAAACAGCGACCTTACCGATGGTGATCCCGAATCCAAATCGTATCTCGATATCCAAGCTTCGAAGTATTATGATTTGGAAAATCCAACAGATTCTATTAATTTCAAAACCGGTTTATCGAAACAATCTGATTATTACCGACGAAACCGCGATTTACTGATTATTAGTTTGGTCGGTTTTTATGGCCTCAATATTATTGATGCCAGCGTTGATGCCCACTTGTTTGATTTCGATATAAGCGAAGACCTGACTTTAAATTGGCAACCTGCAGTTAAAACTTTTGAAAACCAATTGGTTTATGGCATTAATTGCACGTTTAAATTTTAATAAACATGATGAAAAAAGTAAAGCTAATTATCATTGCGTTGACCCTTTTTTTCAATATCGTTTCTGCGCAGCAACCCGGACTGATGCAGGATATGGTTTCAGATTCTGTTTTTTCGTTGGAAACAGACTCGGTTATAATTGGTAAAAAAATAGTCGATGAAGATTTAAGCGACATGTTCTCATCGCAAATTGACAGCGCGACCAACAATTGGTTTATTAAAAATGCATTTGCCGGCAATACTGTGGAAGGTGCGGTTTCAGATTTTTACCCCACAAATATTCCCGACTCGGTTTATATTCAGCGTCTTGAAGAAACGAAACAGGTCATTGACCTATCATTCAACCCTGCAGTATTAAGTTTTATAAAAATGTACACCGAGCGTAAACGAAATCAGGTAGAACGGATGATTGGTTTGTCGGAATATTATTTTCCCATGTTCGAGGAAATTCTGGATAAACACGATTTGCCGCTTGAACTGAAATATCTTTCAATTATTGAGTCGGCTCTTGATCCGGTTGCAACCTCGAGGGTTGGGGCGATGGGATTATGGCAATTTATGTATGGCACCGCCAAATTTTTGGGGCTTGAAATTACCAGTTTTGTTGATGAACGGCGCGACCCCGTTAAATCATCGGAAGCAGCAGCGAAGTATTTGAAATATCTTTATGACATTTACAACGACTGGCATTTGGCGATTGCCGCATACAATTGCGGACCGGGCAATGTAAACAAGGCTATAAGGCGTTCGGGCGGAAAAACAAATTACTGGGAGTTGTATTACCTGCTGCCACGTGAAACCCGGGGTTATGTCCCACTGTTTATTGCGGCTACATACATGATGAATTATTACGAAGAGCACAACCTGAAACCACAAATTCCTTCAATGCCAATTGATGTTGATACAATAATGGTAAACAATTACCTGCATTTCGACCAGGTAACGGCTATGCTCAATATCGAAAAAGAATATTTGCAGGCCTTAAATCCGATGTACCGGCGCGGGGTAATTCCTGCCAGCGCAAAAAAACCGTATCCGCTTGTTTTGCCTCACGAAAAAATCTTTGAATTTATTGAAAAAGATACACTGGTTTTTGCATACGGGCGTGAGCGCTTTTTCCCGAACAATACGCTGGTTAATCCGGTTGAAAGTACCCCTGGCTATTTTACACCGTCTGATGTGAAAGGGAAAGCAAAAATTGTTTACACGGTAAAAGCAGGCGACACTGTTGGCGGAATTGCAGCTAAGTACAGAGTTAAACAAAACGATTTAACATACTGGAACAATATCAGGAGAAACCTAATCAGGGCAGGGCAAAAACTGGCCGTTTACGTTCCCGAAAAAGATAAATCGAAATACGAAAATCCGGGTACGCCAAGCGCTTCTCAAAAACAAAACAGTAATATTTCTTCTGCAAGTGTTGCAAATACTTCAACTGATTATGAATATTACACTATACGGGATGGAGACAATATTTGGAATATTTCTCAAAAATATGAAGGAATTACCAGTGGTGAAATAATGGAGTTAAACAAAATTTCGAACGAAAAAGGGCTGGTTGTTGGGCAGAAGCTGAAAATTCCGAAGAAAACATAATCTCTTTTCAGAAATATGAAGTTAATCAGTTTACAAGGGTTTTAAATTATCAAGATCGGCCAAATCTTTGGTGTATCTCGGATAACCATGAAAGCCAACTGCATTCCCACCAACAATCAGGTATTTAACCCCGTTTGCATTTAACAATCCGATAAACTCCCTGAAATCTTTGTTCAGGACCATATTTCCAGTCGTTGTATTTCTTTCTGATTTGTTCCATTACAGCTAACCTGGTTTCTAGGGCTGCGATTGCCAAAATAGAAAATCGTTTCCCTGTTCCTTAATTTTTCCCCTACGAAAAACAGTTTTGTCCATCCTGATACTTGATTTATAACAAAAAAGCTATTTAAATATAATAAAATACACACTGAAAAGATTGGGTTAAAGGTTTAAAAGCGAAATGAATCTTCTGATATTCATACGATGACTTTGAGTCATCGTATAAATAGGGAGAAAACCTCAAGGTTGAATCAGGTTCACAAATTGTTTGGCCAGGTTTTTTCTTGAATATTTTTCGTAAGCGCCCGGTTTAACCATTAGTTTGTTCTCGTTAAAAAGATTAAAGTAATTTTGGAGTGCATTTTTAATTCCTGGTAAATCGTCAAAATTCAGCGAAATGCCTGAATTGGTTTCCCTCAGTATTTCTGCAAAATCGGCATCGGTTGGGCCAATTGCCAGAATTGGCCGCTGAAGGGCAATATATTCAAACATCTTACCTGTGAGTATTCCTTTTACATTGGGCGTATTGTTTAACGGGAGCAAAAGAACCTGCGATTTGCACAACTCAACCAATCCTTTTTGGTGCGGGAGATGTTCAATAATCACAAGGTTATCAGTGAGGTTGTGCTTTTTAATGTCGTTTATGACTGACGCATCCGTTTGGCCATAAAGTTTAATACGCAGCAAATTTCTAAAATCAGGGTTTTCAGTTGCCAGTTCATCCATCGCCAGCCAAAGTGCAACGGGGTTGCGGTCTTTGTTAAATGCACCGAAATGCGAAATGGTAAAAGTTTTGTCCAGGCCGGGTTTTTCAAATTCGTAATCCGAAGGATCGTAACCGTTGGTGACGACTTCGATCTTACGGTTGCCAATTTTTAAGAGGCCCTCTGCGCAACCACGGCTAACAGTTACCAAATAGTCGGCGGTGGAAAGCACTTTTTTCTCCAGTTGCCGGTGTTTTTTGTCGGCCAGCCGGGTCAGTTTCAGTTTATGGTAAAAATCGATATCTGTCCACGGGTCGCGGAAATCGGCAACCCAAGGTATTTCAAATTTCTTTTTCAATCCAAGCGCAATCAGGTGCATACTGTGCGGTGGCCCGGTTGAAACAATCAGGTCAACCGGGTTTTCCTTTAAATATTTTGTCAGAAAATTAATTGAAGGGGAGACCCAGAAAATACGAGGATCGGGAATCAGAAAATTTCCGCGGATAAACACCGAAAGCCTGCTTTTCCAGCTTCCCTCCGAGGCCTCGGAAATATAGCCTGCCTTAAATTTTGCCCCGCTTTTTTTGCCAGTCAGTTTGCGGTACAAATGGTAAGGTTCCCAGATTGGCGTTTTTATTTCGATAGTTTCATGATGTATTTCCTGAAGTAAACTTTCGTCAATAACCGATGGATCGGGATTTTCGGGAGTAAAAATAACAGGTTGCCATCCCAGTTCGGGAAGAAATTTCGACATCTTCAGCCACCGCATAACCCCGCCTCCCCCGCTGGGCGGCCAGTAATAGGTGATGATGAGAACTTTCTTCATTTTTCAAAGGTTTTGTTTAGTTATTCCTTAAAAAACCATAACCTTTAAATTTTCCAATAATGTAATTTCGGATAATAAAACATCGGAAGTTATAAAAACATCTATATCAATTTTTAATGTTAAAGCGGAAGCTAGTTGCAACGAATCCAACGTTCGTAATCCCTTTTCCCAGTGTTTTCCAATTAGTTCGGAAGCCAAAAAAGCGCAACTCTTACTTTGTCTTATGAAGTTGTATTTTTCCGAATCGGTGTTGAATTTGTCAATCAGTAATTCAGCAGAGGACTGATTGATTTCTTTTTTTCTGCATTTTTCCCAGACTGCAGAAGAAAATTCTATCGAAGTAATTTCAGAAAGATAAATTGCTTTTATAACATTGGAACTGAAAAAGGCAGTTAATTCTTTTGTTCCTGCTTCAGAATGATATAATTTGAATAACGCCGATGTATCGAAAAAAAGGTTCATATTGCTTTACGTCTTTCCTCGATAACTTCATCAGCAAAAGAGGTTTTACATTCCTTGAGCAAATCCTGAGTTTCAGCAAAAGAAAAGTCAGACAGTGATAGTCCGCTTTGTTTTTCCTTTTCAAAGGTAACAGTCACTTTAACTGGTTTTGCAAACTTAACCGGTTTGTCAAGTTTTAATCTTCCTTTATAATATGTACCTGTTAAAGTTGTCATGTGTTATGCTTTTCTCAAAAGTATAAAAATCTGAACAAACTACAACCTTGCAAACAACGTTTTATAACTCACCTGTTTTCCTATAATGCTTCCAATCTGACTGATTGCAACACGTTCCTGGGCCATGGTGTCGCGGTAACGGATGGTTACGGTGTTGTCTTCCAAAGTCTGGTTGTCAACGGTAACGCAAAAAGGCGTACCGATGGCATCCTGGCGGCGGTAACGTTTGCCAATCGAGTCTTTTTCGTCGTACTGACAGTTAAAATCAAACTTCAGATCGTCGATAATTTCGCGTGCAATTTCAGGTAAGCCATCTTTTTTAACCAGCGGAAGAACGGCCAGTTTCACAGGAGCCAGCACCGGCGGTATTTTCAGCACCACGCGCATATCGTTTTCCAACTGTTCCTCGCAGTATGCCGCCGAAATAACCTGTAAAAACATGCGGTCAACGCCAATTGAGGTTTCAACCACAAACGGGACGTACGATTCATTAAGTTCCGGATCGAAATAGCGGATTTTTTTTCCTGAAAATTTCTCGTGTTGTGAGAGGTCGAAATCGGTACGAGAGTGAATTCCTTCCACTTCCTTAAACCCGAACGGAAACCTGTATTCCACGTCAACCGCGGCATTGGCGTAATGGGCCAGCTTTTCATGTACATGGAAACGGTAGTTTTCATCTCCAAAACCAAGCGTTTTGTGCCAGTTCATGCGGATTGTTTTCCAGTGTTCGAACCAGTCGAGTTCGGTACCGGGTTTTACAAAAAACTGCATTTCCATTTGCTCAAACTCCCGCATACGGAAAATAAACTGCCGCGCAACAATTTCGTTGCGGAATGCCTTGCCAATCTGGGCAATTCCGAACGGTATTTTCATCCGACCGGTTTTTTGCACATTCATGTAATTCACGAAAATTCCCTGGGCGGTTTCGGGACGAAGATATATTTTTTGCGCGCCATCAGCAGTAGATCCCATTTCGGTAGAAAACATCAGGTTAAACTGGCGGACTTCAGTCCAGTTTCGCGTTCCTGAAACAGGGCAAACAACTTCTTCGTCAACAATAATCTGGCGCAGTTCGTCGAGATTGCCATCATTTAAAGCTTTTGCAAAACGGGTGTGCAGGTTGTCCCACTTTTGCTGGTTTTCGATTACTCTTTGGTTGGTTTCCCTGAATTGCTGCTCATTAAATGAATCGCCAAAACGTTTCGCAGCTTTTTCAACTTCCTTATTGATTTTATCTTCAATTTTAGCCAGTTGTTCCTCAATTAAAACATCAGCGCGGTAACGTTTCTTAGAATCCTTGTTGTCGATAAGGGGGTCGTTGAATGCGTCAACATGGCCGGATGCCTTCCAGATTGTGGGGTGCATAAATATGGCAGAGTCGATTCCAACTACATTTTCGTGGAGCAGGACCATGCTGTCCCACCAATATTTTTTGATGTTGTTTTTCAGTTCAACACCGTATTGGCCATAGTCGTAAACTGCGCCAAGGCCGTCGTAAATTTCGCTCGATTGAAATACATAGCCATATTCCTTGCAGTGTGCAACCAGTTTTTTGAAAACATCATCCTGTGCCATTGTACAAATTTCAAAATTAGAGGTGCAAAAATAGATGAAAAAAATAAACAATGCCGACTATCAATACAAATAAAAAAAGCCCTGTAAATTACAGAGCTTTTTAAAAATTTTCCTTATCTACACTATTTTACAATGTTATATGCAAATTCGTTGTTTCTGCTGCTTAATACCACTTTGTAGTTTCCGCTTTCGAGTTTCGAAAGGTTGAAACCATTTTGAATGGCAAAGTCATTTCCCATTTTTTTCTGGAAAATTAATCCTTCGTTGTTGTAAATGTACAACTGATAATTTTCCTGATCGAAATTCAGGTAAGAGAATTTGAGCATATCGTTTTTGAAAGAAAAATAAGGGTCGAACCTCAGTTTTGATTCTCCGACATGAATGTTTTTACTGGTTACTTCAAATTCTCTGATCACTTTTGTATCATTCACTTTCAGATTAAGCACATATTTCCCTTTTTCAAGATTTGCAAAATCGAAAACTTGCTGATACTGAGTTGAGGCACTGGTGGTTTGTTTATAGAAAACCAAACTACCATCCAAAGTTTCAATGCTCATTTCAAAAAGAGCAGGGTTCTCATTTGTAACCGATACGATTGCCCGATCGGCAGTCAATGGGATTACATCCATTTTTGGTTTTTCAACCGCAGTTACAATTGCTGAAATCGCAACCGCTGTTAACATCGTCAATAATTTAATTGTTTTCATAACTTGTAATTTTAATTTAACAAGACTCTGCAAACATAAGATGATTTTTTCAATTATGCTGTAAAACATATATTAAATCTGTATAAAATAAATGTAAAATTAATATTCAGATTAATATCCAGAGTTAATATTCTATTGACATATCATATATTCAGGCAGTTATATTAATTTTATGCGCATTATCAATAATTATGCCAATATGTGTCGGTATATGTTAAGTTAATTTTACTTACTTTCGGAAAATTTTTTTTATGGAAGTAAAAATCCTGCAATTACTTGAAGGAGCGAAAGATGCACGAGGGTTAACTGTTATTATTGATGTTTTTCGGGCATTTTCAACAGCTTGTTATGTATTCGATTGTGGCGTGAACAGAATTTTTCCTACCGGGGAAATTGGTGCTGCATATCAACTTAAAGAGCAAAATCCTGATTTTGTGCTGATTGGCGAGCGAAACGAGCAAAAACCGCCCGGATTCGATTTCGGAAATTCACCGTCACAAATCATAAACGAAAATCTGAAGGGTAAAACTGTTGTGCATACCACCAGTTCAGGTACGCAGGGAATTGCAAATGCTAAGAAATCAGATGAAATAATTACCGGAAGTTTTGTAAATGCAGGTGCAATTGTAAAATACATTCAACAAAAACAACCTGAAATGGTTTCGCTGGTTTGCATGGGTTATGCATGCGAGTATCCAACCGATGAAGATACGCTTTGTGCTGAATGGATAAAGAATGAATTGGAAGCCCCTCCTAACCTCCCCGATGGTGGAGGGAAAGAAACTAAGAATTTTGAAGAAATAGTTGAAATTATCAGACAAGGATCGGGTGCGCGTTTTTTTGATCCTGAAAAACAAAGCTGGTCGCCACAAGCCGATTTTGATCTTTGTCTCAACCTTAACCGTTTCGGTTTTGTTTTGAAAGTTGAAAAGGAGGAAAAGCCCCTCCCTGCCTCCCCTTATGGGGAGGGGAATTTATACCTGAGAAAAATTAATATATGAAACCTTACAATTTCGACGAAATAGTTCTCCGCGAAGGCACCAACTGTTTGAAGTACGATGCCCGCGAGCGTTTTTTTGGCAATAAAGATGTGCTTCCATTGTGGGTGGCCGACATGGACTTTAAAACACCCGATTTTATTGTCGAGGCAATTAAAAAACGCGCAGAACACGAAATTTACGGATATACTTTCCGGGGCGGTCCGTATTACAAATCGGTAATCGACTGGATGAAGCGCCGCCACAACTGGGAGGTTCAGAAGGAATGGATTTCATTTAGCCCTGGTGTGGTTGCCGGATTAACGTTTGCAATCGAAACTTTTTCGAAACCCGGCGACGGTGTGGTAGTGCAACCTCCGGTTTACTTTCCGTTTTTCGAATGTGTAAAAGGCACCAAACGAAAAATAGTTGAAAATCCTTTTAAGCAGCAAGACGGCAGATACACTTTCGATTTTGAAGATTTAAAAGCGAAAATTGACGAAAATACAAAACTGTTGCTGTTGTGCAATCCGCAAAACCCTGGCGGAATGGTTTGGTCGAAAGGAGAATTGACTGAACTTGCCAACATC
This sequence comes from Prolixibacteraceae bacterium, assembly GCA_009773765.1. GTDB lineage: Bacteria > Bacteroidota > Bacteroidia > Bacteroidales > Prolixibacteraceae > Draconibacterium. Next base: position 28,069 of record WTWZ01000017.1, on the reverse strand, counting down.
TGCCTCGAAAACAAAATCATGATTATTTCAGATGAAATCCATTCCGATTTAATTTTTGAAGGGCATCAGCACATTCCAATTGCCACTGTTTCAGATGAAATTGCACAAAACTGCATGGTTTTAATGTCGCCAAGTAAAACTTTTAACGTAGCCGGGCTTTCATCGTCGGTTGTTATAATTCCCAATAAAACCAAATTTGCCCGGTTCGAAAGGGCAATTGGAGTTGGCCATCTGGGAATGGGCAACATTTTTGGAACGGTTGCCATTGAAGCTGCTTACACGCACGGCAACGAATGGCTTAAACAGTTACTTCAATATTTATGGCAAAACTACCTGCTACTGGAAGATTTTTTTAAAACCAGCTTGCCAAAAGTAAAAGTAATGAAACCAGATGCCACCTACCTGATATGGCTCGATTTCAGGGAATACGGGATGAAAAATGACGAATTGATGAAATTTACTGTCGAAAGCGCCAAAGTCGGGTTAAACGACGGTGGCCGTTTTGGAACCGGTGGCGACGGCTGGCTACGCATTAATATTGGCTGCCCGAGAAGTATTTTGGTTGAAGCGCTTGAAAGATTGGGGAAAGCGTTTTCATGATTTTTTTAGGCATTTCTAATGTTTCGCAAGGCAATAAATAGTCAAAAAAACTTTTTCATAGCAAGTTTAAATATCTTCATTAGTAATGCGAATTAGTTTGCATTACTAATGAGAACAATGTATATTTGCAGAAAATCAATTTATTATGATGATAGAATCGCAAATAAGAGAAGTATTCGACTATCAAAACAACTACTTAAAACAACTTCCTCCCGGAACTCCACGTGAAATTCTCGATACAATTGATTTTTCAGATACTCATGTGAAAATATTGACAGGAGTAAGAAGGTGTGGAAAAAGCACCGTACTGGCTCAATTAACAACAAGAGAAGGTATTTCAAATATTCTGAGTTTTGAAGATCCACGGTTATCATTATTTGAAGTCAATGATTTTTTCAAACTTGAAAAGATTTTTGAAGCCAATGGCAGAAATGACATTTACTTTTTCGATGAAATTCAAAATGTAAAAGGCTGGGAACGTTATGTACGGGTGTTGCACGATCAAAAAAAGAAAGTAGTAATAACTGGATCGAACGCCCGGATTTTAAGTAAAGAACACAGTACAAGTTTAACAGGAAGACAAATTTCTTATGAAATATTCCCCTTTTCATTTTCTGAATATTTGAATTTTACCGAGGCCACGGCAAACCTTGCCAGCTTTACTGACTACCTTGTGCAGGGTGGTTTTCCCGAATATTTAACATCAAAAAAAAATGATGTATTGATCAATCTTTTTAACGACTTAATTTACCGCGACATAGTTGTAAGGCATGGGTTAAGAAACCCTGATATTGTGCGCGAATTAGGAGTTTTTCTGGCAAGTAATATCGGAAAGGTATTTTCATACAACAATTTGGTCAAAAATTTCGATCTCGGTTCGGGAAATACAGTAAAAACCTACATTTCGTATTTCGAAGATACCTTTTTGTTTTTTGCTATTCCCCGATTTAGCTATTCGTTGCAGCAACAAATAAAAAATCCAAAAAAAATATATGGCATCGACACAGGATTAATAGCTACTCTTTCCATGTCGTTTTCAAAAGACAAAGGCAGATCACTTGAAAACAAGGTTTTTATTCATTTAAAAAGAATGGGAAAAGAAATTCATTATTACCAAAAAAATGGTGAATGTGATTTTATTGTTTCCAAAAACAAGCATATTGAATTTGCAGTGCAGGTTTGCTATGAATTAACACCTGAAAATTTAGACAGGGAATTGAATGGACTTTTGGAAGCAATGACAGATCTAAATCTTGAGGAAGGATATATTTTGACCATGGATCAAGAGGAACAGCTTGAAAAAGAAGGGAAAACAATTCAGGTAAAACCGGTTTGGAAATGGATGACTGAACATTAATATTGGCTGCCCACTTAGAATTTTAAAAGAAGCGCCGGAAAAATTGGAAAAGCATTTGGTAAAATGTGATTTACTTTTTGCTTACATTCAACACCGTTACTCCAATTATTTCTTCATTTTCGTAACGAATAATCATATCATCATCAGTCATTTCCGAATGATCAGCATGATTTGGTTTTTTAAAATGCAGATATAACACATCTGCCTCTTCATCGTAATTTGCCCAAACGGTTTTTTGCTTCATAAACCACGGCAAAATATTCTTTATTTCATTTACTGCGATTGCTTCCATATAATTTCCTTTTTTTCAAAAAACTGTTGTTTATTTGACAAATATGCGGTTATTACAAACCTGGTGTGTTTTGTTTAGTCAAACAATCTACAAAATATTCCAATCTTGTTTTGTATTTCATTTTAAAGGAAACTGAATAAGTTTATTAAAATCCTTTCCAATCTGAATCTGCCATTTCTTTATTGCGGATTCAACAGCTATTGTAATGACATTACATTCCATGGTAGTTTCTTTATTTGTGAATGGGTCAATATAGATACCTCCTATTTTATTAGTTTCATCACCCGGATAGACCAATGCCACTTTTTTTGCTCCAAAATATTCATGGTAAACATACATTTGGCGCAAATCTTCCGGTGAGGGATTCTTCCCATTCAGGTTTTTCCATTTTGTGTCAAGAACTATACAATTTTCTTGGTCCTTATTAATTACAATATCCGGTCGAATAGTAGTTCGGCTGCCATTGACAGGTTTCCAGAAATATTTAGAGGTCTGTGCCGTAATACTTACTGCGTCCGCTTTTTGTTTTCTCAGACTGACATATACAAATTGCTCCCAGAGTTTATTCATGTCGAACATCAAAGCTAAAACATGATCTCTTCCCTTGCTTAAATCGGGATGGTACTGAAGTAGAATTAATCTAGATATTTCAAGTGCCTTGGAATATGCCTGTGTTTTACGATTGTAAATAATTTTATTAAATGTATTTTCTGATACTTTAATATCAGGCATTTCAGGAAAATTTAAAAGCAAATTCCCAATTCGGCTATGAAGTGAGGCATTAATATTGATTTGCTTCAAAAGACGAAGTGTTTTGTAAATAATAAAATGAATTTTGTGTTCCACATCATAAATGGTATGACGCACATAAAATCGTTCCTGGTGGGTTAGATTTATCTGCAAATGTCTTGTAAATTGCAAACTGCCTTTAAGTGCAGTCAAATTGCTTTCCGCTTTGCGATACTGCTTTACTAATCCACTATGATACAAGTATTCAATCTCCTTTATAAAAAGCTCAAAATAAAGATCAAGAATATTGTTTGGTTTTATTTTCAGATTGCTGTGGCTTGGCGTTTTTAAATCAAAACTTCCAACCGCCCTTAACATATCAATCAAAATATTTCGCCATTTGTTTTCTTCATCAACCGTTTTTTGATTCTTATCGGCTTTCGGAAGTACTTCTATAGGTGTGTTGCCTATTTGAATTGCACCTACAAATTCGTTGAACTGAACTCCGTTATGACATAAACTGTAATAAGGTATGCCTTCTCCATAGTAATTCTGTAGAGCTTTAAGCTGGTCTTGAGTGATTCTTTTTTCACCTTTATCGTGACGAAGTATTTCGTGCTCAAATACGGTAATATGTTCCTTGGCTTTACTCAATGGGTTGATTCATTAACAACTTAATGGCCTTTTGAAAATCCATTTTAACCAGTTTATCTTTAGCTTGTATTGAATAATCCACATTCTTCTGCCGGTAATCGATTATTTTGAATACTTCCCTGTCATCAAATTCCGAAGCACTCTGGTAATCAAAATCAGCAAACGAATCGGAGTTTTTGTCCCAGTCATTTATCTTAACAAAACCTTTTCCAAGCACAAGCCCAATTTTGCCAAAATCGCCAAAGAAATACTCCTGTAACAACGGAATGATGTTTTTATAAAATGAGGTCAGTAATTTCTCCTCCGATTTTTCATCCTTCCCTGGCATGAAATAGGAATGCCCGATTTGATGGTCTTTGTCCAGCAATTTTTCAATTCGTTTATTAAGAGTTTGCAGTATTTCAAAGCCTTTAAAACCAGCAAATTCATAGTTTAATTCTGGAAGATCATATCTGGGTGGAATTTCTTCAAAACTAAATCTTCTTCGCAGAGCAGTATCCAGAGCTTCCACACTTCTGTCAGCAGTATTCATTGTGCCGATTATATAAAGATTTGCAGGTACTCCAAACTTTTCTTTACTGTAAGGTAGTGTAACTTCCAATGCTTCATCTTTACCCAATCGTTTATCTTCCTCAATCAGCGTTATCAGTTCACCAAATATTTGAGAAATATTCCCCCGGTTAATTTCATCAATTATTATAACATAACGATTTGAGGGGTTATTTTTAAAGATTTCAGGATTTAAATATGGCGTAATTTCCTTTTTATCTTCATATGTATATTGAGTTTCTTTTTCTTTGCTAACTTCTACTTTATTATTGTGTTTCCTAATTGCGTTTAATAAAGCCCAAGTTACTGTAATATTACCTCCAATATACTGTCTGAATTCTCGATGAATATTATCAATTTCATTTAATTCCGGAATGGATTGGGATACTTTCGAAAGTTTGTTTTTTGAAACTTCCTTTTCTGGGGACATATTATCTTTTTGAACAACAATCTTTTTGTCACTTGCCTCAATAATAAGGTATTCGATATCTGTTTTGGTCATAACCTTTACTACATTCCCTTTAAGTAATTCTTCATTCACCCAATCTATGTAATTGTTATATTGATCCGTAAAATTTAAAAAACTCTTAGTGCCATATGCAATTTTTGAATTAGTTGATTCTAAAAAGCTAAAAGCAGCATTTATACATAGACTTTTAAAGATTCCGTCATTTACCGTATAATGCACGGGGTCTTTAACTGACTCTGGTTCATTCGGTTTTATCCCTTCAATAAAATCTTCATAGCTCATGCTTTGATGAAACGTAGTAAATACAATTTGCCCTTCATTCATTTTGGCATCAAACAAATCCTTAATTTGCTTTCTGGTTAAACCCGTTGTATTTTCACCTATTATTTCCAATGCTTTATTTATTGTATTGTAAGTTTTTCCTGTTCCGGGAGGGCCAAAAAGAATCTGGTTTAATGGGTGTTTGGTATCAGCCATATTTTCCTGTTTAATTTCATCAGATGATTCTGTAACATTAACATTTTCAGGTTCAAATTTGATAGGAGAAAGGTTATCCTGCACTGGAACTTTATAATTTTTATAAAATTTAAATTCTTTTACAGATATTGGTTCTATTTTTTCCAGTGTTTTAACTAAGAATACAATATTTGCAGATTTTATATTATCAGTATAATCGACAAAATTACTTTGATAATCATACAGCTTTCCGAATTTAGTATTCCATTTCTTGCTATCTAATTCTTTTTGATTTTCAACAAAATCAATTACAGTAGCTTTATAATAGACTTTGCCACCAATGTTATAATATAAGTTAAACGATTCACTATCTTTAATTATAGTCTTAAGAGAATTCAAAGTTTCATCAGTCCCGCTGGGTCTTTTACTATTCCAGATAATTGCAGTATCATATTCTTTCATATTTTGGATAAATGTATCCTGCCAGCCAGTACCGTCGGAAGCCATTAATCCGACCACTTCTTCTTTCCATTTATCTTCAATAAAATATACTATTCTTGATAGTAAATGTGTATAGTTTTGGGAATTTGTTGTTTGTAAATTATAATCTTTAAAAAAGAAAATTAAATCCTCAACAAAATCCTTTTTGATGTATTGCTTTTTAAATAGATTTTCAGAAAGTAGTTGTCTATGATTTTCACTTAATATAGTTGCATTTTTTTCAGGTAATAATAAATAATCAAATGCATTTAATGGAGAACCATTTGGAATGCCAAACAACATTTTTTTCCACTGAATAAGTCTTTTTACCCAAATATTCATTCTAACAAAAGCAAAAGCCAAAGTTCTTTTATCTTCATATTGATTATAAAAATGTTTGTCCTTTGCATTTGAATCGCAATAGGAAATAATTTCAAAAAACAGATCAAGAACTTTTCTTAATTCAGGATTTGTACTTGCTTCTTCCTGTAACTTTTCATAATCATCGGACAATTCTTCCAATTTTTCTTTTATACTATCAGATAGTGTATATCCATTCCATTTAATAAAAGCATCTTGCCCTTTCTGAAAATAAAATTCTGGCTCATTAATTATAGATTGAATTTCAGGTTGATTTAATATAGCACTTAAATCCAACATTCCTTTATTACTTTGATTTTTAAGTTCCTCTAAAAAAACGGAATAGTTATTCTTGCCCAAGATAGCAGCCGGTGCACTACTACTGCTTTTTTTCTGAAAATCAACATATTCAGGATTATTCTTTAATTCCTCCGACTGATCAGAAATATTTTTCTTAATTATTTCAATATTTGAAAAGTCATCGCTTACTTCAAACGGGTCAAAATTTAAAAACTCAACATATTTCTCGACAAACTTGACTATCGACGACTCTGGAAGTGCTTTATAAGTATTTCGCTTTAAAAACCATTTTAAAAAATCTTGTTTTACATTCATAATTTCATGTTTTGGATTAATTCAAGTTACTATCTGTTTCTAAAATTTATTTATAATTCTCCCCAATCCACTTTACAACCTCATCAACACTAATATCATTCATACATTTGAAGTGTTTTTTTGGGCATTTTTGGAAACCCAGTTTTGAGCAGGGACGGCATTTCAGGTTTTCCACTTCCATTCGTTGCGAAACGGGGTGGGGTTGGTAGGGAACCATTCCAAAATCGGCAACGGTATTTCCCCAAAACGATAAAATCTTTTTCTGAAATGCGGCTGCAATATGCATTAAACCAGTGTCGTTGGTTAGAACCACGTTGGCATCGCGAACCAGTGATGCAGAGCGGTTTAAGCTGATTTTTCCGACATAATTCAATACATTTCCCTTCGATTGCGACAACACTTTTTCCCCTTCATCGAACTCGCTTTTTCCGCCTAAAAGAATGACCGGGAAATTGATTCGCTGGCAAATTTCTAAAATTTTCCCAAATGGTAGTTTTTTTGTTTTATAGGTGCCTGCAATCACAAATGCTACAAAACCATTTTGAAACGGAAGCGGTAAATCGGATATTTTAAACACTTCCTGATCGGGTATAAAATAATCCAGCCCTTTCCCGTCGTTTTCAACCCCAAGCGCCGAAGTAGTTTCAAGATACCTGTCAACAATGTGTTTTTGCGGTAGGCGGTTGATCTTAAACCTGATGAGCAGCATTTTTTGCCAGTTCAGTTTATTTACCGAAAAAGCTTTTGTTTTCAGATAGCGTTTTAAACGAGCGCTCCTGAAATTATGGTGCAAATCGATTATATAGTCAAATTTCTCATGCTTCAGCCCGTTGATGAGATCGCCAAAATTCTCATCCAGAACATGTACTTTATCAATGTAGGCATTAGCATTCAGGATTGGGGCAAACTGGCGTTTGGCAACATAATGGATTTCGGCATTTTTAACCTGATTTTTAAGACATCGGACAACCAGCGAGGTTAAAACAATGTCCCCGATTGAACTTAATCTTATAATCAGTATTTTTGCCTTCATTTATAAATTAAAAACCCCGAAAACAGATATTTTCGAGGATTGTTCTACAAAAAATATTTTAAATTATGCCGACTCAACCAGCACAATTACCTTGTTTGCCAAATTTTCAATTACACCCCCGCTAACATTGAAATAATATTTTTTCCCGAAAACATCAACAACTTTTATCGTTCCCTTTTCGAGTGTTGAAATAATGGGGGCATGATTTTGCAGCAAAGTAAAAGGATCTTTGCTCCCGGGCAACATAACCAGGTTAACTTCTCCCTCGAAAACCTTTTTATCGGGTGTGATAATTTCTAAATACATAATTTTAAAGTGTTGTTTAATGATCAGACAACAATTTTTCACCTTTTTCAATTGCCTCCTCAATGGTGCCCACCAGATTAAATGCAGCTTCAGGATATTGGTCAACATCTCCGTTCATAATCATTCTGAACCCTTTTATAGTGTCTTCAATTAAAACCAGTTTTCCTTCGAGGCCGGTAAACTGTGAAGCAACATAGAAAGGCTGAGAGAGGAAACGCTGCACACGCCGGGCCCGGTGTACTACAAGTTTATCTTCTTCCGAAAGTTCATCCATTCCAAGAATTGCAATAATATCCTGTAATTCAATGTAGCGCTGCAAAAGCATAATTACATCTTTTGCGCAGTTATAATGTTCGTGGCCAACAATTTCAGGAGTAAGAATACGCGAAGTGGAATCAAGCGGATCTACTGCAGGATAAATTCCCAATTCAGATATTTTACGGCTCAAAACCGTGGTTGCATCAAGGTGGGAGAAAGTTGTGGCAGGAGCAGGGTCGGTAAGATCATCGGCCGGTACATAAACGGCCTGGACCGAAGTAATCGATCCTCTTTTTGTGGAAGTAATCCGTTCCTGCATAAATCCCATTTCTGTAGCCAGCGTAGGCTGATAACCAACAGCCGAAGGCATCCTGCCAAGCAGTGCAGAAACTTCGGAGCCTGCCTGGGTGAACCTGAATATGTTGTCAACAAAGAAAAGTATATCGCGGCCACTTTCCGAGGAATCATCTCCGTCACGCAAACTTTCGGCAATGGTTAAACCGGAAAGTGCAACGCGGGCACGCGCACCGGGTGGTTCGTTCATTTGTCCGAAAACCATGGCCAGTTTCGATTTTTTCAGTCTTCTATAATCCACTTTCGAGAGGTCCCAGCTCCCTTCTTCCATCGACTTTTTAAATTCTTCGCCATAATCAACAATGTTTGTTTCAATCATTTCGCGCAGCAGGTCGTTTCCCTCACGGGTGCGTTCGCCAACACCGGCAAAAACCGAAAGTCCGCTGTGTGCCAGTGCAATATTGTTGATTAATTCCTGTATCAAAACAGTTTTTCCAACGCCAGCGCCACCAAACAAGCCAATTTTACCGCCTTTTGCGTATGGTTCAATCAGATCTATTACTTTAATACCAGTATATAAAACCTCGATTTTGGTGGTTAAATCTTTGTATTTTGGAGGTTCATTGTGAATATTCAACCCATCTTTTGGCAAGCTTTCCAATCCATCAATAGGATTACCTATTACATTTAACAGGCGCCCCAGAACGGCTTCTCCCTTTGGCATTACAATCGGGCTTCCCAAAGCTGCAACCTTTAATCCACGGCGTAAACCATCGGTGGAATCCATTGCAATACAGCGAATTGAATTTTCGCCTAAATGCTGCTGACATTCAATAATCAGATTATCTTTCCCTTCACGGATAACTTCCAATGCATCGTTAATCGCTGGGAAAATACCGGCTTCCCTATCAAAGCTAACATCCACAACAGGCCCGATTACCTGAATAATTTTACCAATGTTTTTTGACATAAAATACTTTGATTAATAAATGTGCTTAATTTCAATTTGATACAGCGAACAAATTTAATATTGTTTTTAGTTTGACCAATCAATTTTTCCGATTTTTGGGTTCAGCTTTCGATTTCTAATGAACACGGTTTAACATGCCTTTGCTTATCTCCTGAAGCTGCAGTTTTTGTTTTTCACCCATGTTAATTTGCTGAAAAACTGTTGTGCATTTTTGAAAATAAGATTCAATTTTTTGTTCGGTAAGTTCTCTGATATTTAATTTATTAAAGATATCGAGAACTGCTGTTATTTTTTCAGCAGGACTGTAATCTGCGTTTTTTAACCAGGAGATCAATTCGGATTTTACTTCTCCGGTGGCATTTTCGAGCGCTTTTATGGATAAAAAAGTTTTTTTGTTGGCAAGAATATCGCCCCCTATTTTTTTGCCTAATGATTCCTGGGAACCAAAGCTGTCGAGCAAATCGTCCTGCAACTGAAAAGCAATTCCCAGGTTAATGCCATATTCATACAATTGGTTTGCAATTTTAATGTCGGCATTGGCCAGCAAAGCTCCTGCCTTTAATCCGCAAGCCAGTAAAACCGCGGTTTTCAAACGAATCATTTCGAGGTATTCTGATTCTTCAACATTCAACCGGTTTTCGAATTCCATATCTAACTGCTGGCCCTCGCAAACTTCAATTGCCGTTTTAGTAAATAATTCTAAAACCTCGTGCAAATTATCCGATTTACATTCAAGCAAATACTGGTACGAAAGAAATGCCATAACATCCCCGGAGAGAATCGCACTGTTTTCACTGAATTTTTTGTGAACAGGCGGCCTGTTTCTGCGTACTTCGGCTTTATCCATTATATCGTCGTGCAACAGGGTAAAATTGTGGAATATCTCAATGGCCAAAGCCGCCGGAATTGCATTTTGAACCGAATCGGAAAACATATTGTAGCTCAGCAATAGAAGCACAGGCCGTAAACGTTTTCCTCCCATTTCGAGCGAATAATCAACCGGTTTGTAAAGGTTTGCAGGGGTTAATTTTTTCAAATCCCCCGACCGCTGTTCAATTTCAGTATTTATAATTTTCAGAAGCCCTGCAACAGAATACACTTTTAATCCTCCTTATTTTTTGCAGTATGATTTAATTCCAAATACTCAAGCTCAATATCCTCTTCTTCATCATAAATATGCAGCATTGGTTCTTTAAATGCACGGGTTGTGGTTAACCTGTCGAGGCTAAAAAGCAGCGATGGAAGCAGTATTAAGTTTGAGATAACCGCAACAACCAGGGTTAACGACACTAAAATTCCCATTGCACGGGTTCCTCCAAAACTTGAAACAGCAAAAATGCCAAACCCGAAAAACAGCACTACCGAGGTGTATAACATACTTACCCCTGTTTCGCTTAACGCCAGAATTACCGATTTTTTTATGTCCCACCCTGTCGCTTTCAGTTCCTGCCGGTACTTTGCAAGAAAATGAATAGTGTTGTCAACTGAAATTCCAAATGCAATACTAAACACCAGTATGGTTGATGCTTTAATCGGGATACCGGTAAAACCCATGACCGCGGCAGTAAAAATAAGAGGTATAATATTGGGTGTGAGCGACATAACTACCATTCGCCACGACGAAAACATCAGTGCCATAATTAGCGAAATAAGCGCAATTGCCAGTGCCAGGCTCGTTAATAAATTGTGCAATAAATAATTTGTGCCTTTAAATACGGTAATACTTGTACCAGTGACAGTTACATTAAAATCCGCAGGATTAAACACGGAATCGATTTCGTTGTAAAAACTGGTGTAAAGTTCCTCCATCCGTTTAACCCCAACATCCTTTACCCTGATGCTAATCCGGGTAAACTGCCGGGTGCTGTCTAAAAACGAGTGAAGCAGGCCCGAATTTTTTTCACCCGTGGCTACATACTGAAGAATAAAGTTTTTCTCGCGGTTGTTGGGCAAGCTGTAGTAATTTTCGCTGCCGTTGTAAAAGGCCTGTTTCGAGAATTTTAGCAGGTTTAATATCGAAGTTGGCGTTGACAGTTCATCATATTTTTCGAGTCTTTTTTCGAGTTCATCAATTTTTTCAAAGGTTGAAAGTTGCATTGCTCCAGTGGGTTTTTTGGTGTCAATCATTATTTCGAGGGGCATCAGTCCGTTAAAGTTTTCTTCAAAAAATTTCAGGCCGGTGTAAATCGGATTGTCTTTGGGAATATCATCAACCACATATCCTGAAGATTTCATGAATGTAATACCCCAAATGCCCAAAACAAGAATGGCTCCCGTTGTTGCATAAACCCATTTGCGGTGCTTTTGGGTTGCATTAATAAACCATGCAATTACCCTGGTTACCAATTTGTATTCCAGATGGCGCACATGCCGTGGCGAAGGGGTTTTAATGAAACTGAAAATAACAGGAATCAGAATGAGGGAAAGCACAAAAAGGCCCATGATATTTATGGAAGCCACAATTCCAAATTGTTTCAGCAAATCGCTTTTTACAATAATGAATGTTGCAAAGCCGAGGGCTGTTGTAAGGTTGGTTAAAAAAGTTGCATTCCCTATTTTTACAATAACCCGTTGCACAGCTTTTACTTTGTTGCCGTGTTTTACAAATTCATGGTGAAATTTATTCATCATGTAAATGCTGTTGGGAATCCCGATTACAATCAGCAACGAAGGTATCATCCCTGAAAGGATTGTAATTTTATATCCTAACAAACCCAATGTCCCCAGCGACCAGATTACCCCAATAAGTACAACCACCACAGGGAAAAACACTGCCTTAAACGAACGGAAAAAAAGAAAAAGGACAACGATACAAATAACCAGCGCAAGTGCGCTAAAAAGGTAAAGTTCTGATTTTATCATCATTGCCGTTACCACCCTGATGTATGGCAAGCCGGAATAGTGCAGTTTTGCATTTTCTTCTTTTTCGAATTGCTTCCCAATTTTCTGGATGGCTTTCACCATTTTTTCCCGCTCTTTCGAGAGCATTTTGTCTTTGTTAACAGTTATGGCAATCAAATAGGTGTTGTTCTCATCATTGTAAAGCAGCTTTTCATAAAAAGGCAGGCTTTTAAATTTATCCACCGCACTGTCAAGTTCTTCCTGATTTGAAATGGTATCGGGGAAAACCATTTCTATTTCAAACTTTTTTTCTTCTGTATTTTTATGCAGATTGTATGCATTTGAAACCGACAAGAGGTTTTCAACCCCTTCAACTTTTAGAAGGTCGTTACAAAGTTTTTTCCATTTCTGAAATTTATTGAATTCGAAAAAAGTTGAATCCTGAATACCAATAATGATGAGGTTTCCCTCTTCGCCAAAAACTTCAATAAACTTCTGGTTATCCTGAAATGCGCGGTCTTTTTTGGGGAGCATGGAAGCATATTCGTATGACATTTCCACTTTCCGGGCGTGGTAACCAAGGAATAGGGTAATGAGGGCCAAAAAGGTCAGTAACAATATTTTATTTCGAAGTATGATGCGGGAAACCCTAATCCACATAACCTGATTCTAAATTAAGCCACGAAAATAAAAGAAATAACCGGATTACAAAAAGTCCTTTCCCAGATTAACCTGTGCTTGTGAAATTCAATTCCAGTCAATTTTTCGCTTTTGCCGACACCGCTATCAAATGGCTCACCGTTCTGAAAAAAAGGTAATTATCTGAAATAGCTGGCGTTGACATGAATGTCTCGCTTAAATTGTTCTCCTGTAAAATTTCAAAATCAGGCCCTGCTTTTACAGAATAAACTTTGCCGTCGTTATCGGCAATATATATAACCCCGTCGGCAGCAACCGGTGAAGCAGTGTAGCTGTTCCCGCTTCCAACTTTTTGTGAATACATCTCTTCTCCGGTTATCGCGTTGTAACAGGTAAGTTTTCCATTCCAGGCTGCGTTGTAAAGGTAATTGCCATAAACCAGCATTGTTCCCATATAAGAACCTCCCCTCGGGTGAAACCATTTTACCCCTGCATTTGATGTTTCGTTTTCTTTCAAAGTAATGTCGCCCACAGCATTTGCACGAACTGCCATAACAGGTGAATATTTTCCGTGGGCGCTGTTAAAATAAACAAGGTTGTTTGCTGTTATCGGCGTAGGCACCTGAATATCGCCACCGCCCGACATTCTCCAGATTTCACCGCCGGTTTCAAAATCGTAACCTCCGCGGTGTTTAAACCCATTTACAGCAATTCGTGTTTTATCCCCATCAAAATATATGTTTGGCGTACACCATCCCGGGTATTCATCGCGCTGTTTTTTCCAGAGTTCTCTCCCCGTGGCCAAATCATAAGCTGCCAAAAAAGAATTTTTATGCACATCGCATTGTATAATAACAACATTGTCGTGAATGAGTGGCGAACTGGCAAATTCCCACTCGGCAGATTCATCCATAAAAAATACCGATTTCAATACGCCAAAATCCTTTTGCCACTGCAAATCACCATTCATATTGTAGCAATACAATCCTTCGGATCCAAAAAAAGCAACAACATATTCGCCGTTTGTTGCCGGGGTACAGTTTGCGTGCGATGACATCGGGTGGCGCTTTTGCTCAGGTACTCCCTTGTATGCTGTTTTTTTCCATTTTATTTTCCCGGTTTTTTTGTCCAAACAGTACAAATTCCATTCATGTACCGATGAATCCTGTACAGGGTCAATAGAGCCATAAATTCCAGGTTGAACGCCCCCATTATCTTCTTCGCTCACAGCGCTTGTAACAAAAACTTTGTCGCCCCAAACGATTGGGCACGAATGGCCCAACCCGGGTATTTTAACTTTCCAGGCAATATTTTCACCCGTTTCTGCATTCCATGTTTTTGGAAGATTGGCATTATCCAGAATCCCGCTTGCATAATTACCCCGGTACATAAACCACTGGCGTACTGGATCGGGGTTTTGTGCCAAACTTGTAATTGTGATTAGGAATGCTGAAATAAACAGAAAAATTTTAAAGTTCATTGTTTAAATTTTTTGGTTTGACAACAAAATAACAAATAAAATTAAAACTGAAAAAGGATTTCGCAGCAAAACAAAAAAACTTCTCCATCTGCTGAATCTGCTACAATCACAATTCAAACTTTCCTTCTTTAATCCCGGTTCAGACTTTGCATTTTGTATTAATCAACCGTTTTACCTGCAAAATTTTGCTGCCAAAGTTAATCAGCAGCCCAACTTCGATATAGTAACCTCCAAATAGTTTATTGCCTGCGCCAGGTAAACATCTTCGAGGTATATAATCGCTTTGATTTCAACCGAAATAACATCTTCCACCAGAAAATCGACCCGACGTGTGCCAATTTGCCGGTCGCGGTAAAAAAACAGGCATTTCGAATTCGCGGTTAAAATTCAACCCAAAGTAGGGCATTTCTATTTTGAGTGCCCTTTGGTAAAATACTTACTCCTGGGTGATGGTGTCAAGCAACCTGCCGGTAACTTTCTTTGCCCTTTTAAGAACGGGATTATACCTGGAGGTAACTGCATACATGAAGTAGTGCCCCCTGATAAGACGAAGTTCTGTCCCAGGCAAACGGTGAACCGTTGCCCAATCGGGATGCGGAGATTTGCTTTTTCCTTTCATATTAAATAACGTAATATTGGCTGGGTTAGGGTTTAAAAATGAGTTGGAATCTCTTCTTCCTCCACAATGAACAGTTTCAAAGGGAAAAGTTATCAAAAACAAAATATGGCCTAACGGTTTAAAATCACACAAATTGTAATTTCGGGAATATCCGCACGGGTGCATGGATACAAACCAGAAAATACTTATTATTTATGCGTTTCTGGTTTGTCTTTTCTTATTTTTTGTTTTGTTATTCTCCCTGCAACTCCTTCATTCTTGTCAGCGCTTCAAGGTATGCAGTTGCAGGGTACATTTTCTCATCGTACCAAAGCGAGGCAAAATAAAGCCCGATTGGGGCAGGTTTAAATCCATTTTGCATATAAAATTCATCCAGCCAATCCATCCCTGAACAACAAATTTTCATATTTTCAGGAGATGCCAGCGCCGAAACTGCCAACGCTGTTTCTTCCATCGATCCGGGAATCGATTTATCTCCTCCCCAGCTTCTGTCGTTATTCTGAACCGAGATTAAAAAATCATTCCCCTTTTGAATCATTTTGCCAAGCCGGTTGCAGTTCAATTCATTTATCCATTGATGCGAAGCTGCATCTTTTAAATAAGCAACAACTTTTGCAGTTCCGTAAACGGGGTTTGCATAATTGTTTGTTAACTGGTTGCCAAACCAAAGCGGCAACCAGCTTCCGTTTTTCGATTGGTTTTTTTCAAGGTACCTCAATGCATTTTTGAATAATTCTCCAAGAACCTGAAGCTCTTTATTTTGTAAGTCGTTCTTAAACGTTTCCAAAATTGCTGAAACAGCAAGTAAACAATGACCTGTTAAATCAGAACAACTTTTGTCGAAAGGCAGTTTTCCCCACCCCTTTGAAAAAGTTGGAAAACCACCATCGCTGTTTTGTAACTGTTGCAGCCATTTTGCACCCGCCAATACTTCCTTTTTAATTTTTTCTTTAGGTTGAAGTTTTAAAAGCGCCAGAATTACACCCGGTGTATCATCGCCATCGGGCACAGAACCTGAATAGTTTGTCCAGCCCCACCCGCCGGGGCCAGTACCGTTAAATGAATGAATTCCTTCGTTTTGAATCAATTTAAAATGCCTGGCAATTTTATTTTGTTCATCTGGTGTAAGAAAATCATTCAAATTCGATCTGTAAGCTTTTACCGACAACGAAGTTACCCATGTTGACAAGTCCACATCAATTGGCCAGCCACCGTCGGGCCGTTGTGTTTTTTTCAGGAATCCAATCCCTTTTTTCACTACCTCCGTTTCTGCAAAATCAGAATTTATCAGGCTCAAGCTTACAAATGCCGTAAGTGGGATTGCTTCCAGATAACCGCCGCTTTCGGGCAGCATCTGGTGCAGAATATTTATCGCTTTATTAATGGAAAACCGGCGGATGATCCGCCAAAACAACTTTGATTCTTTCTTTTTGAAAATGACAATTCCAACGGCAACCAAAGCAGGAATGGCGTAACTGACCACGTTCAAATTCAGCAACCTGTAAAACCGGCGTGGGAGCAATGAAAGTTCAAACGGCAATTGCGGAATGTGGTTAAAAGCATCCTGTCCCGGAACGCCGCAAAGTCCGCACATGGTTAAAATAGGCACCGAGAATGTGTAATCTTTTTGGTAATAATCGAGGATAAAGTGTACAACCTGCGCAGAATTCACATCAATTTTTTGTACTCCCAGATAACCGGCTATTTGTTGCTGCGTTTTTTTTGCCGATTTATCCTTTTCTGCATAAAGATTTAAAGCCGCGTAACACAACAAGCTGGCGCTTACATTTCCGGGGCTTTCGGGCGTGTCGCCAAAACTGCCGTCTTCGTTAATATTTCGCTGTAACCATAAAATTCCTTTTTCAATTTCTACTGCATTTTTAAAAGGATCATCAAAATGCAGCGCGGCCACAGCCACGGCCACTCCAAGAGCGCCCGACGAAAGCTGCCCCTGCCAGAAACCGTCCTGGTTCAGCTCTCCGGCAACAAAATTACCAACCTCGTTTAAACGTTTTATTAATTCTTTTCCCTTCATATTTCCGAAAGTGCCCCCAATGCCAAAAGCCCGTAAAACGTGTATTCCAAATCGCGTGAAGAATCGCAGTCGCCAGATAAAAAAGCACCCGAATCGTAATTTTGCTGAATTAAATTCAGGCAATCAGGAGCAACAATCCTTAAATCAGCCCCTGCTTTTTTAAGCGCAAAAAGTGCAACTGCCGTTGAAAGCAAATCAGCATTTTTCAACTCTTTGAAAACTTTAAACCCTTTTCCAGCTTCAAAATAAGCAAGTTGATTTTGTGTTTCGTTTTCCACCTTTTTCCCAACTAAATATTTTGCAACCAATACCGCAGCAGAAAAACTGCAAGGTGCATCTTCCGGCGAACGGTAAAAGTTCAAAACAACACTGAAAAGAAAATAGAGAAACCTGTTTTTGCCATATAACGCATCGAAACTGAGCAAAAACAGAAAAACCTGATAAGCTGGATTGATATCTTTTCCACCTTTAAAAATCATTCTGACGAGCGAAAAGACCGCAGGTTTTTTGAAATCGTTATCTGCCACAGCTTTAATTAAAAGTAGTGCAAACCTTTCGACTATCTTCTTTTTATCTGGATTAACTTTTTCAGTGAAAATTTTCAGTTGATTCATTTGTGAAGTTAATCCGAGAGCTTCCGCCAACCAAGCTCCAAACAAAGTGTAGTAAATGTCAGGATGGCCGCCACGATTGGTGAAAGCGCCGTTTTGATGTTGCTGACTTGCCACAAATCCGTAAATTTCTTTCTGTATTGTTTCGTCGAGTAACAAAAATCCCTTTTCAATTTCATGAATTAACTGACGGTAAATTGGTTGATATGGATTTTGGGTGTTCAATTTTACTTTTTAAACACTTTTCCCAATACACCGTATAAACCCAGCCTGAGCTTTAAATTTTGCAGTTTGTTGAGTTCTTCCTGACTTTTCCTGATATAATCGTCAAGGTATTTTTCGGCCTTTTCTTCGATGGAAAATTTTTTGAAATTCCTAAAAAGAAGCTCCAAATCTTCTGATTTCAGAATATCTGAAAATCCGGGTGTTTGCCCGTTAAGATTTACGTTTAGCAGGGTTAAAAGAAACGGGAAATCAAAAGCATGTTTGTGTTTGTTTTCTTCGCGGAACTCGTTTAAATCGTCGCGAATCTGGTAGGCAATTCCGAAATATTCCGAAAACCGGGCAAGGTACACTAATTCATTTTCCGCAGCATTTCCGGCAATGGCGCCCATTAACAAAGCCACCTTTACCGCCTCTCCGGTTTTTTGTTCAAAAATCTCCAGCACGCCTTCCACCGTCATTTTTGTCCTGTTTTTCTGCATCAACAAATCGGCTCCCTGCCCTTCCGAAAGTTTTAAATGCGATGCGGAAACAACCTCTAAACATTTGGCGCGAATAACCGGATCACACGGAACTGCTGACAATAACCGGTATCCCTTTCCAATCAGGTAATCTCCGATATTGATTGCCACAGGAATTCCCTCGGTTTTATGCAAAGCCGGCTGTTCGTAACGAAAATCCTCATCGTCCTGAATATCATCGTGAACCAGAGAAGCTTTGTGAAAACATTCGATGACGATCGCCAGGGCAGTTTGAATTTCTTCTGAAATATTTTTGGAATAAGATTGATATGCGAGCAGTGCCAGAAGCGGCCTCATTCTTTGACCGCCCAAAGCCATGGTTTTAAAAGCCAGTTTTTCGGTTTCAGAATTTGTGGCAAAGAATTTTTTCAGGTTTTCTTCGGAAAAATATTCAGAAACCTTATTTTTTATTTGAGAAACAGAAAGCGGCTGAACTTCCTTATTTTCTGAAAACTGTTCCATTTCTGAAAAAAGCCAGCCATAGTCGAGCGAAGTATTTTCGCAGCCGTCGTGGAGCAGCGGCAGCCCGATTGCCGGAACCGCTGCACGGGTTACCGGTTCGAACGAGTTTTGCAGCACAGGCATACAACTTACTCCTATTACTGCGTCTATGGAACCTTCTTCAACCAAACCAATGGCCACAGTTGTTCCCTCGGCAACCAACGTTGTGTAACCCAATTCTTCGGCTTTTACGAGAATATGATCGATCTGACAGCTTTTGCAACCTGCACAAGCCAGCCCCAAATCATCAAAAACCCCTTTGCACTGAAAGTTGTTGCGCAAACATTGCGGCAATAAAAGCAGCCTGCGATGAAAGGGGGTTGCGGCAGCTACATCGCGCCAGGTTTCATTGCCAAACAAAACCATTGTAAAATAGAGGTATTCATTGTCCAGTTTAAGTTTATCAAGCAATTTTCCGGTTTCGTTTTCAAGAGTTTCCATATTGGAAGGCGGAAGGATTTTGTTTTCAGAAACATACGAAGCAACTTCCTTCCGCAACATTTCACGTAAATTGCGGTCTTTCGGGACTTTTAATATTCGTTTTCTCTTCACCATAAATTTTTAACCATACGCACCCAAACCAAAAAAAGCCCGTTTTTTTGCAAACCTGTAAATCCAGCTTTTTTCAGGAACCGGAATCCCTGATCCATGACTTGGAACCCCAGGCATTTTTCTTAAGCGCTCAGCTTCATTGCCTCTCCCCGATGTATCGGTGGCAGCGTGTTTTTCCACAAACCCGGCCAGCCATTGAGGGTCTTCCATAATTATACATCCCGACGTTTTTTTCGGAATTTCTTTTTTCATTTTATCCAGAAAGATCGAATCGCGGTAAATTTCCGCAAGTGGTTTTTCTCCAACCTTATCGGTAGCAAACTGAATTACCGGACAAGGTTCGATGTAGCCCGATGCGTTGATGTGGTGGCTCAATCCAGTCGCTGCCGGGCACAAACCGTTTCCTTTATCATCCCAGTAGGCATCGATAATTGCGATGTCGAACCCGCTTCGGGCATCTACCATAAACTGCCGTAGTTTCTGGATTTCTTCCTTTTCGAGCGCCAGTTCAACCGTTGAATCGGCTCCCACCGGACGGTAAATATAGTACCACAAATACGCCACATTCTTTTTAATGAGCGAGTTGATAAATTCGGGCGACAATGCCAAACCGATATTCGATTTACAGACACTAATGGCCACACCGGTAATCAATCCGGCGCGGGTTGCATTTTCAACCGCTTCGGTTGTTCGCCGAAAAACATCATTGCCACGGCGGCGGATATCGGCTACATTTTCATCGCCTTCGAAACTGATTATGGGTGTTATGTTTGCCAATTTTCGCAGTTCCCCTGCCACTGCGGGGGTCAGTAATATTCCGTTGGTAAAAAGCTGAAAATAGCAGTCGGGGTGTTTTTTCAGCACCTCAAAAAGCGGTTTATACATCAGCGGTTCACCGCCCAGAATCCCGAAAAAAAAGGAACCTTTGGCTTTGGTTTCTGATATTATCTGATCCAACTGTCCGGGCGGCATCCGCGCGTTTTTCTTTTTGCCGGTTACCCAGCAGCCCTGGCAATTCAGGTTGCAATCGTCAGTAACAGAAATAAAATGAAAGGCCGGAAAAAACACGCCCTTTTTCAACCGCCGCTGATAACGGTTAAAACTGAATATGCCTTTTACCCCCATATTATATACAAATTTATACAGGCACTTTTTATCGGTATTGAAAAGTATTCGTTTAATCATTCTTATTGAAATTCTCCATTCCCATTTTAAATTCTGCCATGGCTTTTTGCCGCTCTATTTCTGCCTGTTGAACAACTCCCTGCCTGAAAATGTACCGGCGGTTTTGGTTTCTTTCGTTCAATGTCATTAATAAACTTCCTTTTTCGATTGATATTTTTTTCCCATCAGGTTCAGCGCCAGCCAAAATCGTATTTTCGGCCAGTCGCGGAAACATAATTGCCAATGTGGGACATGTCCTTCCGCAAGCCGGGCAGTTGTTTTTACACGCCAGCGGGTTGACTACTTTCAGGTTTTTTTTATCGTAACTATAAACGCCAAACAAACAAAACCGGGCACATTTTCCGCAAAGTGTGCAAAGCGATTCATCAATTACCGGAAACCACGCAGGTACATCCAAATCAGTAATTTGCTCCTGATAGCGCGCTTCGCCTTTTTCAAGTTTCAAATCGTTTTCAAGTTTCAAAAAAATCATTTCAGGCGACAACTCCCTGAAATTTAACACCTCGAAACCGCCAAAATTTACGCCTGCCTGCCGCAGCATATTTTTTACAGCCCGCGGATAACAAGCGATAACAATTTTTTGCTTAAACTCTTTTCCGATGGCCTTTAACACATCTTTTCCATGAATTGAGAAAGCGCATAAATCATGCATTTCAAAAACAACGGAATCGAATCCGCGCAGGCCTTCCGCAACCGAGTCCAGCATTTCATTGGAAACAACTCCGGCTTTGCAGCGACAAAAAAGCACACACGATTTTTTCTCCATTAAAATCAAACGTTTGAATGGCTAAATAAAGTAAATTTTGGGCAATTCAGATTTTATTTTTCAGGAATACCTTCAAGCGTTGCTACCAGATAATCCCAGAATTTCTGAACGGTTGCAATATTTACTTTTTCATCGGGCGAATGCGGGAAACGAATGGTTGGCCCAAACGAAATCATATCCCAATGCGGATAATTTCCGCCAAGGATTCCACATTCCAGTCCGGCGTGAATGGCTTTTATTTCCGGTATTTTACCAAAGTTTTTGTTGTAAACCTCCTGCATGGTTTTTAAAATCGCAGAATCCATATTTGGTTTCCAGCCGGGATAAGCGCCCGAGAATTTTACTTTGGCGCCGGCAAGTTCAAAAACCGCTTTAGTTCTGGAACCAAGTTCTTCTTTTGCAGAATCTACAGAGCTGCGCATTAAAAATGAAGCTGTTATGGTTTTCTTTTTAGAATCAGATTTGACGATGGCTAGGTTTGTTGAAGTTTCCACCAGCCCTTCCATGCTGTCGCTCATGCGGATTACGGCATTGGGGCAGGCAACAATTGCAGCAGTCAGGTTCTTTTGTGTTTTCTTATCAATGATTTTTTTTGGCGGTTTCACCTTTTCAATGGTTACCGTTAATGAAGGTTCGGTAACGGCAAGTTCATTTTTAATTACAGCAGTTAATTCTTCCACCATTTTGACCAGCTTTTTTGCATATCCCTTTTTCACGGCGAGCGTTCCAAAAGCTTCGCGCGGAATGGCATTGCGTAAACTCCCACCCTCAATATTTGCCAGGCGGGCGCCAAATTGTTCATGCGCTGAATTAAGAATCCTGAAAAATACTTTAATGGCATTTCCCCTGCCCAGCGGAATATCGATACCTGAGTGGCCACCTTTCATTCCGGTAACATTCAGCTTCATACCAATCTGGTTTTTAGCTGTTTTCTTTTCGGTGTAATTGAATTTACACGAAACATCTTCACCACCGGCGCATCCTACGTATAGTTCGCCTTCGTCTTCCGAATCCAGGTTTATCAAAATATCGCCGTTCAGCAATCCGGGTTTTAAACCTTTGGCGCCATCCATTCCGGTTTCTTCGGTAGCGGTTAGCAGAACCTCAACCGGGCCGTGTTTTATTTTATCGGACGCCAGCACTGCCATTGCCGCCGAAACGCCAATACCGTTATCGGAGCCCAGTGTGGTGCCGTTAGCTTTTACCCATTCGCCATCAATAAAGGCGTCAATCGGGTCGGTTTCAAAATTATGCGCCTTGTCGCTGTTTTTCTGAGGCACCATATCAAGATGTCCCTGCAAAATAACGCCTTTCCGGTTTTCCATCCCTGGAGTTGCCGGTTTGCGGATAATCACATTTCCAACTTCATCTTTAATGGTTTCCAGTGCGAGACTGTTGCCAAAATTAACCGCCCAGTTTTGAATTTCTTCCTCGTGCCTCGATGGACGCGGAATTTGCAACATTTGTTCGAATATACCCCAGACTTCAACTGGCGTAATATCTTTAATTTTTGTCATAACTTTAATATTTATTTTTGAATATTAGGTAATTCCAATCCGTAACGTTTACGTTTATCTTCGGCTTTTAACAAGTAGGCAACAATGATCGACAAAAATCCTGTTGCAGCAAAAATCATCATGGGAACCGTATAATCATAGTAACTCAGGTTTCCGCTTTCGTCGAAAACCCGGCAGTACTTTTCGAGTACCCAGCCAATGAGAACCGGCACCAGCATCAACCCAATATTCTGAACCCAGAAAATTAGTGCGTAAGCAGAACCCAACTGACGCTCGGGGATGATTTTTGGCACCGAAGGCCACATTGCCGAAGGGACCAATGAAAATGTTACGCCAAGTAACATGATTAAAACCACTGCAATTGCCGAATGATTTAAAAATGGCACTGCAAAAAACGAGTGTACAATGAGCAACATAACTGAACCGGTTAACATGATGGTTGCTCCCTTCCCTTTTCTGTCGTACAGGTTCCCGAAAAATGGGGTCAGAATAATCGTTCCGAAAGGGAGCAATGCAGGAATTGTACCTGCAAATTTTGGGTTGACGCCGTATTTATTTACCATTAAATCGGCTGCATAATACAAAAACGGGAACACGCCCGAATAAAATAAAACACAAAGCAGCGCAATCAGCCAGAAACCTTTATTGCCAATGATAAAAAGGATATCTTTTATTTTGAATTTTTCTTCATCGCTTACCAGGTCGGCATCGCTGATTGATTTATCGAGTTTTTTATCCATCGAAACGTACCACAGAAAGGCAAAAAAACCGGCCACCAATAAACCTAAACCCAGCATTACCGGTGCAGACACATTGGGAATACCATCTTTCCCGAGCGCCAATGCCATAGGGGCAGGAAGTGCCAGCGCCAGCGCTGTTCCCATTCTTGCAGTAGCCATTTCAAGTCCCATAGCAAGGGCAAGTTCTTTCCCCTTAAACCATTTTACAATGATTTTGGATACTGTAATTCCGGCCATTTCAACACCGACACCAAAAATGCCAAACCCAAGTGCGCCAATTGCAATTTGTGTTTTGAGCCCAAAAATCATCCCCTGGCCGGGAATAATCTGGCTGATGGCCAGGTACTGCAGCACCGTTCCGCCAATCATGGCCAAACTTGCCGTTATTCCTGAAAAGCGCACACCCATTTTATCGAGGATAATCCCCGCAAAAACCAGCATGAAAAAGAACACATTAAAAAAACCATAAGCGCCGTTCCAGATGCCGAAATCGCTGCTCGACCAATTCATGTATTCTTCGAGAAAAGGCTTCAGGGGAGAAATTACATAATTAATATAATAAGCACAAAGCATGGTAAACGATACAACAGCCAACGCTCCCCAGCGGGCTGTTTTCGAATCTCTTAATGTGTGCGTAAAATTATTCATTACTGTAGTTTAATTTTTTAGTTTTATTTCTGTTGGTAAATCATAAACGACCAGAACCCTGATTGTTCCAAAACATCCGTTAAATATCTGGTTATTTTTTTAAAACCGATTGAATTGCGCCTGTTTCGTTATTGAAAACAATTGCGTGTCCGCCAAATAATAAACTTTCGGGAACAGGCGCAACAGTACCGAATTGCGCTACAGTAACACGGGCTGTTGCAATCACGTTCATATCATAAATTAACCTTATGGTTGCCCTTCCCGGAATACGGTAAAAAACTCCACTCTCGCCTGACGCTGGGTTGTCTGATTTGGCCAGTCCATTGTATTTTTGAACCAGTTCGTTATCAATTTCAAAATCGATCATAACCGGTTTGCCCGACAAATCGGTTGCAGGAACAATCCCGTTTTCTTCGGAAATGCGAAAAATGGCTTCACTTTTTCCACCGCCTTTCGGGACATAATCCAATCCAAATGTTTCCATGTTGTACGTTGTTTTGCCCACAAACAAACAGATATAATTATTTTCAATTTTCTTCAGTTCTTCCAAACTTACTTTGTAAGCCTCACCATCGGGGTGAAATTCATCGGCCAGGCCTGCGGCAATTTCGTACTGAAGGCGACGTGATTCAAGAATACGCTGGGCAGCTTTGCTTATTTTCTGCTCATCGGGCAATTTTACCGGCCGGTAATTATTGGCCGAGTCTCCGGCAATATATATTGGGGAATCGGTAAAATATTGAAAGAGACTAATGTCGCCTGACTTATTTTTTTTACGAACGTTATGGGTAACCACTTCCACTGTTTTAATATTGGCCGAAGTGCAGTTAATACCTGCTATACATCCATCGGACGAAAGGCTTACCAAAGCTGCTCCCTCACCAAGTGCCTTGTACACTTGTTCAGGATCCGGTTCGGAAAAAACATCGATATTAACATCTTCAATTACCCAGTTTACCGACGGCCGGTTTTTTACATTTTTAATGCCCAGCAACTGCTCGGCATAAGCTGCATACGGGCCCGGAATAAAAGTCTCTTTAACAGCTTTTACTTTAACCCTGATTCCGGTTCTTGGGAGCGAATAAACCACGCCTTCAGAAAACGCAGGTATTACAGTTTCATCTTTTTTACGTTGCCCGTAAACCGGCAACACCAAAACAATTCCTATTATTAAAGCAATAAATTTCATAACCTTCACTTTTTATAAAAAACCCAAATGTATTAAAATTATTATTTTGAACCGGGTTTTAAATGCATAAATGCCTTGCCCAGAAATTTTACTATATCACCTGCAACCAACGAATATTCGGAAAGTTGCCGAACTGCCAGATCACCTGCCAAACCATGAATATAAACACCGGTTAAGGCTGCGTTTTCAGGCGATATTCCCTGTGCCAGAAGTCCGAGAATAATTCCTGTAAGCACATCGCCACTGCCTGCAGTAGCCATTCCGGGATTACCGGCAGAGTTAAAAAACACTCTCCCGCCGGGCATTGAAACCGTAGAAAAAGCTCCTTTTAATACCACAATTACCTTGTATCTTTTCGAAAACTCAATCTGTTGCTGAATACGAAGCCACGAATTTTCAGTATCGCCAGCCAGCCGTTTGAATTCGCCCGGATGTGGAGTAAGAATTGAATTTTCAGGAAGTTTCTCAAGCCAGTTTTTGTTTTCAGCCAGAATATTCAGGGCATCGGCATCGATTACCAGCGGCACATCCGATTTTCCGAGTAACCCGCTTAAAGCTTTTTTTGTGTTCGATTTCAGGCCTATCCCCGGTCCAGCACCTATTGCCGAAAACTGTGACAGATCGGGAAATTCAGTAAACATATATTCGTGTTGATCAACACTTGCCATGGCTTCAGGAACAGCAGTCTGAATAATTGAATATCCCAGGTGCGGCACATGAGTTGTCAGCAGACCCGCGCCGGAGCGCAAACAGGCTTTCGACGCCAGAACAGCAGCCCCCATTTTTCCATAACTTCCGGCAATTAAAAGGGCATGTCCGTAAGTTCCCTTGTGCCCAAACCGCGAACGTTTTTGAATAATCTGCTGAACATTTTCTTTTTCAATCAGGTAAAAATCGGTCGAAGTTTGTGCAATTCCATCAGGATGCAACCGGATTGGAAGCGCTTGCCAATTGCCAATGAATTTTTCGTTTTCGGCAAAAAAGAAACTGATTTTGGGGAACTGGAAGGTGAGTGTAAAATCAGCCTGTATGATATTTTCAGGAATATTCCCTGTATTGTCTTCGCCCATTAAACCGCTGGGAATATCAATTGAAACCACCGTATTTTTAGAGGTCAGCCGACTTTGAGCCGGTTGACCTCTTAATGCAAGTGCATTTATTTTTTGAACAATTTCAGCCGGAAAACCTTCAAGCGGACGGGTTATCCCAGAGCCAAACAATCCATCGAGAATTACATCAGTTGAACCGATTTCAGGAAAATCAAACACGGTCTTAATCAATGAAAGTTTTACTTTTCCCTGCTGTTCAAGGCGTTGCCAGTTAATAGCGGGCGATCCTTTTAAAGGTTTTTCCAAATCCAGCAAATAAACCTCGCTTTGAAAATCCAAATCTGCCAATTGCCGGGCAACTGCCAGCGCATCTCCCCCATTGTTCCCGGGGCCGGCAAAAAATACCATTTTCCTTTCGGTTGAAAAACGTTTTGTCAGCCAACCGGTAATTTGCAACGATGCACGTTCCATCAGATCATTATCTGAAATGGGTTCGTTTTCGATGGTGTATTTATCTAATTCACCTATTTGTTTTGTTGTGAAGAGTTTCATATTTCAAGGAATTTGACGGAAGTCAGAAGACGGAAGCCGAAAGTATTATTATGCCAACCCAATCTTTCTGATCAACCAAACGTGAATGTGCTAATTTAGGAATATTTCGCTGTTTTAATCTGATATTTATCAAGTTGTCAAAGTGCAAAAGATTTTTATATTTGCCTTTCATTAAAAATTGAAAATCAAAACTATAAAACAGTAAAGTTATGTTTAAAAATCATCCAAAAGGTTTACTAGTAGCTTTCTTCTCGAATATGGGGGAGCGCTTTGGCTTTTACACCATGATGGCAATTCTGGTGTTGTTTCTTCAGGCAAAATACGGGCTTACCGAAGCACAGGCTGGTGGTTATTACAGTTGGTTTTACTTTGGTATTTACGCGCTGGCATTAATTGGCGGGATTATTGCCGATGCCACACGTAAATACAAATTTGTCATTTTGCTGGGTATTATCATCATGTTTGGGGGCTATGTGGTAATGGCATTCCCGGGTAATCCGCTGGCAATAACACTGGTCGGCCTGTTTACCATTGCGCTCGGAAACGGGCTTTTTAAAGGGAACCTGCAGGCTGTGGTTGGCCAGATGTACGATAACCCGCAATATTCGAAAGTGCGCGACACTGCTTTTATGATTTTTTACATGGGTATCAATATCGGCGCTTTCTTTGCCCCGTTTGTGGCCAACGGTATCCGTAACTGGTTTCTTCAGTCGCAGGGATACTTGCACGACGGGAGTTTGCCTGCCATGTGCCATGCTTTTAATAACGGGACTTTGGATGATGTTGCTAAATTCCAGGAACTGGCCAACCATGTTTCGGGCAAAACTGTTGCCGACCTTGGCGCTTTTGCCACAGAATATATCAGTGTGTTTGCAAATGGATACAATTATGCTTTTGGAATAGCGGCTGGTGCGATGGTGCTCTCGCTGCTGGTTTATATTATTTTCAATAAATTTTTGCCAACGGTTGGTAAAGTTGTA
>WTWZ01000016.1 GCA_009773765.1 Prolixibacteraceae bacterium | reverse complement strand
AAAATAGGCATTTTTAGGTTTATGCTGTCTGTCGAAAAGCAGCGGGTAATTAGTGCGGCCGCGCATGGGGAAGTTGTTTTTCCACGAAACATCGTCGCTGGCGCCCCAGAAAGTTACACGATCGATTTTATCGCGGTGTTTCAAAAGGATTTTAAAGATCTCCTCGTAACGTTTTGTCAGTTTATCGTCAATTTCCTTTGGCAGCCCTTCTTTGTAAGGGTTCAGTGTTTCCCTGTACGCGGCGTTTGTTGAAATTTCGGCAGAACGCCCCCAGTCGTAAGGCAAAACATCAACTTCGAGCTCAGTTATTGCAACCCGCAACCCTGCTGCCGCATACATTTCAATGGCTTTTTCCCAGAGTTTCAAATCGGGCGAGTCGAGGTTTAAATGTGCCTGCATCCCCATTCCATGCATCGGCACGCCTTTCTTTTTATATTCTTTTGCTAGTTCTATAATAAAATCGCGACGTTTCGGGTCTTCTTCGTTATAATCGTTGTATATGAGCTCGCATTTCGGGTCGGCTTCGTGTGCCAAATGGAAAGCGCGTTCCATAAATCCGGGGCCACAGATTTCGAGCCACTTGCTTTTTCTGAAACCATCTTCCGGGGTAATTGATTCATTTACCACATCCCATGAATGGATTCTTCCCTTGTATTTATCAACTAAAGTCAGTATGTGGGTTTCCATGCGTTTCATAAGCAATTCCTTACTGGCCGTTTTTCCATCGGGGCCAACAAAAATATCGTTCGGGACCTGACTGTGCCAAACAAGAACATGCCCCTGAACGTGCATTTTGTTCTTTTCAGCATATTCCATCAGCCGGTCGGGTTCCTCAAAATTCCAAACATCTTCTTTTGGATGAATTAACGACCACTTCATCGAATTTTCTGAAGTAATGCTGTTAAACTCGCGTGCAATTAAATCGCGTAATCCACTGTCTTCGCCCATCAATGTGCGGCTTCCAATGGCGCACCCCATCAGGAAATCGTCCTTGTACAAATCTTTTAAGCCCATTTCGTTTGCCATTGCAAAAACTTTAGAACGTAAAAGAGCAATCCCGGCCATCGAAATCGCTGAATTTCTGATAAAATTGCGACGGTTAATGGCAGAAGTAATGTTGTTGTTGGTTTCGGTAATTTTTGTCATTTCTTTAAAATATTAATTTAAGCGCGTTAAAGTTAAACGATTTGGAAAATATTCGACTTAATCAGGTCGAATAAAAATACATGCTGAAATTCGGAGTGAAACTCGTGGTTCATGATTTTTTTGCCAAGGTTGAACTTTGTTGCTCCCCTCAAACGGTCGGTGGTAATTAATAGCCAATAGTAATTGAGCCGCTGCTTCTGGTAAAGCCTTAATAATTTTTCATCTTTTTTATGAATCGCACGTCGGATATCGTCAACCACATCATTTGAAATGCCAAGATTATTCGCACGCTCCCAGGCCGATGTTTCCATTGCCGGATGATTTACTATTAATATGTCTTTCAACCCTTTGGGAAGGATTTCAGAAGAAATATTTTGCCTGAAAAAACTTTCTTTCTTTTTGTTTTTGACTGAATTTCGGATAAGATTTGCCGCTTGCACCGACACGGCAATTTTTCTGTCTTCACCAATCGTATCTTCGGAAAAGAGAAACTTCACAAACAGTTTTAGCGCCGAATGTTGTTCAAACAATTCGCAGGAAACGGTCACAATCTCATCCCAAATCCTGTTTTGGGCCAGTTTATCTTCAGTGAGTCCGCTTTTGTTTACCGGGTTTAAACGGGTGAGTTCAATCCCAAGTTCGCGCCGGTTTCTCATTTTTACTATAAAATCGGGCGATTCTGAGGGGGCTAGTTTCCCCTTCGGAAAATCATCGTAACATTCGCGAAAATAGTTTACGAGCAGAATTTCCAGTTGTTTTTTATCCGGCTGCATAAAAATGATTTTGCCGAAAATACAAAAATAAAATACCGCTGCCAAAAAACTCCGGCAGCGGTAAAAACTAACCTAAACTAAAAACTATATGCCAACTAATAACCTGGGTTTTGAACCAGGTTTTCGTTCACATCGATAGCTGAAGTTGGTAACGGGAACAACGTTTTTGTTGCAGCGGTTACAGGTTTCTCTTGCCAGGCCTGGGTAAATTTTCCAAAGCGAACCAAATCCTGGCGGCGCAAACCTTCCCAATACAGCTCGAAACCACGTTCTTTAAGTATATCATCTAGGGTAACGGCGGTTAAAACCGGCAAAGTTTTTCCCGGTGCGTTTCTTTTACTTCTGATGAAATTGATATCAGCCAAAGCGCCTTGTGTATCGCCGCTTCTAAATTTTGCTTCGGCACGAACCAGATAAATATCGGAGATCCTCATAATCGGCACATCGTTTGGAGAAGAGAACTGACGTTGGGTATTTGCGTTAGGCGCAAATTTGTTAACCCTTACGCCTGCATTTTCAGGTGAGCTTCCCAAATTAATTTCTGGCACAAACACCAGCGGATCGCCATTTCTTTGTTTCAGTGGAGCACCATTAATTCCGTATTGCTGTCCAACCATAAATCCCTGGTTAAATCCCAATTCCGCAATATTCCGGTTATCATAAAACCTCGCATCATTTTTCTGATCCCATGTATCAAAAAACGTTTTTGTAGTTGAGGGTCCATTCCATAAACTATTTATATTTCCAAAAGTTTGACTGTAATGTAGCGTGAAATTTATCCAGACACTGCCACTTCCCATATCCACTTTGTCGTCCATCGGGACTCGCAAAATAAATTCGGGGTGTTCGGCCACATCTTTTTGGAACATAGCCCAGTAATCACCGGCAACAGAATAAGCACCTGAATTAATAAGTTCATCGCTGTATTGTTTTGCCTCGGCCCATTTTGCTTCACCGGTATAAACCATGTAATTCAAATACACTTTTGCCAGCAAAGCCTGCGCTGCCCCTTTTGTAACCCTTTCAGAACCTACTTCCGCTTTGGTTTTCAACATTGGTATAATAGCTTTGCATTCGCTGATAATGTAATCAGCGGCTGCTTTCCGGTTTAATACTTTAGGGGAAACAGAAAAGTCAAGTTCGTTAGCTTCCCTAAATGGCACCTGTCCGAATAAATCGTTTATCAGGTACATGTAATATGCACGTAAAAAGCGAGCTTCATTGATGTATAATTCTGTTTTTGCATTTTGGTCGAACTGGCCAATATAATAAATAGCTGTATTTGCACGCGAAACACCCTGGCTTAATGCATCCCACACATTTTTCATCCTACCATGGTCTGCTGTCCAGGTGTGCAAATGAAGCTGCTGCCAATCACCATTGTCGTACCAGTCGGTGCCCCGGGTCGGAATAATAACCTCATCGGATGATACTTCCTGGAGCGCCCAATAGTCGTACCATTCAATGGTCCTTCTTAAACTGCCATAAGGCGGATTAATGAGCGACTCGATATTTGCAGGATTGTTTACCAGATCTGCACCCAATTGTTCGTCCAAAACATTTTCCTCTAAATCGGTGCAGCTCGTTGTACTGAATAAACCAAGTACAATAAAGAATAATATAAATTTATATTGTTTCATTTTTTTCAGATTTAAGTTTGATTAAAATTGAATATTTACACCAAAAGTAAATGTACGGGCTTTAGGATAAGAGGTATAATCCATCCCCATTGAAGGAACGCCTGCTTCTGAGGCATCAGTACTAACTTCAGGGTCAAAACCTGTATAACCTGTAAATACCAACAAGTTATTTCCGGTTACATATACGCGGGCTTCCCCTAACCAGGCAACCGATTTAGTATCGAAAGTGTATCCCATAGTGACATTGGAAAGTCTCAGGAACGATGCATCTTCAATAAAACGCGAAGAGAAGGCGTTTGAATTATCGGGACTTTCTTTTGATTCCAGAACGGCTTTTGTTACGTTGTTCCCTTTATCCAGGGGGCCCTTCAGGAACAATGCATTTGCAGTATTGTTATAAACCATGTTACCCTCGGAGCCATACCAGAACATGCTAATATCGAAAGCTTTATAGCGGAGGTTTGTACTAAAGCTATAAGTGAAATCGGGCAAAGCTGAACCTAAATATTCTTTTACTTCCACACCTTTCTCATCTTTTTTGTAAATACTCAGCCCTTTGGCATCCAACCCTTCGTAAACCATTCCATAGAAAGTTCCCACAGGCTGCCCGTTGGTAATAATCTGAACACGTGTTCCCGAAAGTCCCTGGCCGCTGGCATTGCCTGTTTCAATTAATTTAACAGGCAGATCTTTCACTTCGTTTTTAATGTATGCGAAGTTTACGCCCAAATCCCATGTAAAATCCTTCTTTTTTATCAATAGGCCATTTAATCCAAGTTCAAAACCATTGTTGATTATCCTCAAATCGGGCACATTCTGCCATTGGGTTTGAGCGGCAGCCGGAGCTTTTGCGGGTACTTCGAGTAAAACATTTTTAGTTGTTTTAATGAAGATATCAATAGTTCCGGTAAATCGGTTATCATAAAACCCGAAATCAATACCGAAATTTGTTTGCATGGTGGTTTCCCACTGAATATCGGGATTTGGAGTTCTCAGGAAAGTTATGCCCGGAGAAAGGGCGCCATTGAAATAGCCATTTGCAGAAGGCGTTGTGCCTACGGCCAACAACGAAATCTTATCAGGAATTTCCTGGTTTCCGGTTAAGCCCCAACCTAAACGAACTTTCAGGTTACTTAATTTATCAATTCCCTGTAAAAATTCCTCTTCCGAAGCTCTCCATGCGAAAGCGGCCGACGGGAAAAACCCGTATTTTTTGTTTTCTCCAAATTTGGAAGAACCATCGGCACGGCTGGTCGCTGTTAAAAGATATTTGGATTTAAAACTATAGTTAACGCGCCCGAAGAAAGATTGAAGCTCGCGTTCGTATGCTGAGGAATTTACATTGGCAGCAGAAAAATTACCGTATTGCAGATTGTCGGTGTACAAAATATCATCCACTTCGAATCCGTTTACATTGATTTCGCTTGAAGTTACTTTTATGTACTGATAAGCATGCCCTGCAAGAAAGTTGAAACTATGGCCGTCTCCGAAATTTTTCAGATAAGTAACATAATTTTCTGCCAAACGGTTATTGGCTGTTATTCCGTTTATGTCGGCTTCACCTTTGTTCGAAAGGTAATTTAATTGTTTGTCCTGGTTTACTCTGCGTTCAGCGATAGTACGATCAAGCCCGATATTCAGTTTATATTTCAGATTATTTGCAATCTCAAATTCTGCTGACATATTCGCCAGTATCCGGTCGGTTTGAGTTACATCATTAACCAGGTTGATCATGGCAACCGGGTTACGCTGATCTTTATCGTGCTGATAATAGGAGCCATCGGCTTTATAAATCGGATAAGTCGGGTTTAATTTCAGGGAAGTCAGGATAAGGTCGCCTTCAAAACCGCCTGTTTCAGAAATTGGTGCGCGATAATCTTCAATATGCGAGGCAATTAAGCTGCCAACCAGGTTTAAGCGGCCATTAAAAGCATTTTGCGACACTTTAATTTTACCGTTTATTTTCTGCATACCTGTTGATTTAATAATACCTTCCTGATCGAGATATCCCAATGAAGTCTGATAATTAAAATTATCGGTCCCGCCCCCATAAGATAAATTATGGCTTTGTGTTATTCCGGTATCGTATATTTCACTTTGCCAATCGTTGCTGCCCCCCAAATCGAGCAATTTTGCCCCATTGGGTTTTACATACGAACGAAATTCGCTGGCAGAGAGTAAATCCATTTTTTCACGGATTTGAGCTACGCCCATATAGCCATCGTAATTAAGTGTACCCTCCCCTTTTTGGCCTTTTTTTGTTGTGATAATAACCACGCCATTGGCGCCACGCGCCCCATAAATAGCCGTTGAGGAAGCATCTTTCAAAATATCAATTGATTCAATATCTTCGGGGTTTAAGAAGCTGAGCGGGTTTTTATTTGCAGCCTCATTAATACCTGCGGCTGTACCTCCGTTTGGTGTAATGTCGGCATTATCGAGCGGAATTCCATCAACTACATAAAGTGGTTCCTGGCCCGAACGAATTGAATTTGAACCGCGAATACGGACCGACAGGCCAGATCCGGGTTCCCCGTTGTTTTGTGTAATATTAACCCCCGACACGCGGCCTTGCATCATTTCTATCGGCGAAGTTGCAACGCTTTTATTCATGTTTTCTTCAGTTAACCGGCTGGTAGCCCCGGTTTGGTCCGTTTTACGCTGAATGCCATAACCAACTGCAATTACTTCTTCAAGCTGCATCACATCTTCGCGCATGGTAACATTTATCAAAGTTTGTGAACCAATTATAATTTCCTGGGTTTGGAACCCTATAAAAGAGAAAATCAATACCTCGCCGCCCTGCGGGATGTTCAGCTTAAATTCGCCATTATTATTGGTTACAGCGCCTGTAGTGGTTCCCTTTACATAAACACTTACCCCCGGAATTGGTAATCCTTTTTCATCATTTACAATACCGCTGATTGTCACATCCTGCTGCATACCGGTATTATGCAAAACTGAGGGTTCAGGCTTTTGGGTTATTGCTATTTGACGATCGCTAATCTTAAAAGTAAGATTTGTACCCTTAAATGCCTGTTCGAAAACTTCATCGACTGTTACATCGGTTGTATTTACCGATACTGTTTTTGAAATGTCAACCATATCGTCGGAATAAACAATTATGAACTCGCTGTTTTTTTCAATTTCCTGGAACACCTGTTTTAAGGTTACATTTTTAAGCCCCATTGAAAACCGGGCGGTTTGTGAATACAGGTTCCCCGCCGATGCGATAATTGTGGTTAATAATAGTATTATTGTTATCCGCATAATTAGAAATGTTTTTTTTACACACAGCAATTGCGCAAATGTGTAGAACTTACAAATTTTTTTCATAGATTTAAACGTTTTGTTAATTTTACCTAATTAATAAATCTCCCTGGCCGGCGAATGGTACGAACATTTGCCGGCCCTTATTTTTTGTGGTTTTTTAATTTGTTTTTTACATAGGCATTTCTGTTTTAATTATGAAATAATCACCTTCTTTTTGTTTGCCCCAATCGACAGGAACGGTAAGCTGAATTACATCGAGAACTTCCTCAATACTGTTTTTTAAATCAAGTTTTCCCGAAATTTTGTACCCTCCCAGTAAAGCATCTTTGATAATAATTTTTTTATTATAATATCTTTCCAGTTTTCGAAGTATAATGTCCAGATTTTGTGATTCAAACTTGAGCATCCCATTTTTCCACGAAGTATAAACCGACACGTCAACTTCGCTTACTTTTCTGTCTCCATCAACTTTATTAATAACAATTCTTTGGTTGGGCTGAAGTATAATTTTTTCCCTTCCAGATAGAAACCGCTCCTTTTTTTCCTCAATGCCAACTTTCCCTTCCACAAGCACTGTTTCAAAATATTTATCATCAGTGTATGCCGATACATCGAAACTGGTGCCCAATACCTCAACATCAACATATTCGGTACGCACAATGAATGGTTTTTCCTTGTTATGGATCACTTCAAAAAAAGCTTCCCCGATTAAAAGCACTTCGCGCGTTTTCCGGGTAAAAGTTGAAGGAAATAATAACTGGCTTCCGGCATTTAGCCATACTTTTGTCCCATCGCTCAGGGTTATCTGCGAATGTTTCCCAAATGGCATTATTACCCGGTTCATATCAGCATCGCCACCGGTGCGTTTTTGAGTTATTGTATCGTTATTTACAACTATCTTTTCGCCGGTAGGGTTATATTTTATTTCTGTTTCTTTTTGATACAGCGGAACCGACTGGCCATTGGACAGAATTATCTGCGCCTCTTCAGAATCAATTTGGGCATTTTCGGCTATTGTAAATTCCCTTGTATTAAACTCCTGGAAAATATAAAAACTTAAAGCCCCGGTAAGAAAAACCACTACAAAAATGGCCGCGTATTTCAGCATTTTCAGCGCTGTAATTCGTGTTTTCCTTGCTGAATGGTTTGTAATATTATGCCACATTGAAAATAATTCCTCAACAGGAATTTTTTCATGTTTAACCCTGAAATGACTGAAAATTTCCAGAGCCCCATCAATTTCTTCCTGTTTTGAAGGATTGTTTTTAATGAATTCGTCCCAATACTTAACTGCATTTATATCAGTTTTCATAATCCAACTGACAAATGAATCGTCGTTCAGGAAATCGATCGCACTGTAATCTGAATATTTATCCATAGTAAATTATCTATATGAGTAAGACATTAACGCTAAAAGTGTAGATACTTTTGGCCAATTATTTTATATGTTAAAAAACATATTGCCTGTGGCTAAAAACAGGGAAATGATATTTTGGATTTGTTTTTTGCCCGGCTGGGTAATTTCCCTTATTTTTTGAATGGCCCTGCTTACCAGCGCCCTTGATGATTGGGAAGACAAATGTAATACATCAGCAATTTCGATGTGGCTCAAACCTAAATTAAACCGAAGGTACAAGGCCTCTTTTTGTCTGCTGGTAATCGATTCGAGCGCTGCATGGACTTCGAATGCCCTTCTCATGTAATTATCGTCTTCATTCCCGATGTCGCTTAAACTTTCAAAATTAATTTCGAACAGGTAATCCCCGCTTTCAACGATTTCATCAAATTTCTGTTTTTTAACTAACTCCCTGATTATTTTTCTTTTCAGCGATTTCAGCAAATAGCCTTTAACATGCCGGGTATCCGAGAGTTTTGACCTGGTTTGGATTAAGGTGATGAATATATCCTGAATGCAGTCCTTGACCAAATTCTTATCAATTGTAAATTTGCAGCCAAAATTATATAACGCAGTAACATTGTTCAGATAAATTTTAGAAAGGCCGATTTGGTTTCCCTTTTTAAACTCCTCCCATAACAACGATTCATTATCTACTGATCTATTTTGCATAGGTTCGTGAAAACTCTCGATTAGTTGAAATCAAAGGTACATTATTTTAACAATTTTTTAACTGAAAAGCTCCTTTTGCAAATTTACCGGCTTTTAATGTATTTGCGTATTCTCCTCAACTGTTAATTATAAAAGCAGTAATTCAGAAATTAAGCGAATACCGTGGAAATTAATCCTGATTAAATGTATCTTGCATTCTCTAAATTAACTTCTGTAATGAAAAATCTTCGCTTTGCATTATTCCTGTTTGTAATTATACCCGCTTCATTGTTAACTGTAAATTCTCAATCGTCAAAAATAATAGTTGGCAACTGGAGCGGCAACCTTGATGTTACTTCAGCAAAACTTGAAATTATTTTCAAATTTTCGACTGATGGGGCAGGGAACCCAACTGCAGTAATGGATGTCCCGATGCAGGGGGCAAAAGATATTGAGTGCAGCGTGGACAAAGCTGATAATGACAGCCTGGTCCTGTCTGTTCCGCTAATTCGGGGGAGTTTCAAAGGCGCTTTTATGAACGACACTGCCATTGAAGGAACCTGGGAACAAAGCGGGATGAAATTTCCGCTGTTACTTGCGAAAACAAATACAGTTACCGAACTGAAAAGGCCGCAAACGCCCGTGCCTCCATTTCCCTATCATTCGGTAGAAGTTACCTACGCGAATTCGCTTTCAGGATTTAAAATTGCAGGTACGCTTACCCTGCCTGAAAATCCCAATAATTGTCCGGCGGTTATCCTGATTTCCGGATCGGGAGCGCTGGATCGCGATGAAACCATTTTTGAACACAAACCATTTCTGGTAATTGCTGATTATCTGACCCGAAACGGGATTGCCGTTTTGCGTGTTGACGACCGTGGTGTTGGAGGTTCTGAAGGAAAAACAGGCGAAGCTACAAGCAAAGATTTTGCCGGCGATGTTTTGGCAGGTGTTAATTTTCTGAAAACAAGAAAAGAGATAAATCCTGCAAAAACAGGGTTAATCGGCCATAGTGAAGGCGGGTTGATTGCGCCGCTGGTTGCAACAAAGACAAATGATATTGCGTTTATTGTACTGCTTGCAGGACCTGGAATTGCTGGAGAACAAATTTTATATGAACAGGGCATGCTTCTTGGCAAAGCCGCAGGATTGAGTTATGACCAGGCACTGCAAAACAAAAAAATGCAGGAAACGATTTTCAGTATTTTGAAAACTGAAACCGATTCGGCAAAAAGAACCGATGATTTGCAAAGAACCATGTCGAACGGCATGTATAATATGCTGAATGATGATCAAAAGACTACAGTTGATAATCAGATTAAAACGATGGATAATGTGTGGTTCAAATTCTTCCTTCAATACGATCCTTATCCAACACTTGTGAAACTGAAATGCCCGGCGCTGGTTTTAAATGGTGAAAAAGATTTGCAGGTTCCTGCAAAAGAAAATCTCGCTGCCATTGAAAAAGCGCTCACTGAAGGGGGAAACAAAAATTTCAAAACAATGGAATTACCGGGGCTGAACCATCTTTTTCAAACTTGCGAAACCGGCGCAATTGCTGAATACGCGCAGATTGAAGAGACCATTTCGCCAATGGTTTTGGAGATTATTTTGGATTGGATATCAAATTATGGAATAAAAAACTAATTTTAACCTGATTTACATACAAATACCTCTGTTATGAAAAATGTTTTCATCCTAATTATGCTGATGGTTTTTTCAGCTACCAGTTTTGGCCAGATAAGTCCGGCTGTTAAATTCAGCGTTGGTTATCCATACGTACTCGATGAAGATGACAGCAAATCACCTGATTTTCATACAGTTTCAACTAATATACCAACTTTTTCGCTCGAAAAACCATTCCCGATTAAAATCAGGCTTAGAAACCGAATGAGCATTAATCCGGGAGTAGCCTGGCATTTTTTTAGAGAACATGAAGTTAAAGGAAACCAAACCGATGGTAAAGATTTCAAGTTAAACCATTACTCTTTAAACGGTTATGTTAAAGTGCTTTATCAGGCCAAATTCAGAGGGAAAACAGAAGCTTTTGTTTATGGAGGGGGAGTTGGCGGAATAAACTTCATTACCAAAACGAAGGGGACAAAATATGTGTATGGCTTAAGTACTGAAATTCCTGAGTATAACAACCCTATTTACGAAAATGCCAGCGATTTTTTTGAAATGTTTTATTATGGCGCTCTTATCGGTTTTCAGCCCAATGCCCGAAAGTATAATTTTGTAAAACCATCATTCGAAGTGGCATTTTTCCCTCAGTTCATTTCAAAACCCAACGAAGTTGTACCAATAACATACAAAGACATTAACGTGGTGCAGTTTTCTGTATTTCTTGGTTTCAGAATTAAATGAAGTTATTTCTTTTGATATCATTTTTAGTATTATATGCATTAATTATTGATGCACAAATCCTTACCAGCAGCAACCTGCCCATTGTAATTATTAATACCAATATCAATCCAAATACAGGAAAGCCATACGAAATTCCGGATGATCCTAAAATCGGGGCAACCATGAAAATCATTTTCAGGCCCGATGGCTCCAGAAATTACTTAACAGATCAGAATAATCCTGATTTTC
Source organism: Prolixibacteraceae bacterium (assembly GCA_009773765.1). Taxonomy (GTDB): domain Bacteria; phylum Bacteroidota; class Bacteroidia; order Bacteroidales; family Prolixibacteraceae; genus Draconibacterium. The sequence goes on along the minus strand of WTWZ01000016.1, from coordinate 43,482 downwards.
TGAATTACAATGGCCGGATTGGTGTTGAAATCAGGGGATCCTCTTCTCAATCACTTCCTAAAAAAGCGTATGGACTTACCACGCGTAAAGAGGATAATTTCACAAACAACAATGTCAGCATTTTAGGTATGCCGAACGAAAACGACTGGATTTTAAATTCAATTGCTTTTGATCCCTCGCTGATTAGAAATTACCTGTCATACGATTTAGCCCGGAGTATGGGGAATTATGCAGCAAGGGGCGAATACTGCGAGGTTGTGATTAATGGCGATTACAGGGGGTTATACATTTTTATGGAAAAACTTAAAATTGATGATGACCGCATAAACATTGTAAAAATGACAAACACCGATAACACTGTTCCCGATTTAACCGGAGGTTACGTAACCAAGGCTGATAAAACTACAGGCGGTGATCCTGTCGCATGGACAATGCAGTCATACATTGGCTCAACCAGTTATCTTCACGACAGCCCAAAACCAAATGAAATTACCACTCAGCAAAATAATTATATACGAAACCAGTTTACTATTTTACAAAATGCGGCTACTGCCCAAAACGCCTCGATAATTAACGGCTTCCCTTCCATCATTGATGTGCCCAGTTTTATTGATTACATATTGATAAGTGAGCTTGCTTCGAACGCAGATTCTTATCAGTACAGTACCTATTTTCATAAAGACAGAAACGGAAAATTGAGGGCCGGGCCAATTTGGGATTACGACTTAACCTATGGCAACGATTTGTTTCATTGGGGATTAGATAGAAGTCACACCAATGTCTGGCAATTTGATAATTGGGATAACACAGGCTCAAAGTTCTGGAAAGATTTATATAACAATCCAACTTTCAAATGCTATCTCACCAAAAGATGGAAAGAACTGACTGCCACCAACGGGCCTTTAAACTACTTTGCTGTAGCCGAAAAAATGGAACAATTGTCAAAACTTACTTCTGAAGCTATGGTCCGGGAAAATATAAGATGGGGAACCATCCCCAACCAAAGCGGAGAAATAATAAAAATGAAAGAATGGATTCAAACCAGAATTAATTGGATAAACACAAGATTAACTAATTACACGGCCTGCTCAAACCCGGATTTACCTGCGTTGGTAATTTCGAAAATTAATTATAATCCTTTGCCGGTGAATAAATTTGACAGCGACGATCTGGAATTTATAGAAATCACAAATAATAGCAATCAGACTATAAACTTAACAGGATTCTATTTCAGCGAGTTGGGAGTAACATATCAGTTTCCGGCCAACTCAACATTAAACGCCCACACGAATCTAATTCTGGCAGGTAATTCAAACACGTTTCAGCAATTTTACGGATCAATTCCTTTTGGGCAGTTTACAAGAAACCTGTCGAACAAATCAGAAAAAATTGTACTTGCCGATGCATTTGGGAATACCATTGATTCTGTGCGATACCTTGATAGTTTACCATGGCCGGTGGAAGCCGATGGTGGCGGTTATTTTCTGAAACTGAAAGACGTTTATTCAGATAATAGTCTGGCCGAAAACTGGACTATTGCAACAAACCTGTCGGTAGATATTGATGATAACCTTTTGGAATATCTGGTAAATATTTATCCCAATCCGGCTCAATCGAAAATCACAATTGAGAGTAATCAAATTCAGTTGATTTCTTTTGAATTATTTGATTTAAGTGGAAGAAAAATGACAGAGCAAAACAATATCAACTCATCCATTTTTACCATTGATGTTGAAAGCTTTATGCCAGGCATTTATATTTTAAAATTGCATTCCGGGAATAAAGATAGTTTCGTCAAGAAGTTCATTAAAAAGTAATAACAGCAGTTAAGAATAAATACTAAATTACTGTTTATGTGAATATTGCCATAAATACGCAAGCTCAAATTATATTAATTTGGAAAAATCAAATCGTTTAAAAATGAAACAAATAACCATCCTCGTGCTTTTCAGTTTTTATTCTTTGGTTGTATCTTCACAGAAAACAAGTTCCATCAATATAGGATTTGGATATCCAGGTTTTTTTCAAGCAAATTTTGACAAAAATTCGGGTGGATCGCATACAATTAATTCCGGGCGTATCCATGTTTTTACAGAAATCAGGCAATTAATCAGATTTAAAAATAATCCAGCATTTTTAGTTACTCCAGGAATTGGTTATTTTCTTTTCAATGAATCAGAAAGTAGCGGGGCACTTGGTGGGGGAAGTTCAACAATATTAAAACATTATGCAGTAAGTTTATATGCAAAATTGAATTATTCAATTACAAAAGATAACGAAAAACCGTTTTGTTGGTATGCCGGTGTGCTTGGCGGATTTTACGTCTTTTCAAAAACCAAAGGGGAGATGTATTGGTGGATGTATCAACAAGGTGGCTCACGATCGGGTATTGAAGAAATTGATAAAAGTGGTAAATCTTTTTACAATAATTTTTACAATGGTATTTATGCAGGTTTTAAAATTAAAACAGGTAAAAACGATTTCTTTAGGCCTGCATTTGAATTTTCGTTTTTTCCGGGATATGCCAACATTACCGACAAGTTTCTGTCAGATACAAACAAAGATGAACCAATTGCAAAAAGTATGGGCATGATTTCGCTGACCCTGGGATTTGGCAAAAAAAAAGCCACCCAAGTTAATGAGTAGCTATCTTTAAAATATCTTCTTTTCAATTACAGGTTCAGCGTATAACGGTCGAATGAAGTAACGGTAAGATCTTTATTATTTTGAGCCAAATACTCTTTAACCGAAATTTTACCATCTTTTACAAAGGTCTGGTTTAAAAGGGTCGATTCCTGAAAAAATTTCTGAAGTGCGCCCTGCGCAATTTTATCGAGCATGGCTTCGGGTTTTCCTTCCAACCGGAATTTTTCTTTGGCAATGGCAAGCTCTTTATCAATCACTTCCTGCGAAACAAAATCTTTGTCAACAGCTACTGGCGCCATTGCTGCAACCTGCATAGCCACATCTTTGGCAAGCTGGACATCAATGCCCGGTTTGTTAAAACCAACAAGCGTAGCCAGTTTGTTACCGGGGTGAATATAACTTACCACGGTTTCCGCATCAATTTTACTGTAATACGAAAGTTCGATTTTTTCGCCAATAACACCTGTTTGTTCGGTAACCTGGGCTTCGATGGTTCTTCCGTTCAGATAAAGACTTTTAACGGTTTCCAAACTATCGGCATTATTAGCAATAGCTATGTTTAAAATACTGTCGGCGAAAACAACAAAATTTTCATTTTTGGCAACAAAGTCAGTTTCGCAATTTAAAACGACCAAGGCGCCTAATTTTCTGTTATCCGATACTTTTGCCAAAACCACTCCTTCGGCAGCGTCCCTGTCGGCACGTTTGTTGGCCACTAATTTTCCCTTTTCGCGGATAATTTCCACTGCTCTTTCGAAATTTCCACCTGCATCGGCTAAGGCACCTTTGCAATCCATCATTCCTGCACCGGTTACTTTGCGTAACTTAACTACATCGGCAGTTGTAAACGACATAATGAAATATCTTTAAAGTGTTTCTAAATCTAATTTGCCTAAATAATTAACCGACGTTAAGATCAGAATCTTCTTCTTCGGTTATCCTTGTTTTTATTTTTCTTCTCGATCTTTTTGGAGCTTCTTCCTCTTCGTCGGCTTCAACAACATCTTTTTCCACTTTGCGTTCGCTCAATCCTTCGCGAATTGCATCTGTCATAATGCCAACAATGAGCTTAATTGATTGCGAGGCATCGTCATTTGCCGGGATTACAAAATCAACATCATCGGGGTTTGAATTGGTATCGACCATTGCAAACACAGGTATCCCAAGTCGTTGTGCTTCGCGCACAGCGATTCTTTCCTTCATAACATCAACAATAAACAAGGCTGCGGGCAAACGGGAAAGGTCGGCAATACTTCCAAGCATTTTTTCGAGTTTTGCATGTTGCCTCGATATCTGCAGTTTTTCCCGTTTTGAAAGATTGTCCCAACTGGCGTCTTTTGCAAGCCTGTCGATTGAAACCATTTTCTTTACTGCTTTCCTGATGGTTGGAAAGTTGGTTAACATACCACCGGGCCAACGTTCGGTTACATAGGGCATACCAACACTGCCAACCAGTTCGGAAACCAAATCTTTGGCCTGTTTTTTAGTGGCAACAAATAAAATTTTACGCCCCGATTTTGCAATTTGCTTAACTGCAGCAGCGGCCTCGTCAATTTTTACAATTGTTTTTTGAAGATCAATAATGTGGATTCCATTTTTTTCCATAAAAATGTATGGTTCCATATTTGGGTTCCACTTTCTTCTGAGGTGGCCAAAATGTGCACCTGCGTCTAATAATTCCTGAAAATTTGTTCTTGGCATCTTTTTACTTTTTCTATGTTCCTAAAAGCAACCATTGAGTAGCTCCGGTTCACCGGAAGTCTCAACCGTTTTAGATCCATATTTTGATTAATAACTATTAACGTTTTGAGAATTGGAAACGTTTTCTTGCTTTTGGCCGTCCCGGTTTTTTACGTTCTACTTCGCGGGGGTCGCGGGTCAGAAAGCCTGCGGTTTTCAGTTCTTTTCTGGCTTCAGCATCAATTTCAACCAGCGCGCGCGATATGGCCAAACGTAAGGCTTCAGCCTGTCCTTTCGGGCCACCGCCATCGAGGTTTACCTTGATATCGTATTTTTCCGGAACACCAATCAGATTTAACGGCTGCAAAACAATATATTGCAGTGTAAGCGACGGGAAGTATTCTTTAAACTCCCGGTTATTCACAGTAATGTTACCTTTACCTTCATTCAGGTAAATGCGGGCAACTGCTGTTTTTCTGCGTCCTAATGAATTTACTAATTCCATCTTGCCTATTTAATCGTATTTAAATCAACAACTTTTGGTTTTTGAGCCTCGTGTTTGTGGTCTGCGCCAATTACCACATGTAAGTTCGTGTATAACTTTCTGCCCAGACTGTTTTTAGGCAACATCCCTTTAACTGCTTTTTCAACCAGTCGTTCCGGGAATTTTGCCATAATTTCAGATGCTGTTTGCTGACGTTGTCCACCCGGATAACCTGTGTGACGTATATAAACCTTGTCGCTCATTTTTTTACCGGTTAATACTACTTTTTCGGCGTTGATAACAATTACATTATCACCACAATCAGCATGTGGGGTAAACAACGGTTTGTTTTTCCCTCTCAGGATTTTTGCAACTTTGCTTGCAAACCGCCCTAAAACCTGTCCATCGGCATCAACAATTACCCACTCTTTACCGGCAGTGGTTTTGTTGGCCGAAATTGTTTTGTAACTAAGTGTGTCCACTTTATTTTATTTTATTTATTCCATAACTTTTGATTCATCCACCAATCAGATATTTATCGCAACGGAATATTATGAACAAATATCTTAAAAGTAAAGAAAATCAACTATTTACACTCCTTATAAATCAGGATAATAATCGGGACTGCAAAAGTATTCCCTTTTTTCGTATTTCCAAAAAATAACAATTAATTTTTCGGCTTATTAATTCGATGTTAAAAGTTTTCATTTTCATAAACCATCATTTTTTTTACATTTGTCGCGTTGATGGCTGAGCGTTATTAATTCTTTGCAAAATGGCAATTAAACAGACAAAACCAAAAAGATTAAAAAAACGGGTTTTCAATTTGTGGATTACCTCGCTGATAAGTATTTCGCTGGTGTTAACCATGTTAGGGCTGCTCGGGTTGATATTGGTAAATGGGAGGAAATTGTCAGATTATGTGCGTGAGAAAATCGGTTTTACACTTGTTTTGCACGACAATGTTAAACCCGATGCAGTTAAAAAACTCCAGGAAAACCTGAACAAAAGCAGCTATGTAAAATCAACCCGTTATATTGATAAGGAAACTGCAGGCCAGGAATTAACAGAACAGTTAGGCGAAGATTTTACAGGATTTCTGGGGTTCAATCCGTTGTTTGAATCGATTGAAGTTAAGTTGTTTGCTAATTATACCGATACGGACAGTTTGCAATTCCTTGAAAAAAAGTTTCTGTCCTATCCACAGGTAAAAGAAGTATATTATCAGAAAGATCTGGTTCAGGTTATTAATGACAATATAAATAAAATCACTTTATTTGTGCTGGTTATCAGCGTCTTGTTAACTGTTATATTTGTTGCGCTCATCAATAATACCATACGAATTTCGGTTTATTCGCAGCGATTTACCATTAATACCATGCAAATGGTTGGAGCCAGCAATTCGTTTATCCGAAAACCGTTTCTGATACAAAGTTTGATGATGGGTTTTTACGGATCGGTTATTGCCAGCACTATAATATTAACCGGCATTTATTTGTACAGAAATGAGTTACATGGCCTATTGTCGGCTGAAATAATTTATCCCACAGGAATTGTCTTTGCCGCTGTCTTTATTCTTGGCGTAATTTTCTCGTACCTGTCAACCTACTTTGCCGTGAACAAATTCCTTGGGATGAAATTTGACGAAATGTTTTATTAGTTATCTTTACCACGTTAAAAAATTGAAAATGGCTAAAAAGGAGATAAAGGAAACCACCGGGTTTGCATTGGGAAAAGAAAATTACAAACTGATGGCAATCGGATTCGCCATAATTGTGGTTGGTTTTATTTTAATGGCAGGAGGTAAAAGCGACGACCCCAATGTTTTTAATCCCGACATTTTTAGTTTTCGCCGTATTACACTTGCCCCAATGATATTATTGTTTGGTTTCGCTTTTGAAATTTATGCCATCATGAAAAAACCAAAAAACAACAATTAATTTCATCATTTCCTGTTCTGATTATTGGCGTAATTGCTATCTTTGCAGCCTGATTTTTGCAAAAATCATGCAAAATACTGAATTTTAGCTAATTACGAATGTTTGAGTTCAAAAAATCTTATGATTTTATTAATGGCGAGGTTTTATTGTTTAATAAAGATCTCTATTGTACCTCATTCGATTTGGTAAGTAAAGTGCGTAATGCTTTGTATCGTAAAACAGGAGTTAAAAAACTGAAAGTTGGCCATGCCGGAACACTTGATCCACTGGCAACAGGGCTGATGATTCTGTGTACAGGTAAAGCCACCAAACAAATTGAAGCCTTTCAGTTACAGGAAAAGGAATATTTGGCCACTCTTAAACTTGGGGCTACAACGCCCTCGTTTGACATGGAAACTGAAGAAGACAGCAAAAAAGAATATTCACATGTTACTGAAGAGATGGTATTGTCGGCCATGAGCAAATTTGAAGGGGAAACAGAACAGGTTCCACCGGTTTTTTCAGCAGTTAAAGTAAAAGGGAAAAGAGCGTTTGAATATGCACGAAAAGGAGACCCACTAAAACTTCAACCCAAAAAAATTGTTATTAGTGAGATTGAACTGGTTTCGTTTCAGTTGCCAACTATTGTAATTAAAGTTGTATGCAGCAAAGGGACCTACATCCGCTCGCTGGCCCGCGATATTGGGGCAGAACTAAAATGTGGAGCTTATTTAACAGGTTTACAACGAAAACGAATTGGAGATTTCAGGATTGAAAATGCAATATCAGCAGATTTTTTTACTGAAAATTTAAACCAGTTTGAAACCAATTGAAAGATGCTGCTTTAATTTGGTGACTTTTAAAATAAAAAAGCGTACTATGTTAATTTGTAATTATTACAAAGCAAGTTTAAAACATAAAAAAATTATGATATGAAACTATCAAAGTTCAAGTTTGAATTGGATTCGAAAAAAATTGCTTTACACCCTGCCGAAACCAGGGACGAATCGAAATTAATGATATTAAACCGTTCCAAACGCGCCATTGAACATAGGCTGTTCAAAGATGTACTTGAATATTTTAATGATAAAGATGTAATGGTATTCAATAATACCAAGGTTTTTCCGGCACGTTTGTATGGTAACAAAGAAAAAACCGGCGCCGAGATCGAAGTTTTTCTGTTACGCGAATTAAACCGCGAACAGCGGCTATGGGATGTTTTGGTTGACCCCGCCCGAAAAATAAGGATTGGAAATAAACTGTATTTTGGCGAAGACGATTTATTGGTTGCAGAAGTCATCGATAATACCACCTCTCGCGGCAGAACACTTCGTTTCCTTTTTGACGGGCCGTATGACGAATTCAAAAAAACCCTGTACGAACTGGGTGAAACGCCATTGCCAAAATTTATTAACCGCCCGGTTCAGCCCGAAGATAAAGAAAGATACCAAACTATTTACGCCAAACACGAAGGCGCAGTGGCCGCACCAACTGCCGGGCTTCACTTTAGCCGCGAACTCCTGAAACGTTTGGAAATTAAAGGGGTTAATTTTACTTATCTCACTTTACACGTTGGATTGGGAAATTTCCGCAGTGTTGATGTTGAAGATTTGACCAAACACAAAATGGACTCGGAACAAATATGGATTACAGAAGATGCCTGCAAAGTTGTAAACGCTGCCAAAGACATGAAAAAAAACATCTGCGCCGTTGGCACAACCGTAATCCGCACCATGGAAAGTTCGGTTTCTACCCAGGGATATTTGAACCCGTTCGAGGGTTGGACTAACAAATTCATATTTCCCCCCTTTGAATTCAGCGTGGCAAACTCAATGATTACCAACTTTCATCTGCCCTACTCCACTTTGCTGATGATGGTGGCCGCATTTGGCGGATACGATTTTGTAATGGAAGCTTATCGCACAGCGCTGAAAGAGGATTATCGGTTTGGCACTTATGGCGATGCGATGCTGATAATATAAAAAAGAAGCCTCTCCCGGCCTCTCCAAAGGAGAGGTGAAAGAAATAAAACCAATGTCAAAATTCAACGTTCAGCAGTGCCCGGTTTGTGATGGGAAAGCGTTTTCGCCATTTTTAACCTGTACCGATTTTTTTGTTTCAGGGGAGCAATTCAGTATAAAACAATGCAATTCGTGCGGGTTTAAAATCACCGAAAATATTGAAGATGAAGACAATATTGGAGCATATTATCAATCTGAAAACTACATCTCACATTCGAATACTTCAAAAGGAGTAGTAAATTCGATATATCATGCTGTACGTAAATACATGCTTGGCAGGAAAAGAATCCTAGTTGAAAAAGCCACTTCGCTGAAAACAGGACAAATTCTGGATGTTGGCACCGGCACCGGTTTTTTTCTGAATGAAATGAAACAGAACGGCTGGCAGGTTACCGGAACGGAAAAAAGCAGCGATGCCCGAGATTTTGCCAAAAAGGAATTCAATCTTGACAATCTTCCGTCGGAAAAGCTTTTTACGCTGAAAGATAAAAGTTTCGATGTAATAACGCTTTGGCACGTATTGGAACACATTCACCTGATTAATGAGAACATGGAAACCTTCCATCGACTTTTAAAAGAAAAGGGGAAACTGATTATTGCGGTTCCAAATCACAGTTCGACCGACGCAAAACACTACAAAGAATTTTGGGCTGCCTACGATGTTCCACGCCACATCTGGCATTTTGCCCCGAAACAAATGAAACAGCTTGGTGAAATACATGGTTTCAAATTGTCATCATTACACACCATGCCTTTCGACTCGTTTTATGTTGCCATGCTGAGCGAGAAGTACAAAAAATCGAAACTGGCTTTATTTAAAGGAATTTCCTATGGTAAACTCTCCTGGTTAAACAGTATTTTCCATCCGGCAAAATGCAGTTCGGTTATTTATGTTTTTGAACGTTCGAATTAATCAAAAAATGAAAGAAGCTCACTTAATTCTGAATCGGTTAAGTTTGTCTTTTCCGATTTATCATAAATGGCAATTAGGAAAACTACTTCCCCCGATACAACAACATGCGTAATAATCCTTGCGCCACCGGACTTTCCTTTTCCTTTGGACGAAATTGCCAGTCTTATTTTATAACAGTCCTGTCCAATGGGTTTACCTATTTTAGGATTATCAGCCAACTACTTACCGAGTAAGGCCAAATCGGTTTTTAAAGAAAAGCATTTTTTCGCCAGCCGTTTTAGTTGCCTGTCAAACGGGGGGATAGTAACAACATTATAACTCATTGAGCAGTTCGTTAAGGGGTTTAGCCTTGAGTTTGCCCTGCCTGGCCAGTTTTACGTTTTTCACAGCTTCTTTAATCTCTTCTATAAGAATGGCCTTCTCGTCAGTAATTGGTTTTGCTTTTACAAATGATAAACTGTTTAGCAATTCCATCACAAATTCTGCTTTACTATCTTTTACCTCTATAATCACTTTCATTTTAACCTGATTTTCAAACAGTACAAATATACAAACCTTCCCAGTTTATTTCAGAATTTTATACAGGTTGTTTTTGAATTGGAGGATTGGTTTAATCCTACGAAATACATAAAATTGAAACTCGCCCTGTTTAAGGGAATTTTTTATGGTAAAATTTCGTGGTTGAAAAGCATTTTCAATCCGGCAAAATGCAGTTCAGTGATTTATGTTTTTGAAAGAAATTAATCCAGCACGTAATTATACAAACTTCCACCTTTGCTTCCCACAATTAAATTAAGGTTTTTAGCACTTTGCGTTGTTTTGCCAATACTGAATTCGGTAGCGCCCTGCAACGGAAATCCGGGGTGTGGCTGCCCTGCAATATCGAACAGGTAAATGCGGTTTGCCTTTGAATCCACAATTCCTATTTTTTTCTGTTTAGGGCCAAACCTGTAAATATTGGGTTGGTGCTGAATGGTATTTGCAAACTTCTGTGTAAACAAAACTGTACCGCTTTCGTCGGTTACGATTAACTCTTTTCCATCGATAAAAATAAACTCAGGAGAGTTGTCGCCATTCAAATCCTCAGCCCTGAAAAAATGGCCGTCATCAAATTTGGCGATTTTCTTTTCTTCAAAATTTCCATCGAAACCGATGGAATAAATTATACCCTTTGTACTGGTTGCCAGCATTTTTGGATTACCTGATGAAACCAAATATATTGGATTTAGTGAGTTTTCGAATTCGGCGGCAGTTTTGGCAGCCGGCTCGCCTTTACGGTTTTGGATATACACCTGATTTCTATCCTTAAAAACAATATAATCTTTACCTTTTACCCTGAAATGCTGAACCGGTGTGGTAACCTGAGATTTGGCCCCTTCAAAAACCCAGCCCGTCATAATTTTACCTTCCTTGTCGTAGGCATAAATCTTTTTATCGTTGCACGGAACAAAATAGCGGTAAATCCGGTTGTTATCGTAATCGAAAACACTCACACCTGCAGTCGCTTCTGCGGGAAAAACCACCGGAAACCCTTCCAGGTTCACGCCGTTCCTGTCAACAATATAAAGTTTGTTTTTAGTGCTGAAAAGGTATTGCAGTTTTCCGTTGGCCAGGTAATCGATTTGGAAGATTCCGCTCATCACAGGCCCATCAACCTCAATGCTCCAGCGAATAGTCCCGTCGTTACTGATTTGATGAAGTTTATCCGATTTATCCTGAACCATAATTTCCAGGTTTTCCTTGTCGAGGTGGTTAACAGTAAAAACTGGCTTGGTAATCAGCGGATTGCCAATTTTGCATTGCCACGTAGTTTGGCTGTCGCCCGTGGTTTCCACTTTTCCTGTGGTTGCCAGGTTTCCTTTACTTTCAGTGTTTTCCTCAACATCAGCCTTTCCATCATCGAACGAAACAGATATTGTATTTGAAAAAATCTCTTTTCCGCTATTCACCTGCCAGTTTACAGCCAGTATTTTTTTTGCCAGCGCCTTGTTTTTGTTTATTTTTTTCGCGGTTTCGCCGTTAAAAAATTCGTTTGTCAAATTCAGGTTTCGCCCAATATTAACATACGTGCTGATATTCGACTTACTTTCGGCATTGCTTTTAACACGCTGGTAATAGCTGTTTTTCGAAAGCGTGTTATTCTCGTGCATATCGATCAGGTAATCCCGTAAACCAACTTCTGTATTGGAAAAAACAAGAAAATCCTTGTAAAAACCCCCGAATTTTGCCTGTGAGCCTGAAAACGGTTTACCCAACCAAATTCCCGGAAACGAAGGAAAAGGAAACTCAAAAATAGTAAAACCGGTATTATCGTTTACCCAAATCGTGTTTTTCAAATCTTCAACCGGAATTTCCTTTTTTTGGGCATAATTCATCAGCATCGTATCCAGTTGTTTTTCAGCTTTCGATTTATTATTCATTTCAAGCAAAAACAAAGTGGTCCTATTATCAGGATTGGGGGGAATATTTGTATTAGCCACAATTAGTTCATTTTTCAGGAGCGACTGAAATTTATTTTTGAAATTTATTTCCAAACCGAGTTCGATTTTTTTGATTAAATCCTCGCGTTTGTAATAGGCGTTGCCAAGTGCATTGTAATTTTCAATCCTTTCGAAGAACAGCCTTTTGTTTGAAAATGTGTAACTGGTAAAAAAGGATGTGTTGCCTGGCAGCACATTTTCGGCCTGGGAGCGAACCGGAAGTTGTCCGTAAAAAACTGCAAGAAAATGATTTAACGAATCGCTTGCAACTGTTTTTCCTTTTAAAACCAGGTCATAATTATTAATGGTCGCGGCTAACTGGCTCCAGTCTGCATATCGTTTAAAACCTTGAATACTGCGGTAATGGTTTCTCCTGTCAATCCCGCCAAATTCATTTATGGCTTCAATTGAAGTACTGTTTACCCATTCGGCAATAATATCAGGGAAGAGCTTTTGATTAAGGTAAATTGAAACCTCGGGCAGCGGTTCAACAGATTCATTCAGTTTTATAAAGCCCGTATTGTTTAAAATTCCGGGTTCTGTTAACTGAAGTAAAGCTTGCTGTACTAAAACCAGGTTTGTACTTGCCATAACTAATCCGGAAGTAAAACAATAATTAAGCACATTTACATTGTTTGCCGAGGTTACGGTTGTAATTCTATATCCGGTATAATCAATTTTGGTGTAAGTATATTTTGATTCAGGGTACAACGCGCGGGCAAGATTTTCAAGTGTCCGCTGTCTGCTGTTGCTTTCGGCTTTCTGGATAATTAACGGGGTCAGGTTTTGTTCGTCCAAAAAACCCAGTGCTGCAATAAAAGGTTCACTTCTCAGGCTATTCTGTATATCATTGTTCCCCTTAATTATCGAATCAAGTTTTTGTATCCAACCGGTTATTTCGCCTGTTCTTTTTAAACCTGCAAATTGTTCAATTACTGCATTTTTTGCAGATACCGATTTAAGTGAACCCGCTTCAATAAAGACAGGGACCGAAACCGGAATGGCTTTGTACAACGATGTTTCCCTGAAAAATGTATTTTCAGTTTTTGTGAAATAAAAAACTGCGGCAACAATAATTGCCAAAACCAGCACGATTACAACAATCAGTTTTCCTTTCATATTTTAATACTTTACTTTGGTTAATAAACACTTCCCTGTTTCATTACAGTTCAATCCAAAAAAGAACAAAACCAAATTTTTCCCAAATTTACAGATTAAGAAAATCAAAAGAATTGCTTTTCAGCTTTTTAAATGAAACACCGATTGTTAATAACCTTGCCTTTTTTGAATCTTTTCAGATCAAAAAAGGCCGAAATTTCCGGCCTTTTCAGTTTGTATTGTTTTATTAAAGTTGTTTGGCAACTTCAACTTCATGAAACGCTTCAATATGGTCGCCAATTTTTATATCGTTGAATTTTTCGATGTTTAATCCGCATTCATATCCGTTTTTCACCTCTTTTACGTCATCTTTAAAACGTTTCAGCGAACCCAGGGTACCTGTGTAAATTACAATACCATCGCGGATAACACGTATTTTTGAGTTTCGGCTGATTTTACCGTCGCGAACAATACAACCTGCAATATTACCTACCTTGGTTATTTCGAAAACTTCAAGTACCTCAACAGTTCCCAGTATTTCTTCCTTAATCTCGGGCGATAACATACCTTCCATTGCAGCCCTGATTTCGTTAATGGCATCGTAAATAATCGAATACAAACGCACATCAATCTGCTCTTTTTCAGCAAGTTTACGTGCATTTAACGACGGACGGACCTGAAACCCAATGACAATAGCTTCAGATGCTGCCGCCAGAAGAATATCCGATTCAGATATCTGCCCTACTGCCTTGTGTTTAATATTTACCTGGATTTCTTCGGTTGAAAGTTTGATTAACGAATCGGAAAGCGCTTCAATTGAGCCGTCAACGTCGCCTTTTACAATCAGGTTCAGTTCCTGGAAGTTTCCAATGGCAATGCGCCGCCCAATTTCATCCAGGGTGATGTGTTTTTGGGTCCGAAGCCCCTGCTCGCGTGCCAACTGTTCGCGTTTGTTGGCAATATTCCGGGCTTCCCTTTCATTATCCATCACATTAAACCTGTCGCCCGCCTGCGGAGCGCCGCTTAGTCCAAGAATAATAGCAGGTTCGGCAGGCCCGACTTTATCAATTTTCTGGTTACGTTCGTTAAACATTGCTTTAACGTGCCCGTAATGCTGACCGGCAATAATCATATCGCCAACTTTCAGCGTTCCGCCCTGTACCAGCAAAGTTGCCACGTAACCACGTCCTTTATCGAGGGAAGATTCAATAATTGTACCGTGGGCATTTTTATTTGGATTGGCTTTCAGCTCGAGCATTTCTGCTTCAAGAAGCACTTTCTCAAGCAACTCTGCAACACCAATTCCCTGTTTAGCTGAAATATCATGCGACTGGTATTTTCCGCCCCACTCTTCCACCAGGTAATTCATATTGGCCAGCGCTTCTTTAATTTTTTCGGGATTTGCGCCTGGTTTATCAATTTTGTTAATTGCAAAAACAATTGGAACGCCTGCTGCTGCCGCATGGTTAATTGCTTCAACAGTTTGGGGCATCACATTGTCGTCGGCAGCTACAATAATAATTGCGATGTCGGTTACCTGGGCCCCGCGGGCGCGCATGGCGGTAAAAGCCTCGTGGCCGGGAGTGTCGAGAAAAGTAATTTTTCTTCTATCATCCAGTTTAACATGGTAAGCGCCAATGTGCTGTGTAATTCCACCTGCTTCGCCGGCGATTACGTTTGTACTGCGGATATAATCGAGCAAAGACGTTTTCCCGTGGTCAACATGCCCCATTACTGTTACAATCGGGGAACGTGGCAGCAAATCTTCTACTTTGTCTTCCCCTGCTTCAATGGCTTCCTGAATTTCGACGCTAACAAATTCAACCTTAAAGCCAAATTCGTCGGCAACAACCGAAAGTGTTTCGGCATCGAGACGCTGATTTATTGAAACAAACAAGCCAAGGCTCATGCACGATGAAATAACCTGGGTTACGCTCACATTCATCATGGTTGCAAACTCGGCAACAGAAACAAATTCAGTAACTTTAAGGATGTTTTTGTCCTTTTCCAGTTGTTCCATATCGGCCTGCATGCGCTCGTTATATACTGCCCTTTTATCGCGACGGTGTTTCGAACCTTTTGATTTCCCTTTTGAGGTTAGCCTGGCAAGCGTATCTTTAATTTGCTTTTGTACATCTTCCTCGTTGACCTCTTTTTTAAGCACCCGTTTCTTTTTACTGCCTAAATTCTGCCCTTGTCCCTGGCCCGGCACCTGTTTGTTGACAACAAAATTACCCTTTGGTTTTTCGCCAGGTTTGCGTTCAACCGTAATTTTTCCATTTTCCTTGGTAATTCGTTTTCTTCGTTTCTTACGATTTCCGCCTTGCTCACCTTGTTCTTTTCTTTCTTCGGGCAGATTAATTTTACCTAAAACTGTAGGCCCTGATAATTTAACTACCTGGGGTTTAATCAAGTTGTCGCCCTCTTTTTTACTATCAACAGCAGGTTGTTCAGAAATCTTTTTGTTTACGGTTATCTTGTTACGCTCCTTGCGTTCTTTTTCCTTTTCTTCCCTCGATTTTTTTGCCGGACGGGTTCTTTGGTTGATATTTCCCAAATCAATCATTCCTACAACTTTAACCTCATCTACTTTGGATACGCGCGGACTATGAACATATATTTCAGTTTCAGGAATTGTTTCTTTTTCAGGGGTAACTGTTTCCGGCGCTTTTTGAATTGGTTCTTCCCCTTTCCTTTCCTGTATTTCCGTTTTAATCATTTCCGGTTCCTTTTCAATTACAGGTTCAGGCTGTTTCTCAACTTTGTGTTCCGGTTGTTTCTCAACTTTGTGTTCCGGTTGTTTTTCAACTTTAGGTTCCGGTTGTTTTTCAACTTTCGGCACAACAACTTTAGGTTCCGGTTTCTCTTCTACAATAACTTTCTTTTTAGGTTTGTTAAAAGCGCTAAGGTCGATTTTTCCAATCACCTTAAACTTGTCAATTTTCTCAACCTGGATAACCGCTTCCTCAATTTTTGTTTCTTTCTTTTCAGGTGCAACTTTAGTCGCCGACTTTATTTCAGTTTCCTCATCTTCAAAATCGTCAAGGTCATCAATTGAAATGCTTTCTTTTTTTGGACGATGACTTTTTAAGCTAATTTTCTCCGATTCCTTTTTTATTGAAAGATCGACTTTGAACTCTTTTTCAAGAAGTTGTACAGCTACTGCAGAAACCTTAGTATTGGGATTTGAATCAATATCAAAACCCTTTTTATGTAAAAATTCAACAATAGTGTGTACCCCTACATTGAATTCCCTTGTAAGTTTACTAAGTCTGATTGTGTTGCCATCTACCATAAAAATCCTTTTTCTTTTCTTTAAGCATCTGTTGAATTTTCGGTGCAATATTACTAAAAACCCAACTTGTACTTATAATTAACAAGTTTATTCAAATTCCGATTTTAAAATCCTGATTACCTCGTCAATGGTTTCTTCTTCCAAATCGGTGCGTTTAATGAGTTCAGCCCTGGAAATATTCAGCACATTTTTAGCCGAATCACAACCAATTGCTTTTAGGGCATCAATTACCCAGCTTTCAATTTCATCGCCAAATTCATCGAGGTTTACATCTTCATCGTCCTCTTCCATTTCACGGTAAACATCAATTTCGTATCCGGTTAACTGGCTTGCCAGCCGTATGTTTAGTCCGCCTTTCCCGATGGCCAGCGAAACCTCTTCCGGTTTCAGGTAAACTTCTGCGCGTTTTTGATCTTCAATAATTTTAATCGAATTTATTTTTGCCGGGTTCAATGCACGCTTTATATATAACTGATTATTGGCCGAGTAGTTGATAACGTCAATATTTTCGTTTCTGAGTTCGCGGACAATTCCATGTATCCGCGAACCTTTCATGCCAACGCAGGCGCCAACCGGATCGATTCTTTCATCGTAGGATTCAACCGCAACTTTAGCGCGTTCGCCCGGTACCCTTACAATTTTTTTTATGGTTATTAACCCGTCAAAAATTTCCGGAATCTCAAGTTCGAACAGTCTTTCGAGGAAAGCTGGCGCTGTGCGCGATAAAATAATGAGCGGGTTGTTGTTTCTCAGTTCCACTTTATAAACTATTGCGCGGACATTGTCCCCCTTTCTGAAATAATCTGAAGGAATTTGTTCCGGTTTCGGGAGTATAAGTTCGTTTCCTTCGTCATCCAGAATAAGGATTTCCTTTTTCCAAACCTGATAAACTTCGCCGGTAACAATATCGCCAATTTTCGATTTGTACTTACCGTAAATATGATCTTTTTCGAGTTCCAGAATTTTACTGGCGAGGTTTTGCCTGAGGTTTAAAATTGCCCTTCTTCCAAAATCGATGAATTTTACTTCGTCGGTAACTTCCTCGCCCACTTCGTAGTCGCTGTCAATTTTTAGTGCATCGGTTAAAGTAATCTGTGCATTTGGATCTTCAATCTGGCCATCTTCCACCACTATCCTGTTTCTCCATATTTCAAAGTCGCCTTTATCGATATTGATAATGACGTCGAAATTTTCGTCAGTTCCAAACTGTCTGATCAGCACACTGCGAAATACATCTTCAATTACACTCATCATCGTCGCCCTGTCGATGTTTTTCAATTCCTTGAATTCAGCAAATGAATCAATCAGGTTAATATTTTCCATACTTCAAATCGTTTATTTAAATGAAATAATTGCTTTCGCACTTTTTATTTCGTTGTATTTTAACTGCTGTTGTTTAACAACCAACTGTTTCTTTTTATGTCCGTCCAACAATTCGCGTGTTGAAGTTTCAAGGGTTATCCCATCTTCTGTTGCACTTAAAATAATCCCTTCAAGTTTAATATCGGCATTTGTAACCACTTCAACCAAACGCCCCACATATTTTTTATACTGTTCTTTTACTTTAAATTTTGCTGACAAACCGGGCGACGAAACCTGAAGTTCAAAATCTTCCTCGTCCCTGTTGAGACTGTATTCCACATGCCTGCTGATGTTGATACACTGCTCGATGGTTAACCCATCGTAACTGTCAACAAATATATTTATTACGTTTCGTTCGTTCACGGCAACTTCAACCAGAAACATTTTGTCGTCCAGTTTTTCTTTAACCAACTTTTTAACTAAATCACTGTCAATCATTACTTACATCTAACAAAATAGGGAACCAGAGGCCCCCTAAAAACTCGTTTTAGAAAAATCACCGCAAAAATAATAAATTTTCCAACACACACAAATACCTGCCGATATATAACCAGTTGATTTTAAAGAATAAATACTGTCGGCTTAAATACGGTAAAAAAAGTGCCAGCTTATTTGGCGAATATCTGTCCTCTAAAATCAAGTGGCTTGTATTTAGTTTGTTAAAGTTTTATACTTTTGAAAAATCTGAACAACGAATTTGTGATTCAACAACAATTAAATAAGAAAAAAATAATTAACGACCCTGTTTTGGGTTTCATTAATCTTCAATCTGAAATCATTTTCGATTTAATTGAACACCCTGTTTTTCAACGGTTACGAAGAATAAAGCAACTGGGGCTTTCTTATTTGGTTTTTCCGGGCGCCAACCATTCGCGGTTTGAACATGCCCTGGGCGCCAGTCATTTAATGCGGCAGGCCATTTCGGCGTTAAGGCTGAAAGGGCATGAAATTACCGAGGCCGAGGCAGAAGCGGTTACGGCTGCCATTCTGCTTCACGACATTGGCCATGCCCCGTTTTCGCATGTTTTGGAAAACACGCTGGTGGAAATTTCGCACGAGGAAATTTCGCTTTTACTGATGAACCGGTTAAACAAACATTTCGGAGGAAAACTGGACCTGGCTATTCAGATTTTTACCAATAAATATAAAAAGCGTTTTTTACACCAGCTCGTTTCAAGCCAACTGGATATGGACAGGCTCGATTATCTGAACCGCGACAGCTTTTTTACCGGTGTTGCCGAAGGGACTATTGGGGTTGAGCGGATTATTAAGATGTTCAATATTTGGAATGATCAACTGGTTGTTGACGAAAAAGGGATTTATTCCATCGAAAAATTCCTCATTTCAAGGCGGTTGATGTATTGGCAGGTTTATTTGCATAAAACGGTCGTTTCAGCCGAAAGCCTGTTAATCAACATTTTAAAAAGAGCCAAAGAACTTGCAATTGCCGGCCAGCAAATTTATTCAACACCTGCCCTGAAAATATTCCTTGAAAATAAATTCAGCCCCGTTGATTTCAAAAGAAATACGATGGTTGAAGGAAAAACCGTTTTGGACTGGTACTCGATTTTGGATGACAACGATATTTCAATCTCGATAAAAGAGTGGCAGTGGCATACCGATTTGGTTCTTTCGTCACTCGCCAAAAGCCTGAACAACAGAAAATTGTTTAGGACCCAGTTACAAACTTCGCCTGTTACAAAAATAACCGAGGGAAAAATTCTTGAAATTATAACGCGTGAAATTACCGGCGACAGCGCCCTTTCGAAATATTTTCTGATGACGGGCGAAATAACAAATAATGCTTACAATAAACACAACGGGAAAATACTTGTTTTAGATAAAACCGGAAATATTAAAGATATGCAACAGGCTTCGGACATGAATTTAAATGCCCTGACAAAAACAATCCGCAAGTATTTTTTGTGTTATCCAAAAGAATTGGACATTAATTAGTTTAACGTTATATTTGCACCGCCTAAAAAACAAATAATGGATTTTAAAGTTAAAGACATTGCCAATTTCCTTAACGGAGAAATTATTGGCAATGAAGACATTAAGGTATCAAACGTTTCGAAAATAGAACAAGGAAAACCAGGCACTTTAGCATTTCTGGCCAATCTGAAATACGAAAATTTTCTTTATACAACCAACGCTTCGGTGGTGTTGGTAAATAAAAATTTTTTGCCCAAAGAAACAGTTAAAGCCACTTTAATAAAAGTTGACGATGCCTATCAGGCATTTGCATCACTTCTCGATTTATACATGCAGGCCAAATCATCATTAAAAACCGGAATTGAACAGCCCAGCTTCATCGACCAAACCGCTACAGTTGGAACGGACATTTATTTTGGCGCCTTTGCTTATGTTGGTAAAAATTCGAAAATTGGCAACAACACAAAAATTTATCCCCAGGTATTTATTGGCGATAATGTTACTGTTGGAAATGAAAGTATAATTTATGCCGGCGCTAAAATTTACGACGATTCGGTAATCGGAAACCGGTGCATCATTCATTCAGGAGCAGTAATTGGGTCCGACGGATTTGGGTTCGCACCGCTTGAAAACGGCGCGTATAAAAAAATCCCGCAAATAGGAAATGCAGTTTTGGAAGATGATGTTGAAATTGGCGCAAATACTACAGTTGACTGTGGCACAATGGGTTCTACCATCATCAGGAAAGGAGCAAAAATCGACAATCTCGTCCAGGTAGCCCATAATTGCGAAATTGGAGAAAACACGGTAATTGCAGGCCAGTCAGGAATGGCCGGCACCACAAAAATCGGAAAAAACTGCAAAATTGCCGGACAGGTCGGACTTGCCGGACATCTTACCATAAGCGACAATGTAACCATTGGCGCCCAGTCGGGCGTGGCAAAATCGGTGAAAGGCGATCAGGTAATCCTGGGTTCGCCGGCAGTAAACATCAGCGATGCAATCAGAATTATAACTGTCTATAAAAACCTCCCAAAACTTCGCGATGAAGTAATTCAACTTCAAAAGGAAATGAAATCATTAAAACAACAGATAAAAAATTCAGAAAATACTGATTAGGGATGAATGTTAAACAGAAAACGCTGGCAAGTTCGTTTACAATCCAGGGAAGAGGATTGCATACCGGGGTGGATGTTACCATGAACTTTTTGCCCGCTCCCATTAACCATGGGTTTAAATTCAAGCGGATCGATCTTGAAAATCAACCTATTATTGAAGCCGACGTTGATTTGGTAATAGATACTTCCAGGGGAACGCTCCTGCAAAAAAACGGCGCCCGTATCGGAACTATCGAACATGCGCTGGCTGCGCTCCTTGGAATGGACCTCGACAATGTATTAATTGAAGTAAACAACGAAGAAGCGCCAATTATAGACGGCAGTTCCATTTATTTTGTAAATGCCATCGAAAAAGCAGGAATTGCGGAACAGGAGGCTGAACGTGAGTACTTTGTCATCAAAGAAAAAATTGAAATTTACGACGAAAAATCGGGGTCGCACATTGTTGCACTGCCCGATGACGATTACCGTTTGAATGTGACCATTTCGTTTAAATCGGAAGTGCTGAATAACCAGTTCGCCACATTAAATTCTATAAAAGATTTTAAAACTGAAATTGCAAGTTGCCGCACATTTGTATTTCTTCGCGAACTTGAATTTTTGCTAAACCACAACCTCGTTAAAGGGGGCGATCTGGAGAATGCGATTGTGATTATCGACAAAGATATCAGTCAGGCAGAACTCGATCGTTTGGCCGATTTATTTCACCACAAACACGTTGAAGTTAAACCACAGGGCATTTTGAACAACCTCGAATTACATTTCGACAACGAATGTGCGCGTCACAAGTTACTCGATGTAATAGGCGATTTGGCTTTGTGCGGAAAACATATCAAAGGAAGAATTATCGCTTCAAAACCGGGACATGGGCCAAACACGATGTTTGCCAAAGCACTTAAAAAAAGTATCGTACTTGCCGAAGAAAGCGCTCCGGATTACGACCCGGGCAAAACCCCCATATTAGACATCAACCAGATAAAGGATTTATTGCCCCACCGTTACCCGTTCTTGCTGGTTGACAAAATAATTGCGAAAAGCGACAATGAAATAATTGGTATTAAAAACGTTACTTTTAACGAACAATTCTTCCGGGGGCATTTCCCCAACGAACCTGTGATGCCCGGGGTTTTGCTGGTTGAAGCAATGGCCCAAACAGGGGGTTTGCTGGTATTAAGCCAGTTGGAAGGGAAATTCTCAACCTATTTTGTCCGGATTGATAATGTTAAATTCAGAAGAAAAGTTGTCCCCGGCGATACTTTAATTTTTAAATTAAACTTAGTTTCGCCCATTCGAAGAGGAATTGCCAACATGAAAGGCATAACTTACGTGGGCGGTAAAATTGTTGCCGAAGGCGAATTTATGGCTCAAATTGTAAAACAAAACGAAATTAGTTAATACACCATGATGAAACAACTATTAGCATACGTTCATCCTGATGCAAAAGTAGCGGATAACGTTGTAATTGAACCTTTCGTAACTATCGATAATGACGTTGAAATCGGAGAAGGGACACATATTGGTTCGAGCGTTACCATACTGCCCGGGACAAGAATCGGTAAAAACTGCCGTGTTTTTCCGGGCGCTGTTATTGGCGCTATTCCCCAGGATTTAAAATTCAGGGGCGAATATACCACACTTGAAATTGGCGATAACAACACCATCCGCGAATTTGTAACCATTAACCGGGGAACCGTGGCAAACGGCAAAACCGTTGTTGGAAGCAACAACCTGATTATGGCTTATGTACACATTGCCCACGATTGTATTGTGGGAAGCAATGTAATTCTGGTAAACAACACCCAATTAGCAGGCGAAGTTATCGTTGACGATTTTGCCATTCTGGGTGGAATGGTTGCCGTTCATCAGTTTTGCCATATCGGCAAACACGTGATGATTGCAGGCGGTTCGCTGGTGAGAAAAGACGTACCCCCCTTTATCAAAGCCGGCCGCGAACCGCTCTCTTACGTGGGAATCAACTCCATCGGCCTTCGGCGCAGGAACTATTCAAACGAGAAAATCCGCGAGGTGCAGGATATTTACCGCTATATTTACCAGAAAGGATTAAACACTTCTCAGGCAGTTGAAATTATTGAAGCCGAAATGCCCGCCTCGCTCGAAAGGGACGAAATACTGCTTTTTGTAAAAGACTCGAAACGGGGAATTATCAGGGGTTATTTCCCCGATTAATAAGGGTTGCATCGAAAAAAAGCAGGCAAGCCAAAAGTTTCTGTATAAAAAGATAAACACCCTTTGGGTTTAACCGTTGATAACAATGAAAAACATTAATTCACAAAAATATCATACGGCATTCGGGCATAAACGCCGCTCATGCCCGACATCTTTTTAAAATATTCGTAATAGCGGTATTTTTCACCTAATTCGTTTTTCAGGAAACGGGCGCGAATGTTATCGGTACCCATTTTAAATAGTTCCTGAAACGGGTCGGGCAACGCAGGTAAGCCAACGGTGCGGTACTCTTCCAGCCCTTCAATTTCGGCAGCCAGTGCAATAGCGTCTTTCAACCCGCCAAAATCGTCAATCAGCCCGATTTCTTTTGCATTTTCACCGCTCCACACCCTGCCCTGTCCAATGGAATCAATCTGAGCCACAGTCTTTCCGCGCCCTTCGGCAACATGCCCAACAAAAGTATTATATCCTTCCTCTATGGTGTTTTGGATTAACTGCCTTTCAACTTCTGTCATCGGGCGTGTTAGCGTTAACAAATCTGAGTTTTTATTTGTTTTTACCACATCGGTTGTAATTCCGAGTTTGTCATTCAGCAACTCACCAAAATTAGGGATGGTACCAAAAATTCCGATTGAACCGGTTATTGTATTTGGGCTGGCCAGAATTTTATCAGCAGCGCAGGAAATGTAATATCCACCCGAAGCAGCCACGTTGCCAAACGAAACCACCAATGTTTTTTCGTCAGCAGCCAGTTTTACCTCGCGCCAGATGGTTTCCGAGTCGAAAATAGTCCCCCCTGGAGAATTAACGCGCAGCACAACGGCTTTGTAAGTGCTGTCCTGGCGAACTTTGCGAATTTCACGCGAGAGCTTGTCGCCATCAATAAATTCGCCGCCAAACGACATTCCGATATCTCCGCTGGCATAAATAACAGCAATTTTATTCCGGCTGAATTTTTTCTCCTTCGCCGGAACGTCGGCATATTTCGATGCAGTAATCACCGGAACATCTTTTGTCCCGGTAATTCCCGTAATCTCCCGCAAGTCGTCCAAAACCTGATCTTTATATTTTACCTCGTCAACTAATCCTGTTTCAACAGCTTTTTGGCCTTTGTTGAAAGTTTGAACCTCATCGGCCAGCAGGTTCAGTTTTTCAACAGGGATATTTCTTTTTTCCGAAATCCCTTTTAACATGTGGTTCCACAGGCTGTTCATGTAAGTGAGCTGCTGTTCCCTGTTTTCCGCGCTCATTTTATCAAGCATGAAAGGTTCAACCGCTGCTTTGAATTTGCCATGCCGAACTATCTGCATTTCAATGCCAACTTTATCAAGCGCATTCCTGAAAAACAGCATTTCGCCGCCCAATCCGCGAAAATCGACTGAAACTTCGGGGTGAATAACAATTTTATCGGCAACAGTTGCCAGGTAATATGATTTTTGATCCATCATATATTGGTCGGCATGTGCATAAATTGGTTTGTCGCAGTTTTTCTTAAATTCTATCAGTGCATTCCTGATTTCTTCAACCGATGCCATTCCTCCGCCGAACATGGAAAGTTTAAGATATACCCCTTTAATATTATCATCGGCCGCTGCATTTTCAAGCGATGTAAAAATATCATCAAGCCCCAGCGATTTTACCTGTGATAAAAACGGCAATTCCATATCCTCAAACGGATCGTTTGGGGCACGATCAACAATTTGCCGGCCCATATCGAGCACCAGCATCGAATTATTCTCAACTACCACCTGTTTTTCTGCTGACGAGATAATCGCCCCGATTATCATAAACAACAGGATCACCCCTATTATCGAAACTGCAAAAATCCCGGCAACAGTAGCCAAAACATATTTAAAAAACTCTTTCATATTACTTTGTGTATTTATTTTTAGCTAATTTTATTTCTTCTAACTTATCGGTAACAACATTCATTTAAAATTACAAATATACACTTCAATGCATCAGGTTTTTTTGGGAATAGGTGGAAATACCGGAAATAAACAAGATAATTTCAGTAAAGTTTACTCATTCATTAAAAATGAGTTAGGTGAAATTATTAAACAATCTTCAGTTTACGAAACTCCGCCCTGGGGTTTTCAAAGTGACGAAAATTTCTGGAACCAGGTTTTGTTGATTGAAACAGAGTTTTCTCCTTTAGTACTTCTTGAGAAAATCAACTTTATTGAAAGCCTATTTGGAAGAAAACGAGATGGCAATCAATACAAATCACGCGAAATGGACATAGACATTTTGTATTTTGACAATAAAATAATCGAAAAAGAAAACTTAACAATTCCACATCCGCTGATTCAACTCCGTCAATTTGTACTGGTGCCACTTACTGAAATTGCTCCCAGGTTCATTCACCCTAAGCTAAAATTAACAAGTTTGGAAATGATTAAAAACTTCAGCAACAGTTCGGCGATAAAGAAAATAAAGTTGTGAATACCTTGTTCGGTTTGTATCTTTCCGGCTGTAATATTTTTAGAAAATTGCAAGTGATGAATTATATTTTCAATAAATCTCCATCAATCTCAATAAATCACTACAAATCACATTCCTTCGCCATGCCCCACATCGTCTGCCAGCATCAACCGGAAAACCTATCGAAAAACTTTCTCTTTCCCGGGGACTTTCAGGAGAGAAAATGAAAAACATCGAGAAAAATTACGATGCATCAAAAGTTTCTCCGGTTTCTGCAAGCGTGGCTTCGGTCAGCCGCGTCGAATACTGCATTTCAAAAGCGGGAATTGCGGCAATCACCCTTCGGCTCCGCTACCAATGACAGATTTCAATTTTCTTGTCATCCCGACGAAGGAGAGATCTACTAATCAAAGAGATTTCTCCTCGTTCCTCGTCGAAATGACAGCCGGGTTCGAGCAATCTGTCATTTACACATTGTGCCCAATATTTTTTGGGTGGGGACTCAGGGTGAAGTTCAACCTGAGTGGAGGTGAAGGGTGGCGGTTTTGTTAACCTTTCAATGCGAATAAAATTTCATATTACAGGCACCTTAAAAATTCCCAGTAATTTCAGTTTGAAAGATTCTGGAGTTTCAGAAAAAAATTGTTTTAGCCGCGGAAAAAGTTTGATGCGGTTGAGTTCGCGCAGGTGCTGAATTTGGTTTTCAAGAATTTCAAGCTCTTCGCCTGTAAAATCGTAACGGTTTTCAAACAGGTCATTCAAAAAAACAAACAGGTCGTGGTCTTCGCCCAACTGTTCAGTAATGTTGTTCAAGTGGTAAGTTTTCAGCCTGAAAAAACGGGGGTGGACAAAACGTATAAAATCGAACTGGTAATACAATTGTTTCAGTTTTTTACGCAACTCGTGAACCTTTTCGGATCCGGAAAAAACCGTCAATGTTTGATAAATCTGGAACGATTTCAGGTACGAATCTTCCAATTCGGCGGCAAATTGCAGTTGCGACGGTACAGGGAGTGAAACATCGGCCAATTGCGCGGCAAGCGTTCCGGTGAATTTCATGATGGTATCGCAACCTTCGGCGGCAAAAAACCCCCTTTCAACAACCTCGCGGTTTTTCCCGGCAAACAGTTCGCGGGCAGCCCTGATTTTTCGTTCAGGAATCATCGCATTTCCAGCGGTAATCCGTTCAAAGATCTGTAGGTTTACAAACGATTCGCGCAGGTGGGTTAGCGCCCTTCCAAAATATTTTATCTGCAAAATAAATTCGGGCGAAAACTCTTCGGGGAACGCATTATAAAAACGCAGCAAAGCGCGCATCCGTTTAAAGGTTTTGCGCATTTCGTGAACGGCAAGATTGGGAGAAATATTCTCTGCGGTGCAGAAATATTCAATCCGTTCCGACTGTTTTGCAATGGTTTCTGTTAATTGTTTACCGGCCCTGTGTGGCATATCTGTCTGTTTTCTGTTGGTGCAAAAGTAAAAATTAATTGAAAATAAAAAAGGCCGCCCTTAACCAGAACAGCCCTGTATATGAATGTTTTATCCCAAAGATTAGTTTATCACCTCAAACCCACAATACGGCACCAAATCTTTCGGAATTTTTATCCCTTCCGGTGTCTGGTTATTTTCCAGTAAAGCGGCTACAATTCGCGGCAAGGCAAGTGCGCTGCCGTTTAAAACGAATCAACTATGATTAAACTGTAGTATTCTTTGTTTTTTTACTATATATTTGCGTTAACCAAAAAAATACAATCAATATGAAATCGAATCCAACAAAATCCATAAACAAGTTCGTTTAAGAAAACCTCCCGCTGCAATTTTGCATTGGGAGTGTAAAATAGTTTCATAAAGTATTTTCGATACGTTTTATCAGTTCTGTGACAGCAAAAAAAAATAGCCTAACTGAATAAACAGCCAGGCTACCTGTTAATAAAAATTATTGTTTAACCAGGGCAGGAAGTTAGAGCTTGCCTGCCCGCAAAACTTTGTAAAATTATGAAAAAAAAATTTAATGTATTAACGATGTGTTTCGTGTTCGTTTCGTTTAGCAGTTTCGCACAGCTAAAAGTAAATTCAAGTGGCAGGGTTGGCATTGGCATGGATCCCGATGCATCTTATAACCTAAGGCTTAGCTCAGTTTATGCACAGTACCATTATGCCGGATCAACTTATCATTTTTCCGACACCCGGATAAAAGAAAATCTCAGGGTTATAGAAAAACCGCTTGAAAAGCTTTTACAATTAAAAGGGGTGAAATATGATTTTATCAAACAAAACAATGATACAATCAGTAACGAGGAGGAAAGGCAAAAGCTGGAAAGAATGCAAAAAGATAAGCTGGGCTTTTTAGCACAGGACCTGGAAAAAATACTTCCCGAAGCTGTTTTATATGATAAAGACCAGGACCGTTACTATATTGAATACAATACCTTAATCCCTGTAATTGTGGAAGCCATGAAAGAACAGCAGGCGCAAATTGAGGAATTAAAAAGCGAACTGGCAGGCTGTTGCGAGGAAACCCTGAAAAGTGGCTCAACTAATAGCACAGGCGGGTTAAACCTGAATGTTGCAGNNCAAAACTTTACCAAAACAATCCCAACCCGTTCAGCGTACAAACCACCATCCGGTTTGAAATACCGGAAACGGTTCAAAGCGCGCAACTGCATATTTGCAACATGACAGGAACTCTTTTAAAAACCATTACTATAAACCAGCGGGGTGCAGATAACGTAACAATAAGTGCCAACGAATTTGTTGCCGGGATGTATTTGTACAGCTTGGTTTGCGATGGAAAGATTGTGGATACGAAACAGATGTTGTTAACACAACAATAAAAGGCTATGAAAATAAAGCTAACGCTTTTGTTTGCAGTAATGTATCTGGCAGGTTTTTCCCAGGTGGAATTTGCTCCTATCGGGGCAGAATGGTATTATTCAAGGATTGAAGGTTTGATGCCCCCGGATGTAGGTTATACTTTTTATAAAGTAACAAAAGACACCATTATTGAGAGAAAAACAGTAAGAGTAATTCGTAAAACGTATCATCATGCAAATGGGGTTACCATCACCGAATTAGGTAACGAATACATGTATGAAGAAGGTAAAAAGGTGTATTATTGGAAAAATCAACATTTTTACCTTCTATATGATTTTAATGCCCAACCTGGTGATAGATGGACGATTTATGGGGAAGATAATATTGGTAATTTCTGTAAATATGATTCATTGGGTGTAGTGGTAGTAGATTCTGTTAAAGCTGTAAAAATCAATGGATATGATTTAAAAGCGCTCTACACATCCCCATACGAATTCTCGAACTGGAGTTTTAATGGAGTAATTTTGGAGCATATTGGGTGTGTTACACATATTTTGCCGCAAGCCAGGGAATGTGTATTGGATATTCCTCACGAAAATGGACCTTTACGTTGTTATGAGGACAGTATTTTTGGGAAATATAAAACTGACTACTGGGATAAATCAAATTTTGAATGTGATGTGTTGTTTTATTATACTTCAGCCAGAGATGATGAATATAGCTCAGTTAATATATTTCCTAATCCTGTTGAGGATTATTTGGGCATCCGATTATTTGATATTTCGAACAAAAGAGAAAGCTTTCAAATTGAAATACTAAATTTAAACGGACAAGTAATAAAAACTACTCATACTTCCGAAAAGGTTTTTGTAGGTGACTTTTTACCAGGAATATATTTAGTGAGAATTTCGATTTCTCCTAATGTATTGTGTTTTAAATTTATAAAAAAATAATTATGAAAAATATATTAGTAATTTTATCCTTAATTTGCAGTATAGCAAGTTTTTCCCAAGAATGCTATGTTGCAAATCCTAATGCAGTTAACTTAAAAAGCGGGACAAATAATTTTGTTCCCGGGAGTTCAATTAAGTATGTTAGAGTGATCATACATTTTATACAGAAAAATGACGGGACAGGCAATTTTAATGAATTAAATGACGGGTTATCTCCTTCCAATAATTTCAGTGGTTATGACTTCGCAGCATATATTATTGATTATGCGAATAACCTTCTTCATAACAATCAGGAAATGAGGTTAGAACCATTTGGGGATGTGCCGGTTTATGACCCTGGATATAGGTATAAATTATCTGGAGTCTTTTTTGGAAGAACACCACGCTATATTACGATTTTGGTGCACTTACTAGTCTTCAAAGCAACTATGGCCAAAGCATCAATAGCGCAATAAATGTTTATATTACAAGTCCGCAAGGAAATACAGGGGGATATGCAAATTTCATTGGAGATAATAGTGTTCTTTTATTTAAGCCTTATGCAAATTATATTGCAAGTGTTAGTAACAATAATACATGGTTTAACAGAGCTTCTGCAGTTATCATAAATCATGAGTTAGGGCACTGTTTAAACCTTTATCATACTGTGATGACTAATGGTGGAACTTGTCAAGCTAGTTGGGATGATTTTTGTAACGATACGCCTACAATTCAACAAATGCTTGATCTAAGTAAACCGAATCCGTGTTGCTGGAATGATGTACACTGTTCTAATAATCTTATGGATTATAACGCAGACATGCAAAGTATTACACCAGATCAATTGGAACATGTTCATTCTGCTCTTAATAATGCAAAACTGAATTACCGGAAGTGTAACTATCAGACGACATCTCTTAGCATAAATTCATTCAATAGTAATTCTGGAGCATATATAGCGCAAACTATAACAGTATCAGGATCATCTGCGGTTATTGCAAATGGTAAAACTGTTTATATAGAATGCAATAATGTCACCTTTAATTCTGGATTTGAAATACAAGTTGGAGGCAAATTAAATGTTAATTTAGACACATCCTGTAATTAATTGAATTTCATGTAATTTAAAAAATTTATATTGATGGAAAGCCGGGTTTAAATCCGGCTTTTTCTGTATCTAAAAACAATTCAGCAAATCACCTCAAACCCGCAATACGGCACCAAAACTTCCGGGATTTTTATTCCTTCCGGTGTCTGGTTGTTTTCGAGCAGGGCGGCTACAATGCGCGGCAAAGCCAGTGCGCTACCGTTTAAAGTGTGTGCTAACTGCGGTTTTTTGGTGGCTTCGTCGCGGTAACGCAACTTTAGCCGGTTAGCCTGGAACGATTCGAAATTGGAAACTGAACTTATGAACAATAGCTATCAAACATCCGGGCAAACTACCGGTTAACCCTTTAGAAAGGTTTTAAATTGTAAGTTGTAACCTATTGATAACATGCATTTTCAAAAAAAACGAATCAACCCTGATTAATCTATAGCATTATTTGTTTTCTTTCTATACATTTGCGTTAACCAAAAAAATACAATCAATATGAAATCGAATTCAACAAAATCCATAAACAAGTTCGTTTAAGAAAACCTCCCGCTGCAATTCTGCATTGGGGGCATAAATATTTTCAAAAAGTATTTTCGATACGTTTTATCAGTTCTGTGATAGCAAAAAAAATAGCCCAACTGAATAAACAGCCAGGCTACCTGTTAATAAAAATTATTGTTTAACCGGGGCAGGAAGTTAGAGCTTGCCTGTCCGCAAAACTTTGTAAAATTATGAAAAATAAATTAAATGTATTAACGATGTGTTTCGTGTTCGTTTCGTTTAGCAGTTTCGCACAGCTAAAAGTAAACTCAAGCGGTAAAGTTGGTATCGGCATAGACCCCGATGCCAATTATAACCTCAAACTTGGCTCAGCCATTTTTGTGTCAGGATCGGGTTACCCTGATATTATTGTGTCATATATGCCTGACGGTTATGGAAGGGCAATTTATCCCAGTTCAAATTATCAATGCAAAGTGGGCACGCCAAACAACCAGTTTGCAGCTATTTATGCACAGTACCATTATGCAGGGTCAACTTACCATTTTTCCGACACCCGGATAAAAGAAAATCTCAGGGTTATAGAAAAACCGCTTGAAAAGCTTTTACAAATAAAAGGGGTGAAATATGATTTTATCAAACAAAACAATGATACAATCAGTAACGAGGAGGAAAGGCAAAAGCTGGAAAGAATGCAAAAAGACAAGCTGGGCTTTTTAGCCCAGGATTTGGAAAAAATACTTCCCGAAGCTGTTTTATATGATAAAGACCAGGACCGTTACTATATTGAATACAATACCTTAATCCCGGTAATTGTGGAAGCCATGAAAGAACAGCAAGCCCAGATTGAGGAATTAAAAAGCGAACTGGCAGGCTGTTGCCAGGAGGATCTGAAAAGTGGTTCTATAAACAGTACAAGTGAGTTAAGCCCGTATGTTCCTGAAGCAAAACTTTACCAAAACACCCCCAACCCTTTCAGCATACAAACCACTGTTAAGTTTGAAATCCCGGAAACGGTGCAAAGCGCGCAACTGCATATTTGCAACATGACAGGGACGCTTTTAAAAACAATTACCGTAAACCAGCGCGGCACAGGAAACGTAACAATAAACGCAAATGAGTTTGGTGCCGGAATGTACCTGTATAGTTTGGTATGCGATGGAAGGATTGTGGATACAAAACAGATGTTGTTAACTGAGTAACTCATGATTAAAAGAATTTAAGTGATTAAACAGATATTTCTGATTTTATTGTTTATGAGAAACAACATCGCTAAAATGAAAGAGAGCTATATTCTGAGAAACATAATATGTTTATTATCAATACTATTTTTTTTATCTGTATTATTTTACTCCTGCCGGAAAGAGACTGACGATTTGGATATCAACCAACTAGTTGCAGTTTGGAAATTGCATAAGTTTACTGACAAAAACGATAATAATTTGGTTCCACCTGACATTCGAATTAGTTTTACAGAAAATAATTGTGTAACAGTATTTACCTCCTGTAATTACGGCCAGGGAAAATTTTACCAAAATGGAAATAATATAACAATCAATGAATTAGCATTGACCGATAGGAAATTTGATTTGGATAACGATAACAAATTTGTTAATAACCTTTCAGGTTCTTATTCTGTTACAGGGGATACACTGCGGATCTTGTCGATCAATGATTTTGATATTGAATTGTTAAGAACCCAAATTACAGATATCTACCAATGTGATATGTCCACCCAATTAATAGATAAAATTGACATCAACCGATATTATTCGAAAGATATTTTCCAACCGGAATATTCGGCTATCCATGGAAAATGGTTTCTTTCCTTAGAATACGGTGGATGGTCAGGAGGAGCGGAAGCTCCTCGCTTCGACTTTTTGGAAATTAAAAAGAACGGTATTTATGGAATTTGTAAAGGATTCAGGTTGGTAGAATTTGGAAAAATCGAAGCGACGAATCTTACCGAAGAGAAGCTACTATTAAATTTTATTCCTTCGTACCATTCAGGAGATAACCGATGGTTTGTAGGTTCCGCGAGGTTAACATTTCCAGTAAATGATTCTTTAACTTTAGTTGATAATTGCCTGGACTGTTATCATTATCGCTTTTACAGGATTGAATAACT
The DNA here is from genome assembly GCA_009773765.1 of Prolixibacteraceae bacterium. GTDB lineage: Bacteria > Bacteroidota > Bacteroidia > Bacteroidales > Prolixibacteraceae > Draconibacterium. The sequence continues at coordinate 10,452 of WTWZ01000016.1, read as the reverse complement.
TTTGAATTAATTTAAAAAGAACATTATGAAAATGATAATTTATAAAGTATGTATAGGATTATTTTTGACCTCAACGATTTGTTTTGGACAAAAGCCTGAGAATATGTCAATAGATAATCTTAAAAAAAATGAGATTGTGAGAAAGGATGGGCTTGTGTGGTATGACAACAATAATATAATAAAGGCTAATTTCGAAGAGAAATATAAAAGCGAGAAATTTACAAGTCCTACAGATATTGCCATTGAATACCTAAAAGTAAGATACAAAGAACTTGGAATAACTAAAGAAATAAAAGAAATTAAATTGGTTACATCAAAAAAATCCGTAAACAAAGAGAATTTCTATTTTTATCAATCTTTTAATGACATACCGATTTTTGGTGCCGAAATAGTTATATCAGTCGATAACAACGGAACAGTTACTTATGTTTTAAACAATTGCAAAAACATGGAGTATATCCAAAACATTTATTCTAATGAAACAATTACAGACCAAGAGGCTTTGGGAATAGCTTTAAAAGATTTGAAATCTGATGGCAAAACATTTGAATATAAAATTTCAAAGGTTTATGCTGAACTTGAAAATAAAAATCTTGTCCTTTGTTGGGAGGTAAAATTTGAAAATTGGATATTCCTTATAAGTACAATTGATGGAACTATACAGAAAAAAGGGAGTTCTGTTCTTGAAGTTGATTTCCAATCAAAAGTATTCGCTATCAACCCGCTTTACACTGCTGGAGTAACATATGGGACTTCAGGTTATATTGATAATAATGATTTGACAACTTCTCAATTAAATGCACAATTGACAGGGGTAACTTTAGAAGATGTTTCGTACTGTGCAGCTTTGGGAAAAGAAGGGTATGCTAATAATTATTGTTCTATTGTTAATTTTGCGGCACCAAATATAGAATATAATTCATTTTATCAAGATTATCCACTTAGCTCTGCAGCTACATGGAATGATAATATGGACTGAGGAGACGATATGTTCGAAACAGCCATGGCACTTTTTCACACAAATAAAGCAGGGGAATGGGTAGTATCTTTGGGATTTTCACCAAGTGGGGTTTTTATAGATCCTCATGCCGGACCTGATGGTTCTCCCAATGCTAATGGAGCCTGGACATACATTTCGTCATCAGGATCTGCCAATGATAAAATTCGTTTTGGCGTTGGCGGAGTAGATGCCGCCGAAGACCAGGTAGCTATATGGCATGAATACGCGCACCACATTAACTACTCTTTACATCCAACCCAAAGTTCTTTTTATAACTATCTTGACGATTTACCTACAGCATCCCTCGTAGAAGGTTTTGCTGATTACTTTGCAGCTTCATACAAAAAAACAATTAACGGCTGGGATCCCGCAACTTTGGCAGAGTGGGCTTTAGCAGAATATTACATATTATATCCCGAAAGGAGAAGACGGGTTGATACTGATAATGTTTATCCTGGTGATTATGGAATTGATGGTCACCTTAACGGCCAGATTTTTAGTTCAGCATTAATAGATGTTGAAAATAACATTGGAAGATATACAACGAACAAAATCCTACTGGAATCTATTGCAGATTGGGGAAGTTCACCGTCACTACCATCTGCAGGTGAAAATTTCATTAACACTGCAGAAAATTTATATGGCAAAGAGTACCTTTGTGAATGTGTTTCAAATTTAAAAGCCCACGGGCTAACACAAAGACCTTATTCGTATGAACATAAATATGTTCAAAACGAAACAATCCAAAGCAGTACAACCTATAATGATATTTGTACTATTTCATTTGATAATGTTGTTATCAACAATTCTCCTAATATTAATGTAATTGTTGATCCGTTGAGTGGTGAAACAACTATCACAAAATCATTCGAGGTTAAACTGGGTTCAACTTTTGAAATAAAATAATATGATAAACCTATCTTTTGCCGAAGGATATTTTTTAAGAATAGATAATTTATCAAGGCATGAATAGTTTAAAAATCGTATCACAATATCCGGGTGAGGCACATCTGGATAGTATAACCTTTAATTCAGGTTTTGTTTTACCGGCAGGTTCTACTTTATTGGCTGAGGTTGTTACAAACCCATGTCAATAAATTTTATATAACAACTAAAGTAATAAAAATGAATATCATAAAATTCCTTTTTTTTTATTATAATTGTATTGCCATTTAATTCTTTTTCACAATCCTTGATTTCGGATAATATTCTTTGGGGTACAATGGACGGCCCCAGTTGTGGTCATGATGAATCTGATTGCAGAAGTTATTATACAAAAATAAATGGTGATACTTTAATTGATGCAACACATTATAAATTTGTTATGAACTCAGGCGATTCTGCAATGACTGAATGGACGGTTGCCGGATTTATAAGACAAGACAATCAAAAGTATTTTTTTAGAAAAGTAAATGGAGAGTTTGATTGCCTGCTTTATGATTTTGGTTGTTCAGAGAATGATACGTTAAATTTGAATTGCTGGTGCCTTGATTCTAAAACGTATTTCTTAGTTGATTCAGTAAGGTATTCAATTATAACATGAGTAAATAGAAAACATATATACTTATCGTACCTTAATAATAGTACAAATGAAATTTGGATTGAAGGAGTTGGCAGTGTTAGCGGCTTATTAAACGGTGGAGGGCGAGGAAACTGCTACACAGGTTTTTATGAAAGTTTACTTTGTTGTTTAAAGAATGGTGAACAAATTTATCAAGATCCTAAATTTAAAGACTGTAATATTAGTTCGTTGATTAGTAACTCTGGATACAAAAATATAAATCAATTGCTAAGTCCATACCCAAATCCAGCCAACAACAAAACTACCATATCCAATCCATCCAATATTAAAATCAAAAAAATTGAGTTGTTTGATTTTTCGGGCAGGGTTGTTCAAAAATGGGAAACGCATGAAATTTTTGATAACACGCTGAATATTCAGCAAATTTCACCCGGAATATACCTGTTAAAAGTAACCACTGAAGCAGGGGCTAAATCCGAAAAGTTAGTTGTTCTGTAAAAATATTTAGGAATTTTAGAAAAAAAAAGCCGGCAAAACCCGGCTTTTTATATATACGAATGTTTTTCAGCAAATCACCTCAAACCCACAATAAGGCACCAAAACTTCCGGAATTTTTATTCCTTCCGCCGTCTGGTTGTTTTCGAGCAGGGCAGCCACAATTCGCGGTAAAGCCAGAGCACTGCCGTTAAGCGTGTGCGCAAGTTGCGGCTTTTTGGTGGCTTCGTCGCGGTAGCGCAGTTTTAGGCGGTTGGCCTGGAACGATTCGAAGTTGGAAACCGAACTTACTTCGAGCCACATTTTTTGGGCAGCCGAGAAAACCTCGAAATCGTAAGTGAGCGCTGATGTAAAACTCATGTCTCCGCCACACAAGCGCAAAATACGGTAAGGCAATTCCAGTTTTTCAACCAGTGTGGTTACATGTTTTACCATGTCCTCCAGCGTTTCGTACGATTTGTCGGGGTGGGCAATTTGTACAATTTCCACTTTGTCGAACTGGTGGAGTCGGTTCAGTCCGCGTACATCCTTGCCATATGAACCGGCTTCACGGCGGAAACAGGCGCTGTAAGCAGTGTTTTTCATGGGCAGGTCGCGCGCTTCCAGAATCACATCGCGGTAAATGTTGGTAACCGGCACTTCGGCAGTGGGAATCAGGTACAGGTTATCGATGGTTGCGTGGTACATTTGTCCCTCTTTATCGGGCAACTGGCCGGTGCCAAAACCCGAGGCTTCGTTTACCATCAGCGGCGGCTGAATTTCTTCGTAACCTGCTTTTGAAGCTTCGGCTAAAAAAAAGTTAATTAACGCACGCTGCAGTTGCGCCCCTTTTCCGCGGTAAACAGGAAAACCGGCGCCGGTAAGTTTTACGCCCAATTCAAAATCGATGATGTTGTATTTGGCAGCCAGGTCCCAGTGTGGAAGCGCTTTTTCGGGCAATGCCGGAATTTCGCCGCCACTTTTTACCACAAGGTTGTCGGCAGCGCCGCGTCCATCGGGAACCAAATCGGCAGGCAGGTTGGGCAACTGCACCTGAAGTTGGTAAACCTGCTCCTCGATGGCTGCAAAGTCAATATCAAACTGTTTGATGCTCTCCTTTATTTCGGCAGTGCGGGTTTTGGCAATTTCAGCCTCTTCCTTTTTCCCCTGCCGCATCAGCAAACCCACTTCGCCCGAAATTTTGTTCATTTCGGCTTTGCCCTGGTCTGCCTTGTTTTGCAACTGGTTTTTCTGACGGTACAGTTCGGTAATTTGATTTACGATACCGGCAGCATCGAAATGTTTGCGTTTCAGCTTCGCAATTACCAGCTCAGGATTGTCCTGAATGAATTTTAAATTGAGCATTTTCTACGGTTTTGGATTGGCTGGCAAATTTACAAAAAAAAATCTCCTGCCATTGCCGCAGGAGATTTTCCTTATTGTAGAATAAACTTAGTTTTACTAGGATTATTCTTCCTTTGTTTTCTTTTTGCGCGGAGTTTTCGGAGCCTCTTCCTGAACTTCTGTTTCGGCTTCAGCAACAGGTTCTTCCATAACTACAGTTTTTTCCGCTTTCGGGGCTTTCACTTCGGGAGCTTCTGCAATTGCAACATCCACTTCAACTATCGGCTGAACCGATACATACGAGCGGTTTTTCAGTTTCTTTTTAAACACCACAGTTCCGTCAGTCAATGCAAAAAGGGTATGATCTTTTCCCATTCCTACATTAACGCCCGGATTGTGGGTTGTACCGCGCTGGCGAACTAAAATATTACCAGCTTTTGCAAACTGGCCTCCGTAAATTTTTACTCCCAGTCGTTTACTTTCCGATTCGCGTCCGTTTCTCGAACTACCTACACCTTTCTTATGAGCCATGGTAAATTTTCTTTAAGTTATCCAACAATAGTTTCAACCTGAATTTGAGTAAACTGCTGACGGTGGCCGTTCAATTTCTGGTAAGTTTTTCTTCTTTTCTTTTTGAAAACGAACACTTTTTCGCCTTTTACATGTTGCAGCACTTTGGCTGTAATTTTCGCACCTTCAACGGTTGGAGTTCCAACGGATACTGCACCGTCGTTGTCAACAAGCAATACTTTTTCAAAATCAACCGAATCGCCTTCGCTGGCTTCCAGGCGATGTACAAAAAGTTTCTTGTCTTTTTCTACTTTGAATTGCTGTCCGGCAATATCAACAATCGCGTACATAATTTCATTTTTAAAGTTTACACCGGCAGGCGGGATCCTCGCTTGTTTCCTCTTTTTTAGCCTGAACGGATTAATTTTTCGGACTGCAAAAGTAGTTGTTTAAAATTGATTAGCAAATATTTCGGAAATTAATTCATATTTCTACCTTAAACAAAAATGATTGTTATATTTGTTTTTGCAAAAAAAATCAGGCTGAAATTAACATGCATAAAATACGGTTAATCATTTTAGGGCTATCGGTAAGTCAAACACAATCAGGAGCTTATGCTTTGGTTTTAGCTGAAGAAAATGGCGACAGAAGAATCCCGATTATCATTGGCCCGGTTGAAGCACAGGCAATTGCCATCCAGCTTGAGGGATTGAAACCACCTCGCCCGTTAACCCACGATTTAATTAAAAATATTGCGCTTGCTTTTGATATTGCCTTGCTTGAAGTTATCATTTACAAACTGGAAGAAGGTATTTTTTACTCTGAACTGCTTTGCGAAATGGATGGCAAGGAAATTAAAATTGATTCGCGGACTTCGGATGCCGTTGCACTGGCTTTGCGTTTCAGGTGCCCTATTTATACAACCGAGGAAATTTTAAAAAAATCGGGAATCATCCTCGATTTGGAAGATGAAGAATCGCCTGTCCGAAATACCCAGAACAAAGAAGAATACAGCGAACCCGAAGTTTCAACCTATTCGCAATACACCGAAAAGGAACTCAATGAAATGATTAATGAGGCCGTTCAGAACGAAGATTATGAGAAAGCTTCCATCATCCGAGATGAATTGAAAAGAAGAAAAAAATAAAATCACTTTTATGAAACATTTGTTTGCCCTGCTGGTATTTTGTGCCGGCAGTTTATTTTTTCAACCGGCAGTTGCACAAACCCGGGATTCAATCACAGAAACAACTGTTCCGCAAGTTGAAACCACCGCCAATAAAGGCAATGCAAATGTGTTGCTAACCCAAATGCCGACTCCTTCATTTAAAATAAAATCAGTTTTAAAAGGGATTCTTGGAATGGTTGTTTTGCTGGTTATAGGTTTTCTGTTCAGCAAGGACAGACGAAACATTCCCTGGAAGACAGTTGCCGTTGGGTTAATCATTCAAATTGTCCTGGCTATTGGTGTTTTATATGTGCCGTTTATTCGAACCACATTTGAGTTTTTCGGACAGATATTTGTAAAAATCCTCGACTTTACAAAGGCCGGAAGCGAATTCCTGCTTGGCGATTTAATGAATGCTGAAACTTATGGTTTCATTTTTTTGTTCCAGGTTTTGCCCACCATCATTTTCTTTTCTGCGTTAACCAGTCTGCTTTTTTACTGGGGAATCATTCAAAAAGTGGTTTACGCGCTGGCATGGGTTTTTACGAAAGCGCTAAAAATATCGGGAGCTGAAGCCCTTTCAGTTGCCGGGAATATTTTTCTGGGGCAAACAGAATCTCCGCTGATGATAAAAGCATACCTCGAAAAAATGGGGAAATCGGAAATCCTGCTGGTAATGACGGGAGTTACATTGCTTTGCTTGGAGGAAACGACCCGCTACTCAGGCTCGAATTTGCCAAACATCTTTTAGCCGCTTCGGTGATGGCAGCTCCGGCAGCAATTATTTTTTCGAAAATGCTGCTGCCACCAACCGATGAAATCAATAAAAAAATTGAGGTGAGCAAGGATAAAATTGGCAGCAATGTTTTAGACGCTATTACCAACGGAACAAGCGAAGGAGTTAAGCTGGCAGTGAATGTTGGCGCAATGCTGCTGGCTTTCATCGCTTTTATTGCCATGTTTAATTTTATCGTGGGGAAAATCGGTCAGTGGACTACTTTAAATGAATTGATTGCCGCCGGAACTAACGGCAGATACAATGAACTTTCGCTGCAGTTTATTCTGGGTTATACTTTTGCCCCACTGATGTGGCTCATTGGTGTTAGCACTGCCGATATTGTAACAGTTGGCCGTTTGTTGGGTGAAAAACTAATCCTGACAGAATTTATCGGGTACATTAGTTTGGCTGAATTAAAATCAACAGGAGTATTTTCTGATCCAAAATCAATAATAATGGCTACTTACATTTTATGTGGTTTTGCCAATTTTTCATCCATCGGAATTCAAATAGGCGGGATTGGGGCGCTGGCACCGGGAAAGCGCGTGCTGCTATCGAAACTCGGGGTACATGCGTTAACAGGCGGAACGCTGGCTTCGCTGATGAGCGCCACTATTATTGGGATGATAATGGGGTGAAAAAATGTTTATGTATAAAAGACTTCGGAGAGGTCACAGGTTTATAGAAATTTACACAGTGCATTTTAACTTTAATAGCTCATTCATTTATCTTTAAATCTTATTGAATGAAAAACATACCAGTCCTTACCGTTTCCGGGAAAACTTTGGCCGAAACTTACGAAGCAGCTTTAATTAACCTGTACGAAAAAGGCACCCGTTTTAAAACCCAATACGACAAACCCGGCGACCCGCTGAGTATTGACTGCACCATGAATATGACGATTCTGGAGCCTGAAACCGACCCGGTGATCCACATGGCTTTCCCCGGTGGGATAGACGATTTAAAGGAATATGTTTTGGAATTGAAAGGTTACAAAGACCATTGGGTAAAAAACATCAACGACGAAAAAGATACCCGCTGGGAATACACCTACCACGGACGGATAAAAAATTACGGTGTGTGGAAAGAACTTCAGGATGGTGAATCGGTGGAAGTTGGCCCGTTTAAAATTGACCAGATTGAAGGTGTAATCAACAAACTTTCGAAACAACCTTTTACCCGGCAGGCGCAAATGATTACCTGGATGCCGAACCTCGACAACGACTGTTACGACCCACCCTGTCTGCAATCGTTGTGGTACCGTATTCTGGAAGACGAAGAAGGAATTTACTGGCTCAACTGCAACATCCGCTTCCGCAGTAACGATGCGTGGGGCGCCAGTTTTATGAATATGTTCGGGTTTATTCAGTTTAACAAAGAGGTGATTGCCGCCGGAGTGGCCGAAAAAACAGGCAAAACAGTGAAACTTGGCCGTTTAAACTGGCAGGCCGATTCGTACCACATTTACGGAAAAGATATTCAGGCCGCCAAAGAACGTTTGTTCGATCGCGTTGCCGACATGCCTTTCGAAGAACGCACCATGCCTTTCAACGACCCTTTTATCCGCGATATGTATGATGCAGCTGAACCGGTGGTAATTGCAAAGATTAAAACTTTTGATGAGAGACATTGAAGAAATGAGGCTGGCAACTGGCTTTTGGATTCTTGCTGCTGGCAATCAAATTTAAAATAAGGAATAAGAAATCAGAAAGTTTTGGTTGAAATAAACCTAAACTTAAAAAACAAAAAAATGTATTTATTCTTCGACACCGAAACAACCGGGTTGCCAAAAAACTGGAAAGCGCCGGTAACTGATTTGAATAACTGGCCAAGACTGGTGCAACTTGCTTATCTGCTTTACGATAGCGATGGAAACCAAATTTAGGGTGGTGATTTTATTATTAAACCAGATGGTTTTATCATTCCTGCTGATGTTTCGCGAATTCATGGAATTACTCATGAGAGGGCAATGAATGAAGGACAACCTTTAAACATAGTACTTGAGCATTTAGAACAGGCAAACTTCCTGGTGGCACACAACATGTCGTTCGACGAAAAAATTGTTGGTTGCGAATTTCTTCGGAATGGAATACAAAATAGTATTCCGGCAAAAAACAGAATTTGCACCATGGAAAGAACCACTAATTTTTGCGCTATCCACGGTCCATATGGAAATAAATGGCCTAAACTTTCTGAACTGCACTACAAACTTTTCAAAACAAATTTTGAGGAAGCGCATAATGCAGCCGTTGATATATCGGCAACTGCCTGGTGCTTTTGGGAACTGAGAAGGATGGGGAAAATATAAGAGAGAGATGCTGGATGCTGGATGCTGGCAAAAGGAAATAACGAGACTTTGAAAACAGAGTTTAACGGGCAGATTGATTTGATTATCGCCGGGAACGTCAAAGATTTTAAATACTGTAAGATTGGAGTAATGACTCCAGAAAATTTCGTTAAAACCATTATCTCAGAAATCTGATTAATGTTTACATCCTCCCAATACTGCAAACTCTTTAAACTTTAAACTCTGAACCTGCCCGAATGAATTCGTTCAGGCGGGCTTTAAACTTTAAACTTTTCCGTTTACATTTGCACCTCAAATTTTTCAGATTTCGATTTATGGAAATTCCGAGCAAATACAACCCTGCCGAGGTAGAAGACAAGTGGTACAAATACTGGATGGAAAACAAATATTTTCATTCCACACCCGATGAGCGGGAACCTTACACAATTGTGATTCCGCCGCCCAATGTAACAGGTGTTTTGCACATGGGGCACATGCTCAACAATACCATTCAGGATATCCTGGTTCGCCGCGCCCGCATGACCGGCAAAAATGCCTGCTGGGTGCCGGGGACAGACCACGCTTCAATTGCCACCGAAGCCAAAGTGGTTGACAAACTTCGCAAAGCAGGAATCGATAAATACGATCTTTCGCGCGAAGATTTCCTGAAACACGTATGGGAATGGACCGACAAACATGGCGGTATTATTCTCGAACAACTCAAAAAATTAGGCGCTTCGTGCGACTGGGATCGCACTGCTTTTACCATGGACGAACCACGCAGCAAATCGGTTATCAAGGTTTTTGTCGATTTGTATACCAAAGGTCTTGTATATCGTGGAGTACGCATGGTAAACTGGGATCCGGCTGCAAAAACAGCTTTGTCGGATGAAGAAGTTGTATATCGCGAAGTAAAATCAAAACTGTACTACCTTAAGTATAAGTTAGCCCCCTCTGACTCCCCCGAGGGGGAGGAAAAGAAACCCCGCTACCAGACAGCACGAAAATCGGAGTATGAGTTGTTAAAGAAGAATGCAAAAGAATTGCGCAGATTTTCGACCGAAGCAGAAAGTGCTTTGTGGGAAATGCTTCGTTCTAATAAATTGGGGGAAAAGTTCAGACGTCAACATATACTCAATAACATTATTGTTGATTTTGTTTGCCTTTCGAAAAGTCTTGTTATTGAAGTTGATGGCGGTTACCACAACAAACCTGAAATTCAGGAACTCGATAATTTAAAGACTAATATTCTGAATGAACTCGGTTATAAAGTAATTCGAGTTACAAACGACGAAGTATTAGCAAACACTGATGGCGTAATTGAAACTATCAAAGGAGCGCTTCTTAACTCTCCCCCTCCGGGGGAGTT
>WTWZ01000015.1 GCA_009773765.1 Prolixibacteraceae bacterium | reverse complement strand
AAACCTTTGATAAAAATCCATCAGGTTCATACTCTCGCTTTTGTCAAAGGTAACCATTATTTATAGTTTTAGGCGTAATAACCGATAGTCATTTATTTTTATTCTCCGATTGTAATAAAATTTCGTTTTTTATTTTTTCAAAGCTCGTTTCATATCCAATTCCAATAAAGATCAGGTGAGTCGAACCTGCCAGTAATTTGTATAAAACCATGAAGTTTTCCTTTTTATTACCAAAAAAAGACCTGTATATTTCAACATCATTTTGAGTAATTGTAACAATTTTATATTCTTCTGGTATTTTAAAACTTGTGTTTTGATCAAGCATAACATTGTTGTTCGGGATGCAACCGCACAAAATTATAATCAGACAGAAAAAAAGAAGATATTTTTTCATTTTCTTTTAAATGTTAAAGAATAGTGGAAGCATAATCAATGCTCCCACTATTTAAAATTTATTCACCGCTCACAATTGTTTCATATGTAACAATTATTCCAAAAATACTTGTGTGTTTAAGATCTACTGATGAAATTCTTGTGATTCCACCATTTTTTGCCGCTGTTTTAATACTGGCATCCGCATCGAAAAAAAGAACTCCGAGATATCCGGTTGCTTTTGCAGTACCAACTTTACTGCCTACTGCATACCCGGTTGCATTTACTGGCAAAGTAAGAGAACAAGATGAAAGAAGCAAGCCAAACGCAAATGTAAGCGCAATGAATTTTGATTTTTTGTTAAATTTAATCATAATTTAAGATTTTAAAGTTTTCCCTACTCTTAAGGTTTTTCGGTTACACCATGGTATTAAATTTTAGTTGTATTGATTTTTGATTAACCAAATAATTACTGCAACAATAATTGTTATTAGGAATGAGGCGATTAGCACTTTTCAAGGTTTAGTTTTAAAGATGTTTCCCCATCAAATATTTTCCACCATTTTTTTTTATGGTTTTTTTCTTTATCACATTCATTTTCTTTCAGGTATATCCATAGATTTTCCTGCTCAGTTTGAGTTTTAAGAGGATTAAATTCAATTTCAGGCTGAATTAAAATTGCAGAGTTATTGTCTTTGGCATTATGTTTACAATAATTCCTAATCTGGATGAATCTGTTTTCAAGATTTAGATTTTTTCTGCATAATGTGTTAACCAATTCAAAGTCGTCCAATACTTCGTTTACTCCATCAGAACAAATAAAAATCAGGTATCTTGAATCAATATTTTTAAATTGCTGAATATCACTTGAAGCCAACTCTATTCCGGGGTCAGCCTGGATTGCTCTGGTTAATTTATTTGCAAATGGATGATTTCTGGATTTGGATTTTTCTAAAATTCCTGATTTGATTAATTCACTGGATATTGTATGATCATTAGTTCTCCAGTATTTTTCTTCAAAAGTATCAATTATATAAATTCTGCTATCTCCTATATGCACACAAATCAATTCTTTTTCAGAAAACACTGCGGCACAAAAGGTTGTTCCTATTCCATTTAATACTGGTTTTTCAATTGCTATTTGATTTAAGTCAATTTGTATTTTAGTTATAACTTTTTTTATTAATGTTGATGTTATTTCATTGGATTTATAAGATGTAATTTCCTTTATGAATGACTCGCTTACTGTTTTACTTGCTATTTCTCCATTATCAATCCCACCAACACCATCGCACAGCACAAAAGCAAAATCGGATAAACTTATATGATCTTCATTGTTGGTTCGCAATCCGATATCCGAATAGTGAAATACTTTCATTTAAGATGTTTTTTTACAATTAATTGTATATGTTATTTTGACTCTTCTTTGGAACCCCAGAATTTCAATTTATTGAAAAAAACATCTTCAGATTTTTCTGTAGTTACTTTTTTTGTCTTTTTTTTCATTGGATCAATTAATGGATTATTCCACAACCTTAACATGTTGTTCGATTTATACACTTTCCCATTTAATGTGAGGCCTATTGAACCTACCCATTTATCAGTTTTTGACAAATCGATACGTTCCTCCATGTATACCTGTTCTGCTTCATTCCACATATTCATTTTTCCAATATTAATTTGTCTTCCAAACCTGAAATTTAAATTAATGTACGAAAGACGTGATGATATTTCGAATCCGTAAAAATAGTTTTGCATTTTCACGTCCGTTAATCCGGGAATATAGAAATTAGCGAATTTAATTCCGGGGGTATATTTAGCCCTACCCAATAAATTAATATCTAACTGTCGCAAAACAGAACCTCCTAAACGCCAATCCCAGTTCAGGAAAAAAAAGTAAGGTGCTACTGTTTTGTAATTCATTGAATCTGTTCTGTAACAGTTATAATCGAAATTAAATATTGCAGATGATAAACCCGTTCGGGGAAATACATGAATACGACCAAAACTCGCCTCAAAATTATCGATGTCATTTACACCTTTAATACTATAGAACTTTTCGTTGTACTGATTTATTCCCATTCTTGCTTCCAAAAGATGAAAAGTGCTGCGCGAATAATTTGGCAGTTTGCCTCTTCTTATAATTTCTTCTTTATGGTTGATTATTCCATTGTAATATTTTTTCTTACCATCTGTCAATGTTAAGAGATATTTGCCATAAGGAAGAGGTATGGTTGCGGGAGTTAAATATTTTTCATCGATAATAATATTTTGATTCTGATTCTTACCGGTTATTTTAACTTGTAATCCCTTCTTTTCACTATCTATCGCAAATGGATAAATAGCACGAAGTTCAATTTTTTGTACTTCGTTGTCAGGGGAAGAGTTATTAATGACTTTTGTTATTTTTTCAGTGGCAAAACCACTTTTTTTCACTAAAATCTCGTGAGTTCCCTCATTTACAATGGTAGTAACGGGTGTAAAACCAATTCTGTTATTGTCCATTATTATTTCGGCAAATGGCGGATTTGTTTCAAAACTTACCTTTCGTGCAACAAACATTGAAACATCAAAATCAGTAACTTTTTTTTCTTCAACAACCACTTCATTTTCTTCTGACATAGGAACATAACCAGACTTTTCAAACTTTACTTTATGTACCCCAATTTTTGTTTTAACTTTAAAAAGTGGTACCTGTCCTATTTTTTGACTATTAACATATACTGTTGCACCTTCTGCAAATTGTTTATCGGTAAAAGTTAAATATCCAAAAATTGATTCAAGTCTGACTGGTAAATTATATAGTTTTCCACTTTTCACCTCAATTGTTTTTTCAAAAGGAATATAACCATCAGCCTGAAGTTTAATTTTATGAATCCCTTCTGTGACAGGAATAATATTGCCTTCATAAAACCTGTTAAACTCAACATCATCGAAAAAGCTTCTTTGGTTCATGCCAGGTTTTACCAATGCGTCCAATTCTAATTTGGTTGAGTCAATCCACATAATTGGCGGATTTAGAAAAGCTGTACTATCATCAGTTTTCAAATCAAGTTTTAGCCTTGAGAACAATGGGACTAACTCAATATTATATGTTTTTTCCGCATCACGGGGGATGATAATTGTGGTATCAATGTTTCTGTATTGCGCTTTTACAATATTAACTTTATATTTTCCGCTAATATTGGTTATTGGTCGGTTTGTTGAATGAGACTGATTCAGTTCAGGAAAAATTACAGTGGCGTTTCTTGGATTGGAAATGATATTGACAATTCCTTTGGCCATATTAGCAGTAATCCGATATTCAAGTGGCTTCTCAAGATCAAAAATATCAATGTCTTCAGATTGAAGATTGGGCCCTGAAACCGTTAATTTAAACTTTATTTTTTCGTGGCAAATGATATACTGGTTTTCAGTATCGTTATGAGAAATATACAATTCGTCGGAAGGAATCATATTCGATTCGAATCTAAGATCAGGAATTGAACTGTTAATTACAATTATTATATCTTCGGGAGTGCATTCAGCCGGAAAAACAAACGAAGTTGGCTCCAGGTTTTCAATATACATCGTTTCCAGGTTTTGACCAAAACTCTGAGAACAAGCAAATAATACAATTACTACCAATACAGGTTTAAGATTAAATTTTGGTTTCATTTTGATTTGATTTTAGGATTAATTATTTAATTGTTGAGTCTGATATTTTGAAATTATGTAAATCAAATATTTCGTCGATTGGCGTTTTTTCTGCATCCTGCCAGGTTCTTACCCAAATTATCGGATCTTCGTTTTCTTTGAATTGCACCAGCAGAAAAAGTAGGCCATCATCTTTATAATTTGAAGTGTCCCAGATTTGACGAAGTCGAATACCATACCAGTTTGGATGTTTTCGATGTTTAACAACCGCAACATCTTTAAAGTCAAGTTTTAAATACTTTATATATGAAAACACATTTTTAAGTTTATAGATGTATTCGCTTTTTGTTAAAACCTGATATTCAATTTGAGGTTTTGTCAAACTGCTTTGGTAACTGTCCGATGAAACATTTTCCGGCTTAAGCACTTTACCAGTGATAATTAAAGCCTTATCGCTATATAGTTTTTCTATATAATCAATGTCCTTTTTTACGTATGCTGTTTTTAGGTTTTCCAGGAATCCAAGAATTATTTCACGTCGGGTACGGTCTATTACACTTGTAGCATCAAGCACGCTTTTATACTGATGTGCCTCCAGTGCAATATAAAAGTCTGATATTTTTCCATCACTGCAATATTCAATTACCACATCAAACCGATCGGAATCACCATAAATTACAGGTATATTTCTTATTTGATATAAATCTCCTTTTTGAACAACAATTTCCGATATCTGCTTTTTGGTGCAATGAAAATGCCCGTCTTTCCAAAGGTCCTTTATTTTTTCAATTCCTTCAGGAGTTATAAATCTGTCATCCAAAAGAGGCTCATTTATATTTTTAAAATAGGCCTCATTGATTTTGGTTAAAAGCGCAGAAGAATTTTGCTCAATTCTGGTTTTAAGCAATTTATCCTGAATTCCGTCAATAACTTGAAATGAAACTTGCGTGGTCTGCGAAAAGCAGGCCAAGTGAAATGATACCGTTAGAATGATAAAGTAGATTTTTGGATTCATAAGATTCATTATTATTAAATTAATCTGGGTTAAGTTGTTTCTCCCTTGGAATATATGCCATAAAAATTCCATCAATTTCAGCATCCTTTTTAAAGATGGACTTAAAGTTAGAGGTGATAATCAAAAGGTGGTTGTAGTTATATATTTTATGGCTAAAAAAAACACTGGCTTTCAGATATTCCTTGTCATCGTTTTGCCAACCAAAATAGATGTCGAAGTCATCGGTAAAATTTGCATTGAAATGATTAATGTTAATATTAAATTTTTCATCTGTACCTCCATACATTTTTTGAACCAGACTTAATTCTATTTTAGAATTTACAAGGTTTAGAAACAAATTTCTGACCGATTCCTTATAATGTGATTTATCGAAGACCGGAACTATTGCATCGGTTACAAGAAAGTACTTTGCAGAAGATAATTCAGGAGTGGTGGAATACATTTGCCCTGGCAGGTAATAAATATTTTCGGAAACTTTTTTTAATTGCGATTTTTGTGGAATGGCGTTATCAATTTTAACCATCTTCAAATTTTTTATTTTTCTAAGCAGGTTTTTCTCAAGTTCATCTTTAGTTTGACCTGTTATGACTGAATAATTGTTGGGGATTCTTATCCATAAGGTACTGTTTTGTTCGGTTTTCCATCCAATCAAAAAAGCATCTGAATTATATTTTATATTTAATTGCGAGTTGTTAACTACATTGATTGCTGTTTGCGCGGTAAGTTTATTTTGAGGACTTATTTTCGTTCCATTATAAATTAATTCAATGTCATCTTTTATCTGTTGGTTTTCGAGAAAATATTTCTCGTTAGCTATAATTGATATTAAAAATGACCTTTCTATATAATCAAATACTTCTTTAATTTCAAAGAGGTTTTCATTTTCTTTAAATAGGTTTATACCAATGTGTTCTAATTCTTTATAATCGTTAAAGCGTGCATTTAAGTCAAATTTTTGACCGCCAGTATTTATTTGGAAAGTTAATAACCTATTATTTTTTTCGCCATTTGATTGTAAAAATTCCTTAGCAGTAACTGGCAGTGTTGAATATACTTCTTTCACCTTATTGGAGACAAAATTCATTTCAGCCAACAAATCCTGAGTAATGCAGGAAATAAATAAAATATTCAAAATCAATATTTTAAGTTTTCTTTTCATGCCAATTAATTTCTGCCAATTCTTAATTTTGATTTCAATACGCCATCTTTATTATACAGATTTCCTATATACAATTCACCGTCAACCCAATCGCCTTCAATATAATCACCGTCATCAGCTATTCTTTCCAGCAGATCGTGTTTAGAAATCAGTTCACCGGTTTGATAATTTTTTTTTCCTTTGCCATGCATTTTCCCATTGCGTAATTGACCTTTATAAGTGTTTCCGTTTGGAAAAGTTATCTCACCCTCAACTAAAGTATTGAGAGTTGAAGTTTTTTGTGGAATGGGTTCTGTCAATTTTATATTTTTGGTTTTCTCCATGAGGTTTGAAGAGTCATGTTTTAATTCATTTCCTTTTTCAGGTAAAACAGATACAATCAGAGTGTCATTTTGAATGTAGTTTGTTTTTTCGCGGTTTAAAATAGATTGTATTTTTGTCACATTTAAAATGATTAGTAGCATAAATATCACCGGTATGCTTATAAATATGACTTTCTTTAGAATATGACTGTTTAATTTCTTTTTCTTTCTGGTTTTACTAACAGAAACAATTTGTGTTTCATCGTCCTCAAATTCCATTTTACGGTTGTTAGTTAACTTTGTTTGCGAAGAATTTTTTCCTCTTAACATATCAATACAACTCTCAACATCCTTAATTCTTTTTTCCGGATCGATAATCAGACAGTTTTCAATGATTTGTTTCCATGGAATAGGAATCTCGTTGATTAAATCCGGTAGTTTTCCTGAATTTATTTGTTTCATTATTTCCTGCCTGCCTAATTCGCTTGAAGTGGTGTGCGAACCTGAATTAAAAGGTATTTCACCTGTTAAAACCTGAAATGCAATAACTCCAAAACTCCACAAGTCAGTATTTTTTCGAATTACATTGTCTGCCAGTTGCTCAGGTGATGAATAAGTTATTGTACCAGCCCCAATCAACGAATTACTGAATTGGGTTGTTTTTGCAAAGTTAAATTTTTTGCTAATTCCAAAATCGGTGATTTTAGGGATGTAATTATTATCGCGGCAAACAATCAATACGTTTTGAGGTTTTAAATCGCGGTGAATTATTCCTTGTGAATGTAAAAACCTAATACCCTCCATAAGGTTAGATAACAAATAATATTTTTGGCTCAATGCAAGATCGTATTTGTTTAAAACCTGCAGCAGATTACCTGCTTCATAGTACTGAAGAATTGCTATATCATATTCCCCTGATATAGTTTTAAAAGTGTAACATTCCTCATATCTAGCTACATTTGGATGGGCTGGCAACTTGTTTAAAAGATCAACCTCATTCTTTAACCTGAGTTCCTGAAAGTCAGCTTTTACTTTCGAAATTTTAATTGCCACCCATTTATCCAGAAAATTATCATAAGTTTTAAATACTTCTCCAAATCCTCCTTCACCAAGTCTGTCCTTAGTGGGATCGTATTTATACCTTTTTTTGAAATCTTCCTGGTTCATCTTGTTTCGGTCTTTTCGTTTTTCCCAATTAGCTGATTTCTATCTGAATTTTTGTTTCACCAATAATAAATATATCCTTGTTTTTAAGAAAAATTTCGTCATCGTGGCTCAACGGCTTTTCAAAACCAGAAAGAAAAGTGCCATTTTTACTCATAGTATCTCGAAGTATTGCTTCGATTGTTTCCCCCTTTTTTTGAACAAGAATTTCGCAATGACATTTACGTGATATCATTTTATCAAGGGTAAAGATTGGAATATCGGGTAAAGATGTTTTATCCGTTAAACTATACCTCCCAATCCTATTTATCCCATTTTTTAAATCGAAAATTTGTTCTTCTGTTTTGTCCCCTTTTAAAATTCTAATTTTGGCCGATTTTAAATTACGTATATCTTTCTTCAATATTTGAGTTACTGGGTATTCTGATAAATTTTGCAGGTTTAAAACCTCATTTTTACTTAAATCAGGAACTTGTACCTTCATTTGTTTTCCACAATCCGGATTGGAACATTTTAAGGAAATAACTTTCCCTTGATATGGAGTAAGAATATCTTTTATTACCGAGGTAACCTCCATACAATTAAGACATTTTATCCTGATTGTTTTCATGTTCAGATTTTAGCTTATTATTACCTGTTCGGCACCTTAATTTTAAGTTTAACTTCACAAAACGGATTACCACATTTTAGCTCAATTATTTTCCCAATAAAATGATTGATTTTAATCGCATTGATGACTGAAAAACGATCACAAATGCTGCATTTAAATTTCAACATTTCCCTTTTTGAAATTTTTATCTGAACTAATTCACTATTCATTGTCATCTAATAATGTGCGGTGCGGAATTGTTGGATTTTCAAAAAAATCATTTTCAGGAGAAGTGTAAGGATCAACCGGCGAATGTAGAACCGTTTCTCCCCAAGGATATTCGGTAATTTCGTCAAAGCTTGGCGGTAATTTACTCAAAGAAGCAGTTTCAGTTTCTTCGGGAAGAATCACCCCAATATTTTCTTCTTTAAGGTCAATAACTTCGTTTTCATGAATTATAATTTGAGCATTGCTTGTCATTTCATTAACCTCAATTTTTTCGCCCCATGGATATTCGGTGATTTCTTCAGGATTGCTGATAATATTGGAAGTATCATCTTGCTGAATTTCTTCCAGAACCTGGGTTTCTGCTTTATTTTCCATTGTGTTACTTATTTTTTCACCCCATGGATATTCTTCATTCGCACCAGGTGTTTTATCGGTAATTGGTTCTTTTAAGTCATCAAGTTCATTAACTGATATAGTGTCAATTTCATTTTCTGCAATTTCATTTTCTGCCACTACTTCTGTTGTCTCCCAGGGAAATGCCGTAACTTCGGATGAATCAAAAGATAATTTATCAATAAGATAAGATTCTTCATCCGAAATCGCTGTGATTTCTATGTCATCCGGAAGTTCAAAAAAACCGTTTTCTGTTATGTCTGAGTCATCGTCCAAAGTAATGATTTCTCCTGTAATTAAATCATTTTTATCTGCTGAAAAGTTTTGTTGGGTGTTAGATTTCAAGTCGTTATATGATTTTAAATCAATCAGGATTTCATTTTCCTGAACATTGTTTTCCGATTCAATTTCTTCCATTGATTCGTCATTTGTGGCAATAATTTCTTCAACTGAATCATCATTAAGGGCATCTTTAGGATGCTGTCCATCATGGTTTTGGGTATTTTCTATTTCTATGGATGCCAGATAATCATTTCTTTCATCCTGACTTAGGGCTTGCCATTCCTCTTTATAATAAGTATTATAAATATTCCCTTTCCAAATAAACCATCCACCAGGTCCGCAAAGCTCTCGGGCAACTTTAAATGCTTCACCAAATGAGATATTTTGCTCACTGATTTCTGTAACAGGTTTCAGCGAAACTATTTCCACGGAATTGATATTTTCACCATCAGAGGATTCGGTTAAATCCTTTTCAGGAGTTGAGTCAGGGTATACACCTGGTATAGTTTCAGGTTCTTTCATTGAGTAAAGCATAAACAATCCAGATCCTAATCCGCTACCGATGATACCTGTTTTTATCAGCACTCCTTTTTGTTTTTCTGTGAGGTTTTTCAGGATAATTCTGTTTTTAATCCTTTTCATACTATTCTTTAATTCTTGATTTTCCATTTCGTCTAATTTTTTAATTTTAAGGTTAAATTAGATTTGTATTTTTTTATTTCCAAAAATTGTGTGTGAAACGCTGCTTTTTGTGTATAAAATCAATTAATCCATTTTGCGCCGCAATTTTCACACTCCTTTTTTATAGCCCAATGTTTCCATCTTCTGCTAATTAAACTTTTACCACATTTTGGACATTTATATACCATTTCGAGTTCGGCAGTCAAGATATCTATTCGATCTTTTAGTTTTGAATCTTTATGAAGCACCAGTGAAACAAATCCTCCAAGGACTCCAGCACCTGTCATTACCGGATATCGGATTTGAGGATCCTGAAAAATAAAGAATGCAGCGGCCATTGCAGAAAGCGTAACAAAGGCCCTGATTATCAAAGGAAATACCTGGGATTTATTTCTAATCTCATTAACCTTTTTCTCGTACTCCTCATATATTTTTTTCAAATCGGAGAACTCCTTTGTAAAATCTGTTCGCGACTCATTTACTTTTTTGATTATTTCAGTGAAAAGAAATTTGCTGTTTAACTCATAAGTTCCCAATAATATAGTATCATAAGGAGATACAGATTTTTTCTTTATCCTGATTTGATTAACAAATGTAAAATTATTTGTCTCTAAGTCTTCTATAATTAGCTCATTTTCTGATTTGTATAGGACATGCAAGTGTTTCCTTCCAACCATTGGATTTTCAATAACGATATCATTTGTGACAGATCGTCCTAAGGTAAATTCAGTTTTCATTTGTGCGGTTAGTTTAGTTTCGTTTTATTTATGAAGAGAACATAAGCAAATGTTCTTTTAATCGTTTAATATAAATAGGAGAAAGTTGAAATTTAACTGTGTCTGTGTTTTGTCCTTTAAAATAGACTTTATTTTCATCGACTTTTATTATATTTTCTGTGTTAACGATATAGGATTTACCAAGCCGTATAATTTCCGGGAAAGGCGATAGTTTCTGATAAATGAATTTTAGTTTTTTGGATAATAATATTGATTTGGTGTTTTTTAAGTGTATTGTAGTGTAATTTCCATCACCCTCACAAAAACAAATATCTTCTGAGTTAACCAGATCAAATCCACCCTGATAGTTAAGTTTTATCCTAAGTTTTGGTGTTTTTCTTTTTTCTTCAATTTTCTTCATCATTAATGCAATTCCCCTTCTTGAAGCAGGTAAAGGCAAGAAAAAAACCGCCTGACTTTGCCACGAGAAATTGGCTACCAGGAAGTCTTTTGAGCAAAATATCAATAAGGATTGTGAGAAATTTATCTTGAATTGCCATATGAATTTTCGTTGTTCCAGGTTCAATTCCTGAATATGTATCAGGATTATACTTTCTTTTTCAGAATCAATCTTATTTAATTCGTGTAAAAAGTTTATCCGAATAAGATTTATTTTTCCGGCAAACATTGCATCAATTGATAATTTTAAGATTTCAGCAACATCAACAGAAAATCCGAGGAGATAGATATCTTTGTTCACATTGTTTGGTTTTAAGGTATAATTATATTTTATATGGTTGAATTATTAACCAGTGCAATAGTATGGTGGAAATTTAGTGAAAAATTTGAGGATTAAAACATTAAATCCTAAAGATAATTAACAAGAACTTTTAATCTTGACAAAAAAACTAAAATATAGAATATTAAAGAGTAGTTGAAAAACGTACATGTTTCTTTATAGATTTGATATACAGTATTATAGTTTGTTAAATTGTTAAACAATAAGTATTATTTATAATAAATATAAATTGGATATGTTATATTCAGATGCAATATTTTTATCCTATTTTAATCTGGTGTTTAAAAGGTGTAAATCCCGTAACGTAAACACAATCTCCCGCCGATTTTGGCAGTGCCCCGCGAATGGCTGTCCACTCATGCTCTGCCAGCCCCGGGCCAAATTCAATTGTTTCATTTTCAAAACTGTATTTTGCCAATTCTCCTTTAAAAAGGAAAGTATCCGGTTCGGCAAGGGTTTCAACGCCGGTCAGTTTTCCTCCTTTTCTGAAAGCAAATTCAATGGCAAGCGGCACATTTTCGGTTCCATCCAGCTCGAACCCGAGTTCAAAAATCCCATTTTTTCAGTAACGATAATTTGTGCCTGCAAACTCTGCCTTTCACTTTGCCTTCTCCTTTTCCTGTCTTCGTCAAACGGAATTTCGTAATTGGGTTTCTGGTTTTCGGGCAGCGGCTGAAAATAACCCCAGTGGAATTGCCATTTCAGAATGAACGAATCGCCCGATTTTTCAATGGTTTTTGATTTAACCTGACCCCGGCCAAAAAATGCAGAAGCCAGCCTTACCGAAGCCAAAACTGCGTTTCCCTTGCTCACCGTTAAAAATGTGGGATTGTTTCCCAAAATGGATGCATCAATATTTCCGCGCCTGATACGCACCAGGTTCGAGCCCCGAAATTCCCTGTCATAATTGTCAGGAACGGTTCCACCTTCTTTTTTATGAAAATCGGTCGATATCCACGGATTAATCATGAAATAGGGCAGGTAGGTAATTAGTTTTTCGGGCACTGTTTTTTCAATCAGATTTATCATTGCCCAAAACTCCGGTTTGCCTTTTTCCCGGTTTGCAGCCATTTTGTATGGCAGGTAATAATGTTCCATAAATCCTGCCTGAAACTGGTACTGTCTTCCCGGCGCCACGGTTTCAACTTCACCGTTGGGATGCACATAGTACATCATCATTTCCAGGTTCTTATCCACGTATTCCCAAAGTTCCGGGCGGTTGTCATACATGGCAATGTTCATCAGGCATCGGTTAGTCAGCGGGGTGTAAATGTAGGTGCTTTTTTCTTCGTACTGCCCGTCTTTGTCCATATCAACCCCCTCGCGCAGCCATTCCGAAATCCGGTTTCTGTATCTTTCATCTGGAAAAGTGTGGTTGAGCATTGCCAGCGCCATGCTTACCACCCAGCGGTGATTGGGTGTGTGAATTCCTCCTCCAACAAATGCTTCACCGGATTTCAGCATAAACTGCTTCAGCAAATCCAAAAGTTGTGTCGCTTTTTCATCCTGTTTCATCAACTGGTAACTTAACCAAATTGGCTCAACAATAAAAGCTGTATCGGGAGTTGAATGAAAATTGGTGGATAGCAAATCGATGGTGCCATCACTGTGCTGAATTTTCAGCAGGTACTTTGCTGCCAGAACCATGGGTTCAATCAGCGATTCATCGCGGTAATATTTCGATTTTTCTGACGAATACGAAACTGACAGGGTTTTAATTAAACCGGCGGAAGAATGCGGGTTATAAATTTTCCAGTTGTCGCAAACACCGCCAAAATGTTTCGAAGTTTTATCCCTGTTCTACAGTTGTAGTATTTTTGGAACCTGTTCGTCATTCAGTTGAATAAGTTTGATGAAAAGCTCATCAAAACTGCTGGATTCAGTAAATGGGAATGTTGCCTGCAATGTAACGGGGAAAATTATTCCGGTTGAAATCAGTGAAGCAGCCCCTGTGTAATGAAGAAAATCACGTCGGTTCATTTGTTTGAAATTAGATTTATCCAAAGTTAACTGAATTTTATACTGAAATGAATCGCAGTTTTAAAAGTTATTCACCCGTTGACTTCATATCAACGGGAGAATAGTGTCAATAATTTTCAATTTTTCTGACATTATTGTAAGTTTGAACAAAGAAACCAAAACCGTTTACCATGTTGAAAATAAATGTTTCTGCTTCAGTTTTCCTTTTGATTCTGTTAATTTCATGTTCCACTAAAAAACCACCCAACTTTGTTTTTATCCTGGTTGACGATTTGGGCTGGGCCGATGTAAAATGCAACAATCCGAAAAGTTTTTACGAAACACCAAACATCGATAAACTGGCAGAAAACGGGGTACGGTTTACGCAGGCATATTCTGCCAATCCGGTTTGCAGTCCAACCCGTGCGGCAATTATGACGGGTAAACATCCGAACCGCTTAAACATTACCGACTGGATTCCGGGTGATGATCCAATAGACAGACTCTTACTTGGCCCGCAGGACAGCAATGAACTTGCGCTGGAAGAAATAACCATCGCGGAAAAGCTCAAAGAGAAAGGATTCAAAACAGGTTTTATCGGGAAATGGCACTTTGGTGATGAAGGTTTTTTCCCCGAAAATCAAGGGTTCGACATCAATATTGGCGGGCACGCAAAAGGCAGTCCGCCCGGAGGTTATTATTCTCCTTATAAAAATCCTAAATTGAAAGATGACCCCGAAGGAGAATATTTAACCGACCGGCTCACGGATGAAAGTATCCGTTTTTTTACTGAGAATAAGGAAAATCCTTTTTTTCTGTACCTCGCTTATTACACGGTTCACACACCCATTCAGGCAGCAAAAAAACACACCGAAAAGTATGAATTGAAAAGAAAAATGCTTGGTTTAGATTCAATTCCACACCAAAAAGAGGGTGAAGGATGGACCAAACTTATGCAGGAAGATGCAGCCTACGCTTCGATGGTGGCAGCAATGGACGTAAATGTGGGACGAATTGTGGATGCATTAAAAGAACTAGGTCTCGACAAAAACACCTGGATAATTTTTACCAGCGACAACGGTGGACTTTCAACGTTTCGCCGGATAAATGCACCGACCAGTAACGAGCCACTTCGTGCCGGAAAAGGCTGGTGTTATGAGGGAGGAATCCGTGTTCCGCTAATTATTGCCGGGGCCGGAATTACAGAAAAGGGAAAAGTGACTGAACAACCAGCCGTGAGTATGGATTTTTACACCACTATTTTAAGTATTGCCGGAATTCAGCACGAAAAAAACGACGGCGAAAATCTGTTACCCGTTCTTTCGGAAAACAAAGTTCTTAATCGCGATGAGTTATTCTGGCATTTCCCGCATTACCACGGAAGTGGCTGGAAACCAGGTTCTGCAATGCGAAAAGGCGACTGGAAACTGGTGGTTCATTATGAAAACAAACAAACAGAACTTTTTAACCTTGCAGATGATCCGGGCGAAACAACGGATATTTCGGAGAATTATCCTGGAAAAACGGTTGAACTGAGAAAAATATTAAATGCAAGATTAACTGATTCGGATGCAAAATTACCTTTGCCCAACCAAAATTTTTCTTCATAATTAACGTTTTCTGAATTAAACCAAGTCAAATGACCAAATCAATTCTATTAATTGGATTACTGTTAATTGTCGTTGGGCTGACTGCCCAGGAAAGGCCGGAGCCCAAAAAGCAATTGTATTTTTTTCTCGAATGCGAGGCCTGCGATTTTACTTTTGTGAGGCAGGAACTTGAATTTGTTTCGTTTGTGCGCGACCCAAAACTGGGCGACGTCCATATTCTATCGAGCGAATCGGGTACCGGCAGCGGCGGACGGAAACATTTTATACAGTTTATCGGAATGAAATCGCTTGAAGGCCAAAACTTCGATTATGAATATCTGGCTGAACCTTCTGAAACTGATGATGAAACAAGAAAAGGGTTACTCAAACTCATTCAAGCCGGGATATTGCAGTATTATTCAATAACCGGAAATATGAAACAGGTTGAAATTAATCTGGAAGTTAACAGTGACATCGAAATGGAGGGTTTGGTTAAAGATACATGGAATTTATGGGTATTTCGGATAGATGCCGGTAGCTTTTTTCAGATGGAGGAAACACAGAACAAATACTCTTTCAGCACCGAAATGAGAATTGATAAAGTGACTGAAGCCTGGAAAACACGCCTGGAAGGAGAATATCAAACAGACCATGAAAACTATTACGATGATGATGAAAAAATATTGAACAATCAAAGCCAGGCCGAAATAAATTCCAATTATATAAAAAGCCTTTCGCCACACTGGTCGGGCGGTATTTTTGGCAGTTATTCTTCACGGACATACATGAATATCAAAAACCTGTACGAATTTGCGCCCGGGTTGGAATATAACATTTTTCCGTGGGATGTAAGCAACCGCAAGATTTTTACGTTTCGTTACCAGGCCGGGCTACGCTACTATAACTACAACGAAATTACCATTTACGACAATCTGAGCGAATTGCTTTTTTACGAAGAACTCAGTCTGAACCTCGAATTGGTGCAACCTTGGGGAACCGTGGAAACCAGTCTGCAGGGAAGGCATTATTTTCATGACTTTAGCAAAAACAGGCTCACGCTCGATTCGGAATTATCGGTGAGGTTAACCAAACAGTTCTCGGTTTTTTTCGAAATAGAAGCGCAGATTGTACACGACCAGTTGTACCTTCCCAAAGGCGATGCTTCGCTGGAAGATATTTTGCTTGAAAGACGAAAACAGGCTACAACTTACGAACTCGGCGGGCAGGTTGGTTTCAGGTTTACTTTTGGATCGATTTACAATAGCGTTGTAAACGAGCGGTTAAGAGCAAATTACTGAAGAATTTGGATTGAATTACTTAGAACTTAAACCCGTAATTAATACCAAGAATATGAATTGAATTGCGATCGGAAAAATAATCGTTTAACCTGTAATACAATCCGATTTCGTGTTTTTTGCTGAATTTACGGCTAACCCCAATATCAAAGCGACCTTTGTAATACTCCTTTTCCCTGAAACTGTGAAAAACTTCGAAATTAATATAGGGTTCAATTTTCATTCCTTTTATGTTGTACGCAAGTTTGGCGCGGGGCCTGAAGTAAAAACTTTCCCACGGAACATCGCCGCTGTCGGTATCGTTGGTAAAACGCGCACGCAGCGAACCGCTGAATCTTCCGAAATCAGTTTTTCCGGTTACATCGAAAACAGCACTGTGAGATATTTCATCCTCATTTTTTTTAACATTGGTGTTATGTCTGTACGCTGCCGCAAAACCCAGAAATTTGAATGGATCGTAACCAAGTTTGCCTTCGAAAATGTACTCGTCAACTGTAAAATCGTCTTGCAGCCTGATTTCAGGAATAATGCTGAATTCGAAATCTTTCAGAAATTTTTTGGTAAAAGTAAGTTCTATCCAGGTACCGAATTTTTCGGTTTTGGCTTGCACCAACAACACCGGCGCAAAACATAGGAGAATTATTCCAAATAATCTTTTCATTTTGTGGTTTTAGCTTTGCTGGATCCGTTCACATAAAACCAGATGGTAATTCGTGCCACATCTCTTAAGAAGTCCACTTTATCTATTCTGTACCGTCTTATTTTAATGCCTGTGCGTTTTTCCAAATCGGAAATCAGTTCATTCTCCCTGTCTTCGTGAATATTTTCAATGTTTTCGTAGATAATTTGCAGTGAATCCTCCTGCCTGAGCATAAGAATATGTTCCAGAATCCAAAGCGCTCCCACCAAAAGAATATTAACCAGGGTCAACTCCAGGTAACCAAGGAAATCTTTCGAAAGCGCGTTGATAACTGAAACTGCAATTATTACAAAAAGGTAAGTCATTTCCTTGATCGGAATGGCATCGGTGCGGTAACGGATAATGCCAAAAATGGCAAAAAGGCCAAGGGCAAAACCCAATTCAAGCGTTACGTCCTGCAGCAAAAAAACAAGCATAAAAACCGCAACGCTTATGGCGAAGTAGCTGAAATAGAATTCTTTTCGCTTGCTGTTTCGGGCATACAACATAACCACAACAAAAAATGTGGCGATCAGGTTAAAACCAAACCGAATGGCCAGTGTCCAGAAGTTTTCCATTGGTATTTGAATGTCAGATATCATATAATAATAGTTGTTTTTTTCTGGTTTAAAATTTCTTTTTTCAAAAACCGGAGCCTAGGGTTAAAGGCATTTCGTTTAATGCCAGGTTCAAGCAAAGCCCTGCCGGTGCAATATTTTGACATTCCGCGTTGCCTTATGTCCAGGCGCCGCAAAATGGCAACAATTGTCGATGATTTTAAACATCGCCCCCTTTTTAACTCAAAAATACCGAGATTTGAAATTTCTATCTTTTTATTATAGTTACTGAAAACGGGAGAAATATCGATGGTGCAGCGGTCGAGCTTGTCTTTGTGTATTAATGTTATTCTCTTAAAATAATTATTTAGCGCCGGCACAAGTTTTTGATCATTGTAAATAGTTTCGTTTTGTATAAAATTCATTTCCGAAGCTAAAAATCCTGTTTCCCCGTAAGGCGCTTCAATGCGGTTTTTAATGGTTATTTTTTTGTTGGTTTTAAATTTAATTTCCAGAAAACTGGTATCTGTTGAAATGTATTTGCGCCTCCGTATTTTGTGCCGGTTCATTTTGCGGTTGTGATGTTTCAGGTACATCGAATTGTCCGTGGTGTCAAAATAAGTGGTTTTATACTCCATTAATCTCTGCCCGTCAATCTCAAGAATATCGTATTCAGCAAGGGTTTGTTCCAGAATTTGCTCAAGTTTCGATATGTGAAACCAGTATTTCCGGTCAATACGGCTCATTAATTTTACTTCTTCAATCTCTTCAAGCGAAACCGGAGTAAATTTGGAAACAATATGGTTTATAATGTTCAAATTGGTTTATGGCTTATTTTTTTAAAGCCACAATAATAGGTATTTTTATTAAGAAAAAGTTACATTCTCAGCGATTAAATCGACCATTTCGCCAGTATGCGAAATATTAATTAAAGCGATTTTCTATTCCGGAAAGTATTTTGAGCCGTTCAGTATATTTTGATAATCAGTATTTTTCATTAAATCTGACAAAGTTGTTTCGGGGTATTTTTTCATGTATTCCCTCACAATCTGCCAGCCAATCCAAACACCTGTCCTTCCGGGCGATTCGAGTGGAAACCCGCTGGTAGCAGGGCTTGCATTGATGTAGCGTATTATGTCCATCCGTTTGTTTGAGTATAACAATTTGTGTTCAATAAGGTACGACCACATTTCCGGTTCGTTTTTTTTGCACCAGTCAAGCTGAAGTTTTGTATATCCGATTTTCAGGGAATCATGCATTTCGGGCAGCATTGCATCAACAAAATACATCAGTTTGCCATGATGGACCATATTGTCGAGTAATGTTGTTGCTTTATTGGTATGCTCAAATTCGGTAATGCCCCAGGCGTAAGCAACATCCGGCGCAATTTTGTCCCTGTGCATGTTTTGGACCCTGTATGCCGGGGTTGAATTGAGCTGCCGGTAATATTTACAGTCGCGGCCCAAATATTTGTCGAGACTGATTCCGATAAGATTTTCGGCTGTAAAAACTGACTGGTTAAAACCTGAAATACAGGTGAAAACCGTTGGCAGTTTTTTATCGGGGAAATGGTACTGAAAATATTTGAACGCTTTTTTCAACTGCTTTTCCGTTTTTTCGAAGTTGGAAAATTCGGTATCAACGAGTTTTTTCACATTTAAAATCATCGTGTCTGTCAAAAACAACTTCATTCCATCAAGAAAAAGCGAGTCGCCAATTCCTCCAATCTGAATCACTTTGTAAGTAAAAAGGTCAAAGAATTCGGGGTATTTGTAGCTCAATTCAGTTAGCGAATTTAAGGTGTCATTACTTTGGATATCAAATAATTCCTGATCGAACCGAACCACTTCGGTTTCAGTTTTAATTTCAGAAATATCCACTTTTAAAGGATTTCGCTTGCATGAAAAAAGTGATAAAAGAATAAGAGCAGCAAAAATCACTTGTTGAACCAGTTTCATTTATATGAATTTTTATTCTATACGGATAAATAAAAATAATATTGCGAAAGTGAAGTAAAAATTGGAGATTTGCAATCACGAAAAAGTTCAAAGTTTAAAGTTGAAGGTTCAAAGTCTTTAAACATTGAACATTAAACTTTAAACTCAGGTTATGAAAGTTGCTTTGGCCCAGTTAAATTATACCATTGGCGATTTCGAGGGAAATTCGGCAAAAATTATCGCTCACATTGATAAAGCAAAAAATGAGGGGGCCGATTTGGTGGTTTTTTCAGAATTGTCGGTGACCGGTTACTATCCGCACGATTTGCTTGAGAAAAAGGAATTTATTCAGAAAGCCGAAAATACAGTAGCAAAAATTGCAGAACATTGCATTGGAATAGCCGCAATTATTGGTGCTCCGCGAATTAACGAAAATGAACGTGGGAAACAATTGTACAATTCCGCTTTCTTTTTAAGCAATGGAAAAATACAGCACATTCAAAATAAAACTTTGCTTCCCACTTACGATATTTTTGATGAATACCGTCATTTTGAACCCAACCGCGAGTTTGAAATAGTTGTATTTAAAGGTGAAAAGATAGCTGTAACCATTTGCGAAGATTTGTGGGATGAACTGCCAACGGCCAACGAATTTGGCAAAGACAAACTCTACCAGGTTTCTCCCATGGGAGAACTGGCGAAGTTGAACCCCTGTTTTGTGGTGAATATTTCGGCATCGCCATTTTCGTACAACCAGGAGGAGTGGCGCAAAAATGTGTTGATTAACAAAGCAAAAAAATACAAAGTGCCTATTTTGTACATTAACCAAGTGGGCGCCCAAACCGAATTGATTTTCGATGGCGGCTCGGTTGCAATTGACGAAACAGGCGAAATTGTAATGGAACTGAAATATTTCGAAGAAGATTTTATGGTGGTTGACACCGGGAATTTTGGCGAAAAACAACTTCAGCCCAAAGCAGATACCATTGAAAAAATTCACAATGCGCTGGTTTTGGGAATCCGCGACTATTTCAGCAAAATGGGTTTTCAAAAGGCGACACTTGGACTTTCAGGTGGAATCGACTCTGCTTTGACCTTGGTTTTGGCGGTTCGTGCGCTGGGCGCCGAAAATATTCGTGTGTTGCTGATGCCCTCGAAATATTCATCGGACCACAGTGTTGACGATGCCCGCCAGTTAGCTGAAAACCTCGGTGTTCAGTTTGATATTGTAAACATACAATCGGCAGTGGATGCATTTGAAATAGGATTGGTTTCACTTTTTGCCGGAACCAATTCTGATATTACAGAAGAAAACATCCAGGCCCGTGCCCGTGGAATTTATTTAATGGCGATTTCGAACAAATTTGGCCATATTTTACTCAATACTACAAATAAAAGCGAGTGCGCTGTGGGTTACGGAACCTTGTACGGCGACATGAACGGCGGGTTGGCCGTGCTGGGTGATGTGTATAAAATGGATATTTTCAAACTTGCACATTTTATAAATCGAGAAAACGAAATCATTCCTCAAAATACAATAACAAAACCACCTTCTGCCGAATTACGCCCCGACCAAAAAGACTCCGATTCGCTGCCCGAGTACCACGATTTGGACCGGATGCTTTTTGGTTACATCGAGTTAAACATGTCGCCAAAAGAAATTGTGGAACTGGGTTTCGACGAATCGGTGGTCAACCGTGTAATCCGCATGGTAAACATGAACGAATACAAACGTTTTCAGGCAGCTCCCATTTTACGAATCAGTTCTAAATCTTTTGGTTTTGGCCGGAGGATGCCACTGGTGGCGAGGTATTAAAATGATTTCTCTTATTTTGTAAAAAACAATATATTTGCAACACGAAATGTAGTTATATCCTGCTAAAACTACATTGGCATGTAGCTAAATCAGGATAATTCAACAATAATATGTATGTATTTAAGGAGATTATCACTTGAAGATGAGAACAATGACAGTGTTTTTTTGTGGGGAGCGCGTCAGGTAGGAAAAACAACCTTACTTGAGCAACTGTTCCCGCAGGCAAGATACTATGATTTGTTACAGGCAAAAGAATTTGAAAGGCTTCTGAGGCAGCCTTCGTTGCTGAGCGAAGAACTTGCATCAATGAAAGAAGGCGATCTGGTCATTATTGATGAGATTCAGAAAGTGCCTCAGTTGCTGGATGAGGTGCATTCGCTGATTTACCGAAAAAAAATAAGGTTTATACTGAGTGGTTCAAGTCCCCGGAAGTTAATCAGAAGCGGAGCTAATTTGCTGGGAGGAAGGGCTTTGAAAAAAACACTTTTCCCTCTTGTGAGCGCGGAAATTCCGGACTTCGATTTAATTAAGGCTGTCAATAACGGAATGTTACCCAGGCATTATATGGTTAATAATCCATGGGAACGGTTTCGGGCTTATATCGGAGTTTATCTGAATGAAGAAATAAGGGAAGAAGCCTTATCGAGAAAGTTAAAATCGTTTTCGCGCTTTTTGGAGATTGCAGCAATTAGCAATGGCGAAATGATTGTTTATAAAAACATTGCACAGGATTGCGGAATTGATTACAGGACTGTGAAGGATTATTTCGAAATCCTGAACGATACTTTGATTGGCTATCTTATTCCGGGCTTTACTTCAACATTGAAACGGCGTGCAATCCAAACACCTAAATTCTATCTTTTCGATGTTGGTATTGCGAATTATTTATTGAACCGCAAAAACTTATTGCCGGGAACAGAAGTTTTCGGACATTCATTTGAACATTTTATTATTCAGGAAATTATTGCTTATCTAAGTTATTCTCAATCAACTGAAAAACTTACCTATTGGAGAACAAATTCGGGATATGAGGTAGATGCGATAATTGGCGAGGGAAGAATTGCCATCGAAATAAAATCAACCGACGAAGTTAAATCAAGGCATCTGAAAGGATTAAAGGCGTTTCTGGAAGATTTCCCAATGGCAAAAACTATCGTCGTTTCGTTCGACAAATACCCGAGAATGCTGAATGGAGTTGAAATAATTCCCGCAGAACATTTTCTAAAAGCACTGTGGAATTCAGAAATAATTTAAAAATAAACGCCTGTAACTATTTCATAGTAAAAAATATACACAACTATCTGTTTTGGATTATCTATTTTAGATTATCTGTTATAGATAGTGTTGTATGAATTATTTATATTTGCAGAAACAGGTCGAAAATGAAAAAGAAAAATAATCCGTTTTTGCTGAAAGGCTATGTATCAAAAGAACTCTTTTGCGACAGGGAAAAGGAACTGGAACAATTGTTTACCAACGTTAAAAATGGAATAGATACCACTTTGATTTCGCCACGCAGGATGGGGAAAACAGGACTTGTTTTCCGTTTTTTTGATCATCTGCGCGAAAACGGAAACATAAGATCAATTTATGTCGATATATTTTCATCCCGGAATTTAAGCGAATTCATTAAATTACTGGCTGAGGCTATCCTGCTCGAATTTCCTGAAAAAACGCCGGTGGGAAATCAGTTTTTGGATTTTATCAAAGGGTTTCGTCCGTTAATTGGATTCGACCCACTAAGCGGCCAGCCTCAAATTCAGATCAATTATCAGTCGGCTCACGAAAAAGAAAACACTTTACAAGGACTTTTCAACTTTCTGGAAAATCAGGGTGAACAGATTGTGATTGCCATCGATGAATTTCAGCAGATTTCAGATTATCCCGAAAAAAATACAGAAGCTCTCTTACGCACTTACATCCAAAAGCTGACGAATATTCGTTTCATCTTTTGCGGAAGCAGGAAAGCCATGATGATTAATCTGTTTTCCAACGTAAAACGACCGTTTTTTGCCAGCACACAATATTTGTCGCTTGAAAAAATTGACAGGGAAGTATATTCATCATTTATCAGGAATAAATTTTCCGAATCCGAAATTTTAATTACTGACGAAGCGTTAACGATGGTAATGGATTGGAGTTTAATACATACTTTTTATACACAAAGTTTGTGTAACATTTTATTTTATATTGCTGAAAGTCAAATTACTATTGATACAGTCAAAGTAGCTTGTGTTGAATTATTAAAACGGAACGAACCCGTTTTTTACCAATACCGGCAGTTATTAACCACTGCTCAATGGAATTTCCTTATTGCCATAGCAAAAGAGGGGGAGGTAAATCAACTCACAGCCCAAAAATTCATTTCTCAGTATGAAATTGGCACACCGGCCAATGCGCGCCGTATCAGTAAATCATTATTGGAGAAAGAATTATTGCTTGAACTTCCATCGAAAAAAGAAACTTCATACCGGGTTTATGATGTCTTTTTATCGCGCTGGCTCGAAAATGAATATTAAAAGTTTTTTCTACTTTTACTTTTATGACAGTGATAAACGGGATTACAGAAGAAACCCTGATTCAACGGTTCACCAACGGAGATCAGACTGCCTTTGAATTGTTGTTCCGTTTTTATTATCCGGGACTGTTGACCTTTGTAACACATATTATTTCCGACCACGATGAAGCAGAAGAAATTGTTCAGGATTTTTTTGTAAACGTTTGGACAGCCAGAAAAAACATCCACCAGGCAACCTCACTGAAAAGCTACTTGTTTGTTTCGGTAAAGAACCGCGCTTTCAATTACCTGAAAAAAGAACAAATCAGGGAAAAAACGCTCGGCAAATTGAAAGAACTTGTTGAGAATGATTTTCTTTTCCAGCCCGACCTGTTTGTTGAATCTGAACTTCAGCAGCAAATTGCAAAGGCCATGGAAAAACTCCCTGCACGTACCCGCGAGATTTTTATGATGAGCCGTTTTAAAGGATTAACGAACGATGAAATTGCTACCCAACTCGAACTTTCGAAGCGCACCGTGGAAACACAAATCTCCAACGCACTTAAAATCCTGCGTGAAGAATTGAAAGAATACCGCTTTTTAATGCTTCTGTTTTAAAAAGGGTGGCGCGAATTCCGATTCGCGCATTCAAGGTTTAGCCAAGATTTTTGTGAATAATTTACTTGGATAATAAATATTTTACAACAATTCAAAGTGTCTTTTCACTTTTACATACTTTTTGGAGGGAAATTTTGAAATTTGTTTTTCAGCTTTTTTATTTTCATCATCAATAAATGAAATTGCAGATCCTTCAGGTATTTTTTCAGTTAAATCCGGATTATCAATTATTTGTTCAATAAAATCAAAAGCTACTGCAATGTCTCGTTGAATTTGTTCCTTATTTGTCATGTTTTTAATTTTTTTAAATATTGTTCCTTATACCATTCCCATCTGCATTTAGAACGCTCAGGTCTTTATGACGCTGTCAGGTTCCGGCTGTCAGACCTTTCAGCGTCTAAATGGCCTGAAAGCGTCTTTCTGTAAAATTAAAAATAACCATTAAGGATTTACCGAATAAATTTTAAAAATTTGGTTTAAAAATATTTTCAAAAAAAACCATTTCCAACTACGTGTTTTCCCTTTCAGAATTGTATTGATTGTGTATGTTACCAAAAAACCGGTTTCATATCTTTACTTAAAAAAAATGTACGTAAACAAACCAATAAAAAACAGCGAACTGAAAATCGAAAAATTTATCGAATTCAGAAATAGGCTTTCATCGGAAGATAAAAAGATGGAAGCCGGATTGCTTGTTGAAGAAATAAAGTCAGTAGATATTGACAGCGCTTACCAAAAAGTAAGCAGCCGGATTAAAACCCAATCGCAAACCACTCGAATTATTACAATCATCACCCGCATTGCCGCGGTATTAACATTGCCTTTGCTGGCATTTACTGTCTGGAGCCTGTTTTTTCAGGAAAAACAAACGGAATTGGCACAGGATGATATTACCTGGCACGAAATACAAAGTCCGGCCGGAATGCGCTCTCACGTTGTTTTGCCCGATGGCACCGACCTTTGGCTGAATGCTGAAAGTAAAATCAGGTATGGAATACCTTTTACTCGGGAAAACCGCCAGGTTGAGTTATCAGGTGAAGCTTTTCTGAAAGTAGTGAAGAGCGAAAACGAACCGTTTATTGTAAATGCCGGTTTATCCACCATAAAAGTACTGGGTACACAATTCAATGTTAAAGCATATCCCGATGAAGAAAAACTGGAAGTTGCCTTAACCGAAGGAAGCGTTGAATTTACCGGAACAACAGGCGATGGCAAAAAGGCAACAGCAACAATGGTTTCCAACGATTTTCTTGCCATGAATATTACAACAGGCAAGGTTCACTTGGAAAACAAAAATTTGAACAAGCACATTTCGTGGGTGAAAAACACCATTATATTCGATGAAACACACATGCCCGAAGTGGCCAAAACACTGGAGCGCTGGTATGGTGTAAAAGTGGAAGTTGCCAATGCCGAAATCAACAAATACAGGTTTACCACCACCTTCGAAAACGAATCGCTTTTCCGCGTACTTGAATTACTCGAACTCAGCTCGCCTTCAATCAAAATAAAATACACCCCCGGAAAAATAAACAAACAAACCAATATAGCGACACCATCAACAGTAACAATCACTAAAAAATAAACGGCTTATGGAACACTGACAAACCAAGAACTAAAAAAGGAAGGAAGCGCTTGCAACACTTCCCTCCTTACCAAAAAATTGGTTTTTAAAATTTTTGTAAACAAAAACATTCAAATTTATGAAAAAAATTGTAGAACAGGTATGTTCGTTTTATTACGGGCATCGAAAAAAACTTTTAATGATGCGAAATGCAGTTTTGATAATACTAATCAGCGCTTTCCAGGTGCTTGCTACCGGAAGCTATTCACAAACAGCACAACTGAGCCTGAAAATGAAAGATGCGACCATTAAAAATGTGCTGATCGAAATTGAAAACCAAAGTGAATTTTATTTTCTGTACAACAGCGAGTTAATCGATGTAACCCGCAAAGTGGATATATCGGCAAATAAAGAAAAGGTAAATGATATTTTGTCCCGGTTGTTCAGCGACGACGAAGTAAACATATCCATCACCGACCGGCACATCGTTTTAACTCCTGTTGCAGAAAAGAGTAGTCAACAGCAAAATTCTGTTTCCGGAAAAGTGACCGACAGCAGCAACCTGCCATTACCGGGTGTAACCGTTGTGGTTATGGGTACTACAGCCGGATCAGTTACCAATGCCGATGGAAGATACACACTTGCCAATATCACCGAAAATGCTATATTACAGTTTTCTTTTATTGGCATGCAAACACAGGAAATACCGGTAAAAAGCCAATCTTTAATAAACGTAATCTTAAGAGCTGAAAACGTTGAGCTTGACGAAATAGTTGCCATTGGTTACGGAACTGAATCGACAAAAAGGGTTTCGGGCTCAATCAGTAAAGTTTCAGAAAAGGATTTTAACAAGGGAGTAAACCGCAATGCAGCCGACATGTTGCAAGGAAAGGTAGCCGGGTTAACTATCACACAAGATGGCGGCGATATTACCTCCTCACAAACCATCAGGTTAAGGGGAACTTCCTCGCTTACAGGTTCAAGCTCTCCGTTTGTGGTTATCGACGGTATCCCCGGATTGGATATGTGGTCAATTGCACCCGACGATATTGAATCAATCAGTGTTTTAAAAGATGCATCAGCAACGGCAATATACGGATCACGGTCGGCCAGCGGTGTTATCCTTATTACTACAAAAAAAGGGAAAGGGGGCCAAACAAACATTCAATACAATGGTTATTTGGCAACCAGTTTTGGAGCTAATTACCCGGAAGTTTTAAACGCAACACAATGGCGTGATTATGCAGCCGAAAACAACCTCGATACCAGCGGTCTCGACAAAGGGGCTGACACCGACTGGTTCAATGAAATTATGCGTACCGGAATCTCGCAAAATCACAATGTCTCCATTTCGGGAGGCATTAAAAATGGCAGTTACAGGGCTTCGATGAATTACCAGGATTTGCAGGGGATTATGAAAGACAATTACATGCAACGCCTGAACGGATTGTTTTCACTAACCCAGAAAGGCTTAAACGACAAACTGACCCTTTCATTAAATGCTGGCATGGTTATTAATGATTATCAGCCAACCAATACTTCAAATACTTTACTTGCCTATAATATGCTGCCTGTTTATCCGGTAAAAAATCCTGACGGAACTTATTTCGATATTTTTGAATTCGATATGGGGAACCCCGTAAACAATATCGAAAACAATTATAACCTCCACAAAAACAGTCTTGCGTATGGAAATATGAAAGTTGATATCGAAATTTTAAAAGGATTGGTTGCCGGCGTTAATTTGTTTAAACAGCGCGAAACCGATGATTACAGTTCGTATGCAGCATCAACCACACAAGCCGGCCGGAATGACAATGGCAGGGCGAGCCGTGGTAATACTGTTTGGGACAAGGAACTTTTTGAAGCAACTATTGATTACAAAAAATCATTCGACAAACATTACATTAATGTTTTGGGCGGATATTCATGGGAAGAAAATGTTTACCAGTCAGTGGGCGCGTCGAACCGAAATTTTATTAACGATATGTTTGGAGCCAATAACCTGGCAATTGGCGAAGATTTACGCCCAACCGATGTAAGCTCATACAAATCGAGCAATAAACTGATTTCATTTTTTGGCCGCGCAAATTACAGTTTCGACAATAAATACATCGTTACAGCCACCGTGCGCCAGGATGGTTCATCAAAATTTGGTGAAAACCACAAATGGGGATTATTCCCATCGGCCTCGGTTGCATGGCGTATTTCCGACGAATCGTTTATGGAAAATGCTGACGTGGTTAGTGACCTGAAATTCAGGGTTGGCTACGGAGTTGTGGGTAACCAGGATGGAATTGGTTCTTACAATTCGCTTGCGTT
This sequence comes from Prolixibacteraceae bacterium, assembly GCA_009773765.1. Classification (GTDB taxonomy): domain Bacteria; phylum Bacteroidota; class Bacteroidia; order Bacteroidales; family Prolixibacteraceae; genus Draconibacterium. The sequence continues at coordinate 12,419 of WTWZ01000015.1, read as the reverse complement.
GTACCGCAGGGGCGATGAATATTTCGACAATGGCAAATGGCACAATTCATTTGTGTATGCGCAAAATCACAATCCCGATCTGAAATGGGAAGAAACCTCTTCTTTCAATCCGGGTATCGATTTTGGCCTGTACAACAACCGAATTACAGGATCGATTGATTATTACATGAAAAAAACCACCGATTTACTCTTTGTTTATAGTGTACCGGTTCCTCCTTTTTTGTATTCGAGTATGCTGGCAAATGTTGGCGATATGAGCAATAACGGAATCGAATTTTTAATAAATGCCGTAATTGTAAAAAGGCCCGATTTTAACTGGTCGGCTTCGGTAAATTTTGCCCACAATAAAAATACAATCGATCGTTTGTCTAATGATATTTATCAAACCGAACGCATCTACACAGGCCCGGTTAATTTAAGGGGCTCTGGTTATCTTACCAGTTCGGTTATTGAAGAAGGACAGGAAGTAGGTACATTTTACAATCTGAAATTCAAGGAACTTGATGCTGATGGGAAATGGGTAATCGAAGATATTGAGCCCGACGAACAGATTACACCAGCCGACTATACCTACATTGGTCATGCAAATCCCGATTTTACTTACGGAATTGTGAACAACTTCAATTATAAAAGATTCGATCTTTCATTCTTCCTGCGCGGAATGTATGGAAATGACATTCTGAACACGCCACGTATCCAGTATGCCAACGAAAAATGGCTGCCGGGTATAAACGTTATGGATGAAGCCTTAACAAACGGCGTTAAAGACGACCCATTACTATCAAGCTATTTTATAGAAAGTGGTTCATTTCTCAGATTGGACAATGCAAGCCTTGCATATAACTTCGATGTAAATAAAATAAAAGGGTTCAACAAACTCAGGGTTTATGTTACCGGTCAAAACCTGTTCACCATCACCAAGTTTACCGGTCCCGATCCGGAAGTAAACATGAGTGGCCTTTCGCCTGGTGTTACCGATCAATATTATGTACCCAAGCCAAAAACTGTGTCATTTGGGGTTGAATTAAGCTTTTAACAATTAATCAGAAGTATCATGAAAAAGATTATAAATAAAATAGTATTGATATCGCTTATTGCAGGCTTTGCTTATTCTTGCACAGACCTCGAAGAGATTAATTATTCTGAAGTAAAAGTTTCAGAATTCGGAACAAATCAAACTGAAGTAAACGCCCTGGTAGGTTCGGTGTACAGCACGCTGAAAATGAATGGCGTGGTTTGGGATTCGTATGTTACCATGGACGAGCTAACCACACACATGATTGCCATACCCGGTTACAAAGGTGGCGACTGGGGCGAACCCATGTTCCGCGAAACCATGCAACATACCTGGACTGCCTTAAGCACAGGCTGGAGTGGAACTTACACCGGTCCGAGCAGTGCTATATCGCTCTGCAACCAAATGTACTATATGGTTGATACCAACCCTGTTATAACTGAAGAAGTAAAAAAACAGATTATTTCAGAAATACGTGGAATCAGAGCATTTTGGTATTATGTACTTTGCGACCATTACGGTAATGTACCTATTGTAACCGATTTTCTTGATGATAACAAACAGCCTGCTACTAAATCACGAAAAGAAGTTTACACATTCATAATGAACGAATTACTCGACATTAAAGACAAACTTCGCAGCGATGTGCCCGGTATGTCGAGCTATGGCAAATTTACAAAAGGATCGGCTTACACACTGTTGGCAAAAATGTACCTAAACGCTTTGGTTTGGAACCCCGATGGCGGACCCAAATGGAAGGAATGTGCTGATGCCTGCAATGTTGTTATGGGCATGCCATACATTCTCGAAAATAACTGGAAGCTTAATTTTGCCGTAAAAAACGAAGTTTCAAAAGAAGCCATTCTTTCAGCAGTATTCAAAGCCGGAGGTAGCGGTATTCAAAACGATATGGCGCTGAATACACTTCATTACCTTGACCCTGTTGCGCTAGGCCTCAACCTTAGCCCATGGAACGGTCTTGCCGCAGGTCCTGCCTATGCTAAAGAATTTGACACCACCGATGTGAGATATAACGGTTCGTTTTTAATAGGGCCAATGATTGACCCTGAAACCGGGGATGTATTGATAACAGCACACGGAAGGCCGCTAATTCACACGGTTGATATGGTTTTAAACGAAGTGGACGACACCGGTTGGGGCTGGATAAACCAGGAAGACGGAGCCCGTAACTGGAAGTGGGAGTTTGAACCCGGGTTAAGCACTTCTATGGAAAACGACGTACATATATTCAGGCTGGCCGATGTTTACCTGATGAGGGCAGAAGCACTGCTCCGCAGCGGAGGTAGCGCAGCTGAAGCAACCGAACTGGTGAACCGCGTCAGGGCGCGGGCTTTCCCAAATAACCCTGCCAAATTGCTTACTTCGGCAACTTTAAAGGATGTTTATCAGGAACGCAGATATGAATTTGCATGGGAAGGCCATTCCCGTCAGGATATGATCAGGTTTGGAACTTTCCTTGATGCAAGGCCGCCCTTTAAACCCTGGAAAAGCGACCCGAAATACCTTTTGTATGCCATACCACAGAATGTAATTGATGCCAATTCAAACATCAAACAAAATCCGGGTTATTAATTTTAGGAAAAATTATTTATTTACGAAATTATTAATAATTATTATGGAAAATGTAACACGAAGAGATTTTATTGGTAAAGTTGGTACCCTTGGTGCAGTTGCCATGGTTGCGCCAACTGTATTTTCATACGGAAACGAAACAACAGGCATCATTCCGTTAAACCGGAAAGTTAAGGTTGGTATAATTGGTTGCGGAAGTGTCTCAAGAATGTATCTTCCGCATTTATCTGAATGTCCATACGCAGAAATTGTAAGTTTGTGTGATATTAAACCTGAAAGAGCGAGGAAAAGTGCATCTGAGTTTAAAGTCACAAATACTTATGCAAGTATTGAACAAATGCTGGCAGGTGTTCCATTCGACCTCCTGGTTAACCTTACTGACATGCAGGAACATGGACGTTTAAACCGAATTGCGATAAATGCCGGAAAGTATGTATGGAGCGAAAAGCCGATGGCTAATACCTATAATGAAGGTAAAGAACTAACCAAGTTGGCCAAAAGCAAAGGCCTTCGCATCTGGGGCGCGCCTGCCGTTGTTAACAGTCCGCAATTTGCCTACATGGCTAATCAAATTAATGCAGGAACTATGGGCATCCTTTCTGCCGGCCACGGAAGTTATGGCCACGAAGGCCCTGAATGGTCGTCGTTCTTTTATGAAAAATTAGGAGGAAGTATTCCCGATTTAGGCGTGTATAACATAGCCACACTGGTTGGTTTGTTAGGCCCGGTTGTGTCGGTTACCGCAATCCTGAATATCGTACGACCAACGCGCGAAATTGAAGGAAAAGGCACGATTAAGGTAGAAGAAGAAGACAATGCCCATATCCTGATGGAGCATAAGAATGGCGCTGTATCGCATATCCAGTGTGGTTTCAACTACGTGAACTCGCACAGCTACGAAGGCGACGAGAATACAACACTTTCGATTATTGGCTCGAAAGGAAAAATGGACATGATTGGTTACGACTGGTATCCATTTGCCGTGGATATAGCAACGCGCGAAAATCCCCGCTTCAAACGCGAGTGCACCGACCGCGGAACATACGTCTGGCAGGAAGGAGCATCGGTAATTTGCGAATGTCTGGCAACAGGTAAGGAACCACTTATCAATGTTGACCATGCCCTGCATGTGCTCGAAATTATTGAGGCAGCAAGAGCTTCTCAGGACGGGCGTAAACGCATCGACGTTAAATCGACCTTCAAATGGCCGATAGTTACATAGTTAGTTTGGTATTGATTTAGATTTGGAACAAGCTCCCCCTGTAAAAAGGGGGAGCTTGATTTTAAATCATGTTTCATTTTTCTTTTAAGGTTTTCCCACTATTTATATATTTTCATGGCAGTAATCGAAGGCATTTCAGGGAGAGTAAAAACGCAGTTATTTTCGAAAAACAACGCTTTACGGGCTGCATTTGTATTTGCATTTGCAAGTTTTTCGTCGTGGGTTCCCATATTTAATCTATGGCTCGAATCGAAAGGTTTGTCAGGATTGCAAATCGGTATTATCGCTGCTATTCCGTGGCTGCTGATTTTGTTTGTTCAGCCGTTTTGGGGAATGCTGGCCGATAAATTCGGAAAACTAATCTGTTTCAAAATCAGCCTGGTTGGTTCGGTGGCGCTGTTCGCCATTTTTCCGTTTGTACCTTCAGGAGTAGCTCTCATTGCTTTAGCCACAATAATTCTTGCGCTTTTCTATTCGCCGGTTTTGCCGTTGCTTGACAGCATTGCACTCGATAAAGTGGAAAGTGCCGAATTAAAATCGTACAGCACAATCAGGTTTTGGGGAGCTGTTGGCTATGCGTTGGGCGCTTCATCAACAGGCTGGCTTATCCCGCTTTTGGGCGTTCAGGCAGCATTTATTACAAGCGCTTTTTACTCTTTTCTTGTGTTGATGCTGGCCTTTTTACTTTCTGAAACCAAATTACAGCACCATGGTCTCGAAGTTGAATTCAGGCATTTTGGACGAATTATTTCGAATAAAATATTGCTTCTGTTTTTATTGGTTATTTTAGTAGTGTCAATCGGACAGTCGGGCATCACATTTTTTTTATCATTGTACATGCAGCAAATTGGCTCAACACCCGAAATTACCGGTGTCGCCATTGCCATGCAAGGCATTAGCGAGTTACCATTTTATTTTATTGCTGCCTGGCTGTTGCACCGGTATTCGCCCGGAAAGATTGTATTTTTTGCAATAATGGCCACTACGATTAGGCTTTTCCTTTATTCAGTGAACCAAAACCCAAACCTGGTTATCCTCATCGAATCGATGAACGGATTGACCTGGACCTTGCTCTGGGTTTCATCGGTTGAATTCGTGAACAACCTTGTTCCTCCCAAATGGCGTACCACCGGTCAGTCAATGCTTTGGGCAGCCTACTTTGGTGCAGGCGCCGTTTCGGGCAATGTTATCTGCGGATGGTTGTACGAAAAAATGGACATGCAACAGATTTATGCGTTAATGGCAATGATGGTTCTTGCACTTGGGGCAGCATCATTTTTTATTTTCTTCTCAAAAAAAATTAACCGGAATAGCGAATTATGAACGAATTATTGTCAAAAGGGGTTATCGAATCGCTGATTGAAACGGCATGTCAGGTGGTAATCGAAAAGGGGATTTCAACCCGAAATACCGAATTGCAGGAGGCGGCAAATAAAAATGAGTTCCTTATGGTTAGGAATGGTCGAATTTATCCTTCAAAAGAGTGGCTTGCTGAGACCATTAAGCATTTGAAACAAAACAACATCGCCACTGTCGAAGGACAATACACCAATCAGCATGGCTGGCCCGATATGCTTGTTGATTGCAATGCTGACAACAATTTGATTGTTAAACTTACCGACCTACCTTACCAGTTTTGCGACCACAGGGAACGAAAAATCATTCCGCTTACCCGCAACCACACCATCGAAGGCACAAAATTGCTCCATGTTTTGTCAGAAAAAAAAGGAATCAGGGGTTACAGTTGCGGCGTTCCGCAAGATACCGCAGACGTGTTGAAACCCATCGAACAATATTTAATCGGATTCAGGTACAACAAAAACGGCGGAGCCACCATACAGGCAATTTCTCCTGAAGTGGAAGCCGAATTTGCCCAGATTCGCGCCATTGCTGAAGGTCGTACCGATGTTGAAACACGCGAACTGATGCTCTTTTCGCCCAGTCCCATGATTCTCGATGCCGACGACCTTTACCTATGTTTTAAACCCGGCATAACCATCAGTCGGTTTATGGTGGGTTCCATGCCCATGATGGGGATGACCGGCCCGGTTGACCCCATTGGCTCATACACCCTCGCCCTGGCAGAAGTACTTGGAGCGGCTGCCATTCTTCATGCCTTGCTCCCAAAGGCAAAAGCCTACATTTATCCGCATCCGCAGGCCATGGATTTACGCAGTGGTCAAATGGCTTTCGGAACTGTTGAACATGCGCGTCTCGAGATGATAAAAATTCAGGTAATGAAAGCCATGGGCCTTCCTTACTACAATTTAAAAGATATTATGACTTCGGCACAAATGCCCGGAAGCATGGCACAAGGCGATAAAGCGCTGGGAATTTATACCGGACTGATGGCTGGGTACAAAGCGTTCAACCTGATGCCATTGTCAACCGACCAGGTTTGGTCGCCCGTTCAGGCATTGCTCGATATTGAAGCTACCCGAAATGCATGGAACACCATTCAGCCCCTGCAAAACGAAGTCGCTGTTTCGAATGCCTTTGAAACCATTTCCGAAGTTATAGACAATGGTTACCTGTTTGCCGAAACTGCCGACACCCTGATGAATATGCACGAAAATTACGATATGGATGTACTCCACAATCGCTTTTTTTCTTCTGAAGTTTGGGCAACCGGTGGAAAATCCCATGAACTGAAAGCAGTGGAAGAGAAAAGCGCCGGGTTAATCGATTCATGGAATTTCAGGCCTGAACAACACAAACTCGAACGTGTTATTGACATCTATGCGAAGCTTTGTAAGAGGTATAATGCCACACCATTGCCACTCGATTAACACAAGTAAAAAAGAAATGAATAGTTATATTGGAATTGATTTAGGCGGAACCTCAATTAAAGGGGGACGAATTGAAAACGGAATACTGGTTCAAAAAGAGGAATATCCGGTAAACAGGCAAGGCACACAACAATCGGTATTCGATGATATTTGCGCGTTAATTACAAGGCTTATAACTCCTGATGTTCTGGGTATTGGATTTGCCGCCCCGGCGGTTATTGATTTCGAAAACGGAATAATTTACGGACTCTCGAACATCCCTCAATTCAACGGTTTTGCCATTCAAAAGGCGCTCGAAGCCAGGTTTACAGCCGAAATAAAAATTCAAAACGACGCCAACTGTTTTGTGCTGGGCGAAAAGCATTTCGGACAGGCAAAAGGCGTGTCGAATGTGGTTGGTCTGATTACCGGAACCGGGGTGGGTGCAGGCATTGTAATCGGCGGAAAGCTGCACAACGGCGAAAATTTCGGGGCAGGCGAATTAGGGATGATTCCATACCTCGATAGTTGCTATGAAGACTATTGCAGCGGTCAGTTTTTTACCCGCATCCACAACAAATCGGGAGAGGAGTTTGCCTTGCTTGCAGGGCAAAACGACGACCAGGCAAAATTGGCTTTTTTTGAATATGGACAACATTTGGGGAGTTTACTAAACCTGATTTGTTATGTACTCGACCCGCAAATGGTGGTTATTGGCGGTTCTGTCAGCAAGTCTTTTCCCCTGTACGAAAAGGGATTGCTCGATGCCATGAAAATCTTCTATTTCGACCACCCTGTTAAAATGAAAATTGTAGCCTCAACAATTGCAGATGTGGCTATTTACGGAGCAGTCGGGCTTTTCCTTAACCCTACTGAATAAACTAATTTTTAGAGAACGAGACATCAAATATGAAACGTATAGCAGTTGAAAGAAATAAGAAGCAGAAAATGATACTCATCGGAAACGGAATGAGTGGCTTCAAATTCTGCGAAAAATTCCTGAAATACGGAGTCAATAAAAAATACGACCTTGTGGTGTTTGGTGAAGAATATTTTCCGGCCTACGACAGGGTAAATCTCACAAAATATATTCACGGAACGCCTGCTGCAAACCTTTATCTGGCTCCGCTGACCTGGTACTCAAACAACGGAATAACGTTGCACACCAACGAGAAAGTAAGCGAACTGAATACTGCTCAGCAATGGATTAAAACCAGCAAAGGTAAAACAGAAACCTACGACAAACTGGTTATTGCCACCGGCTCAAAACCTTTTGTGCCTTATTTGGCCAACCTGCAACTGCCCGGTGTGTTTGTTTACCGCACATTGAAAGATTTGGATGCCTTAAAAAAGTATAGCCTCCAATCGAAAAGTGTAATCATCGCCGGTGGTGGTGTGTTGGGGCTCGAGGCTGCTGGAGCCATGCAGCAATTGGGTCTTTCGGTTACAATTACCGAGCGCAACCCTGCGCTTATGCACAGGCAACTCGATGAAACTGCTTCAGAAATGGTGCGAAATGCCGCTGAGGCATTGGGAATTAAGGTTTTGTTAGACACCACTATTAAAACTACCGAAGGTTCAGAAAAAGTTACAGGTGCAACACTTTCTGACGGAACTTTGCTTGAAACCGACATGGTAATTTATATTGCCGGAATTACTCCAAACGATGAATTGGCGAGTAATTCAGGAATTATTACGGCAGAATCGGGAGGTATCGTTGTCAACAATTACGGATTAAGTAGCAACGAAAATGTTTATGCCATTGGCGAATGTGTTTCGTCGTATAACCGCAGCTGGGGATTGGTATTGCCCTGCTACGAAATGGCCGAAGTACTGGCGGCCCGATTTGGCGGGATTTTTAAAGCTTTTTCAGGAAAAGAACTTTTTACCAAACTGAAAATGCCGGGGCTGAACCTGGTTTGTTTTGGCGATTCAAATGGAGTGGAAGGCTTGCAGTTCAGCCAGTCAAACTCTGAAACCGCTACTTATAAGCGTTTGAATACAGATGACTCAGGAAACATACTGACTGGAGGAATTCTCCTTGGAGATACTTCTATGTTTTTGCCCCTGCTACAAATGCTGCGCAATAAAACACGCATCGACGACCCTTCGAGATTAATTGAGGAGAGTTTATCTCTCAATGAAATGGGTTTGCAAGCCATGCCCGACAGTACAAAAATTTGTCACTGTACAGGGGTGACCAAAGGAACCATTCTGAAATCAATCAAAGAACTCACACTTACCAGATTCGATGAGGTAAAACAACATACCGGCGCCGGAACAGGATGCGAAAGCTGCACCTCATCAATAGAAGAATTACTCGAAATAGTTAATAATCAATCAAATTAATAATACAATGGAAACACGTCAGCAATTACTTGCAAAACACCGCGAAGGCTGGAGCCTCGACCAGGGGTTTTACCTCAATCCCGAAATTTTTGATTTCGAAAAAGAGGTCATCTGGAAAAAAAGCTGGCTTTTTGCCGGGTTTACCTGCGAAATCCCCAATCCGGGCGATTACATTACCTATTCGGTTATCGACCAGCCGGTGGTGATTATCCGTGGCGATGAAGGGGAAATATATGCCCATCACAACACCTGTCGCCATCGCGGCTCTGTGATTTGTACCGAAGAGTCGGGCAATGAACCAAATTTAGTTTGCCCTTATCACAACTGGGTTTTTGCCAAGAACGGCGCGCTTAAAAATGCACGGCAAATGGAAGATGGGTTCGACAAAGAATCCAACGGATTGCATCCGGTAAATCTTAAAATCATAGAAGGGTTCATGTTTATCTCCTTGTCCGATACTCCTCCGCGGTTCGAAACCGAAATGGCCAATCTGGAACCTTATCTGAAGCCATTCCGATTTAATGAAGCAAAAGTAGCTTTCCGCGACCGTTATGAACTCGATGCCAACTGGAAACTGGTGGTAGAAAACTTCAGGGAATGTTACCATTGCGGACCAGCCCACCCCGAGTATTGCGATGCCGTAGTTGGCGCTAATATGCTTGAAGAACGCGAAGAATACTGGCAGCAAAAACACAACGAATGGAAAGAAAAAGGTTTGGCCGTTGGTATCGTCGATTCGACAGTGGAAAACGGAAATTATATAATCCGCTATCCTTTCAGGCCTGGTGTGGATACATACAGCATTGATGGTCGCAAAGTAGCCCCTCTCATGGGCGACCACAAGGATTACGACAATGGTGTGGTTGGTTTGCTCAATTATCCCAATATTTTTATGGATTGTGTGAGCGATTATACCTGGACCATGCGGATTACCCCCATCGACACATTGCACACCGTGGTTGACCTCATTTGGCTGGTTGATGGAAAAGCGGAAGAAGGTATCGATTATGAAATCGACCGCCTTACCGAATTCTGGGTAATTACCGGAGGTCAGGATTGGCAACTGTGCGAAAACAATCAAAAAGGGATTCGATCGGCCAAATATGCTTCCGGCAAACTCGCTCCTTCAGAAGCCGATGTTCAGAATTTTCACAACTGGTACATACACCGAATGAAATAGAAAACTTCCCAATGACAAAATTTCTACAGGACATTTACAGGCAACCCGAAGCGTTGCAAGATTCAATGGGTTTCACACTTTCAGAAGGAATGCATGCTCTGGGTGAAGCTCAAAAATTAATTAAGGGCGCCCGATATGTTTTTATTGCAAGTATCGGGGCAAGCTGGAATGCCGGATTGGCCATTCAAGCAGCGTTTAACGAGGCTGGCATCACAACTCAATTGTTTGATTCTGCTGAATTTCTGCATTTCACGAAAATCCCCAAAAACACGGTTGTAATTCTTCCTTCGCGTAGTGGCAAAAGTGTTGAAATTGTACAGTCGGTAACCAAATGCCGAGAGGCAGAGGCAAAGATTATTTCCATAACAAACGACCCACAAAGTCCTCTGGGCAAAGGTTCAGATGTTTGCCTTGATACGCATGTTGATTTCGACCACAGCATTTCGGTCAATACCTATACATCTATTGTGCTCATTGGTCAGTTATTGGCTGTCTTTGCAGGTAATCTGCTGACAGTTAAGGAAGCTGAAAAATCGATAACTAATGCACTATCCGCCACCACACCAAACATTTCAGTTTGGCACGAACAAATTGAGTTGTCGGATTGGTTGAATCGGGATTATGCCAGCTATTTTTTAGGCCGTGGAGGGAACCTCGCATCAGCATACGAAGCCATGTTGATATGGCAGGAAGGCGCAAAACATCCAGCTTCGGCCATGTCAACCGGTGCTTTCAGGCATGGGCCTCAGGAGATACTCATCAATAAAATGAACATTGGTATTTGGGTCGATAACAGGGTTGCACGGACGAACGACTTTACGCTTATCGGCGATATTCTGAAGCAAGGCGTTAAAGTTCTTACCATAGGAACCGATATTCCTGAAGACCTGGGCGGACTGAAAATTGAAATCCCTGAAATACATCCTGTTTTTCAGCCGCTTATCAATGTAATTCCTGCACAACTTGCGACAGATATTTTTTCGGCCTTGAAGGGTGAAAACCCCGACGGGTTCAGGTTTTGCAAATTCGTGGTTGAAACCGATGGAGGATTGTAATGCCGCGATAATGAAAATGTCGTGTTTTTTAAGGAAGTTTCGGTTCAGACGCTGTAGAAGTCAAGAAAGAGAAAATAATATTCAATATCGAAAAATTAAAATATTACGGGAAAGACTATAATACTTCATTCGGCATAAATTTCGGCAAAATAATTATCAAAATACTGAAATTTTAAGGCCATTAGTTTTTCTAAATCTTTTTTGTGCTTTAAGCTGGCATCACAAAAAAAACCAGTTGTTGCTGAATGGAATTTTTGGCGTACCATAAATGCACGTACTTGGGTGAGGCTACGGCTAATGCCCGTCATTTCTTCAATCCGCGACTTTGCTTCTCGTGTGTTCACCGGGGGCGCTGGGTGAAAGAGTTTAATATGCTTCCAGAATAGTTTTCCAGCTCACTTTTATTTGTACCATTATTATATATAACGCAAAATTAAATCTGGCATAATCTCACTATTTGTTCTGAATATAAATTTGCAAAGTGATTTTTAATCGCTTTCCAACATTGGTCTGCAGTTTCAAACAATACACTCTGTGTCGTTGTTTTTCTTAAATACCACCAGTGCCTTTCAATAGGGTTAACCTCTGGCGCATATTTGGGTAAATATTCAATTTTTACTGATGGATTAGCAAGCACCCAATCTTTTACCAAATTTGTTTTATGCCACGTTGCATTGTCAATGTACAAGGTTATCAACCTCTTCTCTTTGTTAGCATCTAAAATTAGTTCTAACTGTTTTACGAAATTTTCTGAATTGCCTTTTGGCATTGTGTTTACCATTATTGTCCCTATGAATGGGCCTGCAAATCAGGGAAGGGTTACCCTTGTCCAACTACTGTTGGTTGGCACAATCGGCTGTTGTCCTTTTAATGACCAAACAGAACCCAACTTTGGTTCTAATGATATTCCAGCTTCATCCGAGAATAAAATTACTTCATCGTCCTTTTGTTCATCGAGTTTTTTTTAACATCAGCCTTGAACTGCTCATTCAGTGCTTGATCTGCTTTATTAAAACGATATCGTGGCCGCTGTCTTGTAAATCCGATTTTGTGCATCCAATCCTGAGCAGTCCGTACAGCAATAGTCAGAGAATACGTGTCGCTGATGTATTTGCAAACCAATTTGCCATCCCAGATAGCTTGTGTATAGCCAAGTTCTGACGGAGTTTTTAAAACTTGAACCTTTAAGTCCTCTTCTATTTGTTTTGTTAAACCCGTCTTTCGACCTTTCCCTTCT
>WTWZ01000014.1 GCA_009773765.1 Prolixibacteraceae bacterium | reverse complement strand
TGCAAGAAATTCTTGAAAATCCTTTGGGTATTTTTCTTCTATTTCCATGCAGTAAATTTAATCATTTCGTCAACTTGCCTGTTGTGGATAAGCAGTTAACATTTTTAAGATTTGTAATCAATTTTATTTATAAAATCCCTTTGAAACAAATATATTTTAAAGATTTACCTTTTTTAAATTCAGTCTTGCAATTACAATGGCCGACCATTTTTCAGCCAATTGAAGCTTACCGTTTAATATAAACTATGAATTACCAGAAATAATGAAAGGGGAAGATAATGCTGGTTTTTGGAAAAAATATGAATATTCCCGAATCGCGGAACAGAATGCGGGTTATTTTACTGAACAGAAATCGTTCTTTATGCTTAATGGCACAATAAAAATCATTAAATTGTTTTTCGCCGGGAGAGGGCAGATTATTATTTAAAGTGTTTACTGATATTTTGGATTGTAAAACATGATAAAATTTTGAAACAGAATTTGCCTGTGAATAAAATACCTGGTTTGAAGCTGTATTTTTTTCTGAAGCCCAATCACCGGAATAAGCATTTACCCTGCCTGTTGCGTAGCAATAAAGCAATGAGATTAAAATAATTCCGGTAATTCTGATTCCGTTTTTCACGTTGCAAAGATACTATTATTCAAAGTTCAGTTAATAGAAAGCCATACTAATCTTTCAGCGCAAAATAAAAAGGTTATTTAATCTGTGTTTATTTGTTTCATCCACAATTTGTAGTTTCGTGGCTGCTCATATCAAATCGGATAAAAATGAAAAATATTGCAGTTCTGTTTGTGATGGCGGCTTTAATGTTTGGCTGCAACTCAACTTCAAAAAAAGAAAAAAAAATGGAAGTTAACCAGGAGATAATGAAAAAAGCCGGAGAGTTTGCAACTTTTGCACTGACTGCCGATTTAACTGTTTTAACTGAAAAAGAGAGGCAAATGCTCCCGCTTTTGCTTGAAGCAGCACAGTTAATGGATGAAATCTTCTGGTATGAAGCTTTCGGCAATAAGGAAGAATTATTTACTGCTGATTTGGATGGGTACACAAAAAATTTTCTACAAATCAATTACGGGCCGTGTGAGCGTTTAAAAAACAATGAACCATTTTTAGCGGATTACGGAACAAAGCCTGCTGGCGCTAATTTTTATCCTGCCGACATAACAAAGGAAGAATTTGATGCATGGGAAGATGAAACGAAAACCAGTCTATATACATTAATCCGAAGAAGCGATGATGGCAGCCTGGAGGCAATCCCATATCGCGCCGCGTTTAAAGGGCAGACAGATAAAGCAGCCGGTTTGTTGAATCAGGCTGCCGAACTGGCGGAAGATGCTGGTTTGAAAAACTACCTTCAGAAACGGGCAATCGCCTTGCTAACCGACGAATATTACGAAAGTGACATAGCCTGGATGGAGATGAAAAACAACACCATCGATTTTATCATCGGCCCAATTGAAAACTATGAAGATCAACTTTACGGATACAAAGCGGCTCACGAAGCATTTATTTTAATTAAAGACCGCGATTGGAGCGAAAAACTCGTCCGGTTTGCAGCGCTACTTCCAGGTTTGCAAAAAGCCTTGCCCTGCCAACAAAAATACAAGGATGAAACTCCCGGCATTGATTCAGACATGAATGTTTACGATGCGCTTTACTATGCCGACGATTGCAATGCAGGAAGCAAAACCATTGCCACAACCTGCCAAACGATGAGAAAGTCCGCCAGGAAAAGGGAAGCCGGAAACTTCAGTTAAAAAACTCGATGCAGGCAAAATTCGATAAAATTCTGGTGCCGATTGCCGATATTTTAATTGCCGAAGACCAGCGCAAACATGTAAAATTCGATGCGTTTTTATTATTTCCAGGAATCCGGCGCATTTGAACGCGATTCGGCAACCGGAACTTACCGGGTAAATTTCGAAAAAATGAAAGAGGCAATGCTCTCTTCATCAGAACAGATTCTCAAAATTCAGGGTGATGGCGATTATGCAACAGCCAAAAAACTGATTGAAGAGCAAGGATTTATCCGTGAAGAACTGCAAAAAGATTTGGACAGGATAGGAGAAGCCGGAATTCCCCGTGACATTGTATTTGAACAGGCTGCGGAAGTTTGGGGGTTAAAATAGAAGAATTATAATTGTGTGATTAATAAATTGCTGGTTTCCGATTGTTCATCCCGTATCCGGAAATCAATTTCAGCAGTACTCTTTTAAAAATGATTTGTTTTAATGATTTTTGAATAATAATATTTTTCATTTGCTTTTATCTTTAGAAGATATATTCCGGCAGGTAAATCACTGATATTGATTTTGTTGTTAAAAGGCAACCTGGCAGTTATTATTTTTCCTGCCGGATGATATATTTCAACATAGTTTGCCTGAAACCCTTCTTCCAGTTTAATGGTTAATTGCCCTGTTGTTGGATTGGGAAACACAATTATTTCCTGTTGTTCATCTGGTTCAATAACAGGAATCTGTAGATTTTCAATATTAATTTTCCATATTCCGAAGTTATTGGTCCCAAAATAAAGGGTATCATTCTTAATTTGAAGAGAACCACCCCAAATTCCATTAGGTAAAGGGGGAAGTCCTGCACTTATATTTATCCAGCTTTCACCTCTTGTAGCCGAAGCATAAACCATATTTGAGGTACACATAAAGCAGATATTTTTAGCACAAACAATATCTTCAACCGTATTAAACTGTAAAGATGAATTTGGGATACCGGTTCCGCAGAATATCCAGGTTTTGCCCTTATCGGCTGACTTATATAAACTTGATCGTGTGGCAGCGAATAATTCATTATTACCTATTTCAAGGTTGTAAACTTCGAAAGCAGGTAATCCATTGTTTATAAAAACCCAGGTATTTCCATAATCTTCTGATTTCAATAGTTCCCTGTTGCCACATAATGCTACATAAATTTCGTTGCCTGAAAAAACAGCGTCATTAACTCCATTGCATCCCATTCCTCTTGGAGGACTTATATTTTTCCAGGTTTTTGCTCCATCCTTCGACAACATTAGAACATCATCTTCAAAAGCAATTATATCAATTCCATTTGTTCTCAACCGGTATGAATCATCATAACCGGTCAGAATTGAAACAACCGACCAAATGTTTCCCAAATCAACTGAAGTATATACTCGACAATCTGATTGATAATTACCTGTAATATCTGCAGCAAAAAACAGTTGGTGGTTTGCATAAATTACTGAATTAAAATAATCTTTTGCAATAGTTTGTGTCGTATTTTTCCAAAGCATGTCAGCATCTTTTAATACAAAAACATCATTAAAATCAACAGAAACCAGAATCGAATCGGTTGAAAGTAAATCAATCACACTTGAACACACAATACCTGAACTTGAATTCTTCCAGTTACCGTAATCCTTGTAAACACCATCTCCTGTACCCGAAAACCAATTATTTCCGGTTTTAGTAATACTTGTTATATTCAAGCTCTGAAGGCCATCATTCAATTTTTCCCAGGTTGAACCAAAATCCACTGAAACCAGTATTCCTTTAGTTTGCGATAGGGCAAATAATTTATTTTCAATAAATTCAAAATTGTTTATTCTGTTATTGACAGCCAAGTTGCTTGTAAGATTCCAGTTATTTCCATTATCTACAGATTTATAAATACCATTTGAATTTGAAATAATTAAAACCGAATCGTTACAATATATAGAACTTACAACCGATTTTTCAATGCCGTTGTTAATGTTTTCCCATTTTATTCCCTGTTTTTCGGTCCTGAATATTCCTTTTTTGGTGCCTGCATACAGATATTGCTTATTACCAGCAACAGCATAAGTCTTGTTAACAACATAATAAAATGGCGGATTGGTTGAACTAATCGTATCAAGTGGCAGCCCGGAGTTTATTTTTTCCCAATTCGTGGTATTTTTTGAAAAAATGATTCCCTCTGATTCTGTGGCCGCATAAATTTTTTCATTGTCGGTAAACAAATCATGCACCTGAGGATTATAATTTACCCATTTGTGTTTCCAGGTGTTTTCATATCTGTAAAGTTTGGCAATTCCTTTATTTTCGCGGTACCCATCATCAGCAATTATCAACGTATCTTTAAAAAACACATAACTGCTAAATGTGTAATAATGAAAAGTATACCATGATTTTCCATCATTTATGCTGATATAAATTCCACAGGGCGCTGATGCAAAAAGAAATGAATCAACAGATACTAATCCTGATATTGAGATGTTGGTTACCGGCCCACCTGAAGTTTCCCATTGTCCGCAAACATGGTTTGAAGATAAAAGTAGTATAATAATCAGTATTGTTTGAATTGATTTTATCATGGTAATTCCAAAGTTAAGTATAAATAATTTTGAATTACTGAAATTCATCATAAATGCAGAAAAAGGGTTATGGTATACGAGATATCGTATTTTTAACTTTTCATTAACAACCACTTGGCATTATATTCTGCTATATTTGTTGCATGAAGTTGATGAACCGCATATTACTTGTTGTAACTGGGATTATTTATTTTATCTCATCAACTGGCATTGTTATTTACAAAATCAACTGTTCTTGTTTTGGCAACGAACAGGTAAGTGTTTATGTTACTCCCGAAACCTGCGACACTGAGATTCACCAGCATCAGCATCATCAGCATGACAACTACAACAATACAATTTCGTGCTGTGAACACGAATGTCACGAATGTGGCGATACTGAAGACGGGTGTGGTTGCCTGTCACCGGAAACTTATTTTTTCAAACTTGTAAACCCGTTGGTAAACGAGGAAATATTATTTGTTAAAGCACAACCGATTGAAACATTAGTAATTTATGCGGCTGTTTTGCAGATATTAACCTTTGAAAAAGATAACATTTCTGAAATCCATGAAAATACCGGGCCACCTCCCGTAAAAACCTCCTCACTCGATTTCTTAATACCAATTCATCAGCTTAAAATTCCATTACTCGCTTAGTATTTTTTTTTCAACTGCCATAAAAATGGGGTTGATGTGTAATTTTTTATTCACTAAATATTAAGTAATGAGAAAGTTAATTTTTATAATTTACATCATTCTGCCTTTCATTTCCAACGCTCAAAATCTGCAGGGAGTAGTTTTTGGGAATGAAGAGGACGGAAAAACAACTCTGCCGGGAGTTAATATTTACTGGCAGGGAACAAATCGCGGAGTCGTTTCAACCGACGAAGGTACTTTTGAAATCAAAAAAGGTAATAACCAGCACATGTTGGTTTTTAGTTTTGTTGGTTATGAAACCAAGGTAGTTCATGTTGATAATCTCGATAAACTCGAGGTGGTACTTGAACCTAACCTTGAAATAGAGGAAGTTACCGTGGTGAAAAAAGACAGGGGAACTTACCTGTCGGCGATGGAAACAATTCATACCGAACGCATTGGCAGCGCCGAACTACACAAGGCCGCCTGTTGCAACCTGGCCGAAAGTTTCGAAACCAATCCTTCGGTAGATATTAGTTACAGCGATGCGGTTACCGGCGCAAAACAAATCAGGTTACTCGGACTCGACGGTATTTATTCGCAGTTACAGATCGAAAACCTGCCCGATTTGCGCGGACTTGCCACCACGTTCGGATTAACATATATTCCCGGCCCGTGGATGGAGTCTATACAGGTTTCAAAGGGAGCTTCCTCAGTTGTAGGTGGTTACGAATCAATCGCTGGCCAGATTAATGCCGAAATTAAAAAACCTGATTCGGGAGAAAAACTGTTTTTGAATGCTTACGCAAACCATCATGGGAGATTGGAGTTCAACGCAAATACAAGCCTGAAAGTGTATAAAGATATGCTTTCAACAGGAATTCTGGTTCATGCCTCAGGTTTGGGAATTCGAAATGACGACAACGGAGATGGGTTCTTGGATGACCCGCTTTCGAAACAACTGCAGATTTCGAACCGGTGGAAATTTACCAACTACAAAGGTTTTATGATCCAGGCCGGCATTAATATTCTTACAGAAGACAGGTTGGGCGGCCAGGTTGGTTTTGAAGAGGGGATGGCACAGTCGGTTTCTAATCCTTATGGAATTAGCATTAAAAATAACAGGGTTACCGGGTTCATGAAATCTGGGATAGTTTCGCAGGATCAGCGAACAGCGCTTGCCATTCTGACCAATTTCACCGGGCACAAAACAAATTCGTTTTACGGACTGACAAATTACGATGCCTCCGAAACAAGGTTTTACGGGAGTTTGATTTTAACGCGCGATTTGGATAAAAATGCTGTTCACACATTAAATGCCGGTGTAAGTTTTATACACGATAATTTTTCTGAAAGTTTGTACAACATCAATCTCGACAGGGTTGAAAATGTGCCTGGTGTTTTTGCAGAATATACTCTGAAACCAGTTGAAAATATGACATTAATGGCTGGAATTCGTGCCGATTCGCACAATATGTTCGGAACATTTGTTACACCGCGTATGCATTTCAGGTACAAAATAAACGACCATTTAACTTTGAGGGCCAATGCCGGTAAAGGTTACCGCACAGCAAACATTGTAACCGAAAACAATTATTTGCTTGCCGGTTACCGTAAGTTGCAGTGGCACGATAAGAATATGCAGGAAGAAGCCTGGAATTACGGGGTCAGCCTTGTGCAGGATTACATTTTGTGGGGACGCGAATTACAAATTAATACCGAATTTTTCAAGACCGATTTTCACTCGCAACTGGTTGTTGACCGCGAATCGTCAGCGGAATTTGTAATTTTATCTCCTTTGTCAGGAAAATCGTATGCGAACAGCCTGCAGCTTGATGTTCGGTATCAGCCAATCGAAAGGTTCGATGTTTTGCTGGCTTACCGTTTAAGTGATACAAAACATACTATTGGCGGAGAATTGAAAGAATTGCCATTGAACAGCCGGTACAAAGGTTTATTAAACCTGAACTATTCAACAAACCTGAAAAAATGGATGTTCAACTATACTATCCAGTTTAATGGCGGCGGCAGAATCCCAAGGCACTACGAGGAAGGGCAGAATCTTACTGATATTTCCGGAAGTTTTTATGCGTTTCAGCCCTATACAGTTATGAATGCACAGGTTACCAGGTATTTCAGGTACTGGAATGTTTACCTGGGGTCTGAAAACATTACCAATTTCAAACAGCCAAATCCAATTGAAGGAGCTTATAATCCTTTCAACCATGGATTTGATGCCTCGAATATATGGGGGCCTGTTGTTGGGCGTAAAGTTTATTTGGGAGTTCGGTTCTTGTTGAATTATAACTAATTTAAAAGTGTAGAGATGAAAAATTTAGCAGTTTTTATTGTTTTGATTTTTGGGTTAACTTTTATTGCAACAGCCCAAAAAGTGGAGAACAAAGTGGTTTGTTTCAAATCGGACATGGATTGTGCAAATTGTGAAAAAACGCTTACTGAGCATCTTAAATTTGAAAAGGGTGTGAAGGATTTAAAAGTTGACCATGTTTCGAACACAATCCTGATTGGGTACAAGGATGGCAAAAATACCGATGACGGTTTTGTAAAAGCAATCGAAAAAAAAGGCTACAAAGCCGAAAAAATATCAAAGGCTGATTATGATAAAGTATTGAAAGAAACAGCCGAAAAAAGTAATGTACATGAGGCTGAAATTCATAAAGTCAGGAAATAAAATTTCCTGAAAATGTTGCATTTGGGTGACATTCCGTCTAAAGGCGAGAAATACGGTGTTTAATTAGAATAACATTTTTTGCAAGTGACAGAAAAATCCCGCAACCTGTGATTCAAAACTCTCGATAAAAATTGTTAGTTTTGATTAAGTTTAAAAATTCTTAACCATAAAATTATGAAAAACCTTTTATTCATCGTTTTCATCGGATTTACAGCATTTATGATTTCATGTCAACCCAAAACCATCAACACCGAATGGCAAACCATTTTTAACGGCGAGAATTTTGATGGATGGAAAACTGCAGCCGAAAATCCAGGCAGTTTTACCATTGAAAACGGCACAATTAAATGCAGCGGCGAACGCAGCCACTTGTTCTTCAAAAAGGACTTTAAAAACTTTGAGTTTGAAACCGAAATTAAAACGCTGGAGCATTCAAATTCGGGAATTTTTATACACACCAAATATCAGGCTAAAGACTGGCCGGCTGCGGGGTATGAAATTCAGGTCAATAATTCGTACAAAGGGAGTGAAAATTACAAGGAACGCAAAAAAACAGGCAGCATTTACAGTATCCGCAATGTTTATTATCCATTTGTTGGCGATAATGAATGGTTTAAAATGCGGATTAAAGTGGTTGAAAATATGATTGAGGTTTTTGTAAACGATGTTAAAGTGAATGAATATGTTCAGCCCGATAAACCCTGGCGGTGGGATGGGGGAGAAGGTTTAAAACTAAGAAAAGGAACATTCGCCTTGCAGGCACACGACCCCAAAAGCACAGTCTATTACAGAAACATAAAAGTGAGGGAATTGCCCGAAAGCGAAAAAACCCCGGTTTTCGATGAAAACTGGGATGCAACAATCACCAAACTAATGCATCCCGGGTTTCCGTTTATCGATTTTCATGTTCACCTAAAAGGAACATTAACCATTGACAGCGTGCTTCAATCATCACAACAACTGGGAATCAACTACGGAATTGCCCCCAATTGCGGGTTGCATTTTCCCGTTACCAACGACTCTTCACTTTATGCCTATATGAATGAAGTAAAAGGCAGCCCGACATTTAAGGGAATGCAGGCTGAAGGCCGGGAATGGATTACGCTTTTTTCCCCTGAAGCAATTGCAAAATTCGATTATGTTTTTACAGATGCAATGACTTTTACTGATTCGAAAGGTCGCCGCAACCGGATTTGGATTCCCGAAGAAGTTTGGGTTGACGATAAACAACAATTTATGGATGATCTGGTTAGTAAAATTGAAGCTATTTTCTCGCAGGAACCTGTGGATATTTATGTAAATCCAACCGTTTTACCAGCCGAATTAACCCCGGAATACGATGAACTGTGGACAAAGGAAAGAATGCAGCGGATTGTAAAAGTACTGGCGGATAATAATATTGCACTTGAGATTAACGCCCGGTATAAATTACCAAAAGCCGAAATGATAAAAATGGCGAAAGAAGCAGGTGTGAAATTTTCATTTGGCACAAACAACACGGGTAATGATTTAGGCCGGTTGGAATATTGCATTCAAATGATTGAGGAATGTAATCTCACACCTGGCGATATGTTCGAAATTAAACCCGACCATCTGAAACCGATAAAGGTAAAAGGATTACCTGCAAAAATTACGGGATAAAACTTTATTTCAGTAATTTCTTTTTTTCGACAGCACACCGGATTATTTGCAAAACTTCATCATCGCTGAAAGATTCCAGATTGAGAGTGATGTCAAACAACTCCTCTTTCATCCATTTAGGGCGGATAGAGTCGCGAAATGACTGCCTTTCATTTTCAACTTGATTAATGAATTCAATTGCCTTCAACCTGCTGAGCTGGTTGTTTTGCATAATGTTTTTAACCCGGTATTCCATTGGGGCAACCATTCGTATATGAAGAGATTTTTCTATATCCTTAGCTATCATGTGCCCATCGCGGCCAACAATAATGCAATATCCTTCGGTTGCAAATTTCAGAATTGTATCAATAATTGTTTTTGTTATTTTTTGCTCGCTCTTAAAGTTCTTGTCGTTAAATGCCTTTAATATTTCTGAGAATGTAAATTTCTCCGACTGTTTTACCGTTTTACGAACATCCTCAATATTCATGTTTAGTTCATTCGCGCTTGCAACCAGAATTTCTTTACTTATAACTTCCCATTTTGTCTTTGGTTTCTCTGAGTTTAGCTGCGCAGCCAGTAATTTAGCCATTTTCAGGCCATTACAGCCAACTTCGCGCGAAATGGTAATTACCGGGCCAGGTTTTTGAGAGATTCGGGCGATAGATTCTTTTTCTTCCAGATATCGCTTATTCAAATAACTAATCAAAGTGTTGCTCATCGTCTTTATTTTTTGTTATTTACGATAATTATTAAGGTTTGGTTTTATTGTTACAAAACATAAAAATAGAAAAACAATGGATATTCAGCAGATTTTTGCAAACAACCGGAAATGGATTGAAACTAAACTCAGCGCCGATGTTGACTACTTTAAAAAATTAGCCGAAGGGCAAAACCCAAGAATACTGTATATTGGTTGTTCTGACAGCCGGGTTACTGCTGAAGAGTTGATGGGTGTGCAACCAGGCGAGGTTTTTGTGCACCGCAACATTGCCAATATGGTTCCGGCCAACGACCTCAATTCGCTTTCCGTTTTGAGCTACGCGGTCACGTATCTGAAGGTCGATCACATTGTGGTTTGCGGCCATTACAATTGCGGTGGAATAAAATCGGCCATGATACAGCAGGATTTTGGAATCCTTAATCCGTGGCTGCGCGCTATACGCGATGTTTACCATATTCACCATGATGAACTTGAACTCATAACCGATGAAGAGCAGAAATACCGCCGTTTTGTTGAACTTAATGTGCAGGAACAGTGCATAAATATCATTAAAACACCCGATGCACAAAGGGCAATTGTAAAACGAAATGTAACGCTTCACGGCTGGGTTTGGGACATTCACACCGGCGAACTTATCGACCTTAAAATAGATTTCCATACCATGCTTCAAAAAATTATGGAAATATACAGGATTGTGTGAATTGATGGAGGGGTTTTAATACCATTACAAATGCCAGGCAGCCCATCTCTTGTTACAATCGAGGGATACCAAGATTATATTATTTTTTTTTCAGTATAAAATTTACCCCCAAGCACCAAGGCAGCAGAAATAATCATTACATTTTTTATAATGTATTGTCCCTCAAGTGATGGTGTAAGAATATTCCCGTTTTGGAATGTTACTTCAGGCAATACAATCAAAGGCATGAAAGTTCCAAACATTTGAAGGAAAAGCAATGCAATGGCAATTTTAGTAGTTCGCGAAAATAAAAAAGTGACTCCGATGGCAACTTCCCACCAGCCAATAACTATTAACCAAAAATCAGGTGTACCAAACGGCAACCAAACTACGGTAGCTTTAAGCAGGCTTTCGGCTGACGAAACATCAAAAGGTTTTAATATACCAAACCAGATAAATATAATTCCAAATGAAATTCTTATGGATATAATACTCCAACGCTTCATCCAACGGGCAATAAATTGGTCAATTTTTAAAATCAGGTTATTCATAAATATATTTCATTTTTATAACTACCAATAACAATGTAACATTCATTTTGTTGTTTTTGAACTTATCCATAAGATATTTGTCCACAAATTCAGAACTCCTGACCTGTCGTAAAACTCAAGTCGCGATTTGGTAGTTTAGAATAAGATTAGTACCAGGATAAACCGTTTCACATTCGTTTAGCAGAGGGATTAATTTTTAGATTGCAAGATTCATTCTGGGGTTTGCCTGACTATAGATGTTTATGTTTAATTTGTTGTTTGCATAATCGGGCAAAATATCTGTGGTAGAGTTTATCAGGCTTTTAGCCAAAGCCCTTTTTTCATTGGCATCCTTTTTAAAGTTTAAAGCCAACTGGTTGGCAAAAGAAGTTTCTGCCCTGTAACATATCATTTTAATTGTATTTTGGAAGCGTTTGCTTTCGATATTGAGTTTGGTGTATTTTATATGCTCAGGCATATCTTTTATCTTCATCCGGGAGGGTGTTTTTGTTCTTTTTGCCAATAGCTCTTTTTCTTGTATCTCTAATATTATCAGTTCTTCCCTAACTTTTGTCTAACCTGCCCCTCGTTTGCGACGAGGGGTAAGCGCTTTTTGAGTTTGTAACTCATTAGTTTTAAAATTGATACAACGTTTTCAATCAATTTAATGATTTAAAAGCATTGCAAATGCCAAACAGCCCACCCCTCGTTACAAACGAGGGGTAGCAGAGTAAGCGGTTTTTAAGTTTGCAACTCACTAGTTTTATAATTGATAATACGTTTTCAATCAATTTGATGATTAAAAAAGCATTACAAATGCGAAACAGCCCACCCCTCGTTGCAAACGAGGGGTAGCAGGGGATTTATAGGATTGTATGACTTTGAAAAGAGAACCGTTCTCTCTGAATTGAATATAGAAAGAACGGTTCTTTAAGAAGGTAATTAACTCCTTAAGTTCATCAATCTTAATGTCCCCAACCTGCCCCTCGTTTGTAACGAGGGGTAAGCGGTTTTTGGGTTTGAAACTCATTTTCGTTATGAAAATAGAGGTAACGAACTATTTGGTGCTGAAAATAATTGCATTACAAATGCCAAACAGCCCATCCCTCGTTACAAACGAGGGGTAGCAGGTTCGATGATTGTCTTCATTATAAAAAATTTTGATGCGAAATTGAAAAATCCCGCTGGTTTAAAACATGATTAGAGGCAGAAAACAGAGCGGTTGTTTGGTGCAGTTGGTTAATGTTTATTTGAAGGATATTTTCAATTCTTTCGGAATTGCACACCGATTGTAAATCGGCGCGAGCACGGGCAGTTCTCATTTTAACTCGATGTAGCAAATTAGTAAATTGCTTGTTACCCTTGGAGTCAAGTAGTATTTTGTCTTTGTATAACAAGATACAGTTCGAAGATTAGATACAGAGACTGAGGATATCCAAATCGGGACGATAACTTTAATGTTTTTTAAAGATTGTATTGTTTATTGTTTGATTTTTTAATAATTTTCATCATGTGTAAGTTTAACTTTAAAACTATTTATAAATCTTATGAAAAGTTTTTTATTTATTCTGCTTTTTTCGGGATTAGGAATAATTGTATCAGGACAGTCGGAGAATCAACCACCCCTATATAACCTGGGATTTGAAGAATTTTTACCAAATACCGAAATATTAAAAGACTGGAAACTGAAAGATGGTAAATCTATCCCCGATGAATCATTTAGTTTGGATAATGAAATAAAGCACTCCGGAAAACAATCATTGTTGATAGACCGGACAGCCGGAGTATTGAATAATTATAACCAGCAATTCAACATTAAAATTGATGTTAATTGTAATGTTCGTGTTATATCAGGTTCTTTTTGGATTAAAACCGAAGAATTAACTGATCCGGTTTGTATTTGGTTATATATGGAAGATGCAGATGGTCAAAAGGTTAAAGAATTTCTTTTTCCTGTTGTAAATATTTATTCACCTGGTCTGGATACTCTTTCAGCAAATGCTGAATGGAAGCAATTCTTTTTGAACTCATGCTATATTCCTGATGATGCACATAATGCATTCTTTGGATTTTCATTTACTGGCAATGGAAAAGTCTGGATTGATGATATAGAATTGTTTTTAGATTATAAAACTGTACAAAATTTTAAAAAGCAACCCCGATTTCATTATAAAGCATTTAAAGATACCAAAGAATTCAGAGAAGGATCTGGAATTGAAATCGACAAAGTAACACCTTTGCAAATTGAAAGTCTATCTTTACTATGTAAAATCTGGGGATTGTTAAAATACTATCATCCTTCGGTTGCCTCAGGAAATTATAACTGGGATTTTGAATTATTCCGCATTTTGCCAGATTATCTAAAACTGAAGAATAAGGATAGCATCAATGATTTTCTTGTAAACTGGATCAATAAACTAGGGGATGTTCCCTTATGTTATGATTGTTTGAACCCCATTTGTAAAGCCTTCAAAAACAGTCCGGATTCAATTCTAATAAGAAATAAGGAATGCACCGACGAGAGTTTAAATTTTAAAACCTGGTTGCCTGATTTGGATTGGATTAATGATAAGAGAAGCGTTAATGATACCCTGTCGCAGCTTTTGAATTACATAAAAATTAACAGATTTCAGGGTAAACATTTCTATGTTTCACTTGGAAACCATATTAGTGTACCATATTTCTTGAATGAGAATTGGTATGACCAGTTTTCATTTCCTGATACAGGTTACAGGCTATTATGTCTTTTCCGATATTGGAATATTGTACAATATTGGTTTCCGAACAAACATTTAATGGATGAAGACTGGAAAGTTGTATTAAATCAGTTTATTCCAAAAATGGTGGAGGTAAAAGATGATATTGGCTACATATTGGCCACCGAACAACTAATAGGTAAAATACAGGATAGCCATGCCTTAATAATGCAAAGTAATTATAATCTGCTAAACCGGTACCGTGGAATATATTATCCGCCTGTTAGTTTCAGGTTTGTCAACAATGAACCTGTTGTTTTGCGTATTATCAACGACAGCCTCGCAAAAACAAGTAACCTTTTACGAGGCGATATCATTAAACGAATTGATGGCAAAAAAACCAAAGAGATTATAGCTGAAAATTTGCCCAATTTACCTGGTTCCAATTATACCACTCAACTTAGGGATTTGGCAGAAAGGTTGTTAAGGAACAATAATAAACACTCGGAACTGACAATAGAAAGGAATGGCAAGCTTTTAAACGTTAAACTGCAACGTTTTAGGCCTGATAAGTGGAGTGAAATTCTGCCTTTCAATTATCAGTGTTCTCATATTCTCGATAGTAGTTTCTTTTTTATCAAGCCGGGAATAGGATATATCAGTATTAACGCTATTAAATCCAACCAGGTGGACGATGTATTTTCCCAACTTAAAAATTCAAAAGGATTAATTATTGATTGCAGGATTTATCCGGGCGAAAATCCCGTCCGGAAGATTTGCGATTATTTATATCCAGATGAAAAAATATTTATACTTTTTCGATTTGGTAACGAATATTACCCTGGACTTTTTGCAAATTATTCTTCATCTATAAATCCTATAACAGCAGGTAAAAAGAATGAGAATTACTATAAAGGGCAAGTTGTGATATTGTGTGATGAATACACACAAAGTCAGTCCGAATGGACTATAATGATGTTAAGACAAGCACCAGGTTCGCTAGTTATTGGAAGTACTACAGCCGGCGCGGATGGTGGTATGACAATGTTTTATTTACCTGGCAGGATTTTTACTGGTTTTAGTGGAATCAGTCCCCTTAATCCTGATGAAAGTGAAACACAAAGGATCGGGATAATTCCTGATATTGAAGTAAAACGAACCGTTACTGGCATCAGGGATGGTGTTGATGAATATTTGGAAAAGGCAGTGGAAATTATAAATGCAAAATGAAACAATGAATGCATTTTACTATGAAAATAGATATGCACTTCTTCTCAAAAAACAATATATCAAGTATTCAATTGAACCATCTTTTGAACATTTAACTAATTGTTATCATACTATCGATTTTAACAAAAGTGAATATTGGATTTAAAAATCAAAGAGCCGCCCTCCAACCCGGAAAGCGGCTCTTCCTTCTCCTCCCACCTCGGGGGAGGCAGGGAGGGGGCTTTCTTCTATACTACATAAGTTGTTGAAGCCGTATTTCCACCGCGGCCTGTCCAGTTGGTATGGAAGAATTGTCCGCGTGGTTTGTCGGTACGTTCGTAAGTGTGTGCGCCAAAATAGTCGCGCTGTGCCTGCAAAAGGTTGGCCGGCAAACGTTCGCTGCGGAAACCATCGAAATAGCAAAGTGCAGATGTAAGTGCCGGAACCGGAACACCGTTTTCGAGAGCTGTGGCACAAACCCTGCGCCAGCCTGCCTGTGCTGCTTCCACTTTTTCTTTAAAGAATGGGTCTAACAACAAGTTGGGCAGTTCAGGATTTTTATCGAATGCCTTTTTGATGTCGCCTAAAAATACCGAACGGATGATACAACCACCACGCCACATCAGCGCGATGCCGCCGTAGTTCAGGTTCCAACCATATTCCTTGGCGGCTTCCATCATCAGGTTGTAACCCTGTGCATACGAAATGATTTTGGCTCCCAGCAATGCGCTTTCAATATCGTCGATAAACTGTTTTTTGTCGCCTTTAAATACTGCCTTTGGTCCGCTGATTACTTTCGAAGCCTGAACACGCAGGTCTTTTTGTGACGACAAACAACGGGCAAAAACCGATTCGCCAATTAAGGTGAGCGGAATACCCAGGTCGAGTGCTGCAACACCTGTCCATTTGCCTGTGCCTTTTTGTCCGGCTGTATCAAGAATAAAATCAAGGGTTTCCTCTCCGTTTTCGTCTTTGTAACCCAGAATATCGCGGGTGATTTCAATGAGGTAGCTATCCAGAATTCCTTTATTCCATTTTTTGAAAACCTCGTGCATTTCAGTGTTGTTCATGCCCAGCAGGTCTTTCATCAACTGGTAAGCTTCGTTAATAATCTGCATGTCGCCATACTCGATTCCGTTGTGTACCATTTTTATAAAATGACCGGCACCGCCTTCGCCAACCCAGTCGCAACAAGCTGCTCCGTTTTCCACTTTGGCCGAAATGCTCTGGAAAATATCCTTCACTGCAGGCCAGGCTGCGGGCGAACCGCCAGGCATAATTGATGGTCCCAAAAGTGCGCCTTCCTCGCCGCCTGAAACACCTGTTCCAATGTAAAGGAACCCTTTGCTTTCCACATATTTGGTGCGTCGAATAGTGTCGGGAAAATGCGAGTTCCCGCCATCGATGATGATGTCGCCTGATTCAAGGTGGGGAATTATCAAATCGATAAAATCGTCAACCGGTTTTCCGGCTTTTACGAGCATCATCACTTTTCGTGGTTTTTCGAGTGAAGCACAAAGTTCGGCTATGGATTGCGCCCCGATGAATTTTTTGCCTGCACCGCGTGTGTTCATAAATTCGTCAACTTTTGAAACTGTGCGGTTGTAAACTGCTACAGTGTAACCTTTGCTCTCCATGTTCAGCACAAGGTTTTCGCCCATCACGGCGAGGCCGATAAGGCCAATGTCTGCTAACTTTTTCATATTTATTAATTTGTGATTTATAAAGATTTATTGTGATTTGTAGTGATTGATAGAGATTTATTGGGATTTGTTGTTGGTTTTTGATTCGAGGGTGTTGATGTAGTTGTTCATTTTTACTCCCAGTTTTTCCATTTTGGCAATGATTCCTTCAAAAAACTCATTGCTGATAATTTTTCTGTTTTGTGCTTTTGTAAGCCATGTAATTGTTTCGTAATGTGAGCCCCTGGCATAAAACATGAAATTTTTACGGTCTTTGAAATGATACCTGCCATATCCTTCAGAAATATTGGCGGCAATAGAATCAGCACTTCGAACAATTTGCTGACCGATTGAATATTTGGCAAGGTTTTCCCATTCTACAACCGAAAACCAAATCTCATCTCCAATCTCCATTGAGATGTTGTAAATTTCCATGTCCTCCAGTTTCATATTCTGATTTTTAGATTTCCAACAATCAATCTCTACAAATCTCCACTAATCTCTTTCTTCTTTACCAATCTCCATCCGTCTCCACTAATCTTTTTCTTCCCTACAAATCTCAATCAATCTCCATTAGTCTCTTTTCCCTATTCCAAATCCAAGTTTTTTAAGTTTGTCCAAAGTTTCCTCTTTTACATTTTTTGCTTCAACTGTAAACGAATCAAATTCCCTTCGAACCGGATAATCTCCCCTTAGTTTTTCAAAGGATAAAGTATCTCTACGTAGTTCATTATCATCGTTTTCAATGTCGTAAGCCGATAAAATTACCTCGGCGAGAATTGAATATTCACGTCGCTGGTTGCCATCGGTACTGATTATTGCATTCTCCGGTGGTTCCACACCCGAGGGTTTCCAGTCGTCGAGACCAAGATTGAAAAACCGGCTCACTGCCTGAACACTCATCATCGTTCCGTTGGCTTTTCCGTCTTTTGAGTAACCGGCAATGTGAGGAGTCCCAAAATCTGCCATCTTCAATAATTCCAAATCGAGGTCGGGTTCGTTTTCCCAGCAGTCGATAACCAAACCTGAAATCAATCCCGAATTTCTGGCTTGTTTTACAGCTTCGGTATCAAAAACTTCCCCTCGGCATGAATTGATGAGCAGCGGTTGTTTTTTCAGTCCGGCAAGAAACTCTGTATTCGCCAGGTGAAAAGTTGCATCTTTACCAGTCATGTTTAGAGGAACATGAAAAGTGATAATATCGGCTTCCTGCTGAATGGTTTTTAAATTGGTAAATATTTTCGCACCTTCTGCTCTTTCTCGCGGCGGGTCGTTCAGCAGCGCTTTCATACCGATTGTTTCGCAGGTTTTTGCCACCCGCGAGCCCACCTGTCCGACACCAACTATCCCGATGGTTTTTCCTGCCAAATCAGTTCTTTGTCGCATCGACCACGAAAAGAGGGCAGAGGCAATGTACTGGTTCACGCTTCCTGCATTGCAACCCGGGGCGTTTGTCCATTGAATGCCGACACGTTCGCAGTAATCAGTATCGATATGGTCGAAACCGATGGTGGCAGTTGCAATAAATTTCACAGTGGAACCCTTCAGCAAATTTTCATTACAAATGGTTCTTGTGCGGGTAATGATTGCGTCAGCGTCCCTCACTACTTCGGGTGTGGTTTTGTTTCCCGGCAAATAAATTACTTCTGCAACCTGCTCGAAGACGCCATGTATGTATGGTATTTTATCGTCGATGATGATTTTCATGAGGAAAGAGACTTATTGAGATTCATGGTGATTTATAGCGACTCATGGTGATTTATAGCGACTCATTGAGATTTTTTGATATTCATGTTGATTTATGTGATTGATCGAGATTTATTGTGATTTGTTGCTGGTTTTAGATTCGAGGGTATTGATATAATTATTCATTTTAACACCCAATTTATCCATTTTTGAAATGATTCCTTCATAAAACTCATTGCTGATAATTTTTCTGTTTCTTGCTTTGGTGAGCCAGGTTATTGTTTCGTAATGTGAGCCTCTGGCATAAAACATGAAATTTTTACGGTCTTTGTAATAATATCTTCCATATCCTTCGGAAATGTTGGCTGCGATTGAATCAGCACTTCGAAAAATTTGTTGTCCAATTGAATATTTCGCAAGGTTTTCCCACTCAACAACCGAAAACCAAATCTCATCACCAATTTCCATCGAGATGTTGTAAATTTCCATGTCCTCCAGTTTCATAATTTGATTTTTTAAGTTTTCAAGCAATCAATCTCAATCAATCTCCACTAATCTCTTTCTTCTCTACCAATCTCAATCAATCTCCACTAATCTCTTTCTTCTTTTTAATCTCAATCAATCTCTTTCTCAATATAATAGTCCTTCACAATTTCCTCCATTACCCAGCTTGTTCGTGCAGCAGAAACGCCTGTGCCAACACATTTTCCAATTCCCCGAAGCTCATCAACAACCTGTTTTACTAAATTCATTTGTATATGTTCCGGGTTGGTAAATTCGAGTTCTGTTATTCCGTTTTTATTGAAAACACTTACTTTTCCGTGAGTAAAAGTTGGAAGGATAATTTTTCCTTCTTCCCCAATTATTTCGATTTCATCAGTAAACTGACTTTTATCCACTACAAAACACCAGCTTCCCGAGCCAACAACGCCCGATTCATGTTTCCAGGCTGCAGTTACTGTATCTTCAGCGGGATACAACCCTGACTGGTTTGTTGCAATGCCAGTAACATTTGTAATCTTGCCAAATACAAAATCAAGATAATCGAACTGGTGTGATGCCAAATCGAAAAAGTGGCCTGCTCCGCCAATCTCCGGAAATACATGCCAACTCATCTCTTCAGGAGTTTTTCCGCGTTCTCTGGCAGGTTTGTGTAATTTTATATTTATCATCAGCGGCTTACCAATTGTACCCCCAAAAACCAATTCCTTTACTTTTAAAAATGCTGGCAGCGTCCGACGGTAATATGCCACAAAAACAGGCATTCCGGTTTCTTCCGACACTTTTAGTATTTCAAGACACTCAGCATAATTTCTGGCCATTGGTTTTTCAATGTAAACCGGTTTTCCGGCACGCATTGTTTCAATTGCATAGCGTGCATGGTGGTTAGGTGGGGTGGCAATGTAAACTGCATCCACTACCGGGTCATAAATCAAAGCTGAAGCATCAGGATACCATTTTTTAACGTTATGTCTTCGTGCGTAATCAGCAGCTTTTTTAGTATCCCTCCTCATCACGGCAACCAATTCTGAATTTTCGGTTTTATAAAATGCAGGTCCGCTTTTCATTTCTGTAACATTGCCCACACCAATGATTCCCCAGCGAACTGCCCCCTCAAAAAAGCCTCCCCAACCCCTCCGAAGGAGGGGCTTGCGGTCTGTAGTTTTATTTACCGGTTTATTCATGCTGACTTCATAAATTTTAAAACGAAGGATTTTTTTTAGTTAAAACTTTTTACTTTTTGCCAGTCCTAATTTTTAAACACCAAAGTCTACCCTTCGGGGAGATTTAGAGGGGCTTTGGGCTTCTTTAATACTCAAACCTTTCCCTGTACGCCCATAAACCCAGTGCAGGATTTGAAATATAAAAAATCTCCTCGCCGCCGGGCATCGTGTTGAATCCTTCTTTCAACTTTTCAGGATTGTATTTCGATGTCATTTCATCGTAATCGGCCCACTGAAAACCCACGCTTTCAATTTCCTGTTTAGTGAGGTTTTTTTCATCTTTCCCGGGGCAATAA
Source organism: Prolixibacteraceae bacterium (assembly GCA_009773765.1). Taxonomy (GTDB): domain Bacteria; phylum Bacteroidota; class Bacteroidia; order Bacteroidales; family Prolixibacteraceae; genus Draconibacterium. Next base: position 20,472 of record WTWZ01000014.1, on the reverse strand, counting down.
GTAATGCTAAACCTGCCTTCGGAAGAACCGTGGATCAGATGAGCCGCGGCTCCCAGGCTGCCTTGCAGGTCTTCGTTTTCCTTTACCAGTTTCAGTGTGTGCGACGTTCCGAAATAGCCGTATTTTCTGATTAGCTTGTCGATTTGCTTGTCCTCGCCAAATTCAATCAAAGCAGGAGCCAGTACGATTAGTTCGCCGCCATCGGCCAGTGCCATGCGGGTACGATAAACACTTTTATTGCCCAGCCATGTGCTTTTAAATTCAGAAGGATCGAGCCAAACCACGACTTTTTTCAGGGGTTTTTCAACCATTTCGAAATTAACAAGTAACGAAAGTTTTGCAGCTTTGTCGAACACACTGAAATCGTCGCCGATATACAATCCGTAAGTTTGAAGTTTGCCGGTTAATTTATTCAATCCCACAACGGTTTGTATATAAACAATGGGTAAATGTGCGCTGAAATTATCGGATGCGTAATTAAAAATCTTTCGAACCGGTGTGTCAGCGCGGCCCATCATTTTTTCCATTCCGTAGGCAGCGCCAATAAAATGGCTTTTGTTGATTCCTTCGGAACCGCCTGTTCCCACAAAAATATTTTTATTGTAATTGGCCATCCCAACTACTTCGTGCGGGACAACCTGGCCAATTGAAAGAATGAGGTCGAAATTACCTTCAACCAGCAATTTGTTTACCTGTGCCGGCCAGGAGTAATCAACTGCCCCTTCCGAAACCTCTTTTATAAATTCAGCAGGAACGGTTCCCAAAGTTACCACATCATTGCGCCAATCGTGATCGCGGAATATCGAACGCGGTGTTTCGCCAAACATGTGACTGATTTGTTGGTCGGTCATTGGGGTATGAGTTCCCAGTGCCGGAAGCACATCGGTAAGTTTATCGCCGTAAAAATTCCATGCCATTTCTGTTAGTTCGCCTGCACGGCTCGGAAATCGTGTGTAATCAGGTGGAATAGCCAACACTTTTTTTCTTGGGCCCAGCTTGCTGAGCGCCTGGTACAAACCCACCCGCAGATGTTCTGCCGAGAGTTCGGTATCTTTTGAACCAGTTTCGTAGAGTATCATTATCTTTTTATTTTCTATTAATCTATTGTGTCCTATGTGTCTATGTGGTAATTTTTAACACAATAGGCACATAGGGCGCATAGAGAGTTTTTATCGTTTTACGCGAGCATTCCCTTTCCAAACGCTCCACACCATTTCCTCATCAGCCGGTTGGGCGTAGTCGGTGAGGAATGTAGTGGCCAGAGCGCCTGTTGCCCATCCAAACTGTGGCCATTTTTCCGGCGGCCAACCTTTCAGAATTCCGTAAAGCATACCGCCTACATAACCGTCACCGCCGCCAATTCGGTCGAGGACGTGAATTGTGCGTGGTTCGGCCACATGCCAGTTTTCCCCTTCAAGCATGATAGCGCCCCAGAGATGCTCGTTTACGCTGATTACTTCGCGCAGTGTAGTGGCAAAAACCGCGGCATTTGGGAAAGTCTCCTTTACACGCATTATTAATCCCTTGAACCCGTCGATTTTAGCATATAAACCTTCGCCACCTGCGGGTGGGCCTTCAATTCCAAAACAAAGCTGGAAATCTTCTTCATTGCCGATTAAAATATCGGAAACAGAAGCAATTTCAGCAAAATTTTCGTGTAGCTCTTTTTCGCGGCCTTTCCAGAATGAAGCGCGGTAATTAAGATCGAAAGAAATCTTGGTTCCGTATTTTTTTGCAGCTTTTGCAATTTCGAGGCAAAACTGGCTGGTTTCGGTGGAAAGCGCAGCAATCAATCCCGAAAGATGGACGATTTGAACCCCTTCAACCCCAAAAATCCTTTCGAGATCGAAGTCTTTCACGCTCAAAGTCCGTCCAACTTCACCGGCGCGATCGTTGTGAACCCGCGGACCGCGCGAACCATATCCGCTGTCGGCAATATTAAACTGGTGGCGGAAACCCCACGGATCGCCCTGCTCAACTTCGGGCCCTTCAAAGTCCATATTGCGGCTTTTCAGGTTACTTTTTATAAACTGTGCAATGGGGCTGCCTTTTACAAAGGTTGTCAGCACTTTAACCGGCAATCCGAGGTATGAAGCAATACTGGCGACATTGGTTTCGGCGCTTGTTGCATACATTGTGTATGTGTCGCTGCTGTGCACCGGCTGTCCGTTAAACGGGGTAATCCTAACCCCCATGCTTGTAGGAACAAGCATGGCGTATTTGCAATTTTGTTTTAATTCCATGATATAAACTCTTGGCTTCTCTAAATCTCCCCAAATGGGAGACTTTTTGAAGCTTGTTATACAATATTTTTTAGATAATTCAATTCTAATATTTCTTTTTCCCCTCCTTCGGAGGGGTCAGGGGAGGCTTCTCTCATACTCCCCCAAATGCACTGTAACCGCCGTCAACCGGAATAATAACGCCGGTAACAAAACTGGATACATCGGAAATAAGAAATAACGTTGCACCCTGTAAATCCTCCGGATCCCCAAATTTTCCCATGGGTGTGTTATTTACAATTTTCTGGCCGCGGGGCGAAAAGTTTCCTGTTTTTTCGTCGGTGACCAGAAAGCGGTTCTGGTTGGTAATGAAAAAACCCGGAGCAATGGCATTTACCCTAATGCCAACTTTGGCTAAATGTACAGCCAGCCATTGTGTTAAGTTATTTATGGATGCTTTTGCTGCCGAATAGGCGGGAATTTTTGTCAAAGGTTTATACGAATTCATCGATGAAATATTCAACACAACACCTTTGCGTTTTTTCAGCATGTCTTTTGTGAAAACCATTGTTGGCAGCAGGGTCCCTTTAAAGTTGAGCGCAAAAACCTTGTCGAATCCTTCCATTTCCAGGCCATAGAACGTATCTTCAAGTTTGTCGATATTTTCTTCGGTCATCTGTTCCACTTTGGTTGTGGCCTGCGGACTGTTGCCGCCGGCACCGTTGATAAGAATATCAATTTCACCCAGTTTTTCATTGATTTCAAGTTTTGCTTTTTCCAGCGATGCTTTATCCAAAACATTTGCTTCAATACCAATAACTGTTGCATTGCTTTCTGCTGCAATTTCCGCAGCCACTGCATCTGCCACTTCTTTGTTTATATCGGCAATTGCGATTTTCATTTCCACTGAAGCAAGCGCTTTAACCAGTGCATTGCCAAGCACACCGGCGCCGCCGGTAATTACGCAAACTTTTCCTTTCAGGTCGTCAAACGATATTGGTTTCATAATTAATCTGATTATTTAAATTCTTTGTAATAATCAATATTTTCTTTTGTAATGATATCAATGGAAGTGTAATTATGTTCAGATATTTTGTTTTTTTCAACAACATACCTGAACAGCTTGTTAATAGCGTTATATCCCTGTTCTTCAGGCCTTTGGCAGATTAAAAACTGTACGGTCCCTTTTCTGAGATATTCAACATTCCATTTTACAAGGTCGTGCCCGATTACTTTAAAACCGGTTAGGTTATACTTTTCAATCAATCTGCCAACAAAAAAGACTTTCGAATTAGTGACAAATATCCCTTTAATCTGTTTTTCTTCAATAATGGCATTAACTTTTCCCATCCAGCTTACATCGTTGGTATCCGGTACTTCGCAAGTAAATAACTGGTGCATTTTAAAATTATTCTTTTTGTACCAGTCATAAAAGCCTTTTTCACGTTCGACCAAATGGTTTTGATTGTCCATTTCTTTGGCGAAATGGATAACCAGGATATTTCCCTCCGGCAGCATCAGTCCGAGCAGTTTTCCGGAAACAAGCCCACTCTGGTAAGAGTCCTGCCCGATATAACTGATTTGCCCGGCATTTTTGATTTCCGAATCGATAAAAACAAAGGGAATATTGTGTTTTTTCAGTTTTTCAATGAATTCGAGAGATTCCTTTTTATAGAATGGGGCTAAAATAATCCCATCGGGTTTCAGGGCAAGTATTTTTTCAGCTTCTGTGATGAATTCGGCCCTGTCAGTCTGACTAAATGTAAAAGGCTGAATCTGAACGCCAAACTGTTTTAATTCAGCTATTCGTTTTTGAATTCCTATAAATGGTTTATTCCAGTAACCCTCTTTTGAAGGTGGTTGGGGAAGCAACGTTGCAAAAACGGCCGGTTTTTTCGATGCAAGGTTGCTAGCGAAAATATTGGGTTTGTAATCGAGTTCGGAAATGATATCGAGAATTTTTTTTTTGGTCAGTTCAGATACCTCTCCCCTGTTATGTAACACCCGATCGACTGTGCCTATCGAAACCTTAGCTTTTTCAGCAATATCTTTGATTCGTATTTGATTATTTGTTTCTATAATTATTTGATTTTATGTAGTTTAATTGTTTAAATATATTAATACATATTACAAAACTACTGATTTTTTTTGATTTCGTGTTCGTACACGGAAAAAATCGCAATTAAAATTTTAAATTGAAAAAAGGGAGTTAAGGGTTATAATATGTAATTAAAACTCACATCAGCGGACAGAAAATTTTTGAAAATAAAATTTTAAAACAAAGCGGTTGCAGGGTCGGGTTTTTTGTCGAGTAACTCCGGGTTTTTTGCTATTTGTTTGATGAACCTGAAAAGTAAACCACCATGCGAACCGTCCACAACACGGTGGTCGAGTGTTGATGCAAGTAACATAACTCTTCTTATTACAATTTCATCATTTACTACCACTGGCTTTTTAGACACTGCCCCCAAAACAAAAACAAACGAGATATTCGATGAAGGCAGAAGTGATGCAAATCCGGTATCGAGGCCAACGGTTCCGATGTTTGAAACAATATATGAACCAAAACTATTGGAATCCAGTCCGATTACAGGTAACGAGATTCCCCAGTTAATTGTAATAATCTGATAAAATTTGAAGAACCAGTTTCTAATTGGCCACGGAAGTTTTGCCAGAAACGATTTCGACTGCATTGTATCGTTTTCGTTTCCTTTTCGCGAATTAGCTATGTTTTTTCCAATATCTTCAGAAATTTCTGCAGTGGTAAGTTGGTCGGCATTTTCAACTTTTACCGAACCCATTTGGCCGCCTGGGAGCAAAACGCTCACTGTTGCGTCAACCTGCTTTCGCTGTATAATTTTACCCCGTTTAACATAGGTATTCAGCGCTGGCACTTCCTGTCTGATGGCGCGTCCTATAATCAGGGTAATCAAATAGGTAAGCGTGGTTTTAATACCTTCTTTTCGTTTTTGCGCAACATATTTTTCGAGTTCGGTTACATCAAGTTCAACAATGCCAAAAATTTTCGAATCGACAGGTTTTTTGTAAATGGTGGAAGCCACCTTACGCCAGTTGGTATTGTAATTGATAGTTTCAGCCATATTTCTCTGTTTTTATACTTCAGGAAGTTTCCATGGAATCCTGAAATTTCGCATCAGCATTTTACTTGCATTTTCGTTGTTTAAAATCACTTCCTTATCAGGATCCCATTTAATGGTTTTTTCGGTTGTCATGGCAATTTCGCCAAGCAAACCAACCGAAATTGAACGGTGCGCAATGTCAACCGGCGTAATTGTTTCCTTCCGGCTGCGGATACATTCAATAAAATTCCCGATATGATTATCACTTTTATACAGGGCTTTTTTATTGGCTCCCAGTTCTTTAGTCAACAGGTTTTCTTTGGAAGCGGTAAGTTTGTTCCCTCGGTCAACATGAACCCAGCCTTCATCGCCATACCAGGTAACACCCATTCCGTGCGGCAGACGGGCAGAATTGGCCACCCGTATTTCAACGCCGGTTTTGTATTTGCAATTAAAATCGTATTCAAGCGGCACGTTGTACAATTCGGTTTTTGCAGGGTAAACACCTTCTCCTTCAACTTCAACCGGTCCTGTGCGGTCGAGGCCAAGCCCCCAGTGTGCAATGTCGATGTGGTGGCCTGCCCAGTCGGTCAGTTGTCCGCCTGAATAATCGAGAATCCAGCGCCAGTTCCAGTGGCAAATTCCCCTGTATTCAACTTTTGGAGCCGGGCCAAGCCAGAAATCCCAGTCAATGTTTTCGGGAACGGGCCTAACAGGGGGCATTCCAACCAGTTTTGGAGCGTTGGGCAAACCAACTTCAACCCGTTTAACATTTCCAATCCGGCCATTGAAAACCAATTCAGCAGCTTTATGGAAATGGGCCTGCGAACGCTGCCAGCTTCCGGTTTGCCAAATAATGTTGTTTTTCTGTACGGCTTTCACAATCTGTTGTCCTTCGCCAATAGTGCGTGCAAGTGGTTTTTCCCCGTAAATATCCAGTTTTTTCTGCGCTGCGGCAATGTAAGTTAAACTGTGCCAGTGGTCGGGCACCGAAATGCAAACAGCATCCAGCTTTTCCTTTTCCAGCAATTCTCGGTAGTCCTTGTATTTCCGGCAATCGGTATTGCCATATTTCTGGTTGATTACAGTTTGCCCGTTAAGCTGGTGTTTTGAGTCCACATCGCAAACCGAAACAAACTGAACTTCCTTAAAATCAAGAAATTCTTTTAAATTACTGATTCCCTGGGAACCAACCCCGATTGACCCCATTACAATCCGGTCGCTGGGAGCAGTAAATCCGTTACGTCCCAATGCTGAGGCAGGAATAATGCCAGGTAAAACAATGGTTCCGGCCACAGCCGAAAGTGAATTACGAATGAAATCCCTGCGTGATTTTTCTTTATTCATTTTTATTCAGTTGATTTGATTATAGGTATATAATTAAAGTTTGCTAAACTACAAAAGAAAGTGAATCATGCTTAAATTTATTCTGACAAATTCAGGTGATATTTTGTTTGGAAGTGAACGCACCGTTTATAACTGTTTAATTTGTTTTAGAATATAAAGCATTTCTACATTTCTTAATAACCCGAAACAAACTAAATCAACTGGCAGATAAGGGATTTGGGAGATAGGATTCTTAACGCTTATAATCACCGCGAATTTTATAGTATGATTTACAGGTCCATCCAGGTTGAACTATCATACAATAAGTATTTTAAGTTTCATGCCAACCGTATCGGGCAATTTGCTGGCGGAAAGTTACAATCGTACCCATTCTGGCCTGTGGTTGAAGCGCTGGCGCCAATTATTAAATCCTCAACCTCAAAAACAACGGCAAAAACACGATAATTGCTATCAGCGAGAAAATGAGCCCTCCGCTGGCACCGACAGCAAAAGCAAACCAAAATACTTCGTTTTGTCCTCCCCAAATAAATGGAACCAATCCGAGAACCGTGGACAAGATTGTAAGCATAATTGTGATGATTTTTTGATTGAATGCCCTGACATAAGTTTGTATTGTTTCAGATCTTCCTTTCCGGCTCACAAGATTATTCATGTCGTTAATAATATATATTGCTGCGTTGACTACCAATCCGCATAGTAGTATAAAAGAGGCAAATCCTCCCTGGTCGAAATTAAACCCGAACAGATAAAAAGTGAGAAACACCCCGATAAATGAAATGGGTATCAGAACAATAACGGCCAGCGGCTTGAGTAACGACTCAAAAAGAATTGAAGTGATAAACCAAATAATTGTGATAATCAACAAAAGTAACCAATATTGTTTTTTGTCCTTTTTATCCCAGAAAAAGTAGGGCGATTCGGGTTTTTGGGCTTTAAACCCAAGTGGCAATACTTCATTAAACGCTTTTAGCTCTCTTTCCTGAACCATTTCAGCCAGCGGACCCGGACCTATAAAATTATAGTTTAGGTACATCTGATACACCTGGTCTTTTTTCTCGATGCTTTTTCCAGTAAGTTGTTTGGAAATTTTCCCGCCAAAAGAAAGCTTTTTGTCGCCACTAACAGTAGAAACCGGCATATTATAAAAATTCCATTTGTTGTAGGTTTCACTTTCGTTGGAAATCAATGCCACGGGCTGAAGCTCATTTTTATTGTAAAACGGATTTAAGTTCCGGGAGTAGAGAACGGTAAACAGTGATTGCGTGAAATCGGCATACCCCTGATTATTAACCGCAAGCAGGTTTTTGTCTATTTCAAGGTTGTATTCATATCTTGAATCAGAATACCATGAATTTGAACTCGTTATTTCCGTTTTCTCCACCCGGTCGTATTTTAGCAACTGATGTTCAAGTTGCCTGGCATAATTGTAAAGCTGATGATAATTGTACCCGGTGAGCAAGATGTGGTTGCTTCTGAAATCGGAGTTTAGTGAATTTGAAAATCCCTTTCCAACTCCCCATATTGACCAGTCCATTCCTCCCAATGAAATGGCTTTCGATTCCAGTTGGCTTTTCAAAATGTACGGAAATGATGAATTTTCTGCTTCTTTTGTAAAACTCAGAATGATATACGAATTTCTATATCCTGAAATTCTTGTCTCAAATTGCTCTGCTTCAGCGAATTTACTTATGTACTGCTCCATCTTTTTGACAGATTCGTTCATTTGCCGATAAAGCTGGCATTAAGCAGTAGGGTATTAACAATACGCTGGGGAACCATACTCTTTGAATCGATAATTTCAACACTTGTCGGGTTAGTTTGAGCAACCATCGGTTTTTGTTTTTATCCGGTTAGGTTAACTAGCCGGGGTATTAATATTTTTAAAGTTAGGCATAATCAAATTCAAAAAAAAACATATTGTATAACATAAATCGCTGAAACCCAGAGAGAGAGAGAGAGAGAGAGAGAGGAAAAAACAATGTTTTACAACATAAAAAAAAGGGGTTACCTTTTTTAGTTTGCACAAACCTGCAAATATGTATAACGCAATTAATAAACTGATATATTATTAAAAATTATTATCGTTGTTTCTAAAAACGTGGGTAATTTGAAGAAAAGAGGAAAGCCAGTTGATATATGGCGATAAATGCTAGTGAGCTTGAATGTTGGATTAATGAAAGCCGTGACCGTCAAAATACAATTAAATGTCAGGCATTAATTGCGCTTACGAAAAATGTAAGTGCAACACTGTTTGTACCGTATTGAACATTACAAGAGAAACACTCCGGCAATGGCGCAAACGCATATTATTTGAAGGAGTTGAAGGTTTAACTGTAAAAGAATGGAAAGGTTGAAAGTCCGGTTTAATAACAGAAAATACAGTAAGTATAGTTACAAATTTGTGCCTGTTAAGGGAGTTTGGTTATTTGGCTCCGTTTGAAGCTTTGTTTAAAAATTGCCAATTCTAATTTACTGTTTTCAGCAGATAATTCTCATAAATAACAAGTCTGGTAAGGATTTTCTCTAATTGATATTGTTTTCTAAATTAGAATAAATTAGAAAATAAATTAAGTGCAATCAATTCAACATGTTATTGAACTGAATTCTTAGACTTAAAATTTTGGCATACCACTTGCTTCGTAATGCACCAAAATATCTTAAAATGGAGACAATAAAGGGAATTGCAGGTGTAGAACCAAAAAAACAGTATAACCCAACAATTAATGAAAAACCGTCAATAGAAGTAGTTGTAATAGAAGACAATCATTTGGTTAATATGGTTTTAAGCAAATCGCTAAACTCAACTATAAAAACAATTCAAAATTTAAAAAATATCTGTATAAGGTTTTCGCAATTTCACAAGGGTGGCGATTTTTTAAACTATTTTCAAAACAATGATTTTACTGGATCAAAATTAATTGTTTTTTCCGACTATTTTTTAGAGGACAATATTACAGGGAGCCAGATTTTAAAAAGTATAAAACAAAAGAAATCAGACGCTACGGTGGTTATTGTTTCTGATACATCAAACCCTCAAATTCCGGTTGATGTTGTTAATTTTGGCGCTCATAGTTTTATACACAAGGGCAAAAAAGCGCCCGTTCTATGTTCCGAAATTTTATTTCAAAAAGTGGATTAAAATCACGGTTCTTACATATTCCCGGATTATTGGCGTTTATTCAATTGATGGTGTGCTGTTTTAGGAATTGTTGTTTTTATTTGGGCACTGATTTACCCTTTCATTGATACCATCAATAAAATCTTCCACTTTTTTCAGAAATCTTTTCACCAATGATTTATAATTACTTCAAACTTACAAAAAATGTTCTGCAACAATTTTTAGGGAATGCAATGCTTTACGCTGAAGTTGATTTATTTCGTTGTATCCGCGCCGCTGTTTTCTTCATGTACATGCGGTTTTTCTACTAATGAAACGAGCATGACAAAATTTTGCCACACAGATGGAATATTATAAAGCGAGTTACATCGAATACCTTTAAAAATCAACAATTATAATGAGATGAAAATCATCAATCTCATAATGGGACTAAACAAATTCAGCGCTTTGGCGACGGCCGCAACTGGTTTTTCGAACAGTATCCCCCAATCCCGGGCGGCATCACAAACTTCCGCTGCAACGGGGGGATTCGCCCGGCTGGGAGGTGGTAACTTTGAAGGTTGAGTTTAAATAGTGACAAGAAAAGGAATTGAAAGAACCGTTTTTCCGCTTTAAATATCTTCTGCTTTTAAAGACCTGCGAATCTTCTATGTAGAAAAGAAAGGTTGCCTGAATCTGAAAAATTACCCTTCTGTTTTTTTTTTGAACTGACTTTCAATATTGAATAATTTGTAAATTGCCATTCAAAAAAACAGGCAATTAATTTATCTGAGAATGAAATATTTAGCTTTCCCCGTTTTGCTTTTAATCCTGTTAACCCAGTTTGCTTGTGAATCAGGTTCAAAACCAGTCAATATTTTAATCCTCAGCGGACGCAACAACCACGAGTGGCAGCAAACCACTCCTTTTCTTGAAAAAATGTTTTCGCAAACCGGGTTTTTTAAAACTGAAATTACCAACCGGCCCGACACATTGAAATTTGCTGATTTTGAAAAGTTCGATGTGGTTTTAAGTAACTGGAATTCGTGGCCCGAAAACGATTTGCGCTGGCCGGCAGAAACGGAAAACGCGCTGCTTGGGTTTATAAAAAAAGGGGGAGGGTTTGTTACTTTTCATTCTTCAACTTCAGCATTTTACAACTGGCCTGAATTTCAGGAAATCAGCACCGCTGCATGGATAATAGATGTTACCGGTCACGGTAAACCATCGGAAACCCGTGTCGAAATCAGCAATAATGAACATCCTGTAACCCAGGGGATGAAAGGTTTTGAAATTTTAGATGAACTATGGATTAATGCATCAAAAAACAATAAATTTGAAGTGTTGGGAACAGCGACAAATGAGGGACTTGCTCAAAAAGGAGTTGAAAATCAGCCCGCAATTATGGTTGCCGAATATGGGAAAGGAAGAATTTTTCACACCATTTTGGGGCACGATTTGAAAGCGGTGCAAAGTACATGTTTTCAAGCACTGGTTCTTCGCGGGACTGAATGGGCGGGAACAGGAAAAGTTTTACAAATACTTTCTTCAGAATAGAAATAAACAATTAAATTTCAATTAACTAAAACTAAATCAATATGAACCAAAATTTTTCAAGACGACATTTTATCCGAAATGCTTCCATCGGAGTTGCAGGCGCAATAGCTGTCCCAACCATTTTATCATCGTGTGCCAAAGGCGCCAACGACCGGATTTTAATCGGTCATATCGGGGTCGGTTCGCGCGGCCAGGATGAATTGCTGAATTATTTTCTGCCCTTCGAAAGATTATACTCTGTGGCTTCCTGCGACCCGTTTCAGGACAGGCGCGAAAATGTAGCAGGCCATATCAATGAGTATTACAAAAAAGCGGGCATAAAAGCGCCTAAATGCAAACCATATTTAAAATTTGAAGATATTCTCGAACGGACTGATATTGATGCGGTTCACATCACCACACCCGACCACTGGCACGTTCCGCTGGCAATAAAAGCAGCGCGGGCGGGAAAACACATTATGCTGGCAAAACCGCTTGGTTTGAGTTACCCCGATTTCAAAATTTTAGAAAAAGAGCTGGTCGCCAACAATGTCAAATTTCATTACGGAACTCAGCAAAGAACACTGGAACATATAAAACTGGGTATCCAAATGATTAAAGATGGTGAAATTGGTGAAATTGACCGGATTGAAGTGTGGGCTCCCGGTTATAATCCGGTTGAATCGCCCGTTTGCAATGAAGTGCCGGTTCCCGCAAGTTTCGATTATGACCGCTGGACCGGCCCTGCACCGCGGAATCCTTACTGTCCGGAACGTGTAACCAATAACGGCTCATGGTTTCAGTGGGATTACAGCATCGGTTTTCTGGCAGGCTGGGGCGCTCATCCGTTAGACGTAATGATTTGGGGATTGAAGGATAAACTCAGCGGTAAATATACCTGCGAGGGATCTGGTGGATTCTGGCAACCCGGTGGAATTTACAATAATATCAGGGCGTGGGATGTGAATATTGAATACGAACCGGGCATCAAACTGCATTTTATGGACACCGATGGCGCAAACAGTGCGGGTATGTTGAATTACCTGCCATTCAAAGACGGCAACGGCACAACCTTTTTTGGTTCGAAAGGATGGATTTCGCTGGGCAGAAACTCTGCTTTATCCGATATTCCTGAAATCAATGAAAAGCTGAATGACAGCCGGTTACCACGGGACAGCAACGGTATGCTCGCAGGTGAAAACAATACCATGGGCGAACTTTTTATAGATGTTGTAAAAGGGAATGTGCCCGAAGTTTGCCCGCTTGATGAAGCCATTCTTTCTGATACGGTAAGCCATATCAGTAATATTGCCATCCGTACCGGACGAAAAGTTACCTGGGATCCAATAGTTGGCGAAGTGGTTGGCGATGCTGACGCAAACAACTGGTTTATTCGCACACACAGGGAACCATTTAATGTTTAAAATCAAATTACACTAAACGAAAAACCAAAATGAAAATCAAATTTACCAAATCAGTATTTGCTTGTATTTTAATAAGTTTCAGCATAATTTCATGTAAACAGACAACAGTTTATGTGGCTGTAAACGGTAGTGATACCAATAATGGCACAAAATCACAACCGGTAGCCTCGGTTCAAAAAGCGGTTGAAATCAGCAGAAGTTCGGGTTTAAAGAAAATTATAGTTACAGAAGGCGATTATTTTGATGTTTCAGTTGTCATTACCGAAGCCGATTCGGGATTACATATTTCCGGACAGAAGGGAAAGCCAGTCAGGTTGATGGGAGGAATAATTTTTGGCGACTGGCAGCAAAACGGCGGCTGGCTTGAAGCACAGGTTCCCGATTCGTTGTGGCCAGATCTCGATTTCAGGATTCTGATTGTGAACGATACCCTGCGCGACAGGGCACGGCTGCCTGAAACCGGGGCTTTTAACCATAAAAACGAATGGCCTCACCAATGGCAGAGTTCACAGGGTGGCTGGTCGGTAAAACCAACTCACGACGACCTCACAACTTTATATTACAATCCGGCGGATATCGGGCCCTGGCTCGATGTAAAAAATGCTGAACTTACCGTTTTTCACGCATGGGACGATTCTTATGTCGCCCTGGCAGGAATCGATACCATAAATAATTCACTCCGGTTTTCAAATCAGGCATCACACCCCGCAGGCGCTTATGCGTCGTGGGCAGGCGAAAAAACGCGCCAGTATATTGTGTGGAACATCAAAGAGGGTATGGCACGGCCAGGACAGTGGTATATCGATCGAACCAGCCGGAAAATTGTTTACTGGCCGTTTGCTCATGAAAAAGCAGGCCTGTTAAAAATAATGGTTCCAACACAAAACCATATTTTCGAAATTAAAGATAACACATCGGAAGTTACCATCGAAAATCTTCAACTGAGTTGTGCCGGAGCCCCTGTGGGCAATACGGGCTATGCCACAATCAACATAACCGGAGCAGTTTTGGCAGGAAAAGTAAACAACCTCACACTAAAAAACCTGGTTGTAAAAAATGTAGCTGGCTGGGCGGTAAAAACCCGGGGCTCGCATGTAAAAATCAGTGATTGCGAATTTTCTTTTACAGGCGCCGGAGGATTGTACATGACTGGGGACAATATCACGGTTGAGCGTTGCGGAATTCACGATTTGGGGAAACTATATTTTGGATCAGTAGGTATTTATGGCGACGGCAACCGGAATTCAGTATCGCACTGCGAGTTGTATAACATTCCTTATTGCGCAATCAATGGTATCGGAAAATATTCGGTGGCCGAATACAACCTGATGTACAACTTCAAACAAACTATGGTCGATGGCGGCGCAATTTACATGTACGGCGGCGATTCCACCATTTACCGCCACAATGCTGTGCTTGCCCCGAAAGGAAATAAAACCGAAGGCTGGACCTATTATTTCGATGAACTCTCAGTAAACTGCATTATGGACAATAACCTGGCAGTGAATACCATTGTGCCGGTGCATCATCACATGGCCGATAAAATAACGATAACAAACAATCTGTTTATTGATGAAGGCCGTCAGAAAATCAGCTACCCGCTTTGCTCAAACCTCAGTTTTTCGGGAAACATTTTTGTTGCCGAAGAAATCCTCTTTTCAGGCCCGACCGGAGAAATTGGCCCAACGCCAAAAGAAAGCCTGAATGCCGTGTTTCAGAAATATTATGAATGTAACGGCATTGTTGAATTTGAAGGAAACCAGTTGTTTGCCGGCAAAGTGGTGCAAGAAGTTTTGCATGTGTACAATTTCGTTAGAAAAGAAGATTTCAGTTACAACGGGAACCAGCAAATTGCAGATAAAGGCAAAAGGGAAAATCTGCAATCAAAACTACCGGAAGCATTTTTGGGAACAGGTTACCGCGGTAATTTCAAAACGGTTTACCAAAAGATGATAGGGGGCAACTAAACCGGAAAAATTAAACAACCACAACAGGTTGAATAAGAGCGGTTTACTTTTTTACAATTAGCGCTTTCTCGGCATCAATCCAGTCTCCTTCAGCAGTGCCTTCAGTGCCGGCAGCAACGCGTGCCTGATAAATTTCTACTGCTTTCGCACGTATTTCAGTTTCGGTTACAGCCGCTTTTTTGGTAGTGGTTTTAGTCGATTTGGTTGTTTTGGCCGCTGCAGGTTTTTCAGTGGTTTTCTTTAACGTAGTTTTTTCAGCGGCTTGAGTAGCTTTTTTTGTTGCCATTTTCTTATTTTTTAGATGGTTAAAATCGCTGCAAGATTAATAAATTTTGGATTAGATATTTTTGATGTTTCTAAAATTATTGAGTTAACTGCCTGAAAATAATAATTAAGTAACATGAAACAGATTATGTGTTAAAGATATTTATTGTTTTTTAAACGCAGGTTTCATTATCCTGGCCACAACTTTTTGCGAATTGGCACGATTATAATGCCGGTTTTCGCTTTTCCAAGAAATTCAGCAATTATGAAATGGCAAAAAGTGCTTTTTCAACCGAACCCTGTATTTTCGTATATCATTCCACGCCTGATTGCCGGGTTGGTTTACTTTCCGGAGGAAATCAAAAATTTCTTTTCCCGAACTTGTTGGCGCAGGAAGGTTTGAGAAAAATGGTTTTGAAGTCCCTGAATTCCAGATTTGCAAATACTTCGAAAAACCGGGGCAGTGAACCAAAGTGTTTTACATGGGCGAAGCTGTTGAATGTGAAGGTCTTACCCACGAAAAATATGATGTTGATGAGCAACTGAAAGCATTTGTGGAAGCTGGAGGCGTGTTGCTGGCCTGCGGAACCTGTTTAAAATCAAGGAAACTGGAAGATGACACATCTTGTCCGATTTCGACTATGTTTGACTGTGTGAATATGGTTGTTTGGGCAGATAAAACTGTGACATTCTAAAAGTCTGAACCTGGAAAAAGTCTGTACAAGGATTTTATGAGATTAACACGATTACCGGGATTCTCATTGAAGAAAAATCAGTGTAATCCAATAAATCCCGGTTCAGACGTTATTTTGTTATTGAAAAATTCCAGATTATTTTGTCTTTTTATTGCTATTCCAAAAAAATAAGTTAGGTTTAAGGCATTAAAAAAATGCAAATTAAATTATTATGAGAAACTTACAGAATCAATATCAAATGAATAAATACATTATTTTAATAGCAACAGTTGTTTTGGGTACAATCATTTCCTGCACGCCAGCACAAAAAGAGTCAAAACCTGCAGCCGTTCAACAGCAAAATCAGGTGCCACAAACAATGTTAAAAGCCGATACTTCGGCAGTAATTTCTTCTGTTCCGGCAATTGTTCCGGCCACAGCCACATCAAATGAAACAGCAATTGTAAATGCAACTGCAACTCCCCCGGAACTCAATCCACCGCACGGACAACCATTTCATCGTTGCGATATTCCGGTTGGAAGTCCACTGAGTGCTGCTGCGCCGGCAAAATCAGCAACTGTTCAAACTGCTCCGCAAATTAACAGAACAGGAACTGCGCCAACATTGGAAAATGCTGCACGCCTGAATAATCCGCAGGCAAACAACCCAAATTCTCCAACAGTGGCAAATGCTAATAATCCAAATTCCCCAACAGTGGCAAATGCAACTAAACCAAAGCTGAATCCGCCACACGGACAGCCGTTTCATCGTTGCGAAATTGCGGTAGGGAGTCCGCTTCCATAGCATTGAACTTCATCTGTTGCATAAAAAATGTGAAACTAATTCTTTGTTAAGGACGAAGCATTCATTAATTCTTTAGTGCATCAAATCCCAAAAAATAATCTGATATTCATAACCGTTACCCGGTAAAAAAACCTACTTTTGCGACTGTAAAAATTAAAAGTTAAAATGGACGAAGGCCCATACCATAAGCAGTACAAATTAATAACCTTTCTGTAAGGGCGGCTCCCGTTTGCCTCCTTTGCAGTGTAAATTTAAAGGAGGCGTTATCATGTTAAAAATGTTCAAAACTTTCGGTGGTTACATCGAAATTCCACAGGTTGAAAAAGATTGCTGGATTAATGTTTCAGCGCCCACGCAGGAAGAAATCGCGCGGTTATCCGACGAGTTTAATATCCCTCCCGACATTGTTCAGGATATTCTTGACGCTGACGAACGCCCGCGCGTGGAATTCGACGACGAATGGCAACTGGTGATTTTGCGTGTCCCAATTACCAGCCCCGACAATGGTGTCCCTTATTTTACTGTGCCGCTTGGCATTTTTATAGCTCCCGGTTTTACGGTAACAATTTGCTCTGTCCCTAACGAAGTTTTACCATTTGAGCAACCCTCGCTCTACCGCGAAAACCGCCAGCAGGTAAGCGATGTGCTCAATTTTATATTGAAACTTTTCCTGCGTTCTTCAAATACGTATTTGCGCTACCTGAAACAAATCAACCAGCAAACCAACCTCATTGAGCAGGACCTTGAAAAATCAATCCGAAATAAAGAGTTGAACAAACTGCTGAAAATGGAAAAATGCCTGGTTTACTTTATCACCTCGCTGAAAGCCAATGAATTGATTCTGGTTAAATTGCGTTCGTCAAGAAAATACAACATCAACGAAATCAACGGGGATTTGCTCGAAGATGCAATTATTGAAAATAAACAGGCACTCGATATGGCCCAGATTTATTCTGATATCCAAAGCGGGATGATGGATGCATTTGCTTCGGTAATTTCCAACAACCTGAACGTAGTGATGAAACAACTCACGATGATTTCAATTGTTTTGATGATACCGACTTTGATTGCAAGTTTGTACGGGATGAATGTTCCCAACCATTTTGAAAATGTGAACTGGGCTTTCCCGGCTGTTATTGGCATTTCAGGAACAATGTCGTTTTTAGGGGTGCTTCTTTTCAGAAGAAGAAAATGGTTTTAATCCAAAAACCTTGAAAATGAAAAAGATTTTTCCATTTGTTTTGGTTGTTTTATTAGCGGTGTATCTGATAATTGGATTTCTTGGCAAAAACACACTAAACAACTTCATTTCCAAAAAAATGAAAGGGCTGGCTGGCAGAGAAATCACATTTTCGGTTGAAAAACAGATTGATGCGAAATACAATTATCTTCAAAACAAACAATTTTTCGATTTTACATTGCTCCAATTTGGTTCAACCGGATGTACTGTTTGTAAACAAATGGAACCGGTACTTGAAGAAATGCGCAAACTGGAGCATCCAAAAGTAAACGTGGTTTTCATCAACATCATGTACCCGGAAAACCAGTCAATGATGAAGTATTTCGGGATTTCGGCAGTACCTATGCAAATTCTTTTGGACAATCGGGGCAAGGAATTTTTCAGGCATTACGGGTTTATTTCGTCCGGGGATTTGCTGGCGAAATTCATTGCATCAGATTAAACTACAGCAAGTTAAATTGTTTTCTGAATTCACTTGGCGACATTCCGGCCATTTTCCTGAATTGTTTGTTAAAATGACTGAGGTTGTTAAATCCACTGTCAAAACACACTTCCATAATGCTTAAATCGGGGTCCATCAGCAGTTTGCAGGCAAAGTCGGTTTTAATGCGGTTAAGGTATTCAAACAATGTCAAACCCATGTTTTCCCTGAAAAACCGGCACAGCGAGCCTTCCGCCATATTCACCAACTGCGCTAATTCACTCAGGTTCACCTCCTCACGGTAATTTTTCATTAAATACTCGTGTATAGTGGCAATCCGTTTATTCCCGGTTTTAAAGCGCTTTTTTATATAATCTTCACTCGCCAGACTGATATTCGAATCACTTTTCCCGATAATATCCATCATCCTGAAAAAATGGAGCATTCTTTCAAAGCTTTTCAGATAGGGCAGTTGAAGCATGATCTCACTGACTTCATTCAGTGTTTGATCAACAATCTGGATGCCCCTTTCCGAAAATTCCAAAGCCCGTTTCACATTCCCAAATTCGGGTAAAACCAATAGTTGTTGAGATAAAATATTCGACGTAAATTGAAGAAATACCATTTCGAGTGTGCGGTTCGACGGAGTTCGGGTTTCTTTGTCGGCAATCCACACATGCGGAAGGTTTCGCCCTAAAAAAACAAGGTCGCCCGGCTGAAATTCTTCAATCGAATCGGCTACTATTCGTTTTCCTGAACCTTCGGTTATAAAACTGATTTCGAAATTGTTATGGTAATGCCAGGCGCTTTTTTCGAGGTTATCCTGGAAAATACCAATGAAAAACGATTCATCTTCTTTTAAAAGTATTTTTTCGAATAAAGCTGACACACCGGTATTTTATGTACAAAAAAATGATTAAATGTGAATATCGCACCGAAAGTAGTAAATATTGATACAGATTTTGAAAAATTCATGCATTATTTTTGACCTGATAAATTGATTACAAATAACTAAATCAATAAAATATGAACGAAATACTCGAAAAATTACTTGAAGCGGTGGAATTTGGCAAAGTTGACATTAAATCTCCTTATCCACCTCAGTTAAGAGGTCAGGATGGCTCAACTGAACTGACTTTAAAGGCCATTGAAAATGGCATCAATCCTCAGCAAATACTTGAATTGGCATTGATTCCGGCCATGGCAAATGTGGGTAAAAAGTTCTCCGAAAACAAAATTTTTGTCCCACAGATGCTGATGTCTGCCAGGGCTATGGGTGCATCAATGATTCAGTTAAAACCATTTTTCACATCAGGCGAAATAAAAACAAAAGGTACATTCATAATCGGAACTGTAAAGGGCGACTTGCACGACATCGGGAAAAACCTGGTTGCCATGATGGTTGAAGGCGGTGGCTGGACCATTGTTGATTTAGGCGTTGATGTTGGTTCAGAAAGGTTTATTGAGGCGCTGAAAAACAGTCCGGGCGCAATTGTTGGTTTGTCTGCACTCCTTACTACTACCATGGTGAACATGGGTGAAATCGTATCAGCCATTAAAAAACAATCGCCCGAAACTAAAATTCTGATTGGCGGTGCGCCGGTTAATATGGATTTCTGTGAAAAAATTGGCGCCGATTTCTATGCTCCTGACCCACAAGGTGCAGTTGAATACTTAAATAAAATGGCCTCATGAAGTACAAGAGTTTGATAATAACCAATCCTGAAGATTTAATGTTCGGGATGGCGCCAAAACCCGTAAAAACCAGGCGCGGATTGGTAATTGGTGGTGGGCAGGTTTATGCCGAACTTAATTTTACATTGCCGGTAATGAGTATCAACGAGAGCACTCTTTCAGATGTTTACAGACATTACCGCGAAATTGCCGAAGGCGCTCTGGAACGTGCATTACACCTCGAAACAAAAGGTGTTATTCTCGAACTTGAAACCCTTTTAGAGATGACAAAAACCCCGCAAATCGGTATTGAGATTGTGAAAATAATGAATGAAGTTTGTGAAAAATATTATCAAAATCACGGGCTTGCATCCGAAATTCGCCTCACTCCAAACGATTTGCGCGAATTCGAACGGCCAGCCAAACAACGTTCATCACAGTACCTGGAACCCATGTTCGAGCTTTTTGAGCGTGGATGCAGGGAAGGCGGCGATTTGCTGTCGATTGAAAGTACCGGCGGAAAAGAAGTTTCGGACGAAGCACTGATGATGTGCGATATAAAAGGAATGGTTTTCGCTCTGGCTGTTTTGGGTGTGCGCGACATGCAGTTTCTGTGGCAGAAAATTGTTGCCGTTGCCGGCAAACACGGTAAAATTGCTGCCGGCGATTCAGCTTGCGGATTTGCCAATACAGCCATGGTTCTGGCAGAGAAAAAATATAT
>WTWZ01000103.1 GCA_009773765.1 Prolixibacteraceae bacterium | reverse complement strand
TTGTTTTTGACAGCCGAAGCAGAAATAGCAGTCGGTTGAGAAATTGTTGTAGAACCTGATTTTTCGCAACCACTATTAATATCTTTAACTATCCAGTTGTAAGTTCCCGGAGATAAGTTTGAAATTGTTCCATTGACATTAATTGATGATGTTGTTGTACCATTAATAGTTGTAACATTAGTAGTTGCTGTACCACTAAATGGAATCTGAGTTCCTCCATTTAATGAATAAACCATGTTATTGGCAGAGGTGTTTGCCGATGTTACAGAGAGATTTATACCTCCATTTTCTCCGGCACAAGCAGGATTTATATTTGTTGCAGTTGCCCAAACGCCATCTACAGCAACATTAAAAGGACAGGTTTTGGTTTGAGTGACACCACTGGCATTAGTATATACCGCTGTGTAAGTTACAGGAGTTACTCCAACTGGGAAGAAATCGCCTGGATTGCGATCTGAACTAACATAAAAATTTATACCCTGAGCACAATTTGCGTCTCCTGAAAGGATTGCATCATAGTATATTCTGTCAATATAACAAGAATTATTGCCATTTCCGGTAAATTCAAATTTGAGATTATATTCTCCATTAGGTACAGTATTCGGAATGGTAATTGTTTTTAAACCCCCGGGAGCAGTAATGTTTGAAATAGTCTGTGTATAAACCTCTGCATTTCCATCTAAAACTTTCAAAATCCAGTTTATATTTCTCCCGCTCCCTACAATCAACTCCATATTTACCGGAGTCCCATTTGTATTATTAAAATACTGGGTTGGCGTAATAAAAAAAGGATTAGTACCTGAAATTCCTGTTGACTGCCATAGCCTCAGGTTATTTGAACCTATGCGTTGTACAAAATTATAAACCCAGCATGTGCTTTTACCTTCAGGAAGATTAAACTCAATATAAAATGAATAATCTTCTCCAGGAACCGTTGTGCTACAGTCTAATTTAAATTTAGGTTCAATCCATGAAACGTTTGTGCCAAAAAAACCATTCAGGGTTTTATCCGCACAAATATTAACAAAAGTAGGTGGACAGTCAATTTGAACAATATTGCAATCTTGACCATATCCTGTTTGTGTTTCAAATAAAAACAAACTGAATATGATTACTAACAGGCGTAAAACATTTTTCGGTATTATTGATTTATTATCAATAATTTTTGTTTCGTGTTTTGGTAAAAACTTTTTCATATTATTCGTTTTTAAGTACATACTACTTATTTTCTGTACTGATTTAGCCCGTTTTTTTTACTTAAAGTAAATAGCCTCGAAGTTTAAAAATATGTTTTGAACATCTCAGGTAAAAATTTTGGAAATTTTCAACAATTTTCCCCTAAACTCCTGTCTGTTAATTTACTGTTGTTAATAAAAGACAGTCAAAACAAAAATCAATAAAAAAAATTGGCATATCAGCGTCCTCTGTTTATATTATATTTTTCAAAAAGCTATCAACTAAAAGGCAATTAATATGCCAAATCTACTATGTGCTTAATAGTCAATGCGTAATATTATGGGTAGGAAGTGCTTTAGGTTTCTTTTTGGGACGCAATATCCCATATCAAACTATAAGTACAACCTCATTATTTTATATTTTAAAATGATTTTTAACGTCCAATGTAAAGATATATAAGTTTTTATGAGTTTTGTTCCATTTGAATAAAAAATCTTTATGGACTGAATAATTACTTATTATATTAAAATTTGTGAGTTAAGAAAGAAATCAAAGGTATCTGAATAATAAACACCCTTCGACTACCTGCCTGTCCGGTCAGGCGGGCGCCCAAGGAGACTGTCAGACTGGTAGCGAAGTCGAAGTCTGTTATCACAATCTCTAACACTACATTGAAATTAAAGTCCTGAATTGACCCAAATTCGATTGCTGACAGTGGGCGAGGGTGTGAAAAAATGCCTGAATGAATGGAAAATTATAACAGCAAAAATTTACGATGGATATTGATTGCGGGCTTCGGCTTACACAGAACATTCGATTAATAAATCGCCCCGTCTGTTATTTCCATTCATCAAAAAATAACCAGGTGAAAACATTGCCACATTTATTGGACATATATTACAACTCGATAGGCAGAAATACTTCTTTATTAATTAATTTTCCTGTTGATACACTTGGATTAATTCACGAAAAAGACACAAAACAAATTTTAAAACTGGCAGAAGCAATAAAATCCGATTTTGCGGTAAATTTGGTAGAAGGCATAAAAATAACTACTTTCCCGTCTGATATTTTATTCATAAAAATCCAAAAAACTGATAAAAATGAAACACTTATTATTAATGGTATTTACAGTTGTACTTGTAAGTCAACTTTCTTACTCACAAAACAAAATCTGGAACGAAACTGAAGAGCAGAAAACTGAACGTATGGCGTGGTGGACCGATGCCCGGTTCGGAATGTTTATTCACTGGGGTTTGTATGCGCAGGCTGCCCGCCATGAGTGGGTGAAAAAGAATGAACGAATTTCGGACGAAGCTTATCAAAAATATTTTGAAATGTTTAATCCCGATTTATTCGATGCAAAAGAGTGGGCCAAAAAAGCAAAAGCCGCCGGAATGAAATACGCTGTAATCACTACCAAACATCACGAAGGATTCAATATGTTTAAATCTGCCTATACCGGTTATAATATAATGAATACACCTTATGGGAAAGATATTATAAAAGAATGGGTTGATGCTTTTCGTGCAGAAGGATTGCGGATAGGATTTTATTATTCGTTAATCGACTGGCACCATCCCGAATATACCATCGATCGGGTTCATCCGCAAAGTGTAAATACGAAGGAGCAGTATGATGCTTTAAATAAAGACCGCGATATGGGTATTTATCGGGAATATTTGAAGAACCAGGTTCGCGAGATTCTTACCAACTATGGTAAAATTGACGTTCTTTGGCTCGATTTTTCTTTTCCCGGCGAATTTGGAAAAGGAAAAGATGACTGGGGTTCGGTTGAATTAATGAAAATGGTAAGGCAGCTTCAACCTGAAATCCTGGTGAACGACCGTGCTGATTTAAAAGATTACGAAGGAGGGTGGGATTTTACAACCCCAGAGCAGTTTAAAGTACAGAAGTGGCCGGAAGAAAACGGAGTGAAAATTCCATGGGAAACCTGTCAGACATTTTCAGGTTCCTGGGGCTATTATCGCGACGAACATACTTGGAAAGACAACAAGCAACTTTTGGTTTTACTCATCGAGTCGGTTAGTAAAGGGGGTAACGTATTATTAAATGTAGGGCCAACCGCAAGAGGTACATTCGATTACCGGGCCGATAGAGCGCTAAATGAGATGGGAAAGTGGATGAAATACAACTCACGTTCAATATATGGTTGTACAGAAGCTCCAAAAGATTTTATTGTGCCCGACAACACTTTATTAACTTACAATCCCAAAACAAAAAGGATGTATATTCATTTGCTCGATTATCCAATGACCAATTTTCTTTTGCGCAGTTATGGCGACAAAGTCAGGTATGCCCAGTTTTTACATGATGGATCTGAAATAAAAATTGGCAAACCACAAGGGCATTGGATTCAACAGGAAACAATCGAAAATGATATTAACCTGATATTACCTATCATAAAACCAAACGTTGAAATACCGGTAATTGAGCTATTCTTAAATTAATGTTAACATAAACGTGCAACTCTCTGGTAATTAAAATTCTAATTGTATAAATTACCTGTTTAACAAATTTGTTATATCAATTGTTTTGATAATAATGAATTGATAATCAGTGCGTAACAAATAATTGAAACCTAAATCTGGTCATTTCCGTAAAATTAATTTCTTTGAGGTTACCTGGATATTGAAAGCCAGTAGGTTGTGAAGATGATGGTTTTCTTCCGAAAAAAATCTTCATTTAAGTTTGGCAGGGAAAAAACCTTGATTACTTTTGCACCCGCTTTTATAGCGAAGTTCATTAGGGATTTGGGGGCAGTTGGGTGAAGGGGTTAAAAAGAGGAA
>WTWZ01000013.1:43430-156732 GCA_009773765.1 Prolixibacteraceae bacterium | reverse complement strand
CTTTTGCAGTAAATGTAATATTTCTCATTCTGATAGGAATGGTTACAACTTTTTAACCATTTTCCTGAACTCTTCGGGAGTGAAACGTATTGATGGTTCCTGGGCAATGCTTTCAAGTAAATGTCTTTCGTTTGCCGGATTCATTGTAAGATATGTTGTTTCATCTGGTTCAGAGGAAATTGTAATTGTAATTTCTTTACCCTTGAACAGTTTTTTAATCGTATCCATTAGATTTGGACTTATCTCATTTGCTTTTAATTTATAAATGGCTTCCATTATTTCTCAATTTTACTTGCATTGTATGTATTGCTATATGCAAAGGTAATTTTAATCAATCAATTGTCAAAGGGTCGGAGTTCGGAGGTCAAAGTTTGTTATTTCTTATTCTTTATTCATACATTACCGCATACATGCCCGCCTGAACGAGTTCTTCCGGGCAGCCATTGGTCATTGGATTTCTGTGCGTTGGCTTTCCCCTTGAGGGGCCAGGGGTAGCAGGGGCAGGTTCGGAATTCGGAATTCGGAGTTCAAAGAGTCATTGGTCATTGGTCAATCTGAAATCGTTAATCGTTAATCATCAATCGTTAATCGGGGGCAAAATTCAGCGTTCATCGTTCGGAGTACTTCGTGATTTGTTATTTGTTGTTAGAGCCACAAGATGGAAAGCCACAAGGATTGGAAAAGTTCGGTTATAGTTTATATACAGTATCTGAACTTTCCTTTATCATATTTCGCATATCCACAATCAGCCGGGCATTCGCCTTAATAAATTCCAAATCGAAAGCATCGTGATTTGTAGTTAACACCACACAGTCAGCATTTTGCAGGGTTTCGGCGGTTAATTCAACAGATTGCAGAGACGCATTGCCATGCGTCATTACCCGCGGGATGTGCGGGTCGTTATAAGAAACGACACCTCCTTTATGGGCTGTAATAACCTTAATTTCGAGGGCGGGTGATTCGCGTTCATCATCAATATTGGGTTTCTGTGCGACACCAAGAAAAAGGATTTTGCTTCCGTTTACCGCTTTTTTATGGTGGTTAAGGGTGATGACAATTCATAGTTGTTTGTGTTAAACTTTGTTGGCTCTTTGTTTTAAATCGTTGGTCGCGCTGTTTCAATTGGGATACAAAGATTCCCAAGAGAATTTGATTTTCCCAATAAAAAATCTAATGTTTAATGGACTGTCTATGAGCCCGAAAGTATAGTTTTTCGGTTGTCCGACGTAATAGTCGATATCGTTAACCAACTCAATTTTCAAAAAAACATCATTTTCAGTTATAAAGAAACGGGTGAAGTCGTCGGCAAAAAGTGATTGTTGCAAATTGACTGTAAACCGGGCTTCAATTTTTTTTTCAATTCTGAAATGTAATGTTGGTATTGTGGATCGGCATTAATAAAAAAATCAAGGTCATCGCTAAATCTGTGGTTGAGATAGAAACGTCCAAGCGCAGTTCCTCCGGTTAAGTAAAAAGGAAGGCCAAGGTGAAACCACCAGGAAAGGAATTTATCCTGTAGTCGGTATAATTTGTTGTAATCTTTTTTGGACGAATTCATATTTTTGCCGTAATGATGGTGACCTGAGTTTATTGATAACCTGGTCAGTAAGCAAATGTTTTATCTCGGTTGGATTAAATAATTGTACAACAGTGAACCAGGGATATGATTCGATGATTTTCAGAAAGAGCATTTCGCGGTTATAATGTTTGAAAGTTTTATTTTCATCTCATTATAATTGTTAATTTTTAAAGGCATTCGATGCAACTCGCTTTATAATGTTCCATCTGTGTGGCAAAATTTTGTCATGCTCGTTTCATCCTTTAAAACTGCTTCAATATCTTCTTCGGGTATGTTATAATCCCAAAGAATTTGGTTGAGTAGTTTTTGCCTTTCTGAAGTTTCCATGATGCCTTTTTTATGTAAAAATATGAAAAAACATGAAGTCAGGTGAATTATACCTTTTTACCAATGGAAGTGAAATGTTTGAAATTTTATGTTAGTATTAAAAATAATTGTTCTTAGATAAATACAAGATGTTTTATGTGTTATAACTTATAAATCTTATCACTTACTCTTTCACCATATTCCGCCTTTTTTGGCTACAATTTCCATATTTCGAGGGCAGGGGATTTGCATCCTGTTGACTTTTATTTTGCAATCAGGGGCAGTAATTTATATCTTAAACCGGATATGGATATATGTTACAATTTGCCCCCATATCTTCATGATTAACTCATAATGACTGTTTAAGAGGTTCAGTCCGTCGATTACTTCATCGGCAATAAAAGGGTATTCGTGTGTAATCAAGTTTCTTGTTTCGCGGAGCAGCATCCATTCATCGGCGCTGGGAATAATATCGAGTTGTTCAAGTTTTGCCAACCGATCGATAAATGGCATACTATGTATTTCTTCGCCGAGAATTTCAAGGGTTGCAGGGAATAACTTTCCTCCCATGCTGTCTTGCATTTTTGCAAAACGAAAAATTAACTGGTCGATGAAACTCCATTCTTCAGGTTTTAAACGTAAAAATTTCTCTCTGTCGAGGGGGAAATGCATTTTGATTTTCTCCCGGGCAAAACTCATCCGTTCGCTATGTATATTACAAAGTAGAAGAGCCTCATTCAATTTGTCCCTTTTTTCACTCGTCATAATTCTATTTTTTGATGGATTATGGAACGGTAAAAATTTTTCTTTTGCCGGGTATTGTCATTATCAAAAACCACATCTATCTTCCGGTCACCAATTTCTGCTTTGAGTTCAGCCAGAAAACGAATTTTTGCCTCCATTGTTAATGATTCTTCATCGGAATGGTTTATAAATAGGTCGATGTCTCCCCCTTTCTTACGATCGTCTGTTCTGGAACCAAACAAATAAACGGAAATGTCATGCCCGAAATGTTTTTTTGCAAGTTTGTTAATTGTGGCTATTTGAAACTGTGTTAAACGCATGACCCAAACTTATATAAAAATTATGAGTTTACTGATTGCCTTATTTGTTTGTCAATAAATGTTTTATAGCGGTTGGTTTATAAAACTGTAAGATCGTGAATCAGGAGTACGGTTGAATTATTTCAGGCAGGGCATTTCCCGGTTAAGGTGCCCTGCCTGTGATAATACAGGCTCTGTATCTTCAAAAGAAATTGTATAATCCCAAAGTAATTGTCGCAGTATTTTTTTCTCCACCTGGTTCATTTTTTTGTAAAAGTATGAAACAAAACAAACTTATAACTTATATACTTTTTCAGAACTTTCTTTTATCATGTTTCGCATATCCACAATCAGTTTTGCATATTGCAGGATAAACTCAACATCAAAGCTGCTATGATTTGTGGTGAGCACCACCACGTCGGCATCCTCAAGTGCTTCTTTGGTAAGTAATACAGAGTGGTATGCAGTCCCGTGATTTGTTTCAACACTGGGAATATGCGGATCGTTGTAGGAAACAATTCCGCCTTTTTTGGCCACAATATCCATAATTTCCAATGCCGGTGATTCGCGCTCATCGTCGATGTTGGGTTTATAGGCAACGCCCAGAAAAAGGATTTTGCTTCCGTTAACAGCCTTTTTATGGCGGTTTAACGCTGTTGAAATTTTAATTACCATATAATGCGGCATGCGCATATTAATGTGGCCGGCTGCATGAATCATGCTTAAATCGAAATCAAACCGTTTGGCAATATGTTCAAGGTAGAACGGGTCGAGGGGGATGCAGTGGCCGCCAATGCCGGGTCCGGGATAAAATGCCTGGAACCCGAATGGTTTTGTTTTAGCAGCATCTATTACTTCCCAAATATTAATGTCCATTTTACCGGCAAGTAAAGCGAGTTCGTTTATGAGGCTGATATTTACAAGCCTGTAAGTATTTTCGAGTATTTTCACCATTTCTGCTACGCGTGGCGAGCTGACAGGGTGCAGTATTTCAATGGCTTTCGAATAGAGTTTGAGCCCGATTTCAAGCCCGTTTTGGCTCATGGCGCCAATTACCTTGGGTGTGTTTTTTGTGTGAAAGATTGTGCTCGGGGGAGTACGCGAGCCAGAAAGCCCCCCTCTGTCCCCCCATGGGGGGGAGGTTTGAAGAAGTTCCTTCTACTTCGCTCAGGGTGACAACATTTTCAAAGTTGGGATTGTGGTTTATGTTTTCAACGATGATGGGGAGCATGTAATCTTCGGTGGTGGTGGGGTAGGTGGTGCTTTCGAGGCTGATAAAAGTCCCGGGTTTCATGTTTTGCCCGATGGCAACGCATGCTGCTTCGATATAACTCATGTCCGGTTTGCGGAATTTGTCGAGAGGTGTTGGGACACAGATAATGAGCGCATCGCATTCCTTCATTCTTGTAAAATCAGTTGTGGCTTCCAGTTTTACCCGGTCAACCACTTCCCGTAACACTGCATCGCGGATGTCTTTGATGTAGTTTTCTCCGGAGTTGATTTTGGTTACCTTAACTTCCGATTTATCGAAACCAATGACTTTTATGCCTGCTTCGGCGAAGTTTACCGCCAAAGGCAGGCCAACGTAGCCAAGGCCGATGATACCTACTACTTCGGCGTTTGTATTTATTTTTTCGAGGATTTGTTGTTTGTAGTTCATCGGATTATTTGTGTTTTTAGATTTGAGTATAAATTTACCTTAATTTGATTTAGTTTTCGTTAATTAATTCCCTGATTTATATTTATTTTTCAAAAATTTTGTCCGGAAACCTGTGCATTAGTTTCAATCTTTTTTCAATTGCTTTCCAATTAAAAGAATCATTTTTAGTCATTTTTATAGGTTCTTTAAAATTGATGTCATCATAATACAACAATCCTTTTAAAGGCATAATTGGATTACTATTATACTTCTTTTCATAAGCAACAAGCATTTGGTTCAACGAAATTTCAGAGGAGAGAAATGCAATGTCAATAAAATCTTTTACCCTCGTGCCATTCCCTGAAATTGCATTTAACTTCATGGCGGCAACGTCAATATAACTTGCCAGCCGTATATTTTCAAAGATATGTTGTTTTTGTAGCCAGGGATATTGGTGTGTTATTAAATCCAATTGCACTCCATAAATTTCTCCTTTTAAAGTATTGCGGGCAATGAAATCGAGTTCGAAATTGTAATTCAATCTTAAGTAATCTCCCAAATTAAATGAGTCAAAAGGTTGGGTGGAGAACAGATCGATGTCTTCACTTATCCGATGACCTAATTGAAGCGCTAAAGCTGTACCTCCAACCAATACAAACTCTTTCAATGAAGCGTCATTCATTAACTTTATCAGGAGTTCCAGTGTTCGTCTTTCAACTGTTTCCTTGTGTAACATTTCAACTCTTCTTTTTTGATTTCAAAAACGGAACAAACAAAGGCCAAATCCTTACTATTTAAGAAATGAATTTGTTTTATGGCCTCTGTTACACCCTGTAATCCATAAATGTTCAGAATTGCATAAAAGTCATTCATTCTGCCACGCTCAACAACGCGCTGTACGATAACATTCCTCATTTGGTGCAAATCAATTTTATCTGTTTCGTATTCCCATAAGAGCGATTTTCGAATTTGGGCATCTGTATGTAATTTGTATTTTTCGAAAAACATGGGAAATGTATTTATAATTAATTCTTAAAGTTAATAATTAATTTGCTGAACTCTTAATTTATCAATTTAATTATTAACGGTTTATGCGAATTTTAATTTGAATTCCGTATTGTTTTTGGAGGAGTAATTTTGTACTGTTAACATGGTTCTTCGTTCCATTTGGTTTTAATGTTTTGAAGGAATTGTTTGCCAAAAATCCAGCCAATGCCAATTACGCCCCCAAGAAATGTCCAGATAATTAAAATCATCGGGCGGTTGGGCTTTGATTTTTCAATGGGCACTGTTACCGGTTTTACAATTGAAAAAACAGGAGTATCTTCTTTTACTTTTATTTGTGCCTGCTCAAGTTGTTGCGCCAGTTGTGAATAAACTTCAAACGCCAGTTTGTACTCGTTTTGCAGTTTTTCCTGTTCAATGCGGGCCATGGCCGAAGTTATGTTTTTGTTGCGGTCGATAAAGGCTGCCAGAATGGCTTGTGCTTGTTCAAAATCCTGTTTCTTTTCTGCGTGGCGTTCTTTTATAAAATCCAACTGGGCAGAGGCTTTTTTAATTTTGAATTCAGTGATGTATTCCTGAAGCAATAATTGAGCTTTGTACGCAACTTGTGCAGCCAGTTTGGGATCGTGTGCAGTTGCGGTTAACACAACATATCCTTCTTTATCGTTGGTTTCCAATGTAACCCTTTCCGAAAGCATTTTCCGGATTGATTCCTGTTTTTCAGTAATTGTAATTGGAGAAGCAAACAAACTATCAATAGAAATAGCAGGCTCTTCTCCTGGTTGTTTTGAATTCAAAGCTTTCAAAATAACAAAAGGAAGTCCGATAGTATATTTTTTAACAACGGCGATTAAGTTTGGTTTGGCATACTCCCCGGCGTAAAACTCATATATCGAAATGGGTTTGTCTATCCCTTCTACTTTGAAAGGTGTTTCCATTAACTCAAGTTGAAACGGAGCACTTTGTACGATTTGCGGATAAATGTATGGCGAAAGTTCGCGGGTTTCCATGTTCATGTCGAGGTTAAAACCGGCTATGGCCGCAAGCGAAGATAATCCCCCAAGTTTTGACTGGCTGTTTGAAAGCTGCGGCACCATAGTTGATGATGCAGTAAACTCCTTTGGCGAAAAAAAAGCCATAATGATACCGGTAATCATAAAAATGAACACAGTTTTGATAATGAATTTCCGTTCGTCCCAAATGGTTTTCGCCAAAGCAATGAGATCTATCTCGTCATCTTCATTGCTGGATTTGTTTTTTATTTGTTCAGTCATAATTTGATTTTTCTAAATATTTCAGGTTTAATTACCACACATAGCTTGTTTTCTGAATTCAGAACTTTAGCTTTTACTTTGTAATCGAAATTACAGTTGAAATTGAAACCGCCAGGGATGCAAAAACACTGGCAAAAGCCAGCCATCTGCCTGAATCACCAGCTTGTTTTACCGGTTTTTGAGGTACAATAATCTGGCTGCCGGGTTGTACCACAGGGTAGCGTTTTGCTATAAATCCTTTGGTAACATCGGTAGTTCCGTTGGCATATCGCACATAGGTTTTCCTTTTGTGTGCATCGCTGTTAAAGCCCCCTGTACGGTTGATATAATATTTTGCTGATTTACCTGTTTCGAAAGTTACAGAAAATGGGTTTTGAATGCTGCCTGTAATTTTTACTGTTTGCATAAATTCAGGAATAAAAATCCGGTCGCCATTATTTAAATAGAGATCGGCCTCACTTCCGGGGTTTCTGATTATCTGCCCCAAATCAATAGCAACAAGTTCCATTCCGAGTTCATCGGTATAACGCTGAAGTGTGGCGCCATCTACATAAGCCTGAGGCGTAACTCCCCCTGACATTTTGATGAGGTCGGAAATACGTTGTTGTTTGTTATTAATGGCGTAAGCTCCTGCATACGCCACTTCACCTGTAATATACGCCGTTTTCCCTTTTCGAAAGTTGGGCGCCTGCCGAACTGAAACCTGGTCGTAGGGTTTTAACTTAAAATCGGCGTCATTTTTCCCAATGCTTAAATCTCTTGATAAACTGACAACAATAATAGTCCCAAGTGAATCTGAAAGATTGGCAGCTTTTTCATAAGTAAGACGGCGTGCAACCTCTATAAAAGTACTGTCGGCGCCCTCGGTTAAACCCCCGGCAAGAAAAATCGCATCTCCAAGCGTAAGATTATCAGACCAGATGAGATCTCCCGGTGAAAGTACCTCTCCCTGAACTAAAATAGATTTTGGTTCATTCAACTCGAAATGAGATTTAATCAGAATCACATCCTCAGGATAAAGTTCGATATCTGATTTTCCGGTTACTACATTACCCAGGTTAAATGAAATTGATGAGGTAGATAAATCCGGATTATATCGTGTAATTATTCCGCGGTTTTGAAACGCATCGGGTAAAATACTGTCAGCTTTCATAATCAGTTCCTGAAGTGTAATACCTTCATGCCACTCGTAATCTCCCGGACGGGTAACGGCACCGGATATAGTAATGCGATTTTCAAATTTATCAAGTATTGGTTTATTCCTGATTTCATCGCCATTGATAAGCGGTGTTGTGGATAGTTGTTCAAATGCAATATCACTTATCTGTTGACCCTGCTGTGTTTTGCGGTAGATTTGAGTTTTTGAGAGATAGGAATTTTCGGTAAAACCCCCGGCAAACCGAATCAGGTCGCTGAGCATTTCACCCTCTTTTAGTTCAAAAAAGCCATTTCTTTTAAATTCTCCGTTTATTTCAACTCTTTTTTCGGCTGCGGGAACAAAAATAATGTCGTCGTCTTTTAAAAGAATATTCTCCGACGGGTCGGCATTCATCAGGAACTTATAGATATCAATGGTTTTAAACACTTTATTGTTTCGAATAATTTTAATGTTTCTGAAAGATCCTATATTGTTGGGGCCGCCCGAAAGATAAAGCCCGTTAAAAACGGTTGCCGTAACCGGTAGTGTATAAGTACCGGGAGCTGTGACTTCTCCTACAAGATTAACCTGGATTGACCGTAATTGGCCCATATTTACCTGTGCAAATGTTTGCGGGTTGTTGCCCCCCATATCCGAATAAATGGCTGTCAATCTTTGAACAATCCTGTTTTCTGCTTCCTGAAATGATGAACCTGCAATATAAACCGGGCCAACATCTGGAATCAGAATTTGTCCGTTGGTATTTACGGTAAGCTGGTAGTTATTTTGTGAGTTTCCCCAAATGTTAATTAGTATCTGGTCGCCAATTCCAATTTCATAATTTTTTGGGGTTTGAATATTAAGGCTGGGATTGAAAGTCAGGTTTTTATTATTGAAAATATAAGCGCCAAATATCCGGCCACCGGCATCGAAAACCGCACTGCGCTTTGATTTTTCCATTTCCTCTTGTTCTTCAAACTTCTCACGTGCCTCTTGAACAGTATCGATTGTATCATTTACGGGAGTGCTGTTATTCAAACGGCTTTCAAAATCCTGAATTTGCTGCTCAGTTGCCCCTTTTTGCCGGGCCAGGTTAGCAGCGTCCTGCGTTGAAAGGCCCGCATCCTGCATTGCCCTTTGGGCCTTCTGAATGTCGGTTTGCGGTAATGCTTTCACATCAACTGCTTTTACATCCTGAGAGTAAGCGCTGTAACTGCAAATTAATATTACACTCAGTAAAATGATGATCTTAGATTTAAATTGCATATTCGTTTAATTTAAAATTGTTGCTATATATTTTTGCTGGAAGTTGGTCGTTGGACAGGATTTTCTGAATATTGAATCAGTATTTGATACTTGATACTTGATACTTGATAAAAGATTCTTGCTACTGGACACTATACATTAAACACTGTAATACTCTTTAAACCACTTCACAAATTCCCCGATTCCTTTTTTTAATGTAGTATTAGGGGCGTAACCAAAATCGTTTTTGAGGGCATTTACATCTGCAAAGGTTTTTAAAACATCGCCTGGCTGCATTGGTAGAAATTCTTTGATTGATTTTTTATGAAAAGCGTTTTCCAGGGTTTCGATAAAATCCATCAGTTTTATAGGGTTTCCGCTGCCGATGTTATAAATGGAGCAGGGGGTTTCCGGCTTCTGCTTGCTTGTTGCCTGTTGTTGGTTACCTGTAACTGTTGAATGGATTACCCGGACTATACCTTCAATAATATCATCAATGTAAGTGAAATCGCGTTCAAGATAACCGTTGTTAAATACCTTAATGGGCCTTCCTTTTGTAATGGCTTCGGCAAATAGAACTGGCGCCATATCAGGTCGCCCCCAGGGGCCGTACACCGTGAAAAAGCGCAGCCCTGTTGTACGTAAATTGAATAAATGGCTGTATGTATGCGCCATTAATTCGTTGCTTTTTTTAGTGGCTGCATATAAACTTATTGGATTATCTACAGAATCGGTAACCGAAAGTGGCATTTTTTCGCTGTTGCCATAAACACTTGAAGAACTGGCGTAAACCAAATGCTGAATATTATTATGCCGGCACGCTTCCAGGATATTCATAAAACCTACAATATTACTGCTTATATATACATGGGGGTTATCAATGCTGTAACGAACCCCGGCCTGGGCAGCCAAATTACAAACGGCATCAAATTGTTCGGTTATAAATAACTGGTTCAACTCTTCCCTGTCTTCAAGGTTCATCCTGATAAAAGTGTAGTTAGAATATATTGAACTTCGATTTTTTATATGCCATTTTTCAGAATTTCCTGAAATTCCCGTTTTAGCCAAACGATTATATTTTAAATTCACATCATAGTAGTCGTTAATATTATCAACCCCAACAATTATCACACCTTTTTGCAGAAGTTTTTTCACAAGGTGAAATCCAATAAACCCGGCAGTTCCGGTTACCAGAATTTTCATTACAAAGATTTCAAAAAATTTTATTTTTCCTGTTCCCAGATTAAAAGCACCGGCTTGTTTTTAAAGTAGTCGGTCATTTGGTTTTCCGTAAGTATTAAATACCGTATTTTTCGTGTAATTAAATTTTCTGCTTTTGATATCAGGGTTTCAATGAAGCTGGTTTCTATATTTTGGCCCACCAAAACCAAATCAATGATTTGTGAATCGGTTCCCTTGGCGAAATCACCGGTTATGTAAGCTCTTTTAAGATTTCCAATCTCATTTACAACCCTTTCGATTAATTTATCAATACCTATAAAATTTTTTACAATGTTATTAATATCCTTGTATAATGGGTGATTGGTGTTGGCCATAAAATATTTTCTGTTTCCCGATATCTCCGATCGAAGCAAATCAGCGCTTTCCAAACGGTTAAGTTCAATTCTGATGGCATTTGACGATTCGCCAAATTCCTGCTCCAAATTTCGCAAATAGCTTTTATTATTGCTGTTAAGGAAAAACTTGAGCAGTAATTTTACCCTCGTTTTGGATGTAACCAATGAATCAAGCATATTGGTAATTGATTTTTTAGACCAGGATTAATCTGCCGGGTTGAAATGTAATTTGTGATATAACCTGTTTCTGTAATTCACAGCTTCGCTCCCTCAGTTACATTTTAGTGATGTATGAGCGGACGGCTTTTTTTATTTATTGAGTAACAAATGTACTCAATATTTATTTTAAAGCTAAAAATGAATTCTTTTTTTATTTATCGTGAAAACGGTAAATAATTGCTGCCTGATGAACCGGGATTTTTATTTTTGCTTTTGTCTTTTGATTTGCCTCCAGGTTTTCCCGCTGTATAAAAAAATCCAATTTTAAATTCGGCATACAAACCTGCCAAATCAATCCTGTTTCCTGCGGGACCATAATTATGCACCACATCCAGAAAATCGTAGTTTACGACATTAAAATCGATGGATGTAACCATGTAAATTCTGGAAGAAATAGTTGACTTAAAACCTGTGCCCAGAAAAAATACTGGTGTTGAAAGTTTTGTATAACCTTCTTTGCCTTTACCAAAAATCAATTCGTCGCCGGGTGCATCAATGTACTTAAATTTTGAAAAGTAACTCAAAAGTCCCCCCCCAAAACGAATATATGGAACAAATGCTGATTCGGTGTTGGCTGGTGTAAAAAAGTAGCGAAAAAAGAAATCCTGAACAAACAATTCGTTGATGTATTCCACCGGGCCAATTAAATCATCAGGCATGGAGTATTGAAAACCTTCTGCCGAAAAATCCGGTGAGTTGGTACTTCCGTTTAAATTGGTATATCCAATTTCGGCTCCTGTTTCCCATCGGGGCGAAATGTATTTCGAAATTTCAAAGGAGGTGGCAAAACCGGTTTTATTTTCGAGTTCATTAATTATTTGTGAAAAATCATAAGGTATTTCACCTAAAAGTTTAGAACCTCCAGCCTTTACCCCCGTGTTTATTCCACTTTCTGAAAAGTTCTGTGAATAACCCGAATTAAAAATGGAAACCAGAATGAGGATTAATACCAAATATTTTGAATAAGGTTTAATCAATGGCTCTATATTGTTTTATTAACTCACAAAAGAAGTGATTTATTAGTCATGAAAATAGCTGAGTTTTCCGGTTTTTATTGTAAAATGTACACAATCTGCTGTGAATAAAACCAAGATTTATGTTAGTATCAGCATAAAAAAGAACCTTTCCCATAGAAAGAGAAAGGTTCTTCTGATATTGGATGATAAGAATACAAAAAAGTTATTTTAATTCCTCTCAATATAATTTGCTATCCAGTTACCCACTTCCGAGGTTTTGTAAGATTGCCCCTGGGCAATATCCACAGTAACGTAACCTACTTCAAGGGAAGCTTCAACTGCTTTCCGAATTACTTTCCCCTCTTCGGTTAAACCGAATGCGTACTCAAACATCATGGCAGCCGAAAGAATGGTTGCTACAGGGTTGGCAATGTCTTTTCCGGCAGCCTGCGGGTATGAACCGTGAATGGGCTCAAAAACCGAAGTATGGATCCCGATGGAAGCTGAGGGTAATAATCCGAGTGAGCCCGTTATTACACTGGCTTCGTCGGTTAAAATATCGCCAAACATATTTTCAGTGACCATTACATCGAAATTTTTTGGCCACTGAATTATTTGCATCGCTGCATTATCAACAAACATAAATTCGGTTTTAATATCGGGATAATTTGGGGCCATTTCCTGGGCTATCTCACGCCATAAACGCGAACTTTCCAATACGTTCGCCTTGTCAACCACGGTAAGTTTTTTATTGCGTTTGGCTGCAAAATCATATGCCAGCAATAAAATGCGTTCAATCTCGGCACGGGTGTATGTGTTGGTGTCGAAGGCAGTATTTCCATTGTCTTTCCGGCCTTTTTCGCCAAAATAAATGCCGCCGGTTAATTCGCGGATGCATACAAAATTTGCGCCTTCCACCAACTCTCTCTTTAACGGCGATTTATGCAGCAGCGATTCAAAGGTTTCAACCGGGCGGATATTGGCATACAAACCGAGTTTTTTGCGCATGGCCAGCAATCCCTGTTCGGGCCGTACAGTCGCTTTCGGGTTATTGTCGAATTTTGGGTCGCCGATAGCGCCAAACAAAACTGCATCCGATTTCATACATAATTCATGGGTTTCGGCGGGGTAAGGATCACCCACTTTATCGATAGCGCTGGCGCCGGTAATACCGTATTCGTAACTTAATTCGTGATTGAATTTTTTGGCAACCGCTTTAACCACTTTCATGGCCTGTTCAATAATTTCGGGACCGATTCCGTCGCCTGGAAGAATTGCAAGATTGAGTTTCATTTATATAGGTTTATATTCATTTTCAACAATATTCAACATTCTGATTGTTGCTTTAATGGCGGCTGCATTCTGGTCGGGATCCAGTCCTTTTGTTTTAAACTCGCGGCTGTTTTTCCATGTAATTACAGTTTCAACCAAAGCATCGGTTTTCCCTCCCGGGGGAATGTTAACTACATAGTCAATCAGTTTTGGCAGGGTTTTCCCAAGTTTTTTATAAATTTTCCGAAGCGCTTTAACAAATGCATCGTACTGTCCGTCGCCGTCGCTGAATTCTTCAAACTGTTTTCCTTCTATTTCGAGTGCAACATTGGCTACCGGGCGCAAACCCATTGTATTTGTTACCGTGTAGTTTATTACCCTGACCTTTTGTTCTACCAAATCACTGTCTAAAACATCTGAAACAATATATGGCAAATCTTCGCTGGTAATGGTTTCTTTTTCGTCGGCAAGTTCAATAATCCGGTCGGTAACCCTTTTTAGCGAAACGGAATCCAACTCAATTCCTAAATCTTCGAGGTTCTTTTTAATATTTGCCTTTCCAGATGTTTTGCCCAGCGCATATTTTCTGATTCTTCCAAATCTTTCGGGAAGAAGTTCGTTGAAATAGAGGTTGTTTTTACTGTCGCCATCGGCATGGATCCCGCTGCATTGGGTAAATACAAATTCACCAATCAGCGGTTTATTGGCCGGGATACGGATTCCTGAAAAAGATTCAACCAGCCTTGAAACTTTATTTAATTCGGTTTCATTTACATTGGTTTTCATTTTCAGATGGTCCTTTATTGTTGCGATAACACTTGAAAGCGGCGCGTTTCCGGCTCTTTCCCCTAATCCATTTACGGTTGTATGAACGCAGCGAATACCGGCTTTTATGGCATGAAACACGTTTGCAATTGCAAGGTCGTAATCGTTGTGGGCATGAAAATCGAATTCAACATCCGGAAAAGCCTGAATCATTTCTTTACAGTACTCATAAGTTTCGTCCGGATCCAGTATTCCAAGTGTATCGGGAAGCATGATCCGCGCAATTTTTTCATCTTTCAGGTTCTGGATCATGTAATGCACATATTCTTTGGAATTTCGCATTCCGTTCGACCAGTCTTCAAGATAAATGTTTACGCTGATTCCCATTTCTTCGGCGTTTTTCAGTACTTTTCTGATGTCGGCCAAATGCTCATCGGGCGATTTTCGCAACTGTTGGGTTACATGCTTCAGCGAACCTTTACAAAGCAGGTTAACTACCCTGCCGCCTGCGTCGGCTATCCATTGCAGCGAAATTCTGTCGTCAACAAAACCCAGAATTTCCACTTTATTAAGGTGCCCTTTTTTAGCTGCCCATTCCAAAACTCTTTTTGCCCCTTTAAATTCCCCTTCAGAAACCCGTGCAGAAGCAATTTCGATGCGGTCAACTTTTACATCTTCAAGCAGTACCTTGGCTACGCTATGCTTCTCTCCTACGCCAAACGACACTCCAGATGTTTGTTCTCCGTCACGGAGCGTGGTGTCCATTATCGTAAGTTGTTTGCCCTGTATTTCAATTGTTTTGCCTGTCATAATATGCCCCTCCCAACCTCCCCGGAGGGGAGGAGTAAGTTAAAATATTGTATTTTTATTTTCATTTTAAATGAGCAGATGTATTAATTTCATGTGAGAATTTGACTTTTAAAGTCCCTCCACGGGGGATTTAGGCGACTTCAAATGCTTTAATCTGTTCTTTCATCTCAACAAGGTAATCAATGTCGTCGAGCCCGTTTTGCAGGCAATGTTTTTTATACGGATTGATCTCAAAATAAATGTTTTCACCGGTTGATAATATTGTAAATTTCTGTTGTTCAAGATTTACTTCGAAAAGTGTATTTGAATCTTTTTCAATTTCATCGAATATCTTTTGAAGAAATCCTGGTGTAACAACAACCGGCAAAATGCCATTGTTGATTGCATTTCCCTTGAATATGTCGGCGAAAAAACTGGAAACCACAACGCGGAAACCATAGTCATAAATTGCCCAGGCAGCATGTTCGCGACTTGAGCCGCTGCCAAAATTTTTACCGCCAACCAATATTTTACCTGAATATTTTTTGTTGTTCAAAGGGAAATCAGCTTTCGGACTTCCGTCCTTGTTGTATCGCCAGTCGCGGAAAAGGTTATCGCCAAATCCTTTGCGTTCAACAGCTTTTAAAAACCGTGCCGGAATAATCTGGTCGGTGTCCACATTTTCTATCGGCAGCGGAACTGCCGGCGATTGGATTATTGTAAATTTATCGTAACTCATAATATATAAAGGCTCCTCCCAACCTCCCCGAAGGGGAGGAGAAAAAGAAGGTATTTTTAAGTAATTG
Organism: Prolixibacteraceae bacterium; assembly: GCA_009773765.1. Lineage (GTDB taxonomy): Bacteria > Bacteroidota > Bacteroidia > Bacteroidales > Prolixibacteraceae > Draconibacterium. Next base: position 141,119 of record WTWZ01000013.1, on the reverse strand, counting down.
TTATATTCATTTTATTCACACTCAATTTTGATAAGTCCCCCTTTGGGGGATTAGGGGGCTAACAGTTCCCTCGGGTCGGTAATTACTCCCGTAACCGCTGCTGCCGCCGCTGTTAATGGGCTGGCAAGCAATGTTCTTGCTCCCGGTCCCTGGCGGCCTTCGAAGTTTCGGTTCGATGTTGAAAGCGAATATTTTCCTTCCGGAATTTTGTCATCATTCATTGCCAGGCAAGCCGAACAACCGGGCTGGCGCAACTCAAAACCGGCTTCCTCCAGAATTTCAACCAAACCTTCTTCCCTGATTTGGTTTTCAACCTGTTTTGAACCCGGTACAAGCCATGCGGTTACATTGGGCGCTTTCTTTTTACCTTTCACAAATGCAGAAAATTGCCTGAAATCCTCAATCCGTCCATTGGTGCAACTTCCCAGAAAAACAAAGTCCACCTTTTTGCCGGCCATCTTTTCTCCCGGGTTATAGCCCATGTAATTCAACGATTTTTCGTAAGTAATTTTGTCGCTCCCTTCCATTCCTTCGGTTGACGGGATAGTTTGAGAAATTCCGATGCCCATACCCGGATTTGTGCCGTACGTTATCATCGGTTCAATATCTGCAGCATCGTAAGTAAATTCAGTATCAAAAACAGCATTTTCATCAGATTTTAGATTTTTCCATTTCTCAACTGCTTTGTCCCATTCATTGCCTTGAGGTGCAAACTCGCGACCTTTCATGTAATTGAATGTGGTTTCGTCGGGGGCAACCATACCGCCGCGTGCGCCACTTTCGATACTCAGGTTGCAAAGCGTCATTCTTCCCTCCATCGACAGGCTGGTTATTGCCGAACCTGCATATTCGATAAAATGGCCTGTTCCCCCGCTTGTCGAAATTTTCGAGATAACGTAAAGCGCAATATCTTTTGCCGTTACTCCTTTATTTAGTTTGCCGGTAATGGTAATTCGCATTTTCTTTGGCTTTGGCTGCATAATGCACTGACTGGCCAAAACCATTTCCACTTCGCTGGTACCGATTCCAAAAGCGATGGCGCCAAATGCGCCGTGGGTTGAAGTGTGACTGTCGCCGCAAACGATGGTCATTCCCGGCTGGGTAAGCCCCATTTCAGGGCCAATAATATGGACAATTCCGTGGCCCTCAGTGCCTAACGCATGATAAACAATATTGTGCTCAATACAATTCATTTTCAGCATTTCAACCTGGTGGCGTGATAGTTCATCTTTAATCGCCTGGTTTTGGTTGACAGTTGGCACATTATGATCGGGTGTTGCAGTGGTTTTTTCAGGACAAAAAACCTTCAGTCCGCGTTTTTTTAACCCCAAAAAAGCTACCGGGCTTGTTACTTCATGAATTAAATGGCGGTCAATGTACAATACATCCGGCCCTTCGTTAACCTGTTTTACCACGTGGGCATCCCAGATTTTATCAAATAGTGTTTTTTGCATAACTACTTTGAACTTTAAACCTTAAACTTTAAACCTTAAACCTTAAACTCTATTCCGCTGCCGGCAATTTGTTAACTGCATCAAGGAATGCTTCCACCGACGCTGTAATAATATCGGTGTTGGCTCCAAATCCATGATAAATATTTTTATCATATTCGATTTGCATGTGTACTTTTCCGATATCGTCGCTGCCGCGTGTTATTGCCTGGACCAGAAATTCCTCGATTGTTACCTGGCGGTGGATAATCTGTTTAACGGCTTTAATTGCAGCGTCAACCGGGCCATTTCCTGCTGAAGTGGCGTCAAATTTTTCGCCGGAAATGTCTAAACGCACCGAAGCCATTGGTTTCAGGCTTTTCCCGGTAAGCACCTGCAGGTAATCGAGTTTTATGCGGCGTTCAGAACGTGTGGCATCGCCAACCAGTAAAGCGATATCGTCATCGCGAATGTCTTTTTTCTTATCGGCGAGTTTTACAAATTCGTCATACACCAAATCCAGTTTTTCTTTGGTGAGTTCAAATCCCAACAATTCGAGGCGGTGATTTAATGCTGCGCGCCCGCTTCTGGCTGTCAGCAAAATGGCCGATTCGTTAATCCCTACATCTGTTGGGTCCATAATTTCGTAATTTTCGCGGTTTTTCAAAACCCCATCCTGGTGGATGCCGGATGAATGCGCAAATGCGTTTCGGCCAACCACCGCTTTGTTGGGTTGTACCGGCATATTCATTAATGTTGAAACCAACCTGCTTGTCCCGTATATCTTTTTGGTATTGATACCTGTGTCAATTCCCAGTACAGCATAACGGCTTTTCAAAATCATAACAACCTCCTCAAGCGAAGTGTTCCCGGCACGTTCGCCTATTCCGTTGATGGTGACTTCGGCCTGACGCGCGCCATTCATAATACCCGAAATGGTGTTTGCGGTGGCCATGCCCAAATCGTTGTGGCAGTGGGTTGAAATTGTGGCTTTGTGGATACCTGTAACATTATCGAAAAGGTATTTTATTTTTTCGCCAAATTCGTGGGGCAAAGTGTACCCGGTGGTATCAGGAATATTCACTACTGTGGCCCCGGCTTTAATTACCGCTTCAACCACCCTGGCCAGGTATTCATTATTGGTGCGGCCAGCATCTTCGGCATAAAACTCTACGTCCTCAACGAATTTTTTAGCGTATTTTACTGCTTCAACGGCGCGTTCAATAATGGCTTCGGGGTTCGACATCAGTTTGTGGTAGATGTGAAAATCAGATGTGCCGATACCGGTGTGGATGCGCCCTTTTTTTGCATATTTCAATGATTCTGCAGCCACGTCGATGTCTTTTTGCACTGCACGGGTTAAGGCACAAATGGTTGGCCATGTAACAGCTTTCGAAATTTCCACCACCGATTCAAAATCGCCCGGGCTCGAAATAGGAAATCCTGCTTCAATCACATCTACCCCCAAATCCTGCAGCGCTTTGGCCACTTCAATTTTTTCAACCGTATTCAACTGGCAACCTGGTACTTGCTCACCGTCGCGCAAAGTTGTGTCAAAAATGTAAAGTCTGTCGCTCATTTATAAATAATTTTTGTTGTTTCATTTTTTTTGTTCCCAGTTCCCAGTTCCCAGTTCCGTGTTGCCAGTTCGGAATCCGAAACCCTTAATTTTAAATTCTGAACCTGCCCGGTTGGCCAGGCGGGCACTGAATACTGAACTAAAAGAAAAAGCCACCCTCTATTTCTGAGAATGGCTTTATATTTTTTTAATATCTTTTTTCCACATACCATTCTCAATTCTTCTTTATGAGAAGAATAATACCAATCAGTAGGTTGAGAAGAGATATGTTGAACTTATAATTCATAATTAACTTTCAAATTGGTTGCAAATATGAAAATATTTTTTTAAAATGAAAATAAAAGAACCAATTTTATTAATGAAAATTAATAAAAGGAGTAGATTGTCCGATTATTGTTCCGTTATATCTGGTTTGTCTGCGGATTCGCTTTTCATCAGTTCTTCTCGTTCTTTTGCAGTCGCCCGCTCAAAAATGTCGTATTTTGACAATGGCCTGAGATATATTTTCCAGTCGAAACCATTGAGTTTTTTATCTTCCTCTTTTAAGTTGAGCAAAGGTTTTAGTTCCCCTTCGGGAGCTTTTAAGAATGAAATGGAAAATATTTTACCCTCTCTGAAACGGATTGAAATTTTGCTGCTTTCGGCCCGGTTTAAACCTATAATTTCATCTTTCTCGCGGGTATAATAAAGGGTTTGGCCGTTTCCGTTTACTTCAATATTGTTCAGTTTTTTATCGATAATGTAACCAATCATGTCTTTTCCCTTGATTTGGTCGAACATGTTTGAATCCTGTTTCGAAATGATGAAGCTGTTGCGGGAAAGGTGCAATTCGTCGGGGGCATTTTCAAACTGTTTTATTTCGATTACTTCGGCTGAAAGCTGGTGGATCTCGGACCATAAAACCGGTGAATTATGAAGTTGTATAATCGAATCGCGGGTGAAATATACCAATGAATCGCAGATGCCCTGGATATCGGTGCGAAAGAACCTGACTTTGTTGTATGCCAGCACAATTTTTTCGTCGGGGATGGTGTCCGGAAATGTTCTTAGTGTATCGGCATGCAGGTATAAAGTGTCGTTATCGTTATAATTCATATATATTGCTGAGTCGGTAACCATTGCAGTTTCAAGCAAATCATTGTATTGTGCAATGTTTCCCAATATAATGGAATTGTTTTCAATATCTGTTATTCTGACCGATCCTAATGCTTTCCCCGATTTTGTTTCTTTACTGTAGCGTATATAATTGGCTGCAATGTTTTGGGTTTCGCCCGAAATAACTGGTTTTTGCAACAACTCTGCTTCTCCCGTATCTGAATCGTACCAGCCCTTTTCGGCATAAAGTGTGTTTGCCGAATCGCGAATGGTGGTTGGCCCCTGAATGGTTATTTTTCCGGTTTCGGTGTGGTATGTCAATGTATCGCTGTTCAAAGTAAAATCTTTATCGAAAACAACCACATCCTGCAAGAGATAAAGCAAATCATCGTTCACGAAATATTTTCCGATTACACTGGTAATGGTTGTTGTGCTGTCGATTATTTTTCCTTTGTCGTCATAATAGCTGATATTTGCTGCCAAATCGTAATCGAGTGTATCAGTGTAAATTGTGGTCGATTTGTTGATGAGCTTCACGTTTCCCCAGGCACGCGCAAAACTGATATCACCATCGTAAAAAACTTTGTCGGCAAACAAATGCAACGTGTCGTCCTGTTTAATGTGCACCCTGCCAAACGCATCAACCCGGTTTGTTCCTGTATAAGTGTAAGCGCTGTCGCACCACATTAAAATATTTTTATGGCTGATCAGCACCGAATCTAATAATCGCTGAGCGTTTGAAGCAATTCTTTCGCTGGCTTCAAGCGAACCGGCCCGTAAAATTTCAACTCTTTTTTTATCCTGTGCGTGGGAGAGCGAACAAAGCAGTGTCAGCAATAAAAAAAACTTCCATTTTACATTCCGGAAGTTCGGAATAATATGGAAAAACGATGAATACATTAAAGCAATTTTTCGATGATGGCATCAACCGAAATACCTTCGGCTTCGGCCTTGTAGTTTTTAATAATCCGGTGGCGCAAAATGGAAGGCGGTTTTTGCCCCCAAAACAAGATACTGCGATGCCCTCGGGCCGGCTCCCCATTTCAGGTACTGGTTTGAAATGTGGGCGGCATGTTCGGTGTTTGGCCGTGTTTTTACGGCCAGTTTTACCGCATATTCGAGTACATTGTCGTTGATTGGTATTTTACGGATCAGGTTTTGGTAATACATTATCTCTTTCCCCGATATTACCGGTTTCACATTGTATTCCAGGGTAGAAGTTGTATTTTTTACAATAATTAACTCATCGTCGTATTTTGGATAATCGAGCCAGACCGAAAACATAAAACGGTCGAGCTGGGCTTCGGGCAGCGGATAAGTCCCTTCCTGCTCGATAGGGTTCTGGGTTGCCAGCACAAAAAACGGGTCTTCGAGCTTAAACCGCTGTCCGGCAGTGGTAATCGCCCTTTCCTGCATGGCTTCAAGGAGTGCCGACTGGGTTTTTGGCGGGGTCCGGTTAATTTCGTCGGCCAGTATTATGTTGGCAAACAACGGTCCTTCAATGAATTTGAAATGACGTTCGTTGTCCAGGATTTCAGTCCCAATAATGTCTGACGGCATTAAATCGGGGGTAAACTGAATTCGGTTGTATTTTAATCCCAAAATTTTGGCAATTGTAGTTACCAACAGTGTTTTTGCCAATCCAGGGACCCCAATCAGCAGCACATGCCCCTGGCTGAAAAGCGAGATTAAAACCTGGGCAACTATTTCATCCTGGCCATAAATTACTTTTGTAATTTCGTTTTTAAGTTCATTAAATTTATTTCGAAGTGCATCGAGCGCTTCCACGTCGTTTTTGAAAGTCATTGTTATTTTGTTGGTTTTTGAACCCGGTTATTACTTTATCCAGTTATTAAAATTAAAATTACAGTTGGCATAAGTTAGATCAATTCTGATATATGTTGCTGCTTGCTGTTTGCTGACCCATTCGTTAAAGACCCCCTCTTTCTTTTTCATCAGGTACATCTCAGCCAGTTTCTGGTAATCGTTTTGCAAGTTGGCTTTATGTGCATCAGTTTTCTTTAGTACTTTAATAATTTTGAAAACCGGCAACTGGGTATCCCTGTCAATCGATTCAAACGGCATTGATATTTCATTCACATTCATTTTGGTAATAATTTTGCTTACATCGGGATCTAATTCTTCCACTGAAAATTTTGATGACATTGTATTTGGATTGATTACAACTCCCGAATTGTTTCGTGTGTTTTTATCGAAAGAAAAAACCTGGGCAGCTTCCTCGAATGGAATCTCATTATTTCTAATCATTTTGGCGAGGCTGTCTAACCTGTTGTATGCCACTTCTTTAGCTTCAACCGAAACCTTCGGTTTCATTAATACGTGGCGGGTGTTTACTTTATCCCCTTTTTTATCAACAAGTTGAATAATGTGGTATCCAAAAGCGCTGCGGACAACATTCGAAATCCTGTCGTCTTTTAAATTGAATGCAACTGCAGCGTAGGCGGGGTCGAGTTCTGCCCGGCCTGAATAACCGATAACCCCGCCGTCTTTTGCCGAAGGGCATTCTGAATATAAAACGGCCATGGTTGCAAAGCTCGAACCATCTTCTATCCTTTTTTTGATGTCGCGGAGCCTTGATTTTATGCGGTTGTCTTCTTCCAAATCAATTACCGGCTGAAACGTAATTTGGGCATATTCATACTGTGTCGGAATGGTGGGTATCTCTTCATCTTTCAGGTTTCTGAAATTATACCGTACTTCTGATGGCGTAACGGTGACATCTTTTACAATTTTTTCGCGCATCTGCTGGCTTAAAAGCTGGTTTCTGATCCCCTCCCTCATCTCCGCCTTTATCTCAACAATCGATTTTTTAAAATATTCCTCAACTGCTTTTTCCGAACCAATGTATGAAACATACATAGCCAGTTGCTGGTCCATTCTTTGGTTCACCTGGCTTGGGGTTACCTCTATCAAAGTATCAAGTTCGGCCTCTGCAACCAGTAATTTATCTACCAGGAAGTTTTCCAGAATTTCGCATTTCATATCGCCTTCTGTTGTTACCCCCTGCGCCTGCTGTTCAATGTGCATCCGTTCAATGTCGCTTTTTAAAATAATGTTGCCGCCAACAATGGCAACAATCTGGTCAACTACTTTATCCTGAGCGGCGGCTTTTATTACAAGAAATGCAGCTATCAGAAAGAACCCTGTAAATTTCATTGCTTTATATATTTCTGTTTTCATTTTTCGGTGTATATTTTGAATTTATTATTTCTGATCCCTTCTTTGTAAACATTTTCTTCAATCTGTTTTAGGAATTCGATTTTACGTTTATTGAGTATCAGGTTTTTTATATTGGGTCCAACATATTCAACAGGCGCCAACTCGTTTTTCAATTTATAATCCTGAATGCTGACAAGATAATAATATACAGAATCACTTAGTTCAATTTGATTATTGCGGGCAAGAAACTGCTTTTCATCGGTTATTTCGCCGGGGATATTTCTTAAAACAAATTCGAAATCGATCCAATTGTTATTGAAAAAATCGAATCCTTTGGCGTATTGAATACAATATTCGCGAAGTGCGTCAATTCCTTCTTCCGAATTATCGCCAGCCAAATCTTTTATGAGTTTTGGATTGGCCACATCCCTTGGTATTTTAATAAAAATGGCTTTTACAATGTTGTCGTTTAGTTTAAAATTATCTGTATTGGTGTTGTAATATTGTTCAATTTGACGGTTTGTAACCAATGTGTCCATTTGCTGGTTCATCAGTTCGTTTTTGTATTTATAAATAATTAACGAATTGCGGTATTCTTCAATTTCTTTCGTCAGGTTTTTTTGTTCCAATGTAAGGTTTTCGTTGGCTTTATTGATGAGCAATTCATGTTTTACCCATTTCCTGATGTAGTCGTTGGCCATTAAAATGCTGTCCTGTTCTTCAATTTCCAATGGCACAATTCTGTTAATATCGCTTTGAAACAGCTTTTTTTCGCCTACCTGTGCAACAACTTTGTCGTCAGAAATTTCTGGTTTAATACAATTTGATAACAAAACACCGGCGAGGATAATAAAAATATATTTCAAAATTAACTTAAACACCCTTTATTGTTTTCAATAATTTTTTATTCACCGTAAACTTGTACTTTTTCCTCAAATCCTTAACCCAGTTTTCCTCGAGGTACTTTTGGTAGTCGGAAACATAGAGGCCTCGCGCTTCGTTCAGCGATTTTGGTTCTGGCTGGATTTTATCGCCCCTGATGAAAGCCAGTCCGCTGTCGAAGTTTTCAGGTTCCGGGCCGTTCCATACATAATAATCAACAACCGGGTTTGCCCCTTTTTCCCATGCGCCATCGTTAATTGTAATTGCGTTTTCTGTTTTGTTCAGTACATCGGTAATTTCTTCAACCGTCATTTCCGCAGCGAAATACTGTTCTGCCAACTCGCGGGTTGCCACATCCTTACAGGTAACAATTTGCCCTTTAAAGCGTTCTTCCCACCAGTATTTATTGCTGTTCTTTTTGTAAAATTCTTCAAGGCCAACCGAATCACGGACTGCAAAATTCCATATCTTTTCTTCGGAGATATTAAAAAGCAGGATTCCGTCGTGATATTCCTGAAACAAATATCTGAAATCGGGATATTTTTCTTCCAGTTTCGAGTTTTCCAGTGCTGTAATTTCGTATTCCACCCAATTGTTAAAGTGTGTAAAGTAAGACCCGGGTTCAACATTGGTAGTGGTCAGAAACTTCTGAAATTGCCCGAATGTATAACTCTTATTGTCGATTGTGAACAATTCAAAATTATTAACTTCAAGTGAATCGGTTGTGTTTTTATTTCTCAGTTTTGCTTTTCCTTCGTCATTTTCAATATAATTGTATTCAGCTTTTAACTTTTCAATAAAAACCTGTTTGCTGGTAATGCTTCTTTCCGGGTCTGTTTTGATGCGGTTTTCCAACATAGATTTCGATTCTTCAAACGTGGGGACAGGACGGGCATTGAGCTTTTTGATGATGTGGTAACCAAACGCGGTTTCAACGGGCTCAGTAAAATCGCCAACATTTTTCAGTGCAAACGCCGGATTGGCAAATTCAGAGATCATTCTTCCTGATGTAAACCAGGGCATTTCGCCACCCTGCGCCGCTGATCGCTTGTCGTCGGATTTCGTATTGGCAAGTTCAGCAAAATCGGACCCGTTTTTAAGTTCAGCATAAATTGAATCGATTTGTGCTTTTAAACTGCTTTTAATTTCGGGAGTTACATCCTGCGGAAACATTTTCATGATGTGGGCCACAAGAATTTCGCCCTGGTTGTCGCGAATATCATGGACTTTTAAAATATGATAGCCAAATGAGCTTCGCACAGGTTGCGATATTTCGCCCGCCGGAGTTGAAAAAGCTGCATTTTCGAAAGGCACTACCATTTGAAAGGCAGTAAAATACCCCAGGTTTCCCTTGTTTGTTTTTGCCGATGGATCTTCCGAATATTCAGCAGCAGCTTCGTTAAAATCTTTGCCGGCAATAATCTCTTCCCTGATTACTTTTATTCTTTTTAAAACTTCGTCTTCCTGTCCGGGTGTTGGACCATTTGGAACCATCAGTAAAATATGACTTGCATTAACTTCTTTTGTAGTGCGTTTGTACAGGTCGTAAACCATTTGCTGGCTGTATTTTACATCGGTTAAATAAGGCGCGGCCAACTCTTCCCTGTATCCGGCCAGTTCGGTTACAAATGCTGAACTGGTATCCATTTTTAAATTTTCTGCCTCTATTACTTTCAGCTTGAAATCGATAAACAATTCCAAATATTCTTCCGGGGTTTTTCTGTCCGTTTCGTTATATAAATTACTGTTGTTTTTCTGATAAATACGTTCAAATTCACCTTTGCTCACTTTTGTATTTCCAATGGTGATAAGCGTTTGGTCGGCTTGTGCCAGTACATTTGCGGCCAACGTTAAAAAAACGGAAAACAAGATAACAAATCTGTTCATAATTTAAATCAATTGCATTAATTACTGAGGTGAGCTGTAATTGGGCGCTTCCCGTGTGATGGTAACATCGTGCGGATGGCTTTCCAGTACACCTGCATTTGAAATGCGCGTGAATTTTGCATTTTGCAGCGATTCAATGTTTTTAGCGCCGCAATAACCCATTCCGGCCCGCAGTCCACCTGTGAGTTGATACAATACTTCTTCAAGAGTACCTTTGTATGGTACGCGCGCGGCAATACCCTCGGGAACCAGTTTTTTAATATCATCTTCCATGTCCTGAAAATAGCGATCTTTCGAACCCTTTTGCATGGCTTCAATAGAGCCCATTCCGCGGTACGATTTGAATTTTCTTCCCTGGAAAAGAATGGTTTCTCCGGGCGATTCCTCAACGCCGGCAAAAAGCCCGCCGGCCATAATTGAACTTGCGCCTGCCGCAAGCCCTTTCACAATGTCGCCTGAGTAGCGTATGCCGCCATCGGCAATAACCGGCACCCCCGAACCTTTAATGGCTTTTGCAACACTGTAAACTGCCGAAAGTTGCGGAATGCCAACGCCGGCAATTACGCGGGTTGTACAAATCGAACCCGGGCCAATTCCTACCTTCACTGCATCAGCGCCCGCATTTACCAGTGCAAGCGCAGCTTCGGCCGTGCCAATATTTCCGGCTACAATTTGTGCTTCAGGGTATTTGCTTTTAATGGCTTTCAGCATTTCAATTACGCCTTTCGAGTGGGCATGGGCAGTATCTATGACCAGGGCGTCAACCTGTGCTTTTATCATGGCGTCAACCCTCTCCATGGTGTCGTAAGCAATCCCGATTCCCGCAGCAACGCGCAACCGGCCTTTTGAATCTTTGCAGGCCAGGGGCTTATCTTTGGCTTTGGTAATGTCTTTGTAAGTTACCAAACCAATCAGTTTATTGTTTTTATCGACAACAGGGAGTTTTTCGATTTTATATTGCTGAAGAATGTCGGCAGCTTTTTCAAGGTCTGTCGATTCCGTGGTCGAAATCAGGTTGTCTTTGGTCATTACATCCACAATCGGGCGGTTCATGTCTTTTTCGAAACGCAAATCGCGGTTGGTGACTATCCCAACCAGAATTCCGTAATTGTCAACCACCGGGATACCGCCAATTTTAAACTGCGCCATCAGTTTAAGCGCATCAGCCACTTTCTTTTCGCGTGTAATGGTGATTGGGTCGTAAATCATCCCGTTTTCGGCCCGTTTTACCGTGGTTACCTGGTGCGCCTGCTCTTCGATTCCCATATTTTTGTGGATAACCCCGATTCCGCCTTCGCGTGCAACGGCAATGGCCATTTTATATTCGGTAACCGTGTCCATTGCAGCGGTAACAATGGGCGTGTTTATGGTAATAGAGCGTGTGAATTTTGAACTCAAATCAACTTCGCGCGGCAAAACTTCTGAATAAGAAGGAATTAAAAGGACATCATCGTAGGTTAAACCTTCAAATTCCACTTTGTCTATTAGAAACGACATGATAAACTGTTTTAAGTTTTTAATTTAATGCGCAAAACTACAAATTTTGACGGATTAACATTGAATATTTTTAAGGGGCTCAACGATTTGAGCAATAAAAATTGTTAAACCAGTAAATGATTTCTTAATTTGTGTTGATGGAAATTTATACTCAAATATTAACCCGTTACTGGGGCTATTCCGATTTTCGTCCGTTGCAGCTTGATATCATAAAATCTGTTGCCAGCGGAAAAGATACGCTTGGACTAATGCCAACAGGCGGTGGCAAATCCATCACATTTCAGGTTTATTCGCTTTCAATAAAAGGAATTTGTATAGTAATTACTCCTTTAATCGCCTTAATGAAAGATCAGGTGGAAAACCTGAACAGCCGCGGGATTAAAGCGCTAGCCATACATAGCGGAATGTCGCCGGTGGAAATAAAAATTACGCTCGACAACGCGGTTTGGGGTGAATACAAATTTTTGTATGTTTCGCCTGAAAGATTAAGTTCCGAACATTTTAATGAGCGGCTGTCGCAAATGGATGTTAACCTGGTTACGGTTGATGAAGCGCACTGTATTTCGCAGTGGGGTTACGATTTCAGGCCCAGTTACCTGAATATCGTTCAAATCCGGAAAATCCTGCCCGATGTGAAATTTCTGGCTTTAACAGCTACAGCCACAATGCGGGTAGCCGAAGACATTCAGGATAAACTTCAGTTTAAGCAAAGAAATGTGCTGCGGGTTTCGTTTCAGCGCGAGAACCTGAATTATCTGGTCCGAACGGTTGAAAACAAAATGGGCTATTTGTTTGAAACTTTGCAAAAGGTAAAAGGCTCGGGTATTATTTATGTTCGCAATCGCCGCACAACCCGCGAAATTGCCGATGAACTGAAACAAAATAAAATCAACGCCGATTTTTATCATGCCGGTTTAAGCAACCCTATTCGCAGTTCAAAGCAGGATTCGTGGATTTCGGGAAAAACCCGCGTAATTGTTGCCACAAATGCTTTTGGTATGGGTATAGACAAACCCGATGTCAGGTTTGTAATCCATTTTGCACCTCCCGATTCTTTGGAAGCATATTACCAGGAAGCTGGCAGGGCTGGCCGCGACGGGAAAAAATCGGCAGCGGTTTTGCTCTTTAATAATGCTGAAAGGGTAAAACTTAAAAAGCATGTTTCAGTTGCTTTTCCCGAAATTGCCTCGATTAAACGCATTTACCAGGCGCTCTGCAATTATCTGCAAATTGCCGAAGGTTTTGGAAAAAATCAGGTTTTCGAATTTAGTTTACAGGTATTTGCGCAGGCTTTTAAATTTCAGCAGGCGATGGTTTTTAACAGTTTGAAAATTTTGCAACGCGAAGGATATCTGGAATTTACGGAAGAAGTTGACAGCCCGTCGCGGGTTTATTTTACAGTTTCGCGCGATGATTTGTACAAATTTCAGGTGTCGAATGCCAGCATGGACGGATTTATCAAATTGTTACTGCGCTCATATACAGGATTATTTACCAATTTTGTTACAATTGATGAGGAGTTGCTGGCAAAGCGTTCAGGCATGTCTCCTGAGCAGGTTTATGAGTTTTTAAAACATTTGCGCAAATCGAAAATCATTGATTACGTGCCCCGCAACCGGACACCATATATTTATTTCAGCAGGGAGCGAATCCACTTCGACAGGTTAAAAATTTCGAAGGAAAGTTACGATTTGCGCAAAAAGGAACTGGTTGACCGAATTGATGCGGTTATTAATTACGCCACCAGCACCACCAAATGCAGAAGCAGGATTTTACTCGAATATTTTGGGGAAACCGATTCCGCTCCCTGTGGAAACTGTGATGTTTGCAAGTCGGTTGAATTTTTGGGGTTGACAACATTTGAGTTTAATAAAATTACAGAAAAGGTAAAATCACTCCTTGAAACTCCCTGCACTTACGAAAAATTGTTGTTAAACCTTGAAGGCGACCAGCAAAAATTACGGCCTGTAATTAAGTGGTTACTTGATAACGAAAAAATTATCTACCGCATTGACGGTTTGCTGGAGTGGGGGGGGAGGTGAGGAGAGTTCAGAGTTCAAAGTTCAGAGAGCTTAACAATTTAGCTGTTTAACAATTTAACAATTCCTTTCAATCACGCCCGCTTGAATGATTTCATTCGGGCAGGCATTATAGCATTATAGCATTATAGCATTCATGCATTCCTCATTCCTTCAATCTTCCCCCATGTACTTCCTGTACAAATCAGGCCGCAACAGGCGGGTGCGTTCAACTGCCTGTTCATGTTTCCATTCATCAATCAGTTTGTCGTTGCCCGAAAGCAGGATTTCAGGTACTTTCATTCCTTTATATTCTGCCGGACGGGTATAAACGGGCGGGCTTAATAAGTTGTCCTGAAAAGAATCCGTCAGGGCAGAAGTTTCGTCGGAAAGCACGCCGGGCAAAAGCCTGACAACACTATCGGCAATAATTGCAGCGGCCAGTTCGCCACCGGTTAAAACATAATCGCCCACCGATATTTCCATCGTAATATAATGGTCGCGGATGCGCTGATCGATTCCCTTGTAATGCCCGCAAAGAATAATCAGGTTTTTTTTCAGGGAGAGTTGGTTTGCTGTTTTTTGGCTGAAAATATTCCCGTCGGGAGTCGTAAAAATCACTTCGTCATATTCACGTTCACTTTTCAGTTTTTCAATGGCCTTTTCAATGGGCTGAATTGCCATAACCATTCCGGCGTCTTTCCCAAACGAATAATCGTCAACCCGTCGATGTTTATCTTCAGAATAATCGCGCAGGTTGTGCAGGTAAATTTCTGCCAGGCCCTTTTCTTTTGCTCTTTTAATGATGGAATAATTAAAAGGACTTTCAAGCATCCCTGGCAGTACGGTTATAATATCAATCCTCATTGTTGTAACTTTCCGCAAAGGTAAATAATCTGGCGGAATAGATTTTCAACTTAATAATTTCATCAGAGTGTCATAAAAGATGACGATGTGACATGATTTAATTATTTAAACTGACTATATGGCGCGAATATGGTGTTGGTTTGTATGTTTTGACTGGTTTTATTTTGTTGGTACACGAATTGAAATAAGCAGGGTAGAAATTTAAAATTATCACAATTAAATAAAAAGGAGAAACAAGTTATGAGTTTAGTTAGATTTTACTATCCGCGTTACAGTGTAAACAGAAATTTGGTGAACGAAATGCTGAACAGTTTTTCAACCAGCGATTACCACGAAAATTATCTGCGCAATTGCAAATGTAAACCTGCCACCAATGTATTCGAAACCGAAACAGATTTCAGAATTGAACTGTTATTGCCAGGTTTTGCAAAGGAAGATGTGCAAATCAATGTTCACAAAAATTTGTTAACCGTTAAAGTTGACAAACCTGAAGAGCAGGAAAAGGAAGAAAATTATAAGTATGAACATCGTGAGTTTGGGGTGTTTAACTTCGAAAAACAGTTTCAGTTGCCCAACACAGTAAAAGTTGACAGTATTGGTGCAAAATTTGAAAACGGGGTTTTACACCTGTTGTTGCCCAAAAAAGAGGAAGCGCTTGAAAAAGCGCCCGTAGATATTAAAATTTCATAAGTTTGGTTGATTTGGTTTGAGTTGATTTAAAGGCCCGGAAATTTTACCGGGCTTTTTTTGTGGATGTTTTAACTTAAGTGTTATTTTCACGCTATAAAATTTTGCAACTCAATTATTTTAAACCTTAAAAATCATGAAATACTTGCTTAGCCTGATAATCTTATTATTTCTAGTTGCCCCTGTACTCAAAGCCAAAGAATTTCAGGTTTTATCGCCCGATGGAAAAATTAAAGTAACTGTTTCTGTCGAAAAGGGAATGAAATATTCCGTAAAGTTCGAAAATAATATTGTTATCGAATCATCTTCTATCGCCTTCACTTTCCGGCAGGCGCCTCCGCTTGGAAAGGATTTACAGATAATTTCAGATAAAACTTTTACCGTTGATGAAACCTGGAAACCAATCTTGAAAAGATTCGAAACCATCAGAAATCATTTTAATGGACTGAAAATTGAAATGAAGGAAATCCGTTTTCCATCGAGGTTAATCAATTTGGAATTCAGGGTTTTTAACGATGGTGTTGCTTTTCGGACTGAATTTCCTGACCAGCAATTCAACCATGAATATGTAATTACTGATGAGCTTTCGCAGTTTAACTTTACATCCAGCCATTCTTGTTGGGCTGTTAATTATGGAAGTTATACCACTTCGCAGGAGGTTGAGCATTTTGAAAGAAAAATAGGTGAAATTACCCCGGAAATGGTAATTGGCCTTCCGTTAACATTGAAAATCAATGAAAATTGTTATGCTGCAATAACTGAAGCTGATATTGAGAACTATGCAGGAATGTATTTGAAATCAAGTCAGGGCAAAGATAATTACTCTTTAAGAACAGCTTTGTCGCCAAGAAAAGGCCAACCCGAAAACGGTGATAAAGTGGTTTTCAAAACATCGCACAAAACTCCCTGGCGGGTGATAATGATGGCTGAAACTCCCGGAAAACTGGTGGAATCGGAAATCGTTCAAAATCTGAATGATCCATGTGAGATTGCAGAAACATCGTGGATAAAACCCGGTGTCAGCGCCTGGGACCACTGGTGGAGTGGGGAAGTAAAAATGGAACAAACCGTTATTTACGAGTATATTGATCTGGCGTCTAAAATGGGTTGGCCATTCATGCTTATCGACTGGCAATGGTATGGTCAGTTCAATGAACCCACTGCTGACATTAAAAAACCGGCGCCTCAAATTAACATGCCCGAAATTCTGCAATATGCCAAAAGTAAAAATGTACGTTGCTGGCTTTGGTTATATAATACGGATGTTGACCGTTTTAATTTTGAGGAGGCTTGCGCACTTTACGAAAAATGGGGAATTGCCGGCATCAAAATCGATTTTATGGACAGCGACGATCAGGAAATGGTAAACTGGTATCACAGGGTGGTGAAAACAGCGGCAAAATACCATTTGATGGTCAATTTTCACGGGGCATTTAAACCCGATGGATGGCAGCGTACTTATCCAAACCTGGTTACCCGCGAGGGAGTTTTGGGCAACGAATACAACAAATGGTCGCTGCGGATTACCCCGGAACATTTATGCACTTTGCCTTTTACCCGGATGCTGGCCGGCCCTATGGATTTTACGCCGGGAGGATTTTTGAACCGGAATCCCGATAAGTTTCAAAACGGAACTCCGGCTCAGGTTCTTGGGACCCGCGCAAATACACTATCGCAGTTTGTAATTTACGACAGTCCGTACCTTGTTGCCTGCGACCATCCAAAAAATTATTACGGACAGGTTGGCGAGGATTTTCTGAAGCAGGTGAAATCAGTTTGGGACGACACAAAAGTATTGAATGGCGCTGTTTCAGAATACATTACCATGGCTCGGCGTTCGGGCAAAACCTGGTTTATTGGCGCAATGACCAACAGTTTTGAGAGGGAACTGGAGATAAAACTCGATTTTTTGGGCGAAGGAAACTACAAAATGACAAGCTTTTCGGATACCGAAAAAACCAAACAAAATGCCGAAATTGCGGAACAAAGGGAAACAATTGTTACAAAGGGTGACGTTGTTAAAATAAAAATGGCGCCGGGAGGCGGTTTTGCTGCGTGGATTGAATAGGAAGCCCCCCTTAATCCCCCCCGAAGGGGGGAGACTTTGAACTTTAAAACCGGAACTTTAAACTCAATAGTATGCTTGAAAAATTAAAAGTACAAGCCTTAAATGCTAACCTCGATTTGGTAAAACACGGATTGGTGATTTTTACCTGGGGAAATGTTAGCGCTATCGACCGCGCAAAAGGTTTGGTGGTGATTAAACCCAGCGGCCTGGGCTACGAAAAAATGAAAGCCAAAGATATGGTGGTGGTTAACCTGGATGGCGAAGTTGTGGAAGGAAATCTAAAACCTTCGAGCGACATGGCCACTCATTTATTATTGTACCGGAAGTTCAAAAATATTGGCGGGGTGGTTCATACACACTCCGAATGGGCTACGTCATGGGCACAGGCCGGACTACCAATTCCTGCCATCGGTACAACACATGCCGATTATTTTTATGGCCAGATTCCATGTACCCGCAAAATGACAAATGCTGAAATTGAAAGTCAGTATGAACTGGAAACAGGAAAAGTGATCGTAGAAACTTTTAAGGACTTGAATCCTGACCAGGTTCCCGGTGTTTTGGTAAACAACCACGGGCCGTTTGCTTGGGGCAAAAGCCCCGGCGATGCTGTTCATAATGCCGTGGTGATGGAACAGGTGGCAAAAATGGCGTTCCGTTCGCTTTATCTGAATCCAAAAACTACTATGGGACAGGCCCTGCTCGATAAACATTTTCTACGGAAACACGGAGAGGGGGCGTATTACGGACAGGGGTAGTTTAAAGTTTAAAGTTTAAAGTATCCAGTATCCAGTATCCAGTATCCAGTATCCAGTACCAGTATCCAGTATCCAGTATCCAGTAATAAATAATAAAATCTATCAGAAATATGAATTCAAAATACACGATTGGATTAGACTATGGCACCGACTCGGTGCGTTCGTTAATTGTAAATGTGGAAACCGGAAAGGAGGTTGCCAGTGCAGTTTTTAACTACCCGCGGTGGAAAAAACAGATGTATTGCGATGCGCCAAAAAACCAGTTTCGTCAGCACCCGCAGGATTATCTCGAAGGATTGGAATACACAATAAAAGAGGCGTTAAAACAGACTCCGGCCGGTGTTGCCGAAAATGTGGTGGGAATATCAGTCGATACAACCGGTTCAACCCCGGTGGCCGTTGACGAAAAGGGTGTTCCACTTTCGCTGACGCCAGGTTTTCAGGAAAACCCGAATGCCATGTTTGTGTTATGGAAAGACCACACCGCTGTGAAGGAAGCAGAGGAGATCAATCAGCTTGCAAAAAAATGGAAAATCGATTTTACTAAATTTGAAGGCGGGATTTATTCATCGGAATGGTTTTGGGCAAAGCTGCTGCATGTAATCCGAGAAGACGCCGGGGTTTTCCGTGCCGCCTATTCGTGGGTGGAACATTGCGATTGGATTCCGGCCATTTTAACTGGTAACACAAATCCGAAAACACTGAAAAGAAGCCGTTGCGCGGCAGGTCACAAAGCCATGTGGCACGAGGCTTTTGACGGGTTACCATCTGAAGAATTCCTGGTTGCGCTTGATCCGCTGCTGAGTGGTTTAAGGGAAAGACTTTACAAAGAAACATTTACCTGCGATATTTCAGCCGGTAAACTGACTCCCGAATGGGCTGGAAAACTTGGACTTTCAACCGATGTATTTGTGGGAGTTGGCGCTTTCGACGCGCATCTGGGCGCGGTTGGCGCCGAAATAGAACCTTATTACCTTTCGAAAGTGATGGGTACTTCAACCTGCGACATGCTGATTGCCCCAATGGAAGAAGTGGGCGACAAACTGGTTAGCGGAATTTGCGGTCAGGTGGATGGTTCAATTGTTCCCGGAATGTTGGGCCTTGAAGCCGGACAATCTGCTTTTGGCGATATTTATGCGTGGTTTAAACGTGTTCTGGAGTGGCCGTTGCAAAATGTGCTTGCCGAATCAACTCTAATTGACGAAGCCACAAAACAAAAACTGATTGACGAAACTTCGGATAAAATTATTGCCAAACTAAGCGAAGAAGCAGCCAAGCTTCCGATTGCCGAAAGCGGCATTGTAGCGCTCGACTGGATGAATGGCCGCCGCACACCCGATGCAAACCAGGCTTTAAAAGGCGCGATTGCCGGACTGAATCTCGGTTCCGATGCACCGCGAATTTTCCGTGCTTTGGTTGAAGCCACCGCTTTTGGCTCAAAAGCCATCAACGACAGGTTTATTGCCGAAGGAGTAAGAATTGATGGTGTAATTGCGCTTGGCGGAGTTGCCAAAAAATCGCCGTTTGTAATGCAGATTGTGGCCGATGTTTTGAATATGCCAATCAAAGTTGCACGCTCAGAACAGGCTTGTGCGCTGGGTTCGGCAATGGCTGCTGCGGTTGTTGCCGGAGTTTATTCTTCAACTGCCGAAGCACAAAAGAAAATGGGAGGGGGGATTGAAACCGAATATCATCCGATTCCTGAAAACGTGGAAAAATACAAAGCGCTTTACCAGCAATATCAAAAGTTTGGGAAGTTGATTGAATTTGAATATTAATCCATTTTAGTCATTTAGTCATACTATGACTCAAAGTCATAGTATGACTAAAACCTGTTACTGTTTTACAATTTTTACGGTTTTGCTGGTTTTTGCAGTTTTAAATACAAGCAAGTAAATTCCGGGTTTTAATGTTGAGCCATTTTGCGATTTCCCGTTCCAGGTGATTGTTTTTTTGCTTCCTGCGTTCAAAATGTTTTTATCGAATTTGTATATCAGCGAACCTTTTAAATCGTAAACCGATAAATCCTGCAAGGCGCTTGATTCTGTCAACTGAATTTCGATAGAGATATTATCGCTGAAGGGATTTGGGTAAACTGAAACCGTGTCGGAAAGTTCGCCAAAATTACTGGCAGAAGTTAGCACATTTTCCATATCGTTTTTAAACTGGTTGGGCAAACAGGTGAGGCACCACCGGCTTGTATCTTCGAGGCAAAGGAACGATGTGTAGAGTGAAAGTATCCGGTTTTTAATGCTTTCGTGAATAATTTCGCCTACAATATCATTTGATGAATAATTCTTTTCCATGTTTCTGATAAACGAACCAGCCCAGATTTTCTTCACAATTGAATCATTTTCTGCTTGCGTATCAGCAATCTCAATTTTTTTCGAAAAGATTTCTTTATTGTATTCGCCCGAAAAATCAATCCTGAAAGGAAATTCGCCTTTGAATTTTCCGGTCTGTAAAATCATTTCGTTTAAATAGGCCACGTTTTCATCTTTGTTGAGGCTGAACCGGCTGTAACAAAAACCATTTTCGAGCGTGGTATGCAAGTCGAAAGAATTGATTGAACCATTTATGTAGCGAAATGTGGAACCAATAATTTCAGCCTCCGTTTCTCCCTTCGATAAATTCTGGTATGAACCTGATGTAAGTTTTGCGAGGTTCGAATAAAAATATCCGTTTCCGATGTATCGTATATTATTGGTGTAAAAGTACTTGTAATTTAGCGACTGATAATCGGCAATGTGGATTTGAATTTTCGATTTCATCATTGCCATCAAATCTTCAATGAGTTTGTTGGCCACTTTGTAATCGGAGTAATGATTTGAGTTGGAAATGAGCAGTATTTTCGCGTCTCCACCGTTATCGTTTACAAATTCAATTCCATTTGCCAGCAAAGTGGCGAGGTTGCTGTAACTGCTGATTTCATTATCGAATATCTGAAAGGCAGCCGCGATATTTTGATGAGTGGCTTGTACCCATTTTTCGCCGTGTCGTAAAATGTTCAGGTTCGAAAAAATAAGATTAAATGAATCCACCGGGTTAAGGTTATTTTGCATTTCTTCTTTCAGAATATTCAATATTTCAAGGCTTTTCAGATTTGTGTTTGAGGCATCGTAATCAACAAGAACGGCTACTTTTTTTGCACTTGTTGAATTAAGAAAACTGGATGGTGAAAGCGCCAGTTGGTAAAAACCTTCATCTCCGGTTTTGTATTTCGAAAAATAAAATCCGTTTTTCAGAGGAGTGTCGAACCCGATTTTCAGGTTACTGCTGTATTTCGAAGATGGAATTTCAACGGTTTTAAAAACGCTGCCATTTTTATTGATTTCATTCTTAAAAACAAGACTTTCATCTCCCAAAATCTGCGGATTTTTCCAGTTCCCGTCATCTTTAATTGTAACAGCAAATTTTTGGGGCAGCGTTAACGAAGTTTTCAAAATCGGGAAGGGCAGGCTGGTTGATATGTTGTATTTATTCCATGAAACCGGCATCAGGTAAGTTATTTTTACTTTTCGCGTTTCGTTGCCTGCCATCGGAAAAATCCGCAGCTCGTATTGATTTGCCGATTGTTTAAACAGGATCGACGGGTCTCTCCGGCGTTGCACAATGCTTTCGTAGATCGAAGATGCAGTCCACCGGTCGAGAATTACGGCTTTTATGGTGTCTTTGCCAAACCACAGCCACGAATCGGTAATCATCGCATTTTCGGGTAAATCGAAGTTTAGGGTCACTTCGAGCGTGTCTTTTACTTGTGTCCAAACGGTGCCGCGCGACGAAAAAGTAAGCGTTAAACCGTACTCCATGAAAAGTCCTTTTGGAGCAACTGTTAAACTGACTTCCTCAATTGTTCCCTGGTAGGTTTGCCACGAATTTCTGGGGTCTCCAACCCTGAGTTGGTTATGTCCGAACAAATTTGTCAGACTAAAAAACAAGACGATAAAAAGTAAAGTTGTTTTCATGGTGTAATGTATTTAAATTTGGTTTCATCTTCGATTAATTGTTTTTCTATCAATGCTTTTAATTCTTCTCTATTGGGTAAATAAAGCTGATACTGAGAAACAAATAATTGTGAGCTCATATTATGCATTGCATATTTCACTAACAATTCGTCTTTCTCACGGGCAAGCACAATTCCAATCGGAGGATTATCGCTTTCGGTATTTTCTTCATTTTGGAAATACCCAAGATACATGTTCATTTGCCCAATATCTTCATAACCTGCTTCATTCTTTTTAAGGTCAATCAACACAAAGCATTTCAAAATCCGGTGATAGAAAACCAAATCAACATAGTAATTTCTGTTGTTAACCGTAATTCGGTATTGACGCCCGATAAATGCAAACCCTTTCCCAAGTTCGAGCAAAAAAGTCTGTAAACTTCCAATTATGCGATCTTCAAGTGCCGATTCACTTAAATGGTAGGGTTCCGGTATTTGAAGAAATTCCAAAACATATGGCTCCCTGATGATATCTTCAGGTTTTTCTACGATTTGTCCTTTTTGAGCCAGTTGTAATATCTCATTTTTGTTTTTTGAGGAAGTCAGGCGTAAAAACAGGGATGCTTTTTTTTGCCTGATTAATTCTGTGGTACTCCAATTTTCGAGGATAGCCTGTTTTTCGTAGAAAGAGCGTTCCAAAGGGTCATTTATTTTTTTATTTTTACCTTTTTATCTACTTTATTTATATATGTTTATATTTCAACTACTTATATTAATGCTAATATATGTTAATATTTCAATTAAACCAGGCGTACATCAAATTCAATATAGAACAATCGAATTTCCATGTCCTTTTTTTATATAATTTAGTTCGTTCAATCAAAACTTAACATTATGGAAAAATCATCACTGGCAAAATTGTACATTCAATCGTTTCATGACAATTGGGAAAAAACTGCATTCACTGATTACGAGGGGAAAGATTTCAAATACGGCGAGGTGGCGCAAACCATCATGTCGCTTCAGCTTTTCTACCAGATTATGGGTTTGCAAAAGGGCGATAAAGTTGCTGTACTGGGGAGGAACTCTGCAAACTGGGGGGCAACATTTCTATCGGCTGTATCGTCGGGATTGGTTATTGTACCGGTACTCCCCGATTTTAACAAAGGCGATACCAACCACATTATCAACCATTCAGAATCGAAAATTGTAATTGGTTCAAAATCGCTGCTCGACAAAGTGGAACTGGATGTTTTGCCAAATGTACTGGCAATTGTAGTTATTGAAGATTTTTCGCTTTACAAGGCAAAAGATGAAAATGTTCAGTATAAGATCAAGGATTCGTTTCAGTATTACGAACGAAACCTGCTAAAGGAATCAGGTTTTGGCTTTAAAGAATGGGAACCGGAAGAAACATGTATTATTTCTTACACATCGGGTACTTCGGGATTTACAAAAGGAGTAATGATACCTGAGCGCAGCCTTGTTTCGAACATAGTTTATGCCCGTGAGCACATGCCATTAAAATCGGGCAATAAAATAGTTTCATTTTTACCGATGGCCCATGTTTACGGTTTGTTATTCGAGTTTTTATTTCCGTTATCTGTTGGCTGCCACATTACCTTTTTGAGCAAAATGCCAACACCGGCAATGATTACAAAGGTTTTTGGCGAAGTGAAACCTCATTTGGTGCTTTCTGTTCCCTTGATAATTGAAAAAATTTACAAGAAACGGTTACTGCCCACCCTCGAAAAACCGGCAATAAAAATCCTGTTGCATATTCCGGGTATTTCTTCCATTTTGCTTAAAAAAATACGTGCCAAACTGGTTGAAACTTTTGGTGGCCGCTTTTTCGAAATTGTTGTTGGGGGCGCTCCGTTAAGCGCCGATGTGGAGAAATTTTTCAAACGCATTAAATTCCCGTTTTCTATTGGTTATGGAATGACGGAGTGCGGCCCACTGATCAGTTACGAAGCCTGGGATAAAACCATGCCCACATCAGCCGGAAAACTGGTTGACAGGATGGAAGTAAGAATCGACTCTACAGATCCATACAATGTTGTTGGAGAAATTCAGGTAAAAGGCGAAAATATAATGCTGGGCTATTATAAAAACGAAGAGGCCACACGCGAGGCATTTACTAAAGACGGCTGGCTGAAAACAGGCGATTTGGGAATTATTGATAAGAACAACTTTATTTACATCCGTGGCCGTTCGAAAAACATGATACTGGGAGCTTCGGGGCAAAATATATATCCCGAGGAAATTGAAGCCAAAGTTACCAATCTGCCGTTTGTTGCCGAGTGTGTGGTAACCGAACGCGAAGGAAAACTGGTTGCAATGGTTTACCCTGATTTGGAAGCATTAAAAACCGAAAACATATCCGATGATGCAATTCCTCAGATAATGGAGGAAAATCGCAAAAAGGTGAACGGCGAACTTCCAAAATACGAACAGATAAGTAAAATAGAACTGGTTAAAGAGGAATTTGAAAAAACACCGAAAAAGAATATCAAGAGGTTTAAATACGTGCAATAATACAACCCTCCTTTATGTTTATCCGCAACTTTCGGCACCATTATTATTGCCTGGTTTTTAATGAGTTACAAATGGCCTGTTCTAATTGCAGTTCCCATCGGGTTGTTAATTCTGGCCGAAAATGCCTGCCGCACTTTTCCTCACGAATGCTAAAACCAGCCATTTATAAAGGCCACAATTCTGGAAGTTGGATGGATATGTTTCGAATGGAAAAATAAACAACGGAGGAGGCTGATGTTACTTCGCTACTAACTATTTAATTTGAAAAAAAAAATCGTGATGTTTTCGGGCTTTAAAGGAAATGTTGGGATTGAATATGAAGGAAGAACACTGCCAGAGAAAGAAAAGATTGAGTTATTGCAACCAAAAATTTACTGGAAAAAGTTTTTGCACAACTGTAAAAAATATATTCAACATTAGGTTAAAATAAGTTAAATAATTTTTAAACGAAACCAATTAAGTACGACATGCGTTACTTTGGCAGAATACTTTGTAAAATGGCTCAGCGGGTACTTAATGGATTGATTGGTTATAAGTAAGTACAAAGTTAAACGAGTAATTAATTGTTTGGTAAGGGGAGAAGCGGTGAGTTTTCACTGCTTTTCTTTTTTAGTGCCGTTCCTTAACCTCTTTAGCATCAATCATTTTATAAACCTTGTCGGCCCGCCTTAGTTTTGTATCAATTTTAACCGAAATTCTTTCACCTTTTTTGCCTACTTCAACAGCCACAAGATCTACCCTGATTTCGGCCACCACAGTTTGAACAACGCCAGTTGTAACGCCTGTAATTATTATTTCGTCGCCAATTTTCAGGTTGCCGGTTTCGAGTTTAAATTCGGCCACCCCGATATTGGCAAAATAGTTGGTGCATTTGCCAACGTACAATTTTCGCTTTGTGGCCAGCGATCCGTAATTTTTGCTCCACTCTCCCAATCGTTGCCCAAGATAATAACCATCCCAGAAACCGCGGTTAAAAACCTGGCCCAAACGAGTATTCCAATCTTCTATTTTATCTTCGGCAAAGCTATTATCAAAATATGCTTCCACAGCTTCGCGGTAGCATTCAACCGTGGTTTTTACATATTCTGCTGAACGGGCGCGCCCTTCAATTTTTAAAACAGAAACGCCGGCATCGAGTATTTTATTCAGAAAGTGAATGGTTTTAAGGTCTTTTGGCGACATGATGTACTCGTTGTCGATTTCGAGCTCGGCGCCGGTTTCCTTGTCGGTTACCGTGTATGCCCGGCGGCAGGTTTGCAGGCACGATCCCCGGTTGGCCGAAGAGTTCATTTCGTGCAGGCTGAGGTAACATTTACCGCTGGTTGCCATGCACAGCGCGCCGTGTACAAACATTTCAAGCCGAACCAGTTCTCCCGACGGGCCTTTTACGTTGTCGCGTTTTATCTGGCCGCTGATTTCCCAAACCCTGCCCAGGTTCATTTCCCGGGCCAGCACAACCACATCGGCAAACATGGCGTAAAACTTCACCGCTTCGATGTTGGTGATATTTACCTGTGTTGAAATATGAACCTCCAATCCAATTGAGCGCGCATGCTGAATAACCGAAACATCGGCTGCGATAACGGCAGAAACGCCGGCGTCTTTTGCAGCCTGCAAAACCTGGTGCATCAGCGGAATTTCACCATCAAAAATTTCGACATTGAGTGTGAGATAAGTCTTTACGTTGTTTTTCGAGGCGATTTCAACAATCTTGCGTAAATCTTCGATGCTGAAATTATTGGACGAACGCGAACGCATGTTCAGATGCTCAACACCAAAGTAAACCGAACCCGCGCCACCCTGAATAGCTGCCATTAAAGATTCGTACGAACCCACCGGCGCCATTAATTCAACTACCCTTCTCTCCATTCAAACCAAATTTTAGGGTGGCAAAGTTAATTTATTTTGAAAACCTTTCCATTTCCTTATTCCTTATTCCATATTCTGTTATTTTCTGAAAAAAAATAAGAAATAAGAATCACAAAATAAAAAATGAGGAAGTTTTTATTCACCCGTTGACTTTTCGTCACCGGGTGAATCCTCCAAACAGATAATCCAGAACGTTTCTAAATTAGGGGGGGGTAAAATTCAATTGTTTTTTTCCAAACAAGGTTTTATATTTGCATTGTTAGGCCCAGGATAAAAAACCCCTGTCGCTTACGCTTTTTTTACAACTGATTTTAGAACAGGATTTTAAAATAATGTTCATGGGGAAGCAATATTTTAGAGAATATTAAATATGGTCAGCTTTTGTGTAGAATTTGAATTCTTACATTTGCCTTTCATACTTTTGGAATCTCAACCTTAAATAACTACATAATCAAATTGTATGAACATAAAACTTGTTTACCCTTTACTATTTTTTATCTCTTTTTTAATCTTTTACAGTTGTGAAAAAGAAATCAATTTTGACCTTAATACCCCGGACGATATGCTTTGTTTGAATTGTATTATGGAAGCTGGGAATGATTCTGTGGCAATTTATGTTACAAAAATACAAGCTGTGGAAAACGACACTGATTTTACACCTGTTGCCAATGCCCGCATTGAACTTACAAAAGAAGGGCAATTATTACAAGGGATTATTTACCGCGGGAATGGCAGATACTTGTTAAAGCATAAACCTGAGGTTGGTAAAAAATATGAAATCAGAGTTGAGATTGTTGGTTATAAGACATTAACTGCTGAAACAACGATACCGGGTATTCCCGATGCTCATGCAAAGTTTAAGCAAGACACCATTTATGATGAAACCTGGGTAAATGGCTATTATACCGTTAAAAAAATTGTAGTTGACTTAAAAGATACCCCCACAAAAGATTATTACTGGTTTAAACTTGCTATAATATTTAACTTCAAAGGAAAACCTTGGGGAGAATATTATATTACTTACAAAACCGACAACTTACTTTTTGATGAGTTTAACCGTTATTACGATCAGGATTATGAACCACCATTTACAAACTATGAATACATCGGTGCCTTGCGTTTGGACGAAGAGTTTTTTCTAAACAACGAGTTACAATTTTCACTGAGTGGTTATGAAAAACAAACACTTTTTGTAATTAATGGAGATGTACATTTCGACAAGTATTACAAATCGAGCATAAAACAGTTTTTAACTTACGATTATGATAATCTCCCCATTTTTGAACCAGTCCAGTTGTATTCAAACATTACTAACGGATTTGGAATATTCAGTTCAATAGCAATTGCTGATTTTTATATTGACGACAAGAAATAATCCCCTTACCATGAAATATTATATTCCTTTTATTATGTTTTTCTTATCCTTTACAACAACATACGGACAAGGTAGATTTACTTTGAGTGGGTACATTTCTGATTTTCAAACCACCGAGAAACTTCCGGGTGCTTCAGTTAAAATTGAAAAACAAAATAAAGGAGTATCAGCTAATAACTATGGTTTTTACAGCTTAACCCTTACTCCCGGAGATTACACTTTCGGGTACAGTTTTGTTGGATATGAAATGCAATACGTTTCCGTTAAATTGAGTTGCGATACCATTATTAATATCTCATTAAAATCGGTGTTAACGATTGAAGAAGTTACAGTAGAAGCACGAAAATTAAATGCCGGTTTTACTGAATCCACTGAAACCGGAACAGACATGGTGAAAATTGAAACGGTAAAAAAAATGCCCGCAATCGGAGGCGAACCCGACGTTTTAAAAACCTTACAATACTTGCCCGGGATAAAACAAAGTCAGGAGGGAACATCGGCGATTAGTGTACGCGGTGGAAGCCCCGACCAAAACCTTATTTTGCTTGACGGTGTGCCGGTTTATAACGTTAACCATTTGTTTGGATTTTTATCGGTTTTCAACAGCGATGCACTTTCGCAGGTGAAAATGTATAAAGGCGGAATACCAGCAAGGTATGGGGGAAAGCTTTCATCAGTACTGGATATTGCCATGAAGGAAGGTAATATTAATGAAGCAGGAGGATCTGTTTCTGTCAGTCCAGTAGCAGGTAGTGTTGTCTTCGAAGGCCCGATAAAAGCTGATACTTCGTCGTATTTAGTATCAGCCAGACGCACCTTTCTTGATCTTCCGGTGCGGTTGGGGCTTTTAATTACACAACCTGTGCAGGCTGGCTACAACTTTTACGATTTGACGGCCAAAGCCAACTGGATAATTGACCCTAAAAACAGAATTTATCTAAGCGCCTACCTTGGACAAGACAGGTACTTTATAAAATATAAGGACGACGATGCCAAATCTGATTACGCATATAAATGGGGCAATGCAACTACCGTGTTTCGATGGAATAATATTATCAGCAATAAACTCTTTGCCAATTATACGGGGTATTTCAGTAGTTTTTCGAACAAGCAAAACAACAAAATTAAGGATGAGAATTCGTTCACTTATAAAATAAGTTCCGGTTTAAAAGATTTTGCGGTAGCAGCCGATTTCGATTTTTACCCTAATGTAAACCACTCGGTAAAATTTGGTGTAAAAGCTTCAGCCCAGTCTTTCAGCCCGCAATATATTGTGTACGAAGAAAATGATGTTGATACAACCTTCGGAAAAGGAATTCAATACAATGCTTTTATTGCTTCGGCTTATGCAGAAGATGATTTGGTCATCACCCGCAGGTTGGGTGCAAATATTGGAGCCAGAATTGATAATTATTCATCGGGTGGTAAAAACTACTTTTACTTTCAACCCCGGCTTACCGCGCGATATTTACTTGCAAAAAGTTTGGCTGTAAAAGCATCGTATTCGAAAATGGCACAGTTCCTTCATTTAATTACCAATAGTTCTGTCGGTCTGCCAACCGATTTGTGGGTTTCATCAACCGAAACTGTAAAACCGCAAAATTCGTGGATGTCAAGTTTGGGTTTTTTCTACCAACCATTACATGGATATGAATTTTCAGTTGACGGATATTTGAAAAAGATGGACAACATTATCAGGCTTGAGGAAGGCGCTTCATTTCTTGCTTCGCGTCAGCAAACATGGGAAGATAATGTTATTTCAGGCAAAGGAGAAGCGTATGGCGTGGAGTTTTTATTAAAAAAGGATGTTGGTAAATTAACCGGTTGGGTGGGATATGCACTTTCAAAGTCAGTAAACCAGTTTGATGAAATAAACAATGGCAAACCATTCCCTTATCGTTACGATAAAAGGCACGATATTTCAGTACTTGGCGAATATAAGTTGTCCGACGATGGAATCGACTCGCGTTCATTTACATGGGCATTTACATACAATACCGGTTACGCAGGTTCAATTCCGGATATTAAACATCAGGGAATGAATATTATTACAGAAGAAGGGCGTGATGCCTGGCTTGGAATGTTTGATTCTTTTAAACAAAGGATTACTTATCAGACACCAAATAATTACCGGATGCCGGCTTTTCATCATCTCGATATTGGGTATCAAACAACCCGTAAACTTTCCAAATTTCGCTCACGAACATGGTTATTCTCTGTTTACAATGTTTACAACAGATTAAATCCCTGGTATTTTTACATGAAAGAGGATAAAATGATGCAGGTTTCGCTGTTTCCCATTATTCCGTCGGTTTCGTTTACATATAAATGGTAATAACAAATAAATTATAAAGAGATGAAAAACAAATCAAGGTATTTTGCTACTGCATTTAAAACAAAGTGTCAAACAATCGGTATTTTGCTACTGTTGTTACTGCTATTTGAAAACGTACAGGCACAGCAAAAATTTGAATTCGGAATGAATGTAAATTCGGGATTTTATTTTGCCGAGAAATCGGTTTCTATTTATAAAATTCCAAATGGCCTTCAACTTGGAGCTGGGGTACAGTTGTACTACTCCTTAAATCCAAAAACAAAATTTGGGCTTGGGGTAAATTACAATTACCTTAAATCATCTGAGAAACATTATTATAATCCGGAACCGATTTGGCCTGACTTAAATACTATTGAAATGCCATTCATTTTTCAACGCGATATTTTAAAAAACTGGTTTGTAACAGTGGGAACAGCCGTTTACTGGCATAGAGGCAGCATTAAACCGGATTACTGGCAAACGGGTAGCATCAAACCGTTGGACGGGGCGTTGGGGAAATGGGAACTCGGCACCGGGTTTCGTATTCATAAATTGGCGATTTCGCTGAATTATTCGCAAAATTTCAAGGATTACGATATTTGGATTAAAGAAGAAGGTTCATGGACTGATACAGAAGATACAAGGTATTATGGAGTTTCGGGGTACAAACGAAGACTATTGACCCTCAAACTGGAGTACCCGCTGTGGAAGTTTTAAGGAAAACCGGGTTTTTGAGTTTCCCATCTCAAAGTTTTTAGCTCAAATCAGGGACTTGGGAAAGTCCCTGTCCCTGTTTTCCCCTTTCTGGTTCCTTATTCCTTATTTCTTATTCTGTTATTTTCTGAAAAAAAATAAGAAATAAGAAACACAAAATAAGAAATGAGGAAGTTTTTATTCACCCTTTGACTTTTCGTCACCGGGTGAATTTCGGTAACTACCGCCGGGCAATTCAGAACTTTTCTAAATTATGGGGGAAAGTAGTTTTCAAAAGTTTTTTCAATCCAAAGTTCTATCTTTGCCACAGTTGCGCCCAGGATAAAAACCCCTGTCGGTAAAACACTTTTTACACTTTAATTAACTAATGTAAAGCGATGCGAATGAATCCAAATTTTAGAGAATATTAAACATGGTTAACTTTTGTTTAGAATATGAATTTTTACATTTGCCTTTGAAAATTTTGAAGATTCAACCTTAAAAAACTACAAAATCAAACCGCATGAATATAAAACATGTTTGCCCTTTTCTTTTTCTTTTGTCTATTCTTTTTTCCTGTGTGCAGGATGTAAACCTCGAATACAAACACGAGTCCAAATTATGCCTCAACTGTATTTTAAACCCTGATTCCATAATTACAGCCAGTTTAACTTTATCGCATGCTTTAGATTATTCAGGCAAATTTGAGGCTGTAAACAACGCCGTCATTACACTTTACGAAGAAGATAATATAATAGGGACACTGAAACTGAAATCTAACGGAAAATATTTTCTAAACCAAAGACCAGTGTCCGGGAAGACATACCATATTGTAGCAGAATCTACAGGTTATGAGTCGCTAAAAGCAAACACCACTGTCCCTGAGAAACCAACAATTGAGTACACCAAAGATACAACAGCCATTATTGAGAACCTGAATGTGCCGATTTTTGATTTAAATGTACAGTTATTTGATAAAAAGGGAAAGGACAATTATTGGTTATATATTACTTACATTGTTGGTGGTATAAAATACGGAGGGAATAGCAAAGAAATTAATGCACCTTATGTTGATACCTTTAACCGATATATTGATTCTGATTCAAAATACGGGTTTCGTCATTTCTTGCAAATCAGAATGTCAGATGAAGGATACGACGGCCAGAATCTTGAGTTCACAATTCCTGACAATGTAGTTTATTTGGATTATAAGGCCCAGCACTTTTTGAATGCAGATGAACACTATGACAAGTACATCCAAACAACGCTTATCAAACGAATGAGCGAAAATGACGACCTGCCATTTTATGAACCTGTACAGATTTATTCAAACATTGAAAATGGTTACGGCATTTTTGGGTCGTGTGCAATAACAACTATTAAACTCTAACCAGGCGATGTACAAAATAGTTATTTTATTTGTTTTAATTTTTCCGCTAATAGTTTGCGGCCAAAGTAAATACACGGTTTCGGGGTATGTTACCGATGCCAAATCGGGCGAACAGTTAACAGGAGCTACCATTTATAATGCGATTACCGGAAATGGCGCTACTACCAACAACTACGGATTTTTCAGTTTAACCCTGCCCGAAGGAAATTGTACACTCGAATTTCGTTTCCTGGGATTTCAGCACACCATAAAAACCTTCGAATTAAAAGCTGATACTCTTTTGTCGGTCGCATTAAAAAAGGGGATTGAAATTGAGGAAGTTCAGGTTTCTGGACACACCAACATGCGCAATAATCCCGAACTTTCGGGGTTAAACCAGCCCCGAATAACCATGAAAATGATAGAATCGGCGCCGGTAATTATGAGTGAAACCGATGTACTGAAAACCCTTCAGTTTTTGCCCGGTATTAAACAAGGGGCCGAAAATACAGCCAGTTTTAATGTTCGCGGCGGCGGCGGCGACCAAAACCTGATTTTGTTGGATGGCGTTCCGGTGTATAATGTGAACCATTTGCTCGGGTTTTTCTCGGTTTTCAATACCGATGCCATTAAAAATGTGAACCTCATAAAAGGCGGAATCCCCGCCCGTTATGGCGGACGACTTTCGTCGGTACTCGACATTACCATGAAAGAGGGAAACCTGAACAAAAGCAGCGGCGTGGTTTCAATCAGCCCCATTGCCGGGCGGTTTACTTTCGAAGCCCCGATTAAACGCGATACAAGTGCATTTATCGTTTCACTCAGGCGCACCCTGTTCGATTTGCCCTGGTATGCCATCCAAAATATTGCCAGTTCGGGCAATAATTTTGGCTACTATTTTTACGATTTCAATGCCAAGGCCAACTGGGTTTTTAACCCCCAAAGCCGAATCTACATCAGCATTTATACCGGAAAAGACAACCAGTACTCAAATACCAAAGAAGATAAAAATACCAACTCGCAGTTCAGATACAACTGGGGAAATTTTACTTCTGTGTTGCGGTGGAACCAGGTTTTCTCGTCGAAGTTATTCTCAAACACATCAGTATATTACAGCCATTTTTACCACAACGAAATTGGGAAAGCAGAAGACGAAAAAATAAAAAACCTGTTTCAAACCTCATCCGATTTGCAGGATTTCTGTGTTCAAACCGATTTTGATTTCTATGCATCGCCGGTTTACACGCTTCGGTTTGGCGGCAAAATGTCGCACCTGATTTTTAATCCGAATATCGTTCAGATAAAAAGCACAGGGACAGTTGTCAAATTCAACGAACAAAACAAAGGAAATGCAAACCAGGCCGATTTGTACTTTGAAAATGCTTTCGACCTCGGAAAGTTAAAATTGAATGCTGGAGGACGGTTATCGGGCTATTTTACTGGCAACACAAATTATTTGCATTTTCAACCCCGCATTTCTGCAAACCTGCAACTTTCGCCCAGACTGTACATGGCAACCTCTTATACGGAAATGGTGCAAAATATCCATTTACTTACCAATTCATCTTTGGGGATGCCGACTGATTTATGGGTTGCATCAACCGATAAAATCGGACCGCAAACAGCGCAACAGGCAACATTTGGATTTTCGAAACAGATGAAAAACAGTTATTCGTTCGAAGTTGAAGGATACTACAAATGGATGGAAAATGTTGTGCGGTTTGATGAAGGTGCAAGTTTTACTGAAACAAAAGAAAACAACTGGGAAAACAGTGTTTTGGTTGGCGAGGGAAAAGCTTACGGTATTGAAATGGCAGCCAGAAAGGAAAAGGGCTCATTTACAGGCATTTTGTCGTACACCCTTTCGTGGTCGGAACGAAGATTTGAAAAGTTGAACCACGGAAACTGGTTTCCTGATAAATACGACCGGCGGCACGATGTTTCGGTATTGGCAGAATACAGTTTTAAAGAGAAATATAAACTCCAACGTTCGGTTTCACTGGGATTTACCCTGCAATCGGGCAATAACATAAGTTTGCCCGATGTTGAGCATGAGGGATTGCCAACACCTGGCAGGGACTCTTCAATAGACATTAAAAACTGGGAAGTAATTAGGCAAACATACGATAACCCCAATAATTTCAAAATGCCTGTATTTCACCACCTCGATTTGGGTTACAGTTCGGTAAAACAAAAAACCGACAACAAAAGCATTACCTGGACATTTTCGATATACAACGTGTACAACCGAATGAACCCGTGGTATTATTACAAAAGCGGAGATAAAGTAAAACAGGTTTCGTTGTTTCCAATTGTTCCTTCGGTTGGGTTTAAATATGTATTTTAATCAAAATAAATTAAACAAATAAATTAATATGAGAAAGTTAGTATTAGTAATTTTAATTATCACAACAGTTATTTCAGCCAACGCACAAAAGCGTTTTGAATTGGATGTTACAACAAAGTTGGGGTACTATTTTCCGATAAATGAGATAGGTTTACCAAAAAAGTATTTTCCTGAAAATGCCTTATCGCCGGCAGTAGGAGTTTCTTTAGGATATACTTTTTTTAAAAGTACCGGGGTGTATTTGGGGATGGAATATTCATTCCTGAGCCCAAAATGGTATGACTTTACTGGTAATGAATTAGATGTAACCTGGCACTCATTTAATGTTCCATTTAACATTCAGCAGGGTATCGGGAAAAATTTCTTTTTAACCGGCGGAGTTACATTCATCAAACAGTTAAAAGGTTATTATACTGGAGTTACTGCTTTTGAAACTCAGAAAATACCCGAATATAACTGGCAGACCGGGGTAGGGTATAAATTAAAAGACCTTAGGATATCTGTTCAATATTACCGTGGATTTGAAAGTATCAATAAAGAATCACAAGTTACTGATAGTGAAAGGTTTATTACCAAACTAAAGCATCAGGAGGTTTTTCTAAAACTTGAGTACCCCTTGTGGAAGTTTTAGGAAACCCGGGACTTTGAGTTTCCCAACTCAAAGTTTTTAGCTCAAATCAGGGACTTGGGAAAGTCCCTGTCCCTGTTTTCCCCTTTCTGGTTCCTTATTCCTTATTTCTTATTCTGTTATTCTTCATTATTCTAAGGAAAGATGAAATAAGAAACATAAAATAAGAACTGTGAAAACTGATTTCTTTATTCATCCTAAGAAATGGAGTCTTCGGATGAATAATCAAAATTAACTATCTTTGCCCCTCAAATTTTTTGATTTAAATTTTTCTGAAATGACTGATTTCAAACGTACACTCATCACCACTGCGCTCCCGTATGCCAACGGCCCAATCCATATTGGCCATTTAGCCGGGGTTTATGTTCCGGCCGATATTTATGCCCGCTACCTTCGCCTTAAAAAAGAAGATGTTTTGCTGATTGGCGGTTCCGACGAACATGGTGTGCCCATTACTTTAAAAGCCAAAAACGAGGGAATTACTCCGCAGGATGTGGTTGATAAATTTCACAAAATCATAAAAGATTCGTTTCATAAATTCGGGATTTCGTTTGATGTTTATTCGCGCACAAGCGCCAAAATTCATCACGAAACTGCATCAGGAATTTTCAGGAAACTATACGATACAGGCAAACTGATAGAAAAAACCACTGAACAGTATTACGACGAGGAAAACAAACAGTTTTTAGCCGACCGTTACATTACCGGCACCTGCCCAAAATGCAGCTTCGAACGCGCTTACGGCGACCAGTGCGAAAGCTGCGGAACTGCTCTCAGCCCCACCGAACTGATAAACCCTGTTTCGATGATCAGCGGAAACCAGCCGGTTTTAAAGGAAACCAAACACTGGTATATGCCTCTCGACCATTACGAGCCATGGCTAAAAGAGTGGATTCTGGAAGGACACAAAGAGTGGAAACCCAATGTTTACGGGCAATGTAAATCGTGGATTGATAGCGGGTTGCAACCACGCGCCGTTACCCGCGACCTCGACTGGGGGGTTCCGGTACCCATTGAAGGAACCGAAGGTAAAGTGCTCTATGTTTGGTTCGACGCACCCATCGGTTATATTTCGGCAACAAAGGAACTTTTTAATTCCCTCTCCCCCACGGGGAAAGATGGAGAGAGGCTCTGGGAATTGTATTGGAAAGACAAGGAAACCCGCATTTTGCATTTTATCGGAAAGGACAATATTGTTTTTCACTGTATTATTTTCCCCTGCATGTTAAAGGCCGAAGGAACGTACAACCTGCCCGAAAATGTGCCGGCCAACGAATTCCTGAACCTCGAAAACGATAAAATTTCCACTTCGCGAAACTGGGCGGTGTGGTTGCACGAGTACCTCGAAGAATTTCCCGGAAAAGAAGACGTTTTGAAATATGTTCTTACAGCCAACGCACCTGAAACCAAGGACAACGATTTTACCTGGAAAGATTTTCAGGCACGGAACAACAACGAATTGGTAGCCATCCTCGGAAATTTCGTGAACCGGGCGCTGGTTCTGACACAGAAATATTTCGAAGGGAAAGTGCCGGAGTTGGGCATTTTAACCGATTACGACAAACAAACACTTGCTTCAATCACTTCAATTAAAACCGAAGTTGAAAAAAGCCTCGACAGTTTCCGCATCCGCGAAGCATTGAAAAATGCAATGGATTTGGCCCGTTTGGGAAACAAATATTTAGCCGATGAAGAACCCTGGAAAGTAATTAAAACCGATGTTGAACGGGTAAAAACCGTACTGAATATCAGTTTGCAGATTACGGCCAACCTCACCGTATGTCTCGAACCGTTCCTGCCTTTCAGCATGAACAAACTGCGTGGTTTCCTGAATTTAGGAAAACTGAATTGGGAAAAACTGGGCGACACTGCTTTGCTTGCTGCTGGTCATCAGTTAAATACGCCTGAATTGCTTTTCGAAAAGATTGAGGATGATGTGATTGAAAAACAGGTTCAGAAATTGCTTGACACAAAAAAAGCCAACGAACTGGCACAGGCAAAAGCAGCGCCTGCAAAACCACATATCGAATACGATGATTTTGGCAAAATGGATATCCGCGTTGGAACCATTATAGAAGCCGAAAAAGTGGCCAAAACAAAAAAACTGCTGAAACTGAAAATCGATACCGGAATCGACAAACGTACAGTTGTTTCGGGAATTGCAGAATATTACGAACCCGAAGCGCTGATTGGCAAACAGGTTTCGATCCTTGTCAACCTTGCGCCCAAAAACCTGAAAGGAATTGAGTCGCAGGGAATGATTTTGTGTGCCGAAAATGCCGATGGCTCGCTGTCGGTTGTGCAGCCTGACCAGAAAGTGAAGAATGGGGCGGAGGTGAAGTAAAGCCCCCTCCCGGCCTCCCCCGAGGGGGAGGAGAAGGGAAAATGAAAAAAAAACTGTATGGCTCTTAACCTTCCCCCGTTGGGGGAATAAGAAGGGGGCTGTACTTTTCAGCAGTTCATCTTGCCGCTTTTTGCGGGTAGATGGCTGCATTATATAAATAAACCGCTTTTGTACGCAAAGGCGGTTTTATTTTTTGTGCGAAATAAATATCTTTACACAAACCAAAACTGCCTTTTATGAAAAACCTGATCTGCATTTTCTTTTTTATCATTTTGATTTCAAGCTGCAAACAAAAAGAAAAACAAAAAAACGATTATCAAATTCAGCCGGTTTCGTCGCTAAACGTTGAACTAAACGATAATTTCTGGTCGAAACGCATCGCCACTAACCGCGATGTAACAATTCCGTACTGTTTTCAGAAATGTGAGGAAACGCATCGTATTGCCAATTTCGAAGTTGCCGGGGGATTAGTTGCCGGCACTTTTGAAGGGATCAGGTTCAACGATTCAGATGTGTTCAAAATAATGGAAGGAGCTGCCTATTCGCTTCAGCAAAAATACGACCCGAAACTGGATAAATACCTTGACGATTTGATTTTTAAAATTTCCGCTGCACAGGAAGACGATGGATATCTTTATACCATCCGCACCATAAAAGGCGATTCGGCGATGACAGAACGCGAAGGAAAAGAGCGTTGGGTAGAAGAACGAAACCACAGCCACGAACTGTATAATGTGGGGCACATGTACGAAGCTGCGGTTGCGCATTTCAACGCCACCGGGAAAACCAATTTTCTGGATATCGCCATTAAAAATGCTGAACTGATAAATTCGGTTTACGGTCCCGGTAAACGCCACGATGCCCCCGGCCATCAGGAAATTGAAATCGGGCTGACAAAACTTTACCGTACCACCGGAGAAAAAAAATATCTCGGTTTGGCCCAATTTTTTCTCGACGACCGCGGAAAATCGGATAAACGTAATTATGCAAGTACAAATCAATACGAAAACGGTTCTTACTTTCAGGATCATAAACCGGTGATCGAACAGGACGAAGCAGTGGGGCACGCGGTACGGGCGGTGTATATGTACTCCGGAATGGCCGACGTTGCAGCTTTAACCGGAAATCAGGAATACATTAAGGCCATTAATAAAATCTGGGAAAATGTGGTGGGCAAAAAATATTACATCACCGGTGGAATTGGGGCCATGTACGAGGGTGAAGCTTTTGGCGAAAACTACCAGTTACCAAACCGGGCATACAACGAAACCTGTGCTGCCATTGCCAATGTATTCTGGAACCAACGCATGTTTTTAATGAGCGGGGACAGTAAATACATCGATGTTTTGGAACGGACACTTTATAATGCCGTACTTCCCGGAATTTCGTTCGAAGGAAATACTTTCTTTTATCCTAATGTTTTGGAATTCGATGGCAAAGACCCTTTCAATCAGGGCGCTACCGAAAGAAAACCCTGGTTCGATTGCTCGTGCTGCCCTTCCAACCTTTCAAGGTTTATTCCGGCAGTGCCAAATTACATGTATGCACAAAATGGCAGCGAAATTTTTGCCAACCTCTTCGCTGCAAGTAAAACAAGTTTTGAAATGAAAAACCATAAATTCCAAATTGAACAGGAAACCAAATACCCGTGGGAAGGAAATGTTAAATTCAAGATATCTGCGGAAAACCCTGTAAAATTTAATTTCAAAATAAGAGTTCCGGGATGGGCTATAAACAAACCTGTTCCCTCTGATTTATATTCCTATATTAATGAAGCGTCAAAAGAAGTCAGGCTTTTCATCAATAACGAACCTAATGATTTTACAGTGGTTAACGGATATATTTCGCTTGATAAATCGTGGAATGATGGCGATTTGGTTGAACTTGTTTTGCCAATGGAAACAAAAAAAGTTATTCCAAACGAAAACATAAAGGAAATTATTGGAAAAGTTGCAATAGAGCGTGGCCCGATTGTTTACTGTGCCGAACAGGTTGACAATCCAGCCGGGGTTTTGGAGAAAGTAGTTAATGAACAAACTAAATTTACACCAAAATACGATTCTGCTCTTTTGCAAGGGATTGTAAAACTGGAATCGGATAGTTTAACCTTGATTCCTTATTATGCATGGAACCATCGTGGATTGGGCGAAATGGAGGTTTGGTTTAAAAGGTAGCCCCTCCCGGCCTCCCCGGAGGGGAGGAGTAAGAAATAGTAATAGTAAAATCGAAGTTTTAAAAAAAAAAGCTAATAAGATGAAAAAGTTACAAGTTGTATTTATCGCGATTTTTATGGTTACAGTTTTAACCACAGGAGCACAGGAAAAATTTGGGAAGGGACAAATTACCCAAATCGGTTTGGTAGTGAATGACATCGATGAAGCATCGAAAAAGTGGGCGGCAATTCTGGGATTCGATAAAGTTCCGGAGGTAATTATTACGGACGAATATGAAAAGGCAAATACCCAATTTGAAGGTAAACCAACCGAAGCACGTGCAAAACTGGCATTTTTCAGGCTCGAAAACCTGACCATCGAATTGATTGAGCCGGTTGGTAAAAAGAGTACCTGGTACAAACACCTGAAAAAACATGGAGAAGGATTTCATCACATCGCATTTGGTGTTGAAGGTATGGAACAAAACATCGCATACCTTGAAAACAAAGGCGGAAAACTGGTACAAAAAGGTGATTTTACAGGCGGAAGTTATTCTTATGTTGACATGCCAAACCTGGGTGTAATTATTGAACTGCTTACCAGTACTCAAAAATAGTTTGATAAAGATTTGTGGGTGATGTTGCAATTCTCCCCCCTCGGGGGAGTCAGAGGGGGCTTCTTCTACAGAATCACTATAACTACCAGGAACAACAGCAGCAACATAAACAGAATAAACTGGTTGCGGACAAAAAGCCCCAACAAAATCAGAATTTCAATTTCTTCGTTGCACGATGTGTAAAGTTCTATTTCACCTTTGTCTTTGGTTATAAATTCGTTTGAAGTGAATTTTATGATTTCCTGACCATTGTATTTCCACGACCAGCGCGACTGCCAGAAATTCTGGATTTCGAGCTCGAAACGTTTTCCGTTGATGACCACATCGCTGCGCGGATTAAAAATATTTACCATCACCATTGCCAGAAGCGACTGGTCGTTGGCATCGTAAATCTCCAGTTTCGAAAGGAAGAACTCACGGTTCAGAATAAAAAGTTTACCGTTTATCATGGCCTGCGCTTTTGAGCTGACCATGTTTTCCCACTGGATACTTCCAATTTGTTCAAAACCCTGCCTTAACTCAAGCTTCGACCCAAATACATCTTTCGTCCACTGCAGCTTTTCCATGTTTCTATTTTCATCAACGGGGACGCAATTTATGAAAATATTTCGGAATGGATTTGGGCAAACTCCCATCAAACCGTTGGATTTGCGTTTTTTTAGAATCTTTAACGAATAAAAAAATCAAACCCTTGACCAATGAAACTGGTTCGGTTAACTGTAGTTTGAAAAAGGTAACCTATTAATTTATATGCGTTAAAACATTCTGATCACTTAATACATATGGTATTGAATATCTGTATTTTAACTAATCAAAAAAAACGAACATTTATATTATTGAGTATCGCTTTTTATACTTACATTTACACAAATAAAACAAAGTAAATCCTCTGTTTTCGACTACCGAAACAGTACATACAAAAAACAAATGCAAAAAATCACACTATCAGATATCAACAAATTTATTGGATAAGCCTCCCCGGGGATGAGTTCATGCGTTAATTTGTTTCCGGTCCGGGGAGGCAGGCAGTTTTTGAAAACCACCAGAACAAAACTACAATCCGGGAGTAACTTTTACAAATTGGCAAGTAAAAGTGTTCAAGTGCTAAAATTTACCATTAAAAAAAACAACAATGAAAAAAAATAGAATTCTGTTATCATTTTGTATTATAATTTTACTAAGTGCATGTAAAAAAGATGAAATGAATGACATATTGCAATCTGGAATTAGCAAATTCAGCAACCAAGATGAAGCAATAGTAAAATTAGAAGATGCTATTTTAAAACTTAGTGTAGAACCTTCATTTGTAGAACTTGTTCATACAGAAGTTGAGAAAAAATTTGATGGAGACTATAATGGACTTATTGACAGAATAAATAAATCTGGAGAATCGGCAAGTTTAAAAAGTGCAAATTTACTTCCAGAAATTGAATCAATAATATCTTATTTGAATTCAAAAAATTTATATCCTCAAATCTATATCCCAAAATTTGATGAAATTAACAATATGGTTCCGTCAGAAAACAAAAATGGAATCTATATTATAAATGCTTTCAATTTGCCGGATTCAGTAACAAGAACGACAGGACTATTTGTTGATAATCAAGGAAATATTAAAAGAACCAATTTTTTAATTGATGAAGAATTCGCTACTAAAAATGAAGTCTGGGTGTTGTCATTCAACGAGCGTATGAACCAGAATTTTGAAAAATTTGGAGAAAATAAGTCTGCCAGGGTTGGTACAAAATCGGAGTTCTTAATTAAAATTAA
Organism: Prolixibacteraceae bacterium; assembly: GCA_009773765.1. GTDB lineage: Bacteria > Bacteroidota > Bacteroidia > Bacteroidales > Prolixibacteraceae > Draconibacterium. Next base: position 99,212 of record WTWZ01000013.1, on the reverse strand, counting down.
TTGTATCGACCTAAATGCAATTGAAGGATGGTTAAAAGGAGCCCCTGAACTGCGTTGCGTTATGAAAAGTGCAAAAGGAGAAATTACAGACCAATATTTTTTGCCAGGTTCCAGAAAATCAATTGGTAATGCATGGTGGTATCCCAATGGTTCAACTGGAAGATATTTATATTATTGGGATATTGAAACATACACAAAGACAGTTTTATTTTATTGGATAGAAGAGGATGATAGTGGAAGTACTGTTACTACTTCAGGTAGCTTTGTATATAAAGATATTGATAAAAACACTGGCTTAGAGTTTACTGCAACAACAGCCTATCAAATATCTTACAAATCGGATGATAAACCATGTGGTTCAATTTCACTTCACATTGACGATGGAAGAGTTGGAGAAGAATATAATACCGGTTTAATAAGGTTTACTGATGATTATAAATAAATTAGAATAATGAAATATCCAAAAATAATATTGATTTTGCTGTTTGTATCAATTTTTTGCGATACTTATTCACAAGAAAAACTAAAGTTTAAAATGGGTACAGGTATTGTCAATCAATATGGCAATATTGGCATTGGAGGAGAAAGCGGGTTCGAATATCTAATTATAAAAAAAATTTATATAGGGCTAAAACTGGGATATTCAAACTCTTCGGATGCAAATGTTAACATTACAAGTGATTCATACAATCATGTCGAATCAAACAAAAACTGGGAATAAATATTTTTGCCGGAGCTGGATTACGGCAATTACTATTAACTCAAATGTTATACAACAGCAATGCTGAACTTACAACTTTTAATGAGAAGAATTTTGGTTTTGGGGAATCATTGGGATTAGGAATAGATTATATTCTGAAAAAGAAATATACTGTTGGAATTTCGTATAGACATGATTTTTATAAAGAAGGATATGATTATTTCGGGGTGAATTTTGGAGTTATTCTATATTGAGTAAATTCCAAATCTATCCGTTATGAATATCCGGATATTGGAATCCGGCTATTTATTTATAAATTAATATTGATTGACTTCAAAATTAGTCCCTTTAAAATTCTTGAAACATACTTAAACATAAATAACGAAAAAATGCCGGTCTCTTTTCAGAAAACTGTTTAGCTTACAGTAATTTTAAAAAGGTAAACTATTAATCCAATGTTTTAAAACATTTTGATAATAAAAAATATAAGATATTGATATTATGCGGATTAAATAATTAAAAAAAAACGAGATTTTATATTTTTAAAATTGATTTTTAAAACTTATTTTTACACAAACAATACAAGTAGAATCCAAACGTATCGCACTTGACACAAGACATACAAAAAATAAATGCAAAAAATCACACTATCAGATATCAACAAATTTATTTGATAAGCCTCCCCGGGGATGAGTTCATGCGTTAATTTGTTTCCGGTCAGGGGAGGCAGGCCCACCTGAAAGATTCAGTCGGGCAGGTAGTTTAGGTAAACCGCCCGTACAAAATTACTATCTGGGACGCACTTTTGTCCCGATTGGCTATCGGGAGCAGTTGTAAAAGTTGGATATAGCCGATTTATAAATCTCTAAATCAAAAATTAAAAAATGAATACACGAAAAATAATTGTATCTATATCAACACTGTTTTTTACTTTAAATAATTGTTTTGCCCAGGAAATCAGCATCCGGGGCGGATTGAACCATTCCCAATACCAAAATAAAGTGTATGGCGATGTTATAAATGCCGTCGGGATAAAGTTTAATCCCGGTTTTGTAGCCGGCCCCGTTTTTGAGCTTCCGGTCACAAATGTTTTTTCTTTTGAATCGGGTATTATACTGACTTCAAAATGAGAAAAATCATCGTATGATTTTCACGGACATACAGTTTTAAACAGAGAAAAGTTATATTATGCGGAAATCCCTGTTTTATGTAAAGTTTATGTCCCCGTCAACAAAATTAAAATTTTTGTACTGGCTGGGCCCTATTCTGCAGAAGCTTTGCATGGAAAACGCAAAAATTTGATTATTGAAAACTCCGTAGAAGAAATATTGGCACAACATGATATTTTCTGGGGTGATGGATTTGCTGAATATGACCGTTTTGATTCGGGCCTAAAATTTGGCATCGGGCTGCGTTACCAGAAATAGCAAATGGGTGCCAATTACTGCCTTGGGCTAAAAAACTTCAGAAACACAGGAGATATGGTAGAAACGCGAAATAGGACAGTGGAATTCAACCTTTCTTATGCATTAATCAATCTAAAATCAAACAAAAAATAATTTAACTATGAAAACTAAATTCAGCATTTATTTAATCTGTTCTTTATTGTTAATGAACATTGCAGGAAATGGCCAGATAATTGACGATTATTTGGCAAATCCAATATCCGTCAGAATTTTAAGTGGGTATAAATTTAATCCACTTGTACCAACAAATACTTTCCAGAACTGGATAATACCATCGCCGAATGCATACCTCGTTAATGCAAGTGGAGCACCAGATGCCAATTTAACTGTAAACCCAAAGTATGTCAAATGGAAAAATGTGGAAGCAAGTGCTTACACTGATTCATGTGTTTTACAGTTCAGTACACTGATTATTTAGTGTCTGTCCATAATGTAGGCAATTTTCAATCTGCTTCTCCCCTGAGTAATATTCAAGGTTGTTTATATCGCTGCGCCACTTTTTCAACCTTGTTTCCATGTTTTTGCTGCTGGCAATATTCCGAAGGCTGCCAACAATCTTATTGAACACGATATTGACAATCCCTTTTTCTTTGGCATGGGCCTGGTTTGCCAACGAAGCATATCCTCCATCAGAGGCGTAGTCACGTGACATCTTGCCATAATTTTCAACAATGGCATCTACTGCCGGGATAAACAACTTACTGTCAGATGGGTTGCCATGTAAAACCTGACAATTCAAAACCAGGTTGCTTTTTCCGCTGCTCAAATCAACTTTATGGCCAAACTGTATTTGCCTGCTCCCTTTTACTATGATGTCCGTGTGTTGTTCGTAGATGGAATATATTTTTTCTTCGTTGGGCACGGTTTCCCCTTTTATCTCTTTTCTGAAAACCATATCATAGACCAACTGCATGATCCCGATAAGTTTCTCGATTTGGATTGTCAATGCCATAGCTTTACGAAATGTATTTTTGGTACATCTGGAAACTGTATGGGCGTAACGCATCTATTTTTATAAATAACGCACATATCCTTGAGTCTGTCTGATGATACTCTAATTCCCTGTATTCAAGTCCTTTGAGCTCCTTGTAAATTGCTGCACGGACAATTTGTTCAACACTGGGGGTGTCCTTTCTGCCAAATACACTTTGCTTTTGACCAATAGTGAGATCGTCTTCTAAAAGTGCGATAAGATGTGGGTGCTGTTCGAGTATGGTATCCATCAAGCCTAACTCCGCATCCCTTGACCAATCAGGCCTCTCAAATTTTATCTTGAAATCTTCAAATAATCGCATGGCGTTTTTTCTTAAAGTTACCAAGAATATTAATTGAATATAAGCTCGTGTCGTATTAATTATCAACAATTTATAGTTTATTGACAGACTCTAATTAGGGCATCGTGATTTACTAACTAATGTTATTAAGGTTTCGAAAAAATGAATTGAGCAAGCCTTTGTAATTATACTTTGTAATCTCCATTTAAAGTTTATACCCCACATTGAATCCGAATTTGATAATAAACGAAAGATTGTAACCCCCATAGTGGTGATCTTTTATAAAGGTATTGTCAAATGCAGGGATTGAAGGTCCAAATTCAGGTTGTAAGAACCATTTTTTGGTGATAAAAAAATCGCGGGAAACATAAAGGCTGAAATACGATAAATAACCTTCTCTGTGTGAATTATTTCTGTACATAATTGAATAAGAATAATTTAAACTCCACGGTTTACGTTCGCTTTTTGCAGATGTTTTCCCGAAATGCCAGCCATAAATCAGGGTAGCAGTGTTATTAATGTCGTCGGGAACAAAGTTCGAACCCAGTTTAATTTCTATTCGTAGATTGTTGTTGAAATGATATGCTGAACCAATATGAAACATTTCAGGCACCGAAAAACCCGCTTTTAAATCGAAATCTGAAGTTTGGGAAATTGCCCTAAAGTTCAGCATAAAAACAAGATAAAATAAGATAACAAATGTGATACGCAGCTTTTTCATCTCATTATAATTTTTAAAGGTATTCGATGTAACTCGCTTTATAATGTTCCATCTGTGTGGCAAATTTTTGTCATGCTCGTTCATTGGTAAATTTTACCAAATTAGAAATAAAATACAAGAAGAGTACATTGAATGTTTTATGAGATTGTATTTCTTTCCCCTTCCCATTAGGGGAAGGTTGGGATGGGGCTTATTTCTCCTTTGGGGAAGGTTGGGATGAGGCTTCCAAAGAAAAACCGCTCCCGTGAATATTTTTGATTTCGATGTTGGGATCGCCAGATAAAAACTTGCGCAGTTTGGTAACAAAAACATCCATGCTGCGGGCTGTGAAATAACCGTCGTCGCCCCATATTTTGCGCAAGGCAGTTTCGCGGGGGGGAAGCTCGTTTTGATTCTGGAAATGAATTGCAGTTGGTATTCTTTTTGTTTATGATTGATTTATCAACTATTTTTGAAATAAAAAAGTATGAACAGAGAAACCTTTGTTACTGACAGAAAAGGTCGCAAAATAGCAGTTCAGATTCCGATTAAACTTTATGAAAAGCTGATATCTGATTCAGAGGAATTGGATGAGATAAGGGAATATCGTACGGCAAAATTACATAAAGGTGATGCCATTCCTATTGAACAGGCTTTCAAGGAAATTGAAGATGCTATAAAGTAATGAAATACAATATTTTAATTGAACGGTATGCGCAGAAGCAAATAATGAAACTGGATAAAAAAATTATTCCGGTTCTAAAAGTTGCTATCTCCAATCTTGCAAATAATCCGCGGCCTCATGGATATATAAAGTTGAAAGGTGAAGATGCTTATCGAATTCGGGTTGGTGATTATAGGATAATTTACGAAATTAATGATGGTATAATATTAGTTACCGTTGTTTCCGTTGGTCACAGAAAAGAGATTTATAAGTAATTCTTTTCATTTTAAATTCTTCGTTTTTAAAATTCAGTTTAGGCTTTCACCTCCAAAGAAAACCCGCTTCCATGAATATTTTTGATTTCAATGTTGGGGTCGCCAGATAAAAACTTGCGCAGTTTGGTTACAAAAACATCCATGCTGCGGGCTGTGAAATAGCCGTCGTCGCCCCAGATTTTTCGCAGGGCAGTTTCGCGGGGGAGAAGTTCGTTCTTGTTCTCACAAAGTAATTTCAATAAATCAGATTCCTTTGGAGAAAGTTTCTGAATTTCATCATCCCGCTGGATTTGCCGCAGTTTCGAATCGAAACGGTAAACACCAATATTGAATATACTTTCGTTGGTTGCCGGACTGGTTGACTGCCGTTTGATTATTGCGCTGATTTTGCAAAGCAGCACTTCGGTATCAAAAGGTTTGGTAATGTAATCGTCGGCGCCCAGGTTGTAGCCTTTCAAAATATCTTCCTTTAAAGCTTTTGCGGTAAGAAATACCATCGGGATGTTTTTGTCCATCGTGCGAATTTCTTTGCCGATGGTAAAACCGTCAACATTGGGCAACATTACATCGAGGATGCAAATGTGGTATTTTCCGGTCCGGAACCTTTCAACAGCATATTTTCCGTCGTCAACCCAGGTAACTGTGTAATCGTTTATTTCGAGGTACGATTTCATGACCGCCCCAAAACTCAGGTCGTCCTCAACTAAAAATATGTGGTAATTATGATTCATTTTTCTTTTCTTACTCCCTCTCCATTTTGGAGAGGGCAGGGGAGAGGCTCTTGGGCAAAAACACCTCAAACCGGCTTCCTTTTCCGGGTTCGCTGTACACCGAAATTGTTCCCCGGTTGGCTTCCAGAACGGCTTTTACGTAGTTCAACCCCAAACCAAAACCTTTTACATTATGAATGTTACCGCTGGTTTGCCTGTAAAAACGCTCAAATATTTTACTCTGAACAGTTTTTGTCATTCCAATTCCATTGTCTTCAACCGCAATCAAAACTCCCCGCGATTTGTTTGTTGAGGTAATTTTTATTTCAGGCGGATTTACTGAATATTTAATGGCATTGTCGAACAAATTATAAAAAATGTTGGTCCCGTGAATTTTATCGGTAATGATTAACGGATTAACCGCATTCAGCTCCATCTTTATTTTACCTTCGCGTTTTTCAATTTGAAGGGAAATTCCCAACGCCGCATCTTTGATAAGTTCGTGAACGTCAACTGCTTCCCATTTAAATTCGAAATCTTTCCGGTCAAGGCGCGAAATGGTGAGGATATCTTCAACCTGACGGTTCATGCGGTTGTTTTCCTTCTTAATCATCCCGGTAAAATACCTGATTTTTTCGGGATTGTTCACTACCTTTTCGTTGAGAATAGAATCTGTTGCGACCGATATGGTGGCAATTGGCGTTTTAAATTCGTGGGTCATGTTGTTGATAAAATCCGATTTCATTTCTGATATCTTTTTCTGGCGAAGAATGTAGAAAACGCTGAATCCAAATGTGGTTAAAATAATCAGCGAAAACAGGAACGACGCTATTAGCAACCAGTTTAGCGAGCGGTAAATGTAACTTTCGCGCCCTGGAAACCACAGCGCCAGCGTTATATTTTTCTGGAATATATCGTTTGGGTATAGATTCACCTGAAATTCGGACTGACTGAGTTTTAACGAATCGGTACCTGTTTCGTTTTTACTGATGAAAATGCTGTCTTTCAAAACCCCAAATTCAAACTCAACCGGGATGTTCCGGTTTTCGAGCTCTTCGGTTAAAACATTGTGGATTAATTCATTGTCAATGCGGTTTACATCCCATTCCGAAATCTCGGCCACCACCTGGCTGGCCATTCGTTTTAACTGGTTTGCCTTTAGCTCGGCACGTTGCGAAATATCGTGTTTAAGAATGGTAAAAGTATCAAGTTTGTTCAACATCGAATCGATTTGTACCATGCTTATTTTGTAAAGCGAATCCAAGTTGCTGATAATAGTGTCATTGTTAAAAATAAATACTGCATTGCCGGAAACTGAATTTTCATTCATAACAAAAATATCGCTGTCGTTCCGCGCTTCAGAATTAAAATCGAAACTATAAGAACCTTGTTTGCTTTTCCCCGGTTCAACTTTTATTTCAATGCGCGAACTCCTTTCGCCGGGTTTCATTTTCCTGATGGCACGGACAGTCCCAGTGGGTTTTTTAAGCGAACCGGGTTGAGAAAATGTGTTTGGCGGCGGTGGCGGCGGTGGGATTTGAGAAATGTCAATCTCTTCTCCTGTAAGGTTTTTCCATTGTGCCTGTTTATCAAACACAAGATGGTTTACCACGCTAAAATGCTGGATATCTTCGAGTTTATTCACAGTATTGTTCAGCGCCTCGTTTACCGATCGGTTGAACAATTCGTTTTTAACTCGAATGGCGTTGTTCATCCAAACCAGTTGAACAACAATAATTCCGAGAATAGAAATTCCCATAAGCACAATTATTCCGGGAAATAACTTTTTGTTCATGTCTCAAAGATATGGATTATAAAATGTGCATTTTAAATTTTAACTTTTCCTTAACAGGTTTTAACCAGGCTTTAACTGGTTGTAATCGTGTAGTTCAGCTATCTTTGTTTCAGGTTTAAAACAATTTTAAAAACAAAACATTATGAAACGTAATTTGTCAGCAATTTTGCTTTCCGGGCTTGCAGTTTTTTCACTCTCATCATTTTATTTTACTGGTGAAAGCCAGCAGGACCCGCCCCGTGGTAAAAAAGCCGAAAAACACATTAAAATAGTAAAAGTGGATGATTCAGGAAAAAAAGTTGAACTGGACACGGTCATTCATAACGACCAGGTTTTTGTTTGGCAGGGCGATACCATTAGCGGAATGAAGGAATTAAAATGGTTATCGAAGGATAATTTTAAAATGGACTCAGTTCACCGGTTCGACTACAAAATTGAAGGCGATGGCAATAAGAGAATCATGATTATGAAGTCTGGGAAAGGCGATGACCACATGATTATGGCGCCATTTCCACCCGATGTGCCAATGCCGCCGCATGCCCCAAATGTAATGATGTTGCAGGGTCAGAAAAATAAAAATGTAATTGATTTGAGCGACCCGGGAATTATTTCGTACGACAAAAAACTGCGAAAAGACGGTACGGAGAAGATTACGATTGTGCGGAAGCAGTTGCCTGAAATTGATTCAATGATGGAAGATGTTTTTACCAGAGATGATGGCGAAGTAATTCATGTTAAAGAAATTAACAAAGACGGCGAAAAGCAGATTGAAGTTAAAGTGGAGAAAAAGACTGAAAAGGAAAACAAGTAAATTGAGGTTCAGGAAAATAAAACAGGCCGGTTGTGAAAATGACCGGCCTGTTTTGTTTTAAACTTTCTGATTGTAGTATCTGGTATCCAAAATTTTCGCAAAGTTCAGAAATTCAATTTTTTACCCCAGCCCTAAAGGGAATGAAGAATATCATGCTCCCTTTAGGGTCGGGGTAAATGAAGAAAATCAATTTACGGAATAGGTATTTCAAAAAATATTCTTTCAACCTTTTTAATTCTTAATCAATATTTTTTCCGAAAAAACCTGGTTGTCAAAAACGATTTTAAGAATTGCCACACCTTCATAATCTGTCGGTAATGATAATTTTGCAGGATTCAATTTGAGTGTCCCCGTTTTTAGAATCTGGCCGTTGACATTGAAAAGCGAATAGTTTACTTCCGTTTTTTTTGATTCAGGATAAGAAACATAAACAAAATCTTTCCCCGGATTTGGAAAAATACCCAAAACGTTCTCTTTCGAAATTCCGCTGATGTTTGTGGAAACCGGCGTTAATTCAACTATTTTATCGTCATCTGTCCGAGGCGAACCACGTCCGTCGCGGTTACTCACAGCGATGTAAACTTTCCCGTCGGGAGAAATGCAAACATCGCGCAAGCGGCCAAAAACATTCGTAAAATAATCAGTAGCTTTTAAAACCGAAGTGCCGCTTTCATTTAACTGAAGTGCTGTTAACCTGCTTGATTTCAGTGATGTAACCAGTAAGTTGTTTTTCCATTCGGGAATCAAATCAGAATTGTAAAAAACCATTCCTGCCACTGCTAAAGTGGGCGTCCAGGCTTGAATGGGTTCAACCACGTTACTGTCGCGGCAAAATGCTGTTTCCCCGGAATTGTCACAAAATCCCTGAACCTGAGGCCAGCCGTAATTTCTGCCTTTTTGAATGATGTTTACTTCATCGTTGGTGTTTGAGCCATGTTCACTGCTGTAAAGAATTTTACCGTCGGGAGAAAATGCCAGGCCTTGCGGATTTCGGTGCCCCCAACTCCAGACCGGGCTACCGGGAAATGGATTGTCAGCCGGAACTGTACCATCCAGATTAATTCTCAATGTTTTGCCGTTCAAACTTTTTACATCCTGCGATTTGCTGGTCACTTGTGCGTCGCCGGTGGTGAAAATCAGTTTTTTATCGGGTGAAATAACCATTCTGCAACCGTTGTGTGTGCTTGCGGCATCGATATTATCGAGCAAAATAATCGGGCTGCCCGCTTTCCCTGTGGCAGGATTATATGTAAACCGCACAATTTTTTCGCGGTAAATGTTGCCGGAAGCATAGTAATTGTATCCAACATAGAAAAAGTTGTTTGCTGAAAAATCGGGGTCAATTGCCATTCCAAGCAGGCCGCCTTCGCCAACTTCGCGCGCATCGGCAATTTGAATCACTTCGGAAACCGCACCGGTACTGGGATTAATCCTGCTGATTTTACCCATCCTTTCGGTAACCCAAATAAAATTATCGGGCCCCCAAATAATTTCCCAGGGAGTATCCAGATTTGTTGCAACGGTTCTGGTTTTCAGGTTGTTTTGGGCATTTGAAGTTGTTAATCCAATGATTAACAAAGTGGATATCAGGACAAGTGTTTTCATATTTTCAGTATTAAATGAAATTTGACTACATTTTATAACCCTGAAATGGCTGATTTTGTTCCCGGCTTACACCAAAATTGAAATTTAATTGACTTTTTCGATTTTTAAAAATGCATAAAGTAATAAGGTTGGGTTTTAATTAGTTGCCTGCTACTAAGGTTAAAAAGTGTTAAATATGATTTCAACCTTATTATCTGTCTGCCGAATAAAGATTTTCAAGGTTTTATTACCAGTTGTTGCTTTGAGTGTAAATTTTAACTCTTAATTTTACGCCAATCAAAATGGAAAATTAACTTTTTATACAAATCTTATGAAGAATACACTGATTTTAATTGCAATGGTGTTGTTGTTTTCGTGCACAAAACCAACTTCGCAGCCGGTTTTAGTCGATGAAGCCTCGTTTAAAACCGAACACGACGGAAAAACGATTGAACTTTTTACGCTGAAAAATGCAAACGGAATTGTTGCCCAGATTACCAACTACGGCGGAAAGGTCATTAATTTATGGACTCCCGATAAAAACGGCGATTTTGCCGATATTGTAACAGGTTATGAAACTTCTGCCGAATACCTGAATACGACCGAGATTTATTACGGAACGCTGATTGGCCGCTATGGAAACCGGATTGCCAAAGGACAGTTTACATTAAACGATTCGGTTTATACTTTGGCCCAAAACAACGGCGAAAACCATTTGCACGGCGGGATTAAAGGGTTTAACAATGTGGTTTGGGATGCAAAAAAACTGGACGGCCAAACACTTGAACTGAAATATTTGTCGGTTGACGGGGAAGAAGGTTACCCCGGAAATCTGAACGTAAAAGTGGTTTACACCCTTACCAACGACAACGAACTGAAAATTGAATATTGGGCAACCACCGATAAACCAACACCCGTAAACTTTACCCATCATTCGTTTTTTAACCTGAAAGGCGCCGGAAATTGCGATATTAACGACCACATCATGATGATAAACGCCGATGGTTTTACCCCGGTTGACTCAACGTTGATTCCAACCGGTGAAATTGCCCCGGTGGAAGGCACTCCCTTTGATTTCAGAACGCCAACAGCCATTGGCGCACGCATCGCCGAAGACAACCAGCAGTTGAAGTTTGGCGGAGGTTACGACCACAACTGGGTTATCAACAAAGCCGAAACCAGACTGAATTATGCAGCCAAAGTGGTTGAACCTGCCTCGGGCCGCACAATGGAAGTTCTTACCAACGAACCCGGGATACAGTTTTACGGCGGCAATTTTATGACCGGAAATGATACCGGCAAAGGAAAAACATTTGCCTACCGCGGCGCATTCTGCCTTGAAACCCAGCATTTCCCCGACAGTCCCAACAAACCGCAATTCCCTTCAACCATTCTGAATCCGGGGGAAGAATATTATTCGGTTTGTGTTTATAAGTTTGGGGTGGAGAAGTAATTTAACTGCATTTGTATTAAAAGGATGCCATCCGTATGAGTTTATGCAAACACGGATGGCATCCTTTTTTTTAATGAAATTAGTACTGAGAATCAGATTGATTGTATGTGTTTTCTGATATTTTTGTATGACAAAATAATTGCAGAACATACAATATATTGAAAATTAGCAGGACAAGGAGAATAGAATAATGAAATCTAATAATCTGAAAAGTCGGAAAGAGTCAATTGAATCTTCATCCAAGAAAACGGTTGAACAGCAAAAGCGAAAAAAACTTCTTGCTTTGCAGGGAAAGGTGATTTGGGAAGGAAACCTGGATGAGATGAGAAGTTAATAATTAAATGATTTATTTTCAAAATAGTGCAACGCAACCGCGATTTTGATTTAATAAATTTGAATCAAGCTACGCTTTTTTATGAAATATTTATAGATTATTAATTATTCTCATAAAGTGTTTTAATTTCAAAGTAAGGTTAATGTACAATACATTATATTACACGTATGAATTTTTAATAAATTATGAATATCAATAATTAAATGTAATGCCCAGCAAAAAATTGCTACTTTCAAAATATAATCCTGATTTATTAAAAGAATGGCATCCAACTAAAAACGGTTGTAAAACCCCATTTGAAGTAAGTAAAGGATCAAAATACAATGCTTGGTGGAAATGTAAAAATGGGCATGAATGGCAACAGATTGTTTATAATAGAGTTAAAGCAAAAAATTGTCCGTATTGCTCAGGGATTCGATCATCCGTTGAAAACAACCTAAGTAAAAATTCCCCATAAATTTCACAAGAATGGCATCCATTCAAAAATGGAAACCTAAAATCAGAGAATTTTCTAACTCATTCAAATAAAAAAATATGGTGGAAATGTAGATATGGTCATGAGTATGAATCTAAAATTTCTGACCGTTCTAAAGGCTCTGGATGTCCTTATTGTAGTGGGAAAAAACTTATACCTGAACGAAGTCTTGCAAGGGTAAATCCTGAACTATTAAAAGAATGGCATCCGTCAAAAAATGCTGAAATAACACCATATGATATGTCAGCAGGATCTCATAAAAAAGTGTGGTGGAAATGCCCCAAAGGAGAGGACCATGAATGGGAGGCGACAGTTAAAAATAGGGTGAATGGAAGAGGATGTCCAGTATGTAGCGGATCAAAAGTTGTATTATCAAATTGTATTGCTACAAAAGAGCCTGAAATTGTGAAAGAGTGGCATCCGACGAAAAATGGGGAAAAGACTCCATATAATTTTACTTTTGGTTCAAAATATAATGCTTGGTGGTTATGTAATAATGGACATGAGTGGCAGCAATCTGTAAGCAGTAGGATTAGAATAAGAAGATGTCCTTATTGTACGGACAGTCGTATTACTAATGAAAATAATCTAAATGCAAGATTTCCAAATATTGCAAAGGAATGGCATCAGTCAAGAAATGGCACACTAAGACCAGTGGATTGTTTTCCCAATTCGAATAAAAAAGTATGGTGGCATTGTCTATATGGACATGAATATAAAACAGCTATTGCACACCGAGTTGTAGGTACTGGATGTCCGTATTGTTCAGGTAAAAGAGCTTCATATGAACGAAATCTTGAAACTGCTAATCCTGAACTTTGTAAAGAATGGCATACTGTTAAAAATGATGGTAAAAATCCTACTGATTATACTCCATATTCGAGTAAAATTGTTTGGTGGCAATGCAAAAGAGGGCATGAATGGAGGTCAAGTATTTCAAACAGAGCAAAAGGAAGACGATGCCCTGTTTGTAATTCATCAACTTCAATTATTGAATTACGAATTTATTCTGAATTAAAAAAGCTATTCATTGAAGTAGAACACAGAATAAAAGTTGGAGGTTATGAAATTGATATTTATTTGCCTTCTGTCAGTTTAGGAATAGAAGTAGATAGTTATTTCTATCATAAAGATAAATATGACTTTGAATTATTGAAAAATAATAAACTTAATCAAAATGGAATCGAACTGATCCGAATTCGAGAGAAAGGATTAAGAAAAATCGGTGAAAAGGATATTTTTATTAAAAAGGGTGAGATTAGTTTAAGCATAATACAATCACTAATTAGATTACTAATAAATACTATTAAAAATTCTTCGGTTTTAACCATATTGAACGAATACTTAAATGTACAAGATTATATTGCAGAAAAAGAATTTCAAAGTCTTTACTATCAGCTACCAAGTCCTTTTTTTGAAAAGAGTTTAGAATTTAAAAATACAATTTTATCAAAGGATTGGGATTTTAATAAAAATGGAGAGTTAACTCCAATGGATGTTTCTGCAGGTTCAAAGTTAAAAGTATGGTGGAAGTGCATTAATGGACATAATTGGAAGGCAACAATTAATAGTAGAGATCGTGGTAATGGTTGCCCGTATTGTTCTGGTCAAAAATTTACTACAGATAGTTCCTTTAGCGCAAGATATCCTTTAATAGCAAATGAATGGCATCCAACTATGAATGTTTCGTTAACACCATTAATGGTATCAACAGGAACAAAATTAAAAGTCTGGTGGATATGTCCAAAAGGGCATGAGTGGCAGGCAAGTGTTGGAGACCGCGTAAGAGGTCATAATTGTCCATATTGTTCAAATAAAAAAGTTTGTGAAGAAAATTGTTTAGCATTTGTGAATCCTATCCTTGCTGCTGAATGGCATTCTTCAAAGAATGAAAATCTTACTCCAAATGATGTTGTTCCAGGTTCTCATAAAAAAGTTTGGTGGTGTTGCATTAAAGGGCATGAGTGGATAGCATCTATTTATAAAAGATCCAATGGAACAGGGTGTCCATCATGCAGAAGACAAAAATTGGTAATTAAAAAATTAAATAAGGAGAATAATAATCAATAATTAGAATTTCATAAATAGCTTTTTCTCAATGTAAATTGCACCATTCTTATTAAAAAACAACAGGTTCCTAACAATATAGAAAGTTAAATCAGTCTGTGATACAATATTTTAAATAGTTTTAATTAAAGCGATAAATATATTTTTGAACTATGATATTATCTGAATCATTATCAATAAAGAACAAAATATTAACTTAAAAAAATCAAAGATGAATACTTTAACTGACTGGATTTTGGCTATTTGTGCCGTTGCTGCTGTTTTTATTTCGATTTGGGGTTTGATAAAAACAAACAAAAACAAAAAAGAAATTATCAACATCAAACAAACGCTATCATTAGAAATAATCCAAATTAAACAGAGCCTTGCAGTGTTAAATAAAACTAACCAAGGAAATATTGTAAATGTTGGCAATGCCAACAATAATGGGATAGCTGGTGTTTTTATCGAGGGAAATAATCAATAATATTTATAAATAGATATTGGAGGAATGTTTTCGACTTTTATTTAATTAATGAACTACCCCATTGCAAGCAGACGGGGTATCACAAAGGAATTAGTTCTTCTATTCACTGCAAGCAGCGGGGAACTAACCCCGAAATGATTAGAGAAGTAATATTGGATTGAAACTCAAAAGTAAATAATTTCCGCCCTGAAAAAATTTCTATATTTGCATACTTTTTTAAAAACTGTTCAGAATTGCATTTTATGAGTAATAAGTTTCAGGAATACAAGCAATTGGACCTTTCGCAAATCAACAAGGAAGTGTTGAGACGGTGGCAGGAAGACGAGACTTTACTTAAAAGGAACCTACTGTTTATTTAGACAGTTCACTTGCTTTAACTTTAACAATTTTGCCATTTCTTGAAATCACCAGGTCGGAACCATCTTTTTGTTTTGAGGCCAGCAAACGACTATAAGCCAATTCAATCCCCTTAATAATTTTTGTTCTTATATCTTTTGCGTTTTCCCTGTTCATAATCGTATTCTTCGCTTACAAGCTATTGTACTTTTGTTGCCGGATTTTAAAGTTCTCCATTACCTGTTTCAAATATTCAAAATACTTTTGCTTGTCATGTAAAAATTGTTCAGTTAATTCGCTGCGTACTTGTCGCATGAAGTCAACTGCATGAAAGTCTGCTGTTGTATTTTTATTCTTGTTCTCCATAAGTTACCTCCTTTGGTGTTCTAATATCAATAATTGAATAACCAAATTTTAAATTGATTGAGTTGTATTGTCTGATGCGAAAGAAGTTTACCATGTGCTTAAAATTCCAACTTACTAAACTGTCGACTTTAAGTATGCTTGAAATGGCAATGTGTTGTGCATCTGAATGAAACTTTGGTGACAACGCACCTTCCTGAACATATTTGTCGGCAAGTTCAATGTGTTCGCTTGTAATGCTAACTAATTCTAAGAATTCAGGCGGAATTGTTGCAGGTAAATCCCTGATAATCTCAGGAGCTTTTTCAAGTTCACCAATTGTTACATCAGACAATACAATGGCGAACCTGCCTTGTCGGGCCTGGTTAAAGAAGGGAATTGTCCAGTCGGCAAACTCCCTGTCCTCAAACCCTCCCCAGACTGATGTGTCAACATAAAATTTCATAGTCCAAAGATAATTTAAAAAGTGATTGATTATGTCGTTTTTTTGTATGCTGCCAAGTTGCTAATCTCGTCCCAATATTTCGGAAGTTGCTGACAACGAAATAAAAGGAAAAGCACAATATTCGCCCCTGAAAAAATTCCTATATTTGCATACTTTTTTTAAAACGGTTCAGAATCACATCCGATGTATAATAAGTTTCAGGAATACAAGCAATTAGACTTGTCGCAAATCAATAAGGAAGTATTGAAAAGATGGCAGGAAGATGATACTTTTCACAAAAGTATCTCTACCCGCGAAGGTCACCCCACTTTTGTGTTTTACGAAGGCCCGCCTTCAGCCAACGGAATACCCGGAATCCACCACGTGATGGCCCGTGCCATTAAAGATATTTTTTGCCGATACAAAACCATGAAAGGTTTTCGCGTGCACCGCAAGGCCGGCTGGGACACGCACGGTTTGCCCGTTGAACTGGCAGTGGAGAAAATGATGAATATTACCAAAGACGATATCGGCAAAAAGATTTCGGTTGAAGATTACAATAACGCCTGTCGTACCGAGGTGATGAAATACACCCGAGAGTGGGAAGAACTTACCCGCATTATGGGTTATTGGGTAAACATGGACGACCCGTATGTAACTTACGACAACCGTTACATTGAAACCGTGTGGTGGCTGCTGAAACAAATTTATTCCAAAGGTTTGCTGTACAAGGGTTATACAATTCAACCCTATTCTCCTGCTGCAGGAACAGGATTAAGTTCGCACGAACTAAACCAGCCGGGTTGCTACCGCGACGTAAAAGATACAACGGCAGTTGCGCAGTTCAAAGTTATCAGAAACGAAAAATCGGAGTTTCTTTATAAAGATGTTGATACTGATTTGTATTTTCTGGCCTGGACAACCACTCCGTGGACATTACCTTCGAATACAGCGCTTTGCGTTGGGCCTGCAATTAAATATGTAAAAGTCAAATCTTTCAATCCGTACACCGGGCTGCCGGTTACAGTAATCCTGGCAAAAGATTTGGCCCCGGTTTATTTTAGTCTGAAAAATGACAACTTATCATTCGAAGATTACAAAACCGGCGATAAAAATATTCCCTATCTGATTCTGGCCGAATACAGCGGGGAAGTACTTAAAGGTGTTCAGTACGAACAACTTATTGAATGGGTAAAACCCAAAGGAAGGGCTTTTGAAGTTATAACCGGCGATTTTGTTACCATCGAAGACGGAACCGGGATTGTTCATATCGCGCCAACTTTTGGCGCTGATGATGACCGTGTGGCCAAACAAAACGGAATTTCTCCCTTAATTGTTGAAGATGCTGATGGTAAAACACAGGCGCTGGTTGACAGAAAAGGCAGGTTTTACCCAACTGCCAATCTTGATAAAGGTTTTATAGAAAAATATGTCAATGTTGAAAAGTATCACGAATTTGCCGGCAGGTCGGTAAAAAATGAGTACGACGATAAACTCGAAGATGATGCCTCGACTGTTGATATTGACATTGTTGTAATGCTAAAATCAGAGAACAAAGCTTTTCGAATTGAAAAACACGTTCACAGTTATCCTCATTGCTGGCGTACCGACAAACCCATTTTATATTACCCGCTCGATTCGTGGTTTATCAAAACAACTGCCGTTAAAGATAAAATGGTGGAATTGAACAACACCATCAACTGGAAACCACAATCCACCGGGACAGGCAGGTTTGGCAACTGGCTCGAAAACCTGGTTGACTGGAACCTGAGCCGTTCGCGATACTGGGGAACGCCGCTGCCCATCTGGAGAACAGAAGATGGCACTGAAGAAATCTGCATCGGTTCAACTGAAGAATTAATGACTGAAATTGACAAAGCAATGAAGATTGGTTTTATGACCGATAATCCATATAAAGGATTTGAAGTTGGAAGCAATTCAAAAGAAAATTATGATAAAATTGACCTCCACAAACCCTTTGTTGACAATGTTGTGCTGGTTTCGCCATCGGGACAGAAAATGTTCCGCGAACCTGATTTAATTGATGTTTGGTTCGATTCAGGTGCAATGCCTTACGCACAGCATCATTATCCGTTTGAAAGCCCCCTCCCAGCCTCCCCCCATGGGGGAGGGGCAGGAAGTGCTCCGAAGTGGCAGACTGCACGGAATTCGAGTTATAATTTATTGAAGGAGCTGGCTTTAAAACAAAAAGAAAATCCAACGGAGGCTGAAATTTTTCTTTGGAAAAATTTAAGGGGTAAGAAACTTGAAGGGTATAAATTCAGAAGGCAACATATTATCGACCAGTTTATTGCTGATTTTGTTTGTCTTGAAAAACAATTAATCATAGAGGTAGATGGTGGTTATCATTCTTTACCTGAGGTTCAGGTTTCAGATGAACAACGAACAGACATTCTAAATGAATTAGGTTTCAAAATATTAAGATTTTCTAACGAAAGGATTTTCCAAGATATAGAAGGAGTACTCAGTGAAATAACCACTGTCCTAAACTCCCTTCCCCTTGGGGGAAGGGTTGGGGTTGGGGCTTTGTTATTTCCTGCCGATTTTATCGCTGAAGGAGTAGATCAGACAAGGGGTTGGTTTTTCACACTACACTCAATTGCTACTATGATTGGTAAACCGGAATGGGATGAATCCGGGAAAATGGTAATGACACCTTCTGTCGCCTTCAAAAACATCATTTCGAACGGACTGGTACTCGATAAAAACGGCAATAAAATGTCGAAACGGTTGGGCAACGCTGTTGATCCTTTTCAAACCATCGAAGAATATGGTTCCGACCCGCTACGTTGGTACATGATTACCAATTCGCAACCCTGGGATAATCTTAAATTCGATATTTCAGGTGTTGAAGAGGTGAAACGAAAATTCTTTGGAACGCTTTACAATACTTACAACTTTTTCGCGCTGTATGCCAATGTCGATGGATTCCGGTTTGCCGAAAAGGAAATACCGGTTGAACAGCGTCCTGAAATTGACCGGTGGATAATTTCGCTGCTCAATTCGCTGGTGAAGGAAGTTGGCTGGTGTTACGAGAATTACGAACCTACCCGGGCAGGACGTGCAATTTCGGAGTTTGTTACAGAGAATTTAAGCAACTGGTTTGTGCGTTTGAGCCGTAAAAGATACTGGGGCGGCGAATTTACCAACGACAAAATTTCTGCCTATCAAACTTTATATACCTGTTTGGAAACTGTGGCAAAATTAATGGCGCCAATTGCCCCCTTTTATGCCGACTTGCTTTATACCGATCTGAATAAAGTATCACAAAAAGAGGTCGTCCAAAGTGTTCACCTTGCCGGTTTTCCATTGTATAACGAAAATCTGGTTGACAAAGATTTGGAAGAAAAAATGAACATTGCCCAAAAAGCGTCGTCAATGATTCTTGCCTTGCGCCGGAAAGAAAAACTAAAGGTGCGCCAGCCTCTGGCAAAAATTATTGTTCCTGTGCTGAACCAACGTTTCAGGGAGCAATTTGAAGCGATAAAGAATATCGTTTTAACCGAGGTGAATGTTAAGGAAGTTGAATTTTTAACCGATACCACCGACATAATTAAAAAGAAAATAAAACCCGATTTTAAAGTTTTAGGGCCGAAGTACGGAAAGCTGATGAAAGAAATTGCAGGTGCAATTGGCAAATTCGGGCAAAAGGAAATAGCGGAACTGGAAAATTCAGGGCAGTTTGAAATTAATACAGGTAACGAAAAGGTGATAATCAAACCTGAAGATGTTGAAATACATACTGAAGATATTCCGGGATGGACAGTTGCTTCAGAAGGGCAATTAACTCTGGCGCTTGATATTAATGTTACCGATGAGCTTAAAGATGAAGGATTTGCCCGCGAGTTCATTAATAAAATACAAAATATCAGAAAGGAAAGTAACTTTGAAGTTACCGACCGTATAACCTTAAGAATTGATAAAGGCGAAGAATTTAATAAAGCAATTTTAAATTATAAAGATTATATTTGCGCGCAAACTTTGGCTAATCAATTAGAACTGGTTGATAATCTGAATGATAATGATGCCAGGGAGGTTGAAATTGACAAAGGGTTGTTCGCACGGATATTAGTTAAACGTGCGGAAGACTGAAATAATGAATAACCTGATTTTAGTATTAAAATTTTACTAATTTAGGTCGCTTTAAAAATGTATAAATTTTTTAAACCCTTTAATTATGGGAACAAAGAACAGATATTCAGACGAGGAATTAAAAGAGTTCAAAGAACTGATTTTGGAAAAACTCAAAATTGCCCAGGGTGATTATGAGATGTACAAAACCTCGCTGACACAAAGCGATGGCAATGACACACAGGACACTTCCCCAACTTTTAAAGTTCTTGAAGAAGGCGCTGCAACTCTTTCAAAAGAAGAGGCTGGAAAACTGGCCCAGCGCCAGTTGAAGTTTATCCAGCATTTGCAGGCGGCCCTGATCCGTGTTGAAAATAAAACATATGGCATTTGTCGTGAAACCGGAAAGTTGATCAGCAAGGAACGGCTGCGTGCTGTTCCACATGCAACGCTCTCGATGGATGCCAAAATGAATCAAAAGTAAGTTCAAAAATAATTGAAAATGCTCTGCGGACGATTCATTAAAAAGATTTTCCGGGAGCATTTTTATTTAATAAGACAGTCATGACGCATACCAAAAAATCGTTGATAATCATTTTTATTATTCTGATATGTGATCAGGTTTTAAAAATCTGGATAAAAACCACAATGTCGATTGGCGACGAAATTGTGGTTTTCGGAGATTGGTTTATTCTTCATTTTGTTGAGAACAACGGGATGGCTTTCGGGTTTGAATTCGGGGGCGAATTAGGTAAAATGTTTTTAAGTATTTTCCGGCTTATTGCAGTGACTGCAATTGGTTGGTATCTTTTCAAACTGGCTAAGCGCAATGAAATCCCATTTGGTTTTATCGTAAGTATTTCGCTCATTTTTGCAGGTGCAATTGGCAATATCATCGACAGTTTATTTTACGGGATGATTTTCGAGCACAGCTATGGGCAGGTTTCTTCCATTTTCCCGGAGGGGGGCGGTTATGAAACTTTCCTTCATGGCAAAGTTGTAGATATGTTCTATGTTCCGATTATTAACGGGCGTTACCCTGACTGGTTGCCTTTTTTCGGCGGAAACGAATTTATTTTTTTTCGGCCTGTTTTTAATATAGCCGATTCAGCAATTACGACCGGTATCTTTTCGATTTTAATTTTTTATCGTAAATATTTTAATGAAATCGGAGGGGAAGAAGCTAAAGAAGGCCGTGGGCAAAACCCAGATAACATTTAAATTTAATTCATTTTTGAAATGAATACCGATTTTGTAATATATAACACTTTATCGCGTAAAAAAGAGGTTTTTAAACCGCTTTTTGAGGGCAAAGTGGGATTATATATTTGCGGGCCAACCGTTTACAGCAATTCACATTTGGGGCATGCACGTCCGAATATTACTTTCGATTTGCTTTTTCGATATCTCACATTTTTAGGTTACAAAGTCAGGTACGTCAGAAATATAACTGATGTTGGACATTTAGAGGATGAGGTGGAAGGTTCGGGCGAAGACAAAATTTCGAAAAAAGCCCGGCTCGAACAATTGGAACCCATGGAAGTGGTTCAAAAATACATGAACTCTTTCCATCATAACATGGGACAACTGAATGTTTTGCCACCAGGCATTGAGCCCAGGGCATCGGGCCATATCATCGAACAACAGCTGATGATTGAAACGATACTGAAAAACGGATTTGGTTATGAAAACAACGGTTCGGTGTATTTCGATGTTGAAAAATACAACCAGCTTTATAAATATGGAAAACTCTCGGGGAGAAATCTCGATGATTTAAAAACAAACACAAGGGAATTGGAGGGCCAAAGTGAAAAGAAAAACCCCTTCGATTTTGCCCTTTGGAAAAAAGCATCGCCCGAACATATAATGCGCTGGCCATCGAAGTGGGGTGAAGGTTTTCCGGGATGGCACCTCGAATGTTCGGCTATGAGCACCAAATATCTGGGAGAACAATTCGATATACACGGTGGGGGAATGGATTTAATATTTCCGCACCACGAATGTGAGATTGCACAGTCAACAGCCAGTCTTGGCCACGAAACGGTTCGTTACTGGATGCATAATAACATGATTACCATCGATGGTCAGAAAATGGCACGCTCACTTGGGAATTTCATCACACTGCAGGAATTGTTTACAGGCAAACACAAATTGCTGAAGCAGGCTTACACGCCAATGACTATCCGGTTTTTTATTTTGCAGGCACATTACCGCAGCACCATCGACTTTTCGAACGAAGCACTGCTGGCATCAGAAAAAGGGCTGGAACGATTGATGAATGCGGGAAAAACTTTAGACGAACTGTCAGCTTCTGAGAAATCTACGGTTGATATTCCATTATTAAAGGAAAAATGTTTTGCTGCGTTAAGCGACGATTTAAACAGCCCAATTGCAATTGCCCATTTGTTCGATGGAGTTAGAATAATTAACTCTGTAAAAGCCGGGACCGAAAAAATATCGGCTGATGATATGACTGAACTGAAATCATTTTTTCATTCAGTGGTTTTTGATATTCTGGGATTAAAACAGGAACAAACCACTCATTTGGGTGAAAGCGAAATTCTGAAAGGAACAGTTGAACTGCTTATCAGACTAAGACAAGAGGCAAAAGCCAATAAAGACTGGGCTACTTCCGACAAAATCCGCAACGAATTAAATTCAATTGGAATCGAAATGAAAGATACCAAATACGGGGTGGATTGGAAAATCAAAGCCCCTCCCGGCCTCCCCGAAGGGGAGGAGTGTGCCTCAAATAAGAAAGAAAATTTTATGTTTGGAAGATAATCAATTAGTCTAACACTTCTCCAATTCTCCCCTTCGGGGGAGTAAGAGGGGGCTAAGTTTTTTAATATGTTTTCAGGAATAGTAGAAGGATTTGGCACCGTTACTGCCATCGGAAAAAATCAGGAAAATGTACATTATACTTTGACCTGTCCGTTTGCCAACGAATTGAAAATCGATCAGAGCCTTTCGCACAACGGCGTTTGTTTAACCGTGGTAAACGTTAATAAGGAGGCAAAAACATATAAAGTTACTGCCATAAAGGAGACACTTTTAAAATCGAACCTGGGTTTGCTCGAAGTGGGCTCAAAAGTAAATCTTGAACGCAGCATGATGATGAATGGCCGCCTCGACGGGCATATTGTGCAAGGGCATGTTGACCAGACTGCCGTTTGCACAAAAATAGAAGAAGCTGATGGAAGCTGGTATTACACTTTCGAATATGCCTTCGATTTGGAAAAAGCAAAACAGGGTTACATGACTGTTGAAAAAGGATCAGTTACTGTTAATGGAGTCAGTCTGACGGTTGTGAATTCAAAAGATAACTCGTTTCAAGTGGCAATCATTCCGTTTACCTACGAGGTTACCAATTTTCATACTTTTAAAGTTGGTTCGGTTGTAAATATCGAATTTGATATTATCGGGAAATATCTAAGCAAATTGAATTCTTACCAATAAATGAAACAAACCGCACTAATAACCGGGGCATCAAGAAGGGTTGGAAAGGCAGTTGCAGAGCATTTGTCCGGCAAAGGATGGAACATTGCCGTTCATTTTAACTCTTCCGAACAACCTGCGGAAGATTTAGTTATCGGATTAGCTGCAAAATATCCTCAACAAAAATTTCAGGCTTTCAAAGCTAATCTTTCCAATATTTATGAAGTTATTAAGCTAATCCCCAAGGTTTTGGAAACATTTGGCGGAATACATCTTTTAATCAATAATGCCTCGGTTTTCGGTCCCGGATATTTGAAATCAACCACTCCCGAATTGTTCGATGAGCAGTTAAACGTGAATTTGAAAGCCCCGTTTTTTTTAATCCGCGACTTTGCAAATCTGTGTAAAACAGGCAATATCATTAACTTTGTTGATACCCGTGTTACTTCAAATAAATCTGATTTTGCTGCATATTCATTGTCAAAAAAAGGACTTTGGGATATAACCCAAATGGCAGCGCTTGAACTTGCACCCAATATCAGGGTGAATGCCATTGCGCCCGGAGTTACGTTGGCCCCGGAAAATAAGGACGAAAATTACTTGCTAAATATGGCACAAAATATACCCATGAAAAAACCGGGAGGTATTGATCCTATATTAAGAAGTGTGGATTTTATTTTGGAAAACAATCATTTAACAGGACAGTTAATCTTTGCCGACGGGGGCGAGAATTTAGGCCGAAACGCATAAAAATATGACAAAAATACGTGTAAAAAACCTGCTAATCAGAACTTACATCGGTTTTAATCCCGAAGAATTGGTTAACAAACAAGATGTTGTTATCAACCTGGAAATTGAAACTGTGGTTCCTGCCCATGCGCTGGAAGCCGATGAACCGATTGACATTTTAGATTATAAAAGGATTACAAAAAAAATTATTGTAATGGTTCAGGACGGCCGGTTTAAGCTGCTTGAGGTTTTAACCCAAAAAATTCTCGATTTAATAATGGCCGACGAAAAAGTGAAATGGGCGAGGGTGGAAGTGGATAAACCCCATGCTTTGCGTTTTGCCGAATCAGTTTCAATGGAAATGGAATCTGGCAGATGAACAATGTAATTATCGGTATCGGTTCCAACATCGATGCAGAAATTAATATTTCAAAAATGCTGAAGATTTTAAAAAGCCATGTTGAAGTTGTGAAAGTTTCTTCGTTCGTCAAAACCAAACCAATAGGAATTGAAAATCAGGCTGAATTTACAAATGGCGCCGTAAAAATCAGAACTAAACTCTTCCGGAATGATTTAACTGTTTTATTAAAGAAAATCGAAGATAAAATGGGCCGCGGCCGCACTGCACCAAAATTTGGCCCGAGAAACATTGATCTTGATATTGTTGTATGGAATGGGGAAATAGTTGATGATGATTATTACACACGCGATTTTTTACAGAAAAGTGTTGGCGAAATTAATGAATAAAACCTTTTTCGAAGTGCTGGTTAAATTGTGAGAAGTTCATTGGGTACGGTTCTCCAAAACTACTTTCATATTTTTTTGTGAACGAAGTGAAATTAAACCTGGCCAGATTGATGTTGTTTGTTTTTTGTAATGCCCACACCTGCAAATATATGGCTTCCTCATTTAAATCATCGTAATCCAAAATTCGTTGTGCTAATTTTTCAATCTCCGGTAAATTAAGTTCCTTCTGGTAAATCAATGCCAGGTTCAGTAAATTGTCAATAACCTGGTTTCCCGTAAATCCGCGGATTTCGTCGAGCCAGGGCCAGATGATGCCTTTCAGGAAACGTCCTCTTCTTACAAAATCAAAAAATGAAATAAGTTGCTGTTTCGACAACCCTTGCGGAATCTGGCATAATTTGTACGTGCTGGCATAATCGCAGTAAAATGGTTTTTTAATTTTTGCCTCCAGATAGCCACCGGTTGAAACAATTTCAATCCCATCGAACTGAAGCAGTATTTTTCGAAGTTTGTTTAATGTTACCGAACGGTTGTTTGCCACTTTCCCCGATGAAATACCACCCCATAAAACATCGTTAATATCCCTAACGTTCGCACCAAATCCGCTTTTTAACGAATAAATAAATACAAAAAGAAACAGCTCTTTTACTTTTGGCGTAAATAAATCAGATACATCAACTCCTTTATTATCAATGGCTTTAAATTCACCAAAAAGTAAAATCTGATTGTTGGCTGCTTCAGGGGTGCGCTCAACCCCTGTATTTTTATTTTCCTTTTTACGCCGCTTGAAAAAGATAAAAAACAAAAGGCCGGCTATAATTAATACTGCAAATACAAAAAACCATTTATTAATAGCAAAATCTTTATTTTTATGGTCAAACGTAATTTCCTCATCGAGCGACAATCTGTTAATTTCGTCGTTGCCCAGGGGCCTGTTCCAGATATATAAATTGTCGATATACCCGCGCAAACTGGCCCCGGATGAGAGCGCACTTCCCAAATGGATGTCTCCGGTTCCTGAAAATGGCGGATGGCCATCGGACCCTCCAATATATTGCCCGTTAAGGAAAATTGATTGTTCGCCGGTTTCAATTATGTACCGCCATGTAAGATGATACCAGATATTTGGCGATAAAATTCGGTTAGCAATATAATCGTTGGCCCATAATCCGAAATAGGGATGGCCTGAACGTAAGATTAGGTGTAACCCCCTTCTGTAGCCCGATTCATAGTTGCCTAAAATTGCATTGTCGCCAAATTCAAGGATTTCGGTAAATTTCACAAAACAGCTCACGGTAAAACTGTTGTTGCGCAACCCGTAGGTTTCAGGCTTCCCCAGGTTGATACTTGCATTTTCTGGCAACCGCAAAACATTCCCTCTTGTAATGTCCTGAATGAAAGAGTAATTCTCGCCTTCAAAAATTTGTGATGTATTAACCGTATTTATTATAATATCTTCAAAACTGAAACTGCCGGTCATATCCCCGCTTAATTTTAAAGGCGCAGCCAAAATAGTATAAATCTCAGGTACAGTCATTTCCCCGGTAACCACAATTTGTTCAGGGGTCATTTTGAACCCGGGCACAAATGGGTTCAAAATTAATTCCTCGCCTCCCCTGTATGGAAAACTGAATTTACCACCGGTAAATAAAATATCAGGATTCTTCCAGAAAACCTTGTCGAAATTTTTGTCCGCGTTCTTCACAACTCCTTTAATCCATGTGAACGAATTTAACTGGTCAATGATAAAATCGAAGGTTAAAATTTCATTTCCAATAAAAATAAAGTTGGGCCTTTTTCCATATTTTTTCCAATTTTCAAGCAGAAAATTGATATAGTCGGGTACCAGGTTTCTACTTAATTGATTTGGTGGGGCCTGGGTTGGCAATTTATCGAAGTTTTTTATAACAAACAGTTCCTGGTTCACCATCTCTTTGTTTTGTTTGGTGAGTATATCTCCGGCAACGTTAACTGCTGAAATTTCGAATACATAATTTTTTAACTGATGTAAAATCCTGCTTTCTCCGGTATAATTTCCATCGATAAAAAAAATAATCCTTCGGTTTGCCTGAACAAGGTATTCCTGCGATGGCCAGGTTTCCCCCTGCGGAAGATAAAATATATAAGGTGATATTTTTGAACCGTTAATTACTGAATCGAGCAGAAAAATATTGTCGCTAAATTTGATGAAAACCGGAATAATTTTCGATGGGTTTTCCTGAATAACCGGATAAAGTTTATCGATAACTGTTTCCAAAAGTACGGATGAATTCTGAAGTATAACCTTTTTATTTTTTAAAGTTAAGTCAATTTCAATACCGGTAGAACCATTGCTTTGCAAAAGGTTCCAGATTTGCTGGTTATTTAAATTCTGAGAATTGATTTTAGTAATCAGAAATGAATTATCTGAGATGTCGGTTGCATAAACTCCGGTGGCTGTGCTAAGTAAGAGGAAGAAAATATGTAATGAATGGTACAAAAATCCGTTTTTCACGCTTTAAGATTTAACTAAAATACAGTCCTGCACTCTTAATTTCAAATTATTTTTTTGCTAAATGTATTAAAATTGATGGAATTTAAAATATATTTTAAATATTTTTTTGAATTCGTAAATTAAACTATCACTGGTAGTTAAATTTTCAATTAAGGTAAAATTAAGTATTGGTTAACCGGTGATTGAGATGTTGGTTAAGTTTTTAATAATCCCTCGCGTATATTATTGTGGATATTTCACTTTTTACTATGACTGATAAAACAATCAAACGGAAACACTACCTTTTGTTTATAGCCGGAGGATTAAGTGCAATTCTCATTCTGGTTTTGTTGAACAAAACAATTCATTATACATCAACAAATGAATTCTGTGCAAGTTGCCACGTGCATCCACATGCCGATGCCACTTGGAAGCTTTCGCCCCATCACAATACCCGAAGCGGCGTTTCGGTTAATTGTGTCGATTGCCATTTGCCCCCTGAAGATCAGAAGTTGTATTTTTTGACGCGTAAGGCATATCACGGGATGCATGATTTGTATGTTTATTTGACCAAAGATTCATCGGAAATTGACTGGGTCGAAAAGCGGTCGGTTGATGCTTCAAAAAGATTTGTATATGAAGATGGCTGCAAGAAATGTCACACCAACCTGTTCCCCTCAACATTAAATGCACTTGGGGCCGAATCACACCCATTCGCAACCCTGAAAACACATCGTGTTTGCAATGTCATTTATATGTTGGGCATTATCGGGGCAAAACCGGATTGGCAGGCGCTGAGGAGTTAGTTTCTGGTTCAAAAGAGATTTTTACAGGTCCGGCGGTAGTTGAAAAATTTGCAACATTCGATGAAAAAATTCCCGGAACTTCAGTTTCATTCAAAATGGTTGCCATTCCCGGAGGCGAGTTCAAAATGGGCACGCCTGGTGATGAACCTTTCAGAAGAAACGATGAAGGACCTGTTATTAACGTTGCCGTCGATAGTTTTTGGATGGGGGAAATTGAAGTTTCATGGAACGAATATCTTGCTTTCTTTAATGCAACAAGTTCACAGGGGCGTAAAGAAGCAGAGGCAAAAGAGGAAGGGACCGATGGAATATCAGGTGCAACCCCGCCCTGGGGAGCGCCCGACCAGGGATGGGGCAAAGGTACCCGCCCGGCAATTACCATGAGCCACCATGGTGCTATGACTTATTGCCTGTGGTTGAGCAGTGTGACAGGGAAAAAATACAGGCTTCCGACCGAAGCAGAATGGGAATATGCGGCGAGGGGCGGAACAAATACCCCTTATTTCTTCGATGGCTCGCCCAATGACTATGAAACTGTTGGATTTTGGAAAAAACTTTTCGGGGCCGATACAACGGTAATCAACTCGTATGTAATCTACCAGGAAAACAGTGGTAACCGCACCCGCGAACCCGGGATTGTCCGGGCTAATCAGTTTGGTTTAAAAAACATGCTTGGGAATGTTGCAGAATTTTGTCTGGATTTTTATGATCCGGCGGTTTATTCAAAATATCCAAAAACACTGGTCAGCAATCCCCGTGGGCCGCGTGATGGAATGGAACGCGTCGTCAGGGGCGGGGCTTATAATTACTCTGCAAAAGATTTAAGGGTTGGCAGGCGCGATTTCACCCGGACCAAAGACTGGCTGAATACTGATCCGCAGATTCCAAAAAGTATATGGTGGTATTCAGATTGCAAACATGTTGGGTTCAGGGTGGTATGCGAATACGATAAACCAGAGGTAAATTCAAACCAAAACATTAACTAATATATCATGGAAAACAGTCAATTATCGCGCAGAAATTTTCTCGGAAAATCGGCACTTATTGGTGCAGCCGGTGTAATTGGGATGAATGCGCTGGCTTCCTGCAGTTCAAAAACAAAAAATGTGGATTATGTTTTTCCTCCATTACTCGATAAAGCTCCCGACGGTGTAAAATTGCAGGCTGGCCTGGTGGGTTGCGGAAACAGGGGAACTGGCGCGGCCCTTAATTTCCTCTCGGCCGGAAACGATTTGGAACTGGTTGCTTTAGCCGATGTTTTTGAAGATAAAGTTTGGGATTGCCGGAGTAAATTAAGTAAACAACGTGTTGAAGTCCGGGAAAGTAATTGTTTCTGGGGTTTCGACAGTTATAAAAGTTTACTTGATGTATTCAGGCTAAAAAGCATGTTTTCATGGAAAAACCGGTTTGTGTTGATCCGGTTGGGGCACGCCAGATAATTGCCACATCAAAAAAGGCTGAAAATATGGGGCTTACCGTAATAACAGGTACTCAACGCCGGCATCAGCGCGATTATCTCGAAACTTACCGTCAGGTAGCGTCGGGCGCAATAGGCGAAATTGTGTCGGCAAAAGCCTGGTGGCTTCAGAGCCATGTTTGGTTCCGTACCCGTGAAGAAGGATGGGGCGACATGGAATATATGTTGCGCAACTGGAACAATTTCTGCTGGTTATGCGGCGATCATATCCTAGATACCCACGTTCATAATATCGATATCATTAACTGGTTTTTAGGAAAAAACCCTGTGGAGGCCATTGGTTTTGGGGGCCGTGCCCGCAGGTTAACCGGCGACCAGTACGACTTTTTCAGTATTGATTTTAATTACGGAAACGGAGTTTTTTCGCACAGTATGTCGCGCCAGATTGATAATTGTGCAAATACTTTGGGAGAACATATTGTGGGAACCAGCGGATATACGAATTGTAAAGACACAATTTACAATCTGGATGGAACAGAAAAATGGAAATACGATTATCCGAAAAACAAGGATGGCAAACCGACCGAGATTGTTGCAGTTTCGCCTTATGTTCAGGAACACATCAGCCTGGTAACTGCAATAAGAACAAACAAACCTGTGGTTGAAGCCGAACGCACTGCCATTTCAACATTGACCGCTGTAATGGGCCGCACTGCAGCATATACCGGGCAATTGGTAACCTGGGATGAAATGCTGAACTCAACTGTGAAACTTGGGCCTGAAAAATACGAAATGGGCCCGGTAAATTTGGAATTTCCGGTTCCAATCCCGGGGACACAGCACAACGCATAAAAGATTAATGACATGATTTCTGTTGTAGTGCCACTTTTAAACGAGGCCAACCTCGTTTCGCAACTGATGGAAGAGATTTTTGAAAATCTTCAATCCACCGGCGAAACATTTGAGGTTATTTGTGTTGACGATGGAAGCACAGATGCAACGCTCGAAACGCTTTTAAGGTTCAAAACTAAGGACAACCGGGTAAAAGTAATTTCCTACTCCAGAAATTTTGGGTTGCAGGCAGCTTTAACTGGTGGATTGGATTTTGCCAAAGGCGATTACGTTATTATAATGGATGGCGATTTTCAGGATCCGCCTGAATTAATTCCAGTTCTGTACAATAAAATCATTGAAACACAGTCTGATATAGTAACTGCTGTTCGTGAACAGCGTAGCGAAAAACTCTCGCGTAAGATTTACACCAATATTTTTCATCATGTTTTCAGCAGAATTTCCGAAAGCGAACAGGTTGCAAATGCAGGAAATTTTTGCATCATCAACAAAAAAGCCCAGCAAGCTATACTGCGTTTTTCAGAACGGAACCGTTATTTCCCAGGAATTCGGAATTTTATCGGGTTTAAGCATGATTTTATTTTGTTCGACCGTCCCGAAAGGTTAAAAGGCCAGGCAAAAATGAGCCAAAGGAAACTGTTCGAACTGGCAGCCGATGCTATTTATTCATTTTCGAAATGGCCAGTAAAAGCCTGTCTCTACTGTGGGTTATTTGGAATCCTGATTTTTTTGGGAGCTGTTGTTTACACGTTTGTTTCAAAATTTGCCGGTTACGCGCCCATTGGCTGGTCGTCCACATTTCTGGCGGTTAGTTTTTTTGGCTCGGTACAGCTTACTTTTTTGGGATTGATTGGCGAATACATTTACCGCATTTTCAAGGAAGTTCAAAACCGGCCAGTTTATATCGTTAAGGAGATTTATGAATAACACGGCCAACATAATTACTGCACGAAATGCTTTTGTGGCAAGTCTTTTACTGGCTGCAATATTACTGGTATTTCTGGCGCCGAAAGCCGCGGTAAATGTTGATGAACAATTGCACTACCCACACGCAAAAAAGGTGGTTAACTGGTATTTTACAGGCGGCGCCGATAAATCGTGCCTGGATACCCCCGTAACAAATTTGAAATACTACGGACAGTCGGTAGATAATTTCACTGCTTTGATTAACCGGGTATTTAATATTGAAAACGAGTTTTTAACACGACATTTTACCGGCGCATTTTTTTTCTGGTTGTTGCTCCTTTTTTCAGGATTGGCAGGTTTTCAGATTACCGGATCATTTTGGGTGCCCGCTTTAACCGTAGTTTCAATGTTGGCAATGCCCAGGCTATTTGGCCACGCATTTGGAAATTTAAAAGACATTCCGTTTGCTACAGGTTATATGGCTGCAATATTTTTCATTTTCAGGTTTGTTAAAGAACTGCCTGAACCAAAATTAAGCACTACTGTTTGGCTCGGGCTTGCCATTGCATTTACAAATTCTGTCCGCATCGGAGGGCTTGTTTTATTTGGATACCTGGGTTTGGCGCTATTTGCTTTTTTTATTTTGAAACCTTTTTTACTTAAACAAATATTTTCAACTAAACTTAGTGTTGTAAGGTTTCTGGGCCAGGGATTGACAATTTTGCTGATTGGATATTTTGCAGGATTGCTTTTCTGGCCCTTTGCCTTGCAAAACGTTTTTAAGCATCCGTTGGAAAGTTTGGGGGTAATGGAATATTACAAAGTGAGCATCCGCCAGATTTTCGAAGGGGAGTGGTTGTGGAGTACTCAACTTCCGTGGTATTATCTGCCCAAATGGCTGCTGATTTCAACACCGGAATTCCTGTTTCTTGGGTTCGGGGTTTTTTTGTCCCTGTTTTTTAAAAAAATATTTCATCAGGATAGCAAACAACTCTTTGTGGAGTTGTTTTTACTTTTTACCCTTTTCTTTCCACTGGTTTATGTAATTGTTATCGATGCAAATTTGTACAGTGGCGTTCGGCAAATGATTTTTGTTTTGCCCGTTTTGACCATTTTTTCTTCGATGGGCTTAATTGGTATTTACAATAGTTTATCGGGCAAAACCGGTAAAACTGCATTTTTAATATTTTGTTTTTTGTTGATTGTACTCCCTGTAAAACATCAGGCTTCAACTTTTCCTGCGGATTATATTTATTTCAACACTATTTCAGGGGGAAACAAAAAAGCCTGGTCGAATTATGAGTACGACTATTATTTTCATGGGATTAAAAAACCGGCTGAATATTTAATTGAATTGGTTGGAAACGAAAAAATTAAGGTAGCATCAAATTGTAACCTTTCAAATTATTTCGATAAAAATCCAAATTTTCAGTACAAATATGTACGTTACCTCGAAAGAAGTTCGGCTGACTGGGATTACGGATTATTTGGTGTAAACTACATTCACCCCGAACTTTTAAAAAACGGAAAGTGGGAATCATCCGAAATTTTGAAAACGTTTTACCATAAAGGAAACCCTATAGTTGTATTACTGAAAAGAAAAAATAAACAAGATTTCACCGGAATCAGTAAATCGGAATTGGGGAAGTTTGACGAGGCAAATATTTTGCTTGAAAATGCTTTAGAATCAGACCAAAACAATGTGTGGATAATTTTACAATTGGCAAAAAATGCAGTGAAACAAAACGATTTTCAAAGTTTTCACAGATATTTGCAACAAGGCCGGGAAATTTATCCGCAATACGAACCATTTTATTTGGTTGAGGCCCAAAATTTGTTTAGCCAGTCGGAGTATCGCAAGGCTGAAACGGTGTTGGACAGGTTAATGGTTATTAATCCACGTTATAAACCGGCAGCGCCGTTGATAGATGCCATAAAAGAGAAATTAAAGAATGAACAATAAGTTAAATTTTAAAAATTAAAAAACATGAAAAAACTAATTGGAATGTTGGCAACTTTTATTTTGAGCCTTCCGTTTTTTGCAGTTGCACAGGAAGATTCAGGCACTTACATCGATAATTTGAATGTACAGGACAGTTCTTACATGGAGCAGGATTTACTGGCCGGGGCAGAAACAGCATCTTCAGGAACCACTACAATTATTATTATAGTGGTGGTTATAATTATTGCAGTGGCTGCATTTGTTGTTCTGAAGAAGAAGATGAAAAAGTAATTTGTTGTGCGGCCAACAAAAGAACCTGTCTTAAAAAGGCAGGTTTTTTTGTGAATTGAAGGTTGACAGAAAGTTGTATTTTTAGCCTATGCAAAACGACGGCCAAATATCAGGTTCGATAAAAGCAAAGGCAGGTGAGCTCGGATTGTCAGGCTGTGCAATTCTTCCGGTTGGGTTTCTGTCAGGGGAAATGCCCCCGTTACAAACCTGGCTTGAAAAAAATATGCACGGAGAAATGAGTTACATGGCCCGGAACATTGATAAACGGCTCGACCCGCGCTTGATTTTCGAAAATGCAAAAACCATTATTGTTGTACTTCAAAACTATTTTCCTGCCGAAGAACAGGCTGACAAAACAGCGCCTGTACTTTCAAAATACGCTTATGGGACCGATTATCATTATGTTTTAAAATATAAACTGAAATCGCTTTTATCTTTTATCCAGAGCGAAATTCAATCCTGTAACGGGAGGGCTTTTGCCGATTCGGCGCCGGTTTTTGAACGGGCTTGGGCTAAACGCGCCGGTTTGGGCTGGATTGGTAAAAACAGCAACCTCATTTCGGTTGAGCAGGGTAGTTTCTTTTTTATTGGCGAATTGATACTCGACATTGAACTGCCATTTGATAATCCGAAACCAATAGCCGACCACTGTGGGAAATGCACCCGGTGTATAGATGCCTGTCCCACAAAAGCCATTGTTGCCGACAGGGTTGTTGATGCCAGGCTTTGCATTTCTTACCAAACCATCGAGTTAAAAGGGGAGTTGGGTTCAAATCTGAAGGGAAAATTTGAAAACCGGGTTTTTGGTTGCGACATTTGTCAGGATGTTTGCCCGTGGAACCTGAAATCTGAAAAAAATACAGAACCCGCTTTTGTACCAAATACCAGGTTGCTCCAACTTGCAAAAAAAGATTGGCACCAGATGGGAAAGCAATTGTTTGATGAGCTGTTTAAAAAATCGGCGGTTAAACGTGCCGGATTTTCAGGGTTAAAACGAAACCTTTGTTTTATTAAAAGTGGAAAGGATCAACAGTATTTTTAAGTATTTTAACGAAAATTACTCAGGGTAAACACTGTTTTCTTTGTCTGTAAATAAACAATTTGTTCAAACTGGTTTTTAGTATTAAATTGGAACCATTGAAAATGATCCGGCCATGTTAAAACAATTTACAGTATTTCATTTCTTTATTTTCGGTATTACACCATTTATAACGGCTCAGAATATTGATGATTGGATTTTGGCAAACGAAAAAAATCCGGTTGAAAAGATTTATATCCACACCGATGCAGAAAATTATTTTACCGGCGACACCGTTTGGTTCAAAATTTACCTTACCGACAGTCGCTCAGGGCAACTTATTCCACGTGCCGAAAATGTGTATTTAAATTTGTTGGACGGCTCTGGGGCATCATTTGTCCAACAGGTTTTGCTGTGTGTTAACGGTCAGGCATCAGGCAGTTTTCCTGTTTCCGACAAAATGAAGCCTGGTAATTATTTGATACAGGCTTACACCAACTATTTGTTCAATTTTAATCATGATTCTTACTTTTATAAACAAATAACCATTTCCCGAATTTCGGGCTCTGCGCGCGCTTCCGCTAAAATTGATCGTACCGCGAATATGGTTGCCGATGTATCTTTTATGCCCGAAGGCGGAGTATTGCTTGAGAATAAAACAAACCTTGTTGCTTTTAAAGCTATAGGTAAATTGGGGTACGGAGTTAATGCACGCGGAACCGTAAAAGATGAAAAAGGCTCGGTAGTTACTTCATTTAAAACCGATTATAAAGGAATGGGTTTGCTGTTTTTAACCCCGGAATCAGGGAAATCCTATTTTGCAGCAATCGAAGGGTTTCCTTCGTTTCGATATAAATTTGAACCTGTTAAAGACGGAATTAAAATAAAACTCGTAAACCACACAACAAAAGAGGTTATTATAAATGTTGCCGGTAATTCTGAGACTTTTTCAGGTGAAAATTTTTACCTCGCCAATATGTACAGGGGTGAAGTTCTTTTTTACCAGGCTTTTAAAATGGATGGCAATAACAAGGTACTCAAATTTGAAAACAGCACCCTAAAGCCTGGAATTAACCGTTTGGTCTTGCTTGATAAAACATTAAAACCTGTTTCAGAACGATTATTGTTTTCCCGTAACAATTTCATAAATAGTTTATTGGTTCAACCTGATAAAGAAGCCTTTGGAAAAAGGCAGGAAATAACTATCCGGATAAACGATGAAAAGTTTATTGCCGGTAAAGATGTTTCAAATCTTTCAGTTTCAGTTGTTCACGAGTTTGCAGTTCCTGAAAATGGATTCTCAAAAAATATTTTATCACAATTTTTAATCGATTCTGAAATCAATGGTTTTGTGGAATCATCATCTGATTTATTTACAGATACAGAGTTGAGTTCTGAGGCCAAACTCAGGTTGGTAATGCTGACTAACGGATATGCCAGTTATTTCTGGAACGGCGCCCCTGATAAAACGACAGAATTAAAGTATAAACAAGAGGCAGGAATTAGTTTGAAAGGAATTGCGAAAAATATTTTAACAGAAAGTTTAATCTCTAATGGCGAAATTACCCTGGCCATTCAAAAAGATGGTGAAGTTGCATTTTTAACTCAGCAAACAGATAGTTTGGGGAAATTTGATTTAACAGGTTTGCTATTTAATGATACCGCTACAATTCATGTTCAGGCAAAAAGTAGTACCGGAAAAATGAATGTTGATGTAATTGTTGAACCTGTATTTAAAAGTGCGGAACCCTCGGGTATTCAATTAAAACAATTGGGCGAAAGGACAGATGAATTGTCGCAGCTTGCATTGTTGAAATACCGGATATACAACGAAAACAGGAAGTTTCAACCTAAAGGCCGGTTTGTTAGTACAAAAAAACCTAATCAAAACAATACTGAAACCGACGGGCATTTCAGATTATACGAATCAGCGGATTTTGTTCTTCAAGTCGGGGAATTTGAGCAGTCGTATGATAATGTTCTGGATTACATGGTTGGCAAAATTCCTGGTGTTGACATTACAGGGAACGATATCCGGATTCGTGGGGCCAGCAGTTTTGGCACAAGTGCAACACCGCTTTTTTTGCTGGATGGAATTTCAATGGTGGGTATGCAAAGTGTTAACATGCCGCAGGAAGTAACGCAAAATACTAACGCAGAAAGAAATGCAACAAATGAATCAAACGAGAAGTTAATTCAAACAATCAGGGCCATTCCTATGAGTGATGTGGATAAGATCGAGATTTTAAAATCAGCGCATAATACTGCCGTTTTTGGATTAAAAGGTGCGAATGGTGTGGTTGCAATTTACACAAGGCGCGGAAAAATGGGCGAAGGAAGTTCGATTGGCAAAGGGATTATTGAATATCAAGTAGTTGGTTATTCGAAATTCAGGGAGTTTTATTCCCCAAAATATACTCCCCAAAACTTAAAGGAAAAAAAGCCCGATTTAAGGACTTTGCTATATTGGAATCCCGAAGTAACAACAAAAGATGGAATTTCGGAACTTCGGTTTTTTAGTTCAGACCAATCAGGATTATATCATGTTATTATTGAAGGAATTGCCAGCGATGGACGGGTTTGTTTAGGGCACGGTAATTTCAGGGTTGAATGAATTTAATGATATTTTTTTGTGTTAATTCAAATAATTACCCAGAAATTTTCCTTTTAATTCACTAAGATGTGCAGTGCTGTTTACTAAATGTTTCATTTCCCTTAAAATCCCAACTGCTCTGGTATGCGTTGGGTTTTGATTTTTTTTTCTGAATATACTATTTGAATTACTATAAAGTTCATTAATTATGGTTTCCATTGTTTCGATAATATTTGGCCGATAGTGATTTGCGCATTTTGTACAAGGATTATTCTGTAATTCAGTAGTTTTATCAAAGGCGCTTTTAAGTGATTCAACTGACTTTTCGTATTTCTTTTCAGTGCGGTATTTTTCTGTTTCAAGAAGGCTTATATGAATTGAGTATAGATGTACCTCACACATCATAGCTTTAAGCGGGCAATCGGCCAACTCAATTTTCGCCTGTATCTGATTGGAATGAAGTGTGTTTATTTGGGAAATCAAATCTTTGTTTTTATATCTCATGAATTAATAATTTTTTCCACAATTACTGCACATTTATAATATTAATGTTTAAATCTGAAAATTAGTTCATTAACAGAATTACCCCCAAATAATTCCAGATTTAAAACATATCTAAAAGCGGAAGTTGATTTAATGCCCTCCAATATTAAATTGGTGTTAAATCTATTTAAAAATATTGTAAATCC
Organism: Prolixibacteraceae bacterium; assembly: GCA_009773765.1. Taxonomy (GTDB): domain Bacteria; phylum Bacteroidota; class Bacteroidia; order Bacteroidales; family Prolixibacteraceae; genus Draconibacterium. The sequence continues at coordinate 61,322 of WTWZ01000013.1, read as the reverse complement.
TAATATAAATTATTAACAAATAGTTGTTTATAATCATGATTCATTTTTTAGTGGACATTTGTTTCTTCTGCTGTAATTAAGAAATTTTTTAGATGAACAGTAATTATTTAATAAACATTAATCAAATGATTAAAAATAATGATTGATTAATTTGTTTAAATCAAAATATAAAATATATTTACACCATAATTTTTAAAATATTTCTCAATTCAAGAAGAAGTAAAATGGAATTAAAAGATTCATCTACAGAAGATAAGATTAAAAATGCCGCAAAAGCAGTTTTTCACCGCAAAGGTTTTGCCGCCGCCCGCACCCGCGATATTGCCGAAGAGGCCGGCATCAACCTGGCATTGCTGAATTACTATTTCAGAAGCAAAGAGCGGCTGTTTGTACTTGTAATGATTGAAACGCTGAGCGGGTTTTTTGGCTCAGTATCGGTAATTATCAATAATCCTGAAACAACTTTTGAGGAGAAAATTGAACAGTTTGCAGCCGGTTATATCGATTTGATTTTCAGGGAACCCGATATCCCGCTCTTTATCATGAGCGAAATCAGGAACAACCCCGAGCAATTGCTGCAAAAAATTGATATCCGCAACACAGTTTTTAACTCGGTTTTTATTCGCCAGTTTGCCGAATCCGTACAACAGGGAAAAATCAAAGACCAGAGTTTTCTTCATTTTATGATGAATTTCATTGGGCTTATTGTTTTTCCGTTTATAGGAAAACCACTCCTGAAAGCCATTTCAGGATTAACCGAGGAAGAATTTAATGCGCTCATCGAAGAACGGAAGAAACTGATTCCGGTTTGGATAAAAGCAATGATGAATTAGTATTTAAACAGAAATTCTGCAAATAACTCAAAACCATGATTGAAAACAGAATAAAAAACTGGCTGCTGCTGCTGTTGCTGCTGTTATTTACAGCACAAGTTCAGCACAAACCGGGCAGCCACTTTCCATCGACAGTTGTTACGCCCAAGCACGCCGCAATTACCCGTTAATCAAACAGTTCGGGCTCATCGAAAAATTAAAATTGTATTCGCTCGACAATGTTTCGAAAGGATATTTGCCCCAGATTGTAGTAGCTGGCCAGGCCACTTACCAAAGCGATGTTACCCAGCCTGTTTTGAATGCAAACTTGCCAGGTAGCGCAAATACCTTCGAAACCATCAGCAAAGACCAGTACAAATTGTACGGCGAAGTGGTTCAGCCCATCTCCGACCTTTTTACGCTCAGTAACCATAAAGATTTGGTCAATATCAATGCCGGAGTGGAGGCGCAGAAAATTGAAGTTGAACTTTACCGGCTTTACGAACGCATCGGCCAGCTTTTCTTCGGAATGTTACTGATTGAACTTCAGGTTGAACAAAACGAAATTGTAAAAAAAGATATTCTCGCAGGTATTGAAAAAACCAGCGCGGCCATTGCCAACGGAACGGCATTGAAAAGCAACCTCAGCTTATTGAAAGCCGAATTACTGAAGGCCGAACAGCGGACTACCGGTTTAAAGGCCGACTGGAAAAGTTATGCCGATATGCTCAGCTTGTTTACACGCGAGACCATTACAACCGGAACAAAATTGCAAAAGCCACCGGTGCCGCATTTTTCCACGGCAATTAACCGGCCCGAATTACAATTGTTCGAATTGCAAAAGCAGGTTTTCGATGTACAGGGGAATATTGTGAATACAAAAAACCTGCCCCGGATCAGCCTCTTTTTTCAGGGCGGGGCAGGGCGGCCTGCTTTAAACTTTCTGAGCAACGATTTTGAAGCTTACTATTATACAGGTTTGCGCCTCAACTGGAACATCTCCAGCTTTTATACTTCGGGCAAGGAAATGGATATATTGCAATTTAACCGCGAATCAGCAGAACTGCAAAAGGAAACTTTTCTGTTTAATACCAATCTCACAGTTCAGCAACAAATTAATGAAACTGCCAAAAGCGAAGCATTGATACAAACCGACGAAGAAATAATTGCACTGCGTGCCGAAATAAAAAATACAGCGTGCAACCAATTGGAAAATGGTACTATCTCTGCCATCGACTATATGAGCTATGTGAATGCCGAAGACCAGGCGCGCCAAAACCTTTTACTGCACCAGGTACAGCTTTTAATGGTGCTTTATAACAACAAAACAACAACCGGAAATCAAAAATAAAAAAGATGAAAAAGTTATTTAAAAACTCAGTATTTGCAGCATTGGTATTAACTGCAGCCGCCTGCAACAACGAAAGCACTTTCGACGCATCAGGTTCATTCGAAGCCGTTGAAACAATAATTTCAGCCGAAGCAAACGGTACACTTAAAATATTTCAGGTTGAAGAAGGCCAGTCGCTCGAAGCCGGTCAGATGTTGGGTTATGTTGATACTGTTCAGCTTTATCTGAAGAAAAAACAGCTTGAATCGCAAATAGAAGCGCTTGGAGCTAAAAAGCCAAACATTGCAGTACAGCTTTCGGCTTTAAACGAGCAGTTGAGAACTTCCGAAGGTGAAAAGAAAAGAATTGAAAACTTATTAAAGGCAGATGCTGCCACCACCAAGCAACTCGATGATATCACCGCACAAATAGCCTTAATCAAAAAGCAAATCGATGCACAAAAGTCAACGCTCGATATTTCAACAACGGGTATTAACAATGAAATGCTCCAGCTTGGAATTCAGGTTGAACAACTTAACGACCAGTTGCTGAAAAGCCGGATTGTAAATCCGATGGCAGGCACTGTGATTGCCAAATATGCAGAACAAAATGAAATGGTTGCCGCCGGAAAACCGCTTTATAAAATAGCCGACTTGTCGGAGATAATTCTGCGGGTTTATATTTCGGCCAACCAGTTGGCACAGGTAAAACTCAACCAAACCGTAAAAGTGCATACCGACGATGGCAATGGCGGTTTTGCCGAAAACGAAGGCGTAATTACGTGGATTAGCGACAAAGCCGAGTTTACGCCCAAAACCATTCAAACCAAAGAAGAACGCGCCAACCTGGTTTACGCCATGAAAGTGAAAGTAAAAAACGACGGAACCTATAAAATCGGGATGTATGGAGAAATCACTTTCTAAAAGCCTCGCTCTTATCCCTCCGCAGAAAAAGCCTCTCCCGACCTCTCCAAAGGATAGGGGAAAAAGGTGAGACACAGTGCAGATACCAGATATTGAAAACCTGCTCTTTTGAACTTTGAACTTTGAACTTTGAACAAGGAACTTTAAACTTTAAACTGGCATGGCCGACGTAATTCTTCAAAATATCACAAAAACCTACAACAAGGGCGAAACGCGTGCGGTAAATGATGTGTCGTTTGCTGTTGAAAAAGGCGAATTGTTTGGTTTGATTGGCCCCGACGGCGCCGGAAAAACAAGCATTTTCCGCATTCTATCCACTTTGTTGCTGGCCGACAGCGGAACCGCCAAAGTAAACGGCTTCGATGTGGTGAAAGACTACCGTTCAATCCGCAACCAGGTTGGTTACATGCCCGGAAAATTTTCGCTTTACCAGGACTTGACGGTGGAGGAAAACCTCAGTTTTTTTGCCACAGTTTTCAATTCCACCATCGAAGAAAACTACGGCCTGATAAAAGATATTTACGTTCAGATTGAACCGTTTAAAACACGCCGTGCCGGAAAACTTTCGGGCGGTATGAAACAAAAACTGGCACTGTGTTGCGCGCTTATCCACCGGCCAACTGTACTTTTTTTAGACGAACCCACCACCGGAGTTGATGCAGTATCGCGAAAAGAATTTTGGGAAATGCTGAAACGGTTGAAAGAACAGGGAATTACCATCCTCGTTTCAACGCCGTACATGGACGAAGCCACGCTGTGCGAGCGGATTGCTCTTATCCAGAATGGCTCGGTAATATCAATCGGCACACCTGAAAATATCATTTCGCATTTTCCAAAAAAACTGCTTTCGGCAAAATCGGGGCAAATGAGCCGGTTACTCACCCACATCAGGCAGTTTCCTGAAACCGCAAGTTGCTTTTCGTTTGGCGATGCGCATCATGTTACTTTTTCAGAAAACAAAAATCAGATGAATGAATTACTGGTTTTTCTGAAAACAAAAAATCATCATGATGTTGAAATAAAAGAAATTACGCCAACCATTGAGGATTGTTTTATTGATTTAATGAAGTGAAATGGAAACCAAAACAGTAATATCAACCGAAAATCTGACGAAACGTTTTGGCGATTTTACCGCGGTAAACGAAATCACTTTTGATGTTAAGTCAGGCGAAATATTTGGTTTTCTGGGAGCAAACGGGGCTGGAAAAACCACGGCAATGCGCATGTTGTGCGGGCTTTCGAACCCAACTTCGGGCAAGGCAAACATTGCAGGTTTCGATGTGTACAGGCAAACCGAAAAAATTAAAAGGAACATTGGCTACATGAGCCAGAAATTCTCGTTGTACGAAGATTTGACCATTCTCGAAAACATCAGGTTTTACGGGGGAATTTACGGAATGGACCGCAAATCAATAAAAGCAAAAAGTGTTGAACTGGTTGAACAACTCGGGCTGAAAGAGGAAGCAACAAAACTGGTTCGCTCGCTGCCGCTGGGCTGGAAACAGAAACTGGCTTTTTCGGTGGCCATTTTTCACGAGCCCAAAATTGTGTTTTTAGATGAACCTACCGGCGGCGTTGACCCGGTTACGCGCCGCCAGTTCTGGGACCTGATTTATGCCGCCGCCGAACGCGGAATCACTGTTTTTGTGACCACACATTACATGGATGAGGCCGAATATTGCAACCGCATCTCGATGATGGTGGATGGTTACATCAAAGCGCTCGACTCGCCCGCCAACCTCAAAAAACAGTTTGGCGCATCAAATATGGACGAAGTTTTTTACCAGCTCGCCCGAGGGGCAAAACGCAACTTATGAAACAGTTTATCGCATTTGTAAAGAAAGAATTTTACCACGTTTTCCGAGACAGAAAAACGTTGCTGTTGTTATTCGGAATGCCGATTTCCCAGATTGTATTGTTTGGGTTTGCACTTACCAACGAAATCAAAAACAGCAAAATTGTGGTTTGCGATTACGCCAACGATGTTGCCACACGCCGGATTATCGACAAAATGGAAGTGAGCGCAAATTTCGAAATCGAACGGATTTTAATGAGCCACCAGCAGATTGAAGAGGTTTTCAGGGAAGGAAAAATCAAACTTGTGGTGGTTTTTCCGGCCAATTTCAACAACAGCCTCGCCCACTTAAATAAAGCGCAGGTGCAGATTATTGCCGACGCCACCGACCCCAACACCGCCGGAACGCTTACCAATTATGCGTCAAGCATCATTTTAAGTTATCAGGCTGAGTTGCAGGGTTTGCAAAAGATTCCATACCAAATTGAAATCGACATCCGGATGATTTACAATCCCGAACTGAAAGGGGCCACCAATTTTGTACCCGGTGTGATGGCGCTGGTTCTTTTTCTAATCAGCGTGCTCATGACTTCGGTTTCCATCGTTCGCGAAAAGGAAAACGGCACCATGGAAGTGCTGCTGGTTTCGCCTTTCAAAACCATTCTTGTCGTGATTTCGAAAGCAGTCCCCTATTTCTTTTTATCGCTTATCAATCTTGCCATGATTTTGCTTTTAAGTGTTTACCTGCTCAATCTGCCCATCAAAGGAAGTGTTTTGCTGCTTTTTGCTGAAAGTTCGCTGCTGATAATTACGGCGCTTTCGCTGGGGCTGCTCATTTCAAATTCAACCAGTTCGCAACGGACAGCCATGATTATAGCGTTGCTTGGAATGATGCTGCCCACCATTTTACTGTCCGGTTTTATGTTCCCAATTGAAAATATGCCGCTGGCGTTGCAGGTAATTTCGAATATTGTGCCGGCCAAATGGTACTATATCATCGTAAAATCAATCATGATTAAAGGACTTGGGTTTTCGGCCATCTGGAAAGAAACGCTCATTTTGGTTGGAATGGCCCTGTTTTTACTTGTGGTAAGTATTAAAAAATTTAAAGTGAGGCTGGTATGAAAACACTGTTTTTTTTATTGCAAAAGGAATTCACACAAATTTTTCGTGATACGGTGATTCTGAGAATGATAATGGCAGTGCCCGTGGTTCAGTTATTGATACTTCCGCTTGCCGCCGATTACGAAATCAAAAACATTAACATCACAGTAATTGACCATGACCATTCATTTTTTTCAAGGGACCTCACCAGCCGTATCATGGCATCAGGCTATTTCAGACTGTCCGGATTTGGCCAATCGTTTAACGAAGGTTTTGCACAAATGGAAACCGATAAAACCGATTTGGTACTCGAAATTCCGCCGTCGTTTGAGAAAGACCTTGTGAATGGCGAAAAAGGAAAACTGTTTATTGCCGTAAATGCGATTAACGGCACAAAAGCCAATATCGGCGCGGTTTACCTCAATCGTATAATTGCGCAGTTCAACCAAAACATCAGGGCAGAAATGGCACCCGCACCCAAAATGGCGGCGTTGCCCACCATAGAAATCACAAATTTAAACTGGTTTAACAAATACCTGGATTACCCGCATTTTATGGTCCCCGGCATATTGGTATTGCTGGTTACCATGGTCGGGGCGCTGATGTGTTCGCTAAACATTGTTAAGGAAAAAGAGATTGGCACTATCGAGCAAATCAACGTAACGCCCATTCGTAAACATCATTTTATTCTGGGCAAACTGATCCCGTTCTGGGTAATCGGGATGTTTGTTTTTTCGGTTGGGCTTTTTCTGATTGCCAGGCTGGTTTACGGCATCGTTCCGCAAGGCAGTATTTTGTTGCTCTATGGATTTTTGTCGATATATCTTGTTGCTGTTATGGGAGTTGGGCTTATAATCTCAACTTACGCCAACACGCAGCAACAAGCCATGTCGCTGGCATTTTTCTTTTTAATGATTTTTATACTGATGAGCGGCTTGTTCACGCCAATCGACAGTATGCCGGAGTGGGCAAAATGGATTGCACGTTTCAACCCGGTAACCTGGTTTATTGAGGTGATGCGCATGATAGTGCTGAAAGGCAGCGGTTTTCACCACATCAGGCTACATTTTCTGGTAATAACTGGTTTTGCCATTTTCTTTAATGCGTGGGCAATTTTAAATTACAAGAAAACGAGTTAACTTTTTAACTCGGACTGAACGATGTCTTCAATTAAATAGACAGGTTTTTAAAGTATGTTGTGAGGTTCTTTAAAACAATGGTTGACGGGAGATATTAAATTTAAAACAGCTATTAATGGAAAGTCTTGGAAAAGGTGAATTTGTAAAAATCTATGTAAATTTGAAGTTCGACTTCAAATTTACATAGATTTGTTTGCTTTTATTTCTGTTTTTAATGTAATTTTGTAGTCTGACTTCATAATTACATAAAATGTATCTTCAAAGAGAAATAGAAAACGACGTGTTGCAGGGCGCTGCAAATTTTCCGGTTGTTACTGTTACAGGTCCACGGCAATCAGGTAAAACAACCATGTTAAAAAAAATATTTCCTCGAAAAAAATATACTTCACTCGAAAATCCCGACAATTATGAGCTTGCCACTTCTGATCCGCGAAATTTTTTAGAAAGCAACAAAAGTGGGGTAATTCTCGACGAAATTCAACGTGTACCCCAGCTTTTGTCGTACATACAGGAAATTGTGGATGAACAAAACGTACCCGGACAATTTATTCTAACAGGTAGTCAACAGTTTAATTTATTAAGTAGTATCACACAGTCATTGGCTGGGAGAACAGCTCTGTATAAACTTTTCCCTTTTAGTTTTAAAGAGCTTGGAAATTTAAACGAAGCGGATATAAACCAATCAATCTGCAAAGGATTTTATCCGCGGGTATGGGATATAAACCTGCTCCCTGCGAAAGTGTATGCTGATTATATTGAAACATATATTGAACGTGATTTACGACAATTAATCAACATTAAAGAACTTGATAAATTCAGGACTTTTTTAAGATTATGTGCAGGCAGAACTGGCCAAATATTCATAGCCAGTCATTTGGCAAATGAAATTGGAGTCTCAGTTCATACAATCAACTCATGGGTTTCAATATTGGAGACTTCGTTTATCATTTTTAAACTTAATCCATTTTATACAAATATTAATAAGCGGTTAATCAAATCATACAAAATATATTTCTATGATACTGGTCTGGCATCAACCCTGTTAAGGATTCAGAATCCTGACCAGCTTGATTTTCATCCTTTGCGCGGTGCTTTGTTTGAAAACCTTGTTATTGCAGAGGTCATAAAATCGCAGAACAACAGATGTTTTATGGATAACTTCTTTTTTTATCGCGACAGCAATCAAAATGAAGTTGATTTGCTTCTGGACAATGTTATTTCGTACGATGTGATTGAAATAAAGTCATCTGAAACGTTTAATAAAAGTCTGGTCAAAGGGTTAAATTATTTCAGACAGTTATTTCCCGAAAAAACAAAAAATTCCATTCTCTGTTATACCGGCAAAAACGAAATGAATTATCTTGAACACAAGTTGATAAATTATAAAAACATATCGGAATTAATAAGACAATTTTAGTAATATCTGTTTACCCCAGTGCCTGTTCAATATCACAAATCAAATCCTCAACGTTTTCAATACCAACCGAAAGGCGCATCATTGCGTCGCGGATGCCCGCAGTTTTTCTTTCCACTTCGTTAAACTCGGCATAAATGGTTGAATGCGGGTGTATTATCAATGTTTTATTGTCGTTCAGGTTGGTGGCGCGGCGTATAATTTTAAGTTTGTCCATAAAATCGAAACAGGCTTCTTTCGATTCAAGGTCGAAAGTCATAATGGTTCCCGGTATTCCATTGAAATATTTTTCAGAAAGCTGAAACCTTAAATCAGCTTTTATTCCGGGATAGTCAACACGTATTATTTTTGGGTTCGATTCGAAAAAAGCGCCCAGGGCCATGCAGTTTTTGTAACATTTTTCAACCCGGAGTTCCAAAATATCCAACCCCTGTATCATCATTTTGGCGGTTTGCGGGGTCATGCTACCGCCGGTATTACGGTAAATGTTTTTGCGAAGTTTGGCAATAAAGGCGTTCTTGCCAAACTTATCGTAGTATTTCGAGAGGTTCGGATTTATTGTCCAGTCGAAATTGCCATGGTCGATTATGGCGCCGCCAAACGAAGTTGCACCGCCCGAAATGTATTTGGTAGTTGAAACAACTTCGATATTTACACCCAACTTTCCAGCACAGAAAACATTCGGCGGGGTCATGGTACTGTCGGCGATAAGGATGATATCGTGTTTTTTTGCAACTGCCGAAAGCATTTCAATGTCGGCAATTTCAAGTTGAGGGTTGGTAACGGTTTCGAAATAAATAGCACGGGTTTTTGTGTCAATCAGGTTTTCGATTTCGCTTGCGTCGGTTAAATCCGAAAAGCGCGCTTCGATTCCCAATCCGGGTAAGGTGTCCTGAAAAAGTGCGTAGGTATGCCCGAACAACCGATTGCCCGAGATTATATTTTCGCCCGATTTGGCAATTGCTAAAATTGAACCGGCAATAGCCGCCATTCCCGAACTTACCGCCAAAACTGCGTAGCTTCCGGTTAGCGCCTTTAGTTTCAGTTCGAAATATTCAACCGTGGGGCTCGAAGTGCGCGAGTAAACATGGGCAATATATTCGCCCTTAAAATTGGCTTCCATTTTTTCGGCCGAATCAAATTCGAAAGCCACGGTTTCATACAAAGGCATTTGCAGGCTGTTGTGCGGGTCAGGTTTCGCGTAAGCAACGTTTAGGGAAGTAGTTGTAAATCCGGTTTTTTTCATGTTCTGATTTCGAATTTTAAAATAACACAAGCGAAGATAAATAGTTTTCTGCTTGTTAAACTTTTACCCGGAACATGTACGGTTTTTGCACACCTGTCCGGCGGCATTTGTTTGTGGATTGAAATCAGCTTTTTCTTTTCATTTTCAATAAAAGAATATTCAACTAAATTTGAAGTTTGAAAAAACAAAATGATTCACAATAAGAAAGATAGTTTTATGAATTCTTCCCGACACTTTAGATTACAAAAAGTTACTCTGGCAGTTTTGATTTTAATAATCTTCCTTGGTAATATTTATGCACAAAAACCGCCGGTAAATTATACCGATGGAAACGGACAACTCAAGTACTCATCGCTCGATAACTGGTATTCCCGGAAATTAAAGGAATCATCCTTGCTTTCAGGCAAAACAATCGAATTATATGGTGTAGGAAAGGTAAGTTCCCAATCAGATTTTACTGATTTAAAACTGAAAGACAACACATCGCCCTGGGGAACGACCAATGTTTACGCCAAAATGGTGCTCGATGTGGGCAATGCACGCGTGATTCCCGAGAAAAGGGGCGATGGTTACTGTGCACGCCTCGAAACAAAAATCAGGAAGGATAATATTGCCGGTTTCGAAGTGGAAGTTTTACTTGCCGGCACCCTGTTTTTGGGCGAAACTGCCGAACCTGTACAAGGAATGAAAGATCCGGAAAAAAATGCTAACCAGGGAATACCGTTTACCGGGATGCCAAAAGCTGTGAAATTCGATTATAAATACCATATTGGGAAAAACAGGATTGTGGCAACCAATAGTGTAAAACCGATTGCAGGGGAAGACCGTGCAGATTTCTCTATTATTTTACAAAAACGCCGGGAAGACAGGGACGGGAATGTTTTTGCCACCCGGATTGGCGGTAACCGCCAGTTTTTTACCGGCACAGTAAACCAGTGGGTAAACAATGCTACTTTTCCGGTGTATTATGGCGATGCCACAAATCTGCCTCAGTACGACCCTAAAACTATGGGTTTAATTCCAACAGTTGGGAAAGTTTATGTAAAAAACTCGAAAGGTGCGCTGGTGCCGCTGGTTGAAACAGGCTGGGGCAAACCGGGCGAAATACCCACGCATTTAATAATGTATTTCACATCAAGCTATGAAGGCTTACAATACACAGGGTCAACTGAATCAGTTTTTTGGGTTGATAATATTGAACTGGTTTACTGAATTTTTTCCTGTCGGTTCAATATTTCAATGTTCATCCCGATAACCAATTAAATTTATTTCCACTCTTTTTTTTTACATTCACAACATTGTTCGTGCCTGATTAGTTACCTTTATAAAAAAACAATATGAACAGGAATATTCCAAAGTTGGTGAAAGATGATCCATGGTTAAAACCCTTTGCTGAAATTATTACGAACAGGATAGAAGAAGCTGATACAAAAGAAAAGGAACTTACCGGCGGGAAAAAACTTTCTGATTTTGCAACGGGGCATCTTTATTTTGGATTGCATAAAACCCAGTCGGGCTGGGTTATTCGCGAATGGTTGCCAAATGCAACCCATATTTACCTGACGGGTACTTTTAACGACTGGCAGGAAAAAAGGGAATACGAGTTCAGGCGTTTAGACAACGGAGTCTGGGAGTTGCAACTTGCTGAATCCGCACTCCGTCATGGCGATTTGTACGCACTTTCAGTTCACTGGGCCATCAATTTCGGTAAACGTATCCCTGCATGGGCAACACGAGTGGTGCAGGATTCAACAACCCATATTTTTAATGCGCAGGTTTGGTCGCCCGAAAATCCATACCAATGGAAACATCCGGATTTTCAGCGAAACAATGAACCCTTGCTGATTTACGAAGCGCACATCGGTATGGCCGGTGAAGAAGAAAGGGTACACACTTATACCGAATTTCGGGAAGAAATGCTGCCCCGCATAAAAGCAAACGGTTACAACACCATTCAGTTAATGGCCATTCCAGAGCATCCGTATTACGGGAGTTTTGGTTACCACGTTTCCAGTTTTTTCGCAGCATCATCAAGATTTGGAACGCCCGACGAATTAAAACAGTTAATTGACGAAGCACACGGTTTGGGATTGGCGGTTGTAATCGATTTGGTTCACTCGCACGCCGTAAAAAACGAAAACGAAGGATTGGGGAATTATGACGGGACACGTTTCCAGTTTTTTCATGAAGGCCCTAAAGGCGAACATCCTGCCTGGGATTCGTACTGTTTTAATTACGGAAAAAACGAAGTACTTCATTTTTTACTTTCCAACATAAAATACTGGCTCGAAGAATACAAATTCGACGGTTTCAGGTTCGACGGCGTTACCAGTATGCTGTATTTCGACCACGGTTTAGGCAAAGCATTTACAAGCTACAACGATTATTTCAGTCCGAATGTCGATCACGAAGCTACCACCTATTTCAGGATGGCAAACAAACTGATTAAACAGGTGAAACCAACTGCGGTTTCAATAGCCGAAGATATGAGCGGAATGCCCGGGCTGGCTGTCCCGCTGGAAGATGGAGGTTTGGGATTTGATTACCGCATGGCAATGGGAGTACCCGATTTCTGGATAAAAACCATTAAAGAAAAATCGGACGATGAATGGGATGTTGGCGAAATTTTTCACCAGCTTACCTCGAAACGGTTAGACGAAAAGGTGGTAAGTTACGCCGAATCGCATGATCAGGCGCTGGTTGGCGACAAAACCATAATTTTTCGCCTCATCGACAAGGAGATGTATTTCAGTATGCGGAAAGATCAACCAAATATGATTGTTGATCGCGGAATAGCATTGCATAAAATGATCCGGCTGGCAACGGCTTCTACAGCCGGCGGCGCATATCTGAATTTTATGGGAAATGAGTTTGGACATCCCGAGTGGATTGATTTTCCGCGTGCCGGTAACGGCTGGTCATATAAATATTGCCGCCGCCTTTGGAGTATTGCTGAAAAGCCCGAATTAAAATATCACTGGCTGTATGATTTTGATAAAGAGATGATTCAACTGATTGGCGAGAATAAATTGCTGACCATCCCGACGGTTGATTTTGTAATGGAAAACAAACCCGACAATGTGCTTGCTTACCATCGCGGATTATTTCTTTTTGTATTCAATTTCAATCCATCACAATCATTTACCGATTACGGAATCCCGCTTGGCCCTGGAAAATATAAAATAATGCTGAATACCGATAATGGTCGTTTTGGTGGAAACGATTTGGTTGACGAAGAAATAAGTTATTATACTCACCCGATTGCCGGAATAAACAGCCAGCATTATTTAAAATTGTATTTGCCCGCGCGTACTGCACTGGTATTAAAGAAAATTGACATTCCAAAAGTGAAGTGAGAAATGAGCGTCTCGAAATTTCAAACGTTGGTTGAAGTTCCAAAATACAGGTGGCAAACCGGGTATTCTCAAAAGATTATTTTCATGGGGTCGTGTTTTACCGAAAATATCGGGACCCGAATGAAAACACTGAAATATGTTGTGGACATCAATCCGTTTGGGATTTTGTACAACCCGTTTTCAGTTTCAAACGGACTGCGGATTTTACTTCAGCAAAAAGTATTCAAGTCTGAAGATTTAATTTTTGCCGATGGTTTGTGGCACAGTTTTTCTCATCATGGCCGGTTTTCTTCAGCCGATGAAAATGAAGCGCTGGAACAAATCAACAGCAGAATAAAATCCTCTGCAAAATTCCTAAAAGAAGCTGGTTTCCTGTTCATCACGTTTGGGACAGCATGGGTTTATAAATTTAAAAAAACAGACCAGCCCGTTTCCAACTGTCATAAAATGCCCGCCACCCAATTTGAAAGGGCACGATTGGATGTGGATGAAATTTTTGACGATTACCGCGAACTGCTAATCGAAATGAATAAAATAAACCCATCGCTGAAAGTTGTTTTCACGGTAAGCCCCATTCGCCATTGGAAAGATGGGGCAATTGAAAATCAGCGGAGCAAAGCTGTTCTTTTGCTGGCTATCGACAAACTTATAAATGAATTTGGAGATGATTATTGTGATTACTTTCCGGCCTACGAAATTGTAATGGACGAATTGCGCGACTACCGTTTTTACGCCGGCGATATGAATCATATTTCCGATGTGGCAGTTGAACATATTTGGGAAAAGTTTCAATTGGCTTTGATAGACAAGGAAAGTCAGCAGGTTGCAGCCCGGGTTCAAAAAATTGTAAAGGCTGCAAGCCATATACCAATTCATAAAAACACACCTGAATACAACCAGTTTTTGTGGAAAATGAACAAACGAATTGCAGAATTGGAAGAAAAGTACAAATATTTAAACTTTGCAGTGGAAAAAGTATATTTTAAAACAGAAAAAACAGGTTAAATGAAACAGTATTCTTTGAAGGGAAAAGCATAAATTTGTTTGGGGCCATAAACTCCGGTTCCATTCCGGTAAAACCGGTTTGTTCACCTTTAGATTGAATGGTTATGAGTTACTTAAAGTTTGACAAGGAACAATTAATAAACCTCGAATATTCGTTGGACAGGGAGATTTTGAGGTCGAACCTTGCCGGGGCTTACATCAGTACAACAATAAGCGGTTGTAACACACGCAAATATCATGGTTTGTTGATTTGCCCCATCAGTAAATTCGGGGACGAAAAACACGTTCTTCTTTCTTCGCTTGATGAAACAATAGTTGATAAAGGGTCGGAGTTCAACCTGGGAATCCATCGTTACCAGGGAGGGGCGCATGAACCAAAAGGGCACAAATACATCAGAAATATCGAATTCAACCGGATTACAAAAATCACTTACTGGGTTGGCAGCGCTGTATTTACAAAAGAACAATTGCTGGTTGAAAATGAACATAAGGTATTGTTACGCTATACATTGGTTGAATCGTCTGAATCTGTGAAACTGCGGTTTAAGCCTTTTCTGGCATTCCGTCAGGTTCATCAGTTAAGCAAAGCCAATATGTACGTGAACCGCAAATTTGGTAAAGCGGCCAACGGTATAAGTGTAAAACTTTACGATAAATATCCCAACCTGTTCATGCAATTCAGTAAAAAAGCCGAGTTTGTCCCTGTTCCCGACTGGTACTACAATATTGAATACATTAAAGAATTACACCGGGGTTATGAATATCTTGAAGATTTATTTGTTCCGGGCTATTTCGAAATTTCTTTTAAAAAGGGGGAAAGTATTATATTTTCAGCAGGTACTGTTGAAGCAAATCCGGAGTCGTTAAAAAAACTTTTTACGTCAGAGGAGAACAGCCGCACCCCGAGGATTACGTTTTTAAATTCGCTCGATAATGCCGCCGGGCAATTTGTAATACATAGAAAGGATGAAACCGATATTATTGCCGGTTTTCCCTGGTACGACAGTATAACCCGTCAAACATTCGTTTCGTTAACAGGTTTGTGCCTGTCGCTAAATAATATAAAAACCTTTAAAGATGTTCTTCATACTTACATGAAGTACCTGAAGAATGGATTTTTCCCTGACCACATTCACCAAAAAAATCATACTTTCAATTCAGCCGATGCACCGCTTTGGTTTATCTGGGCTATAATAAAGTATTTCAAAAAACATGGCCATCCGGTTGAGATATGGAAGGAATATGGAGGCGCAATACAGGAGATTTTAAATGCTTACCGGAATTCCACATGGAAATATGTTGGAACCACCCCTGAAGGTTTGGTTTATGCCCAAAAGGAAAATACCCCGCTTACATGGATGAACGCTTCGGTTGACGGAAGGCCTGTGGTACAACGCGATGGATTGCCAGTTGAAATAAACGCGCTTTGGTACAACGCCATTTGTTTTGCAGTTGAACTGGCTGGTTTGGCCGGCGAACACAGTTTCGTTGAACAGTGGAAACCAATGATTAAAAAAGTTGGGGACGCATTCGTAAACTCATTTTGGAATAAAGGGCACGACCATTTGGCAGATGTGGTAAAAGACCGGAAACCCGATTGGTCGGTCCGCCCGAATATGGTAATTGCTGTTGCTATGGATTATTCCCCGTTAACCATCGAACAACAAAAATCGGTTTTAAGCATAGCCAAACGCAAATTACTAACAAAACGCGGATTGCGTACCCTTTCTCCCGACAATCTTCGCTACAAAGGCTCTGTTGAAGGTAACCCAAGCGGGCGCGAAATTGCCATTCACCAGGGGGCAGCCTGGCCCTGGTTGATACAGTTTTTTGTTGAAGCCTATTTAAAAATCCATAAAAAAGGGGGTCTTCCTTTTGTAAAACAAATTATGGAAGACTTTGAAGATGATTTAACCGAACACTGTATCGGTTCAATATCGGAAATGTACAACGGAAACCCGCCCCACAGCGCAAATGGTGCAATTTCGCAGGCATGGAGTGTGGCAGGGGTGGTTTATGCAACCCACCTGGTCCAGAATTATAAAGAATAAAAAAAACCGGATGATGAAAGTACTGATGTTTGGGTGGGAATTTCCGCCACATATTTCCGGCGGACTTGGTACCGCATGTTTCGGATTAACTAAAGGACTGGCAAAATTAAACCGGATTGGGGTAATTTTTGTAGTCCCAAAAATTTTTGGAGATGAGGAACAATCAGCAGTTCAGTTAATTGGCGCAAATAATGTCCCCATTGCCCATAAAGAAATCCAGTTTGACGATGTTCAGCAAAAAATAGATTACTACGAAGTAGAATCAAAACTGATCCCTTATGTTGGGGAAGAGGAGTTTTGGACTCTGAAAAGCCGCAAATATTCGAAAAAAACGCGTTTTGTTCAAACCAACAACGGATATAAAATTGAATTCTCGGGCAAATATGGCCCCGGTTTATTGCATGAAATCAGGAATTATGCCCTGGTTGCCGAAATTATTGCCCGCGACAACCAGTTCGATATTGTTCACGCGCACGACTGGCTTACTTTTCCGGCAGGAATTGCAGCCAAAAGAAAATCGGGAAAACCATTGGTTGTGCATGTTCATGCCACCGAATTCGACAGGAGCGGGGGCAACGTCAATCCAAAAGTGTATGCCATCGAGCGCGAAGGAATGGAGATGGCCGACAGAATTATTGCAGTCAGCAGCCTCACAAAAAATATTATTGTCGAAAAATACGGAATCCCACCCGGTAAAATCACTGTGGTTTATAATGCCGTTGATCCTGTAAACGAAGTAAAGGACAAGGGATTGGCGAAAGGCGTAAACGAGAAAATTGTCACTTTCCTTGGGCGTATTACAATGCAAAAAGGACCCGAGTATTTTATTGAAGCTGCCAAACTCGTGCTTAAAAAAATGAATAACGTGCGGTTTGTAATGGCAGGAAGCGGAGATTTGATGAACCAGATGGTTGCACGGGTCGCCGAACTTGGAATTTCGGACCATTTTCATTTTACCGGTTTTTTAAAGGGAAACGATGTCACACAAATGTTACGAATGACCGATGTTTTTGTAATGCCCTCTGTTTCTGAACCTTTTGGTATTGTGCCGCTCGAGGCAATGCAGTTTAATGTGCCTGTTATCATTTCTAATCAATCGGGCGTTGCCGAAATTATTGAAAATGCAATAAAAATCGACTTTTGGGATACTTATGCCATGGCCGATTCAATTTATGGAATATTAAACTACAAATCGCTGGCAAAACATTTTAAACATGAAGGAAAACAGGAAGTGGAAAATTTGGAATGGGTTAATTCGGCAAGCGCTGTAACAGATGTTTACAAATCGGTGTTACAAACTTAATCCAGTAATACAGAGCTATGAAAACAGTTTGCTTGTTTTTTCAGATACATCAGCCGTTCAGGCACCGGCGATACCGTTTTTTCGATATCGGGAACGACCATTATTATTACGACGATTACACCAACGAATCGATAATGCGCAATATTGCACAGAAAAGCTACCTGATAACCAACAAATTATTATTAAAACTAACCACACGTCTAAAAGATAAGTTTAAAGTCTCATTTTCAATTTCGGGGCTGGCGCTCGAACAATTCGAACTTTACGCGCCCGAGGTAATCGAATCGTTTCAGAAACTGGTAAAAACAGGTTGTATCGAGTTTTTAACTGAAACGTACTCGCATTCCCTGTCGTCGTTAAAAGATAAAACCATTTTTGCAGAACAGGTAAAATTGCACGACCAGATTATCTTCA